>CAJUQR010000004.1:144039-214376 GCA_910588185.1 uncultured Peptostreptococcaceae bacterium
GGTTTGAGAGTAGTGTAATTTCATATGGTAGTTAAACGCAAAGACAAGATTTAATAGATTCTATGGGGTTTGAGAGTAGTGTAATTTCATATGGTAGTTAAACATCTTCTTTTAATACAACGTCGGGGTACTCGTTTGAGAGTAGTGTAATTTCATATGGTAGTTAAACAAGCGGTCAGTATCGCAGTAACCTTTTCCCGTTTGAGAGTAGTGTAATTTCATATGGTAGTTAAACAAAATAGACACCCCTCGATGCAATGTGAGAGTTTGAGAGTAGTGTAATTTCATATGGTAGTTAAACATCTTCTTTTAACACAACATCAGGGTACTCGTTTGAGAGTAGTGTAATTTCATATGGTAGTTAAACGAGAGAACGAAATAAATATAAGTAATGGTTGTTTGAGAGTAGTGTAATTTCATATGGTAGTTAAACAGGCGTGACAACAGTATATACCAATGGATTGTTTGAGAGTAGTGTAATTTCATATGGTAGTTAAACAAATACAAGATAACATTACACTGTGGGCACGTTTGAGAGTAGTGTAATTTCATATGGTAGTTAAACATGAGTTATTTAAAGATGACCCAACATATGGTTTGAGAGTAGTGTAATTTCATATGGTAGTTAAACTCTCGATGCGAATGGTGCAGTCAGTGTGCAGTTTGAGAGTAGTGTAATTTCATATGGTAGTTAAACGAAAGTTTTATAAACAGACCATATCCGATAGTTTGAGAGTAGTGTAATTTCATATGGTAGTTAAACGCTGTCCAACATTTTGAGAATATGTACTTCGTTTGAGAGTAGTGTAATTTCATATGGTAGTTAAACCAATAGCTTCAACGACATCATCAGCAATGTGTTTGAGAGTAGTGTAATTTCATATGGTAGTTAAACGAAGGTTAACGGGTACAAGGACAAGCATAGTTTGAGAGTAGTGTAATTTTATGTTGTTGTATTATATAAAATGAAAAATAGTAATGTTTAGTGTAATAGGAAAGCATGAGTACAAATATTATAAATTGAAATAACAGATAAAAATAAATGGTGAAAAAGATGATTACTTATGAGAAAGCCTATAAAATAGCAAAAGGATTGAAATCATTAATAAATTATAGTGTGGAGTATGATACAGCATATTTATTTGGATATGATGATGGTACAGATACAATTTTTTATGGAGGAACCGAAGCTCCTTGTGTTGTATTAAAGAAAGATGGAAGTGCCGTATCAATGCCTTGGTTTATTGCTAAAGAAGGCGGAGGTAAATACATTAGGGATTTAGAAATAGACGATAAAGGCAATATAATAAGACAATATATTGAAGAAGATGAAGAATGTGAAAAAGATTTCACAGACAAATTTTATATAAAGAATTAAATTGTTTAAAACATGTTCGGTCTTTATAAACTAATTTTATTATTAATAACATATTATAAGCGGTATAGTTTATCTTACTGCTTTTTATTATGACAATTTACTTTACTACGTTATTATTTTATTGTAAACTGATAACTAGAATTAATACGGTTTTGTGCAAAAGGCGTTTTATGATAGATATAGGAGGACATTAAACGATGAAATATGAAAGTACAAGAGGAAGTAAAAATTTGCAGAGCAGCACAACGGCTATAATACGAGGAATAGCTGAGGATAAAGGTCTTTATGTGCCTGCTTCAATTCCTAGACTTCCTTTGACAATAGATAAAATGAAAGGTATGACATATCAACAGATTGCATATCAAGTTCTTCATACTTATTTTGATGAATATACAGATGAAGAAATGCAAAAATGTATAGACGGCGCTTATGACAGCAAATTTGAGGCAGAGTCAGTTGTGCCTGTGATTAAGGCAGGCAAAGCGTGGTTCCTTGAATTATATCATGGAAAGACTGCGGCATTTAAAGATATGGCGCTTTCCATACTTCCTTATCTGATGACTACAGCTTGTAAAAAAGAAGGGGAGCAAAGCAAAATCTGTATTTTGACAGCAACATCAGGAGATACCGGAAAAGCCGCATTAGAGGGATTTGCCGATGTTGAGGGAACTGAAATAATCGTATTTTATCCAAAGAATGGTGTAAGCCAAGTTCAGGAAAGACAGATGGTGTCCCAAGAAGGAGCAAATACACACGTCTATGCTATAGAAGGCAACTTTGACGATGCGCAGACAGGTGTAAAGAAGATTTTTGCTGATTCAGATTTTGCAGAGAAGCTTTCTAAAATGGGAATTAAACTTTCTTCTGCAAATTCCATAAATATAGGAAGATTGGTGCCACAGGTGGCATATTATGTGTACAGCTATGTTAGCCTAGTGGAAAAAGGTGTCTTAAATGACGGCGATGCTATGAACGTCGTAGTTCCTACAGGAAATTTCGGAAATATACTGGCTGCTTATATGGCAGGAAAGATGGGAATTAACATAGGTAAGCTGATATGTGCTTCAAATGAAAATAAAGTTCTTACGGATTTTTTAAACACAGGTGTTTACGACGCTCGCAGAGATTTTCATTTGACCAATTCTCCGTCTATGGATATATTGATTTCCAGTAATCTTGAAAGACTTCTTTATTTATTAAGTGATAGAGACGGCGGGGCTGTATCAGAGTGGATGCAGCAGCTTGACAGTCAAAAAGTCTATGAAGTTTCAGAAAAGGTGAAAGATGGGCTCAAAGATTTCTATGGCGGATTTTGTACTGAAAGTGAGACTTTGGATGCTATCGGCAAGATGTGGAAGCAAGAAGGATATCTGATGGATACCCATACGGCGGTAGCGTATAAAGTATATGAAGATTACTTGGCAGCTACAGGTGATGATACACCTACAGTTATAGCTTCAACAGCCAGCGCATATAAATTTGCAGAGAGTGTTGCAAGTGCATTAGGACTTGATGAAAATAAAGTACGTGTATTGTCAGGTGTTTCAGATGGTGTGACAGGCTTCGATTACGTAAAAGCGCTGGAAAAAGAAACTTCTGTAAGAGTGCCTTCAGGTCTTAAAAATTTGGAGGAAAAGCCGGTTCTTCATAAAGGCGTTTGTACTAAAGAAAACATGAGTGATGTGGTACTGGAGGCATTAAAATAAATGTCAAGAAAGATAGAATGTGCAGGCAAGAGTACGGCTTTTGCCTGCGAAGTTCTTCCGGAAAGCTATGAGCTTTATGATAGATTAGATTTGGCTAGAGATCGTAAAGCTATAAAGTTGATTGTCATATGGACACTTTTAATTATAGCAGGTATGGTTGTGCCTATGCTGTTTGTTCATCCTGTATCACATGCTTTTGATATGCCTGCAAGCAAGCTATTGTTTTGTGTAGTTGCCATGATTGTGGGAATCATTGTTTATACATTGCTTCACGAGGGCGTTCATGGAATGTTCATAAAGCTGTTTACAGGTGAAAATCCCACTTTCGGAATGGAAATCAAAAAAGGCATGGCTTATGCGGGAAGCAGATGGCTTTTCAAAAAAGTGCCTTATATAATAGTAGCGTTAGCTCCTTTAACAATATGGGGAATTGTGCTGGCATTGTTTTTAAAAGATGTAGATGAGAGTTACTTTTGGTTTTTATACGCAGTACAGATTTTTAATGTAACAGGTTCAGCCGGAGATATATATGTATCTTGTATGATTGCCGGAATGCCAAAGGAAGTATTGGTGTGTGATTCGGGCATTGCTATGGATTTTTACAGGCCAGTGAAATAAATTTTGTCATAGTTTTGCTTTTAATGATTTGGTCAAAATAGCTTGCCAAAAGTGAGCTTTTGTGGTAAATTAATTAAGGTATCAGATTAAGATATATAAGATTTGGAGGATTGACCGAGTGGCTAAGGAGCTTGATTGGAAATCAAGTAAGGTGTAACAGCCCCGTGGGTTCGAGTCCCATGTCCTCCGCCATAACAAAAAAGACAGGCAACTGGCCTGTCTTTTTTGTTATTTTAGAAAATTTGGGACGAGAACCCACGGAGTGGGTGAGGAAGTCGCATGCCTGATTTACCCGGCTTTAGCCGGAATGCAAATCAGGACAGCGAAGCGAGACGGAAGGCGAGCGGAGGAGCAAGCGCAAAGCGTGAGCGTTGTCCTCCGCCAAATTTAACGGAAGTGATTTTTCACTTCCGTTTTGCTTTTTTGTTGAAATTTCAGTTACGATAAAACTCATCTTCTCGTGTTTACCATTTAGTAAACCTTTTAATTTTTGAAAGCACCCACTCGACATGCTCATACTTTTAGTCGAATTATGATGTTATAAAAGAAATGCATCATAATATTTAATCAGCATTTCCTCCGTGGTCTGATACTGATTGTTCCCGAGGAAATAATCTTCCAATTCCTCAATGCAGGATTCTATTTCCCCTATTCTATATTTATTCTTGGGATCCTGCTTCATAATGTCAAGAAACTCAACGGCTTTCTTGCAAAAGGCGGCCTCACGCTGCTTATTTCCACGTTTTTTCCACTGAAGTGCGCGGTGAACTTCGCTTCCGACATTGGAAATTTGAACGCCAATTGGCATATCAAACCAATTTACAGTTGTATCCATTTTTTTACAACCTCCTCGATTTTTTCTCTTGCTGCGGGATCTGCAACATACCTTCCCACTCTAGGATATCCTGCTATAATTCGATGAACGTTTTCTTACAGTAACACTGCAATATTATCGTGCGTTTAATGTTCTCTCAAACGCCAAAATCTTTGATTTTGCCAGCGTCGTGAGGTTATTATACCACAATTCGGACTTTATGATAACTTTTTTCCATGGCATTTTCAGGAGGAATAATATAATTACAGCGTTCTCCCTGTGCAATGATTACACTTTTCGGCGGTGTGGCTACAACCACTTTTCTATGAGCGTTGTCCTCCGCCATAAAATAAAACACGCCTTAGGGTGTGTTTTTTATTTTTAAAATGTGATAGAATGGGACGAGAAACCACAGACTGGGTGAGGAAGTCGCATGCACATTTTATGTAGATTTTAGATATGGCAACTTTGCGGTGCTTTTATGGAGGTGACTATGAACGAATTAAATTTTCTTTTTTTAGAGGAATTTAAAAATTTAGAAAAAATATGTGGGGAGATTTATGAAGTCTCAACTGGAGGCGTTACAGAATATATTAACGATATGAAAAATGTTTCAATAAGGGAATACAAAGATATACCAAATTGGAAAGAAGATTTAAACGACTTAAAGAGAGTTCGTCATATTAGGAACCGGTTAGCACATGAACAAGGAGCGTTTGATGAAATTACATGTAAGCAAGATGATATAGATTGGATTAAGATGTTTCATGATCGGCTTTCAAGACAATCTGATCCTATGGCTATGTTAAATAAAAAGAAAAGTTCAGAAGAAAGGGTTGATTTTTCATGGAAGAAAGTTGTACTTGCTGTGGTATTATTTGCAGTATTAACTGTGATTGGAAATATGATTATTGCATATAGTTTAAGTTGAGTACATGTAAAATAGTCGTACATAATCATATAAACCAAGAAATTTGTATGATATAGTCATCTTTATAACAATTATTATTTTTATGTAAAGAGTGAAGAAATGAACAAAAAAGATTACCTATTGTCTGCATTTAATAATTTAAATACGATATACGAAATTGGGAAAAAGATTACGCCGATAAGTCAGCCATATACAAAAAAGGCTGGGGCGCTTAGAACGTTGCAATTGGAAAATATGGTCGAGAAAGTTTTATTGCATGATAAGTCAATGATTCATTGCTTTCAAATAGTAAATGAAAATTTGAATGAATTAGATACGTCTATTATAGCAAGTGCTGCCAGAAACATTATGGAAATATCCAATATATATTTTCATATTAGCGAGAGAAAAATTGGTGAAGACGAAATTCAATTGCGTTATGACACAATGTATTTAAATGCAATGATAAATTTACAGGATATATATAAAAAATTAGATTTTTCAAGCGAATGTTTCCATGCGCGCATAGAGAAGGATAGTTTGATTTCAACAAGAGAAGAAGTAAAGCATAATCATGCATTTCAGCAAAAAGAAAAAATTGTGCAGGATCAAATTTTATCAGGCAGGAAAATTATCGTTAAAGCAAATCCGCATAATATCCTGGAGAAATCTATGGAGTCAGCTATTTATAACCTGCTGTCTAACAGTGTACATAGCCTATTTATCGGATTAGGAAGTAATTCTTTAAATAATAATTTTTTTTACAGCAATTTTTTTACTGCTACTCGTTTACTGACTATATCGTTGCAAGTAGCCGTTATTTATACTGCTTATATTATTAAAGATTATTTAGAATTAAGAAAGCAGCTATATAAGGAACTTAATGATGAAGAAAAATCTATAATAAAAAATTTAAAATCTGATGTTGATTTAAAACTATTTTTGAATGATTTAAAAAAAGAATTTGAGAATTCTTTTTTTGACAATCCTTTAGGATAAGTTGGAATTTTGATTTGTCAGAAAATAAAAACACGCCATAGGGTGTGTTTTTTCTTTTTAAGATATAAAAAATCTAAATGATAAAAGGAGTAAGGAAAAATGAACAATAAACAGGGAAATGTACATATTATCAGCGAAGATATGATTTTTGCTTATGAAAAATGGATGATTGAAGAAGAAAAAAGTCCAAATACGCAGTATAAATATTTGCAGGATATAAAAACATTTATGTTTTTTCTATCAGGCAGAGATATAGAACAACAAGTTGTTTCTAAAAGGACAGTTATAGAATACAAAGAATATTTACAAAAAAGATATGTAGTAAGTAGTATAAATTCTATGTTAGTAGCGCTTAATAGTTTTTTGAAATATGTAGGTTGGAATGAGTGCTGTGTAAAATTAATTAAATGTCAGCGAAAAATGTTTCGAGAGGAAAGGCGAGAACTGAGCAAAAAAGAGTATCTTCGTTTAGTATCTGTAGCTAAAAAAAATCATAAAAAACGTTTGAGTTTAGTGATGGAGACCATTTGCTCTACTGGTATAAGAGTATCAGAACTTAAGTATGTAACAGCTGAGGCAGCAAAACAGGGATGGGCTGAAATTACCTGTAAAGGAAAACAACGCAGTATATTTCTTCCCAAAGATTTATGTCTAAAATTAGTAAGGTATGCAAAACAAAATAATATTGCGTCGGGATGTATTTTTCAAACAAAGACAGGACGTCCTTTAGATCGTTCAAATATTTGGCATGATATGAAAGCATTATGCCAGGAAGCAGGTATAGAAAAAACAAAAGTTTTTCCACATAATCTGAGGCATCTTTTTGCAAAGACATTTTATGAAATAGAAAAAGACATTGTACGTTTATCAGACATTCTTGGGCACAGTAATATTAATACCACTCGTATTTATATAATTTTCAGCCAGGCAGAGCATTCACGTAAGATGGATTCTCTTGGTCTGATTATTTGAATAAAAAATACAACATAATCTACATTATGTTGTATTAATAAAATTATATTTAACAAATCTTGTATATTTTATAATAAAAACAGTGAAAAAATCAATATTATTTGTAAAAAATTTTTAAAATTTTACATTTTTTTGTACTAAAAATAAGCCGACACTACCTGCTTTCCTAGCTCGGCCTTTTTTGCATGTATTTTTTTAAAAAAATTTGTTCTTTTATAACGATTAGGAAATCAGTTTTAGCATAAAAGAAATTTTCACTACAACATAATGTAGATTATGTTATATGTAAAGAAAGAGAGGATGTTATTATTTTGAATGTAACAAAAAAATTTAGAGATAATCGATTTATATTTGTTTTTATATGCATTTTAATTTGTATTGGGATGATTCCAACATCGGCGATGGCGTTAACAGATGACGATATAGATGAGAGCGCGTCATCTCAGTTTGTAACAGTAGAGCAACTAAAGCTTTTTAACACTAATGATGAAACCGGTCAAAATTCGGCAAAGGTTTATTTTGGAAACAATAATCAGAAGTGGTGGATTGTAGGAAGTGAGGATGACAATCTTGTTCTGTTTGCAGCAGGTGGAATCTCAAGAGGCACATTTGCAAGATATAGTCCTAGAAAACAATATGACAGCGCTTGGAATTGTGAGTATGAAACTGTGCCTGTGGATGTTTATGGTAATCATTATGGTGGAAGTATATTGAGAAAGACTTTGCAAGAACTGGAAACATCTTATTTTACCGGTGCGGAGCAAAAACTTATGAATGATACGACGGTATATACTCATGATCTAAAAAATAATAGCGTTTATTCGACCACAGATAAGTTGTACATTCCTTATGGAAAGATAGCTGAAGGATATGATAATAAGTACGATTATATAACGGTCGGCGCAAACAGTTCAGAAAATTTAGATGAGGGGCTGCGTATATATAGTGCTTATTGGCAGGCTTTGCAGCCAATGCAGAAATTTTGGCTTCGTGAACCATATGACAACGGTAGGCAAGCTTATTATGATATATTGGTTGCGTTTAAAAAGGAAAATGATCCTTCAAATACGGACTATATTGCAAGCGACAGTAACATATCTATAAATCCGGCTTTTGAGCTGAAAACATCTTCTATATCTTTTGCATCCTCTGCACCGGCGGTATCATCAGATGGTAAGCTTGCGATGAATGATGCAATGACATTGCGATATACCGCTGACAATCTTGGTTTTGCGGAGGTGTCGCCTGACAAAACAAAGGTTTATTTGAAAAATGTTCCTAAAGGAACCTATTTGGTCGTACAAAACGGTGAAGGCGCATGGGCAAAAGTAATTACGAACGAAATTTCTGTTTCCGCTGGTGATATGGGAATAGATACTTTTGACAAATGTGAGGTATGGCTGGAAACAACTGATGACGCTGAAAGAATGACATATGCGGCAATGGCAACATATAAAGATGAATATATCGTTTCATATGTATTTAAAAATAAATCTGATGAAACGATGTTGCCGAAGGAAGTAAATAAGCTGCTTCCGGATGAAAAGAGATATAAACCTGGTACAAATGTGAAAGCAGAGATGTTGGCTGTCACAGAAGTAAAAGTAAGTAATGGAGTATGGAAGTTTTTAGGGTGGAATAAGGAAAGCGTAGATAATATAGCAGAGGATATAGCTTTTACAGGCGAATGGGAATTTAACCCTGATACAGAACCAGGCCGTGATACATCTGTGAATGTTGCTGAAAATGATATACCAAAAACAGGTGATCAAACAAATATCGGTATTTACTTGTTGATAATAATGTTAAGCGGATTTTTTTCAGCACTTGGTGTGGCAATAAAAAAATAAATTATTGGAAATAAAGATGAAACTCTATTTCCTGTGTTGACAAAAATATTGATTTCATATGTTTTTTTACAACATTTTGATAGTTTTGTTGACTTTTTGACATTGTTTTTCTCATCTTCGTCAATTTATATGATTGATGTAATAAATTTTGGTACAATCTTGCCTCTTTTGTTGTAAAAATCGTCAGAAATTTAAGATTTTGGCAACATAGCTATTTTGATACAGCAGAAAGAGGTGATTGTACCATATTTTTTTACTTTTAAAGTATAGACTAAACCGTAGTGCTTTCTTATACTATAACCCCAGTTCCCTAAACTTGGTGGTAGGAGCGTGGCAAGCTCCGTTTTCACATATATACCAGAGAGTAATATCGTTTATAGGATAGGATGAGGTGAAAGGTGCAATTTGTGACAGTGCTTTCTGATTTTGACCAGACTTATGAATTGCGCTTAGGTTTTGCGCAGGATGCTGGCTGAGATAAGTCAGTATTTCAGCAGGAAGCTCTTCACCGGTAAAGATTAGTTCTTTGTGCGGAAAGATTGATATCATCATTGCCGATAGACCAAAACAATGAGCAGGAGGATATTCAGCTGCTTGACCTGCAATAAAATTATTCTGTCTGTTTGATGCTTCACGAAACGAAGATTCTCCTGTAAGCGCTGCAAGTTTAGCAAGAACCATGGCTGCTGCTGAGTTTCCTGATGGAATAGCGCCGTCATAAGTATCTTTAGGACGGTGAATTAAGCTTTCCGCATCGTGAGCAGTAAGGTAATAGCCGCCGTTTTCTTTATCTTCAAACAAGTCAATCATCTGTTTTGTTCTTGATACCGCTTCTTCAAGATAATCAATTTTAAATGTAACGTTATATAGTTCCAGCAGAGATAGTGCATAAACTGCGTAGTCGTCAAGCTGACCGGCGTTTGCAGCTTCACCGCCGCAATAACGAAGAAAGAGTCGATTATTGCTGCCTGTCATCTTTTCATTGATAAAATTTTGTGCTTTAATAGCGGCTTTGATATATATATCATCTTTGAGTATTAGACCTGCTCTTGCCATTGCCATTATAGTCCATGAGTTCCATGATAGTAAAATCTTGTTATCAAGATGGAGGTTGGTTCTTGATTTTCTGTATTCAAAAAGGCTCTTTAGGCGAGGGTCATAATGGTGCTGTTCTTTGTCTGTAAGACCTATGCGGTTTGGAATATTTTTCCCTTCGAAGTTTCCTCTTTCTGTAATGTTATATTCATTGCAAAATTCTTTGCCGTCTTTTTCTCCTAGAACCTTGATTATTTCTTCCATAGTAAATACATAGTATTTGCCTTCTATACCATCGCTGTCGGCGTCCTGTCCGCAGTAAAATCCGCCGTCAGAGCTTGTTAGTTCTTTTAGAATATAGTCGGCAGTTTGTCTTGCAACAGAAGCGTAAAAAGGGTTTTTTGTGATTTGAAAAGCTTCAAGATATGCCAGTAAGAGAAGAGCGTTATCATAAAGCATTTTTTCAAAATGAGGAACAAGCCATTTTTCATCTGTTGAATACCTGGAAAAACCTCCGCCGATATGGTCAAATATGCCGCCTCTTGCCATGGATTTCAAAGTAGTTTCAACCATGTTCAGTGCGTCAGCGTTTTGTTCATATTCGTAAAGATGCATTAGAAAAAGTAGATTATGAGGTGCAGGGAATTTGGGCGCAGAGCCGAATCCTCCCCATTTGCTGTCAAAGGATTTTAGGAGAAGTTCATATGCCTTGTGTATGAAAGATTTGTCTGCTTGACCAAGGCCGTTTTTGCTGTATTGTTTTAGCGCTGACGTAATCTTTTCGCCGGAACTGATAAGTTTTTCGCGTTCTGTATGCCAAAGATATGAAATTTGATTGAGCAAGTCTTTAAGACCGATGTGACCATACTGACTTTCTTTCGGGAAATAAGTTCCTGCAAAAAATGGCTTTTGTTCCGGCGTCATGAATATGGTAAGAGGCCAGCCGCCTGATCCTGTCATAGCTTGGCAGACTGACATGTAAACTGAGTCAATATCAGGTCTTTCTTCACGGTCTACTTTTATACATACATAATCATCTAAAAGCCTTGCAATCTGAGTATCTTCAAAGGATTCGTGGGCCATCACATGGCACCAGTGGCAAGTGGAGTATCCGATACTTAAAAAGATAGGCTTGTCTTCTTCTTTTGCCTTTTGAAATGCTTCCTCGCCCCATGGATACCAATCTACAGGATTGTCCTTATGCTGTGAGAGATAAGGAGATTTTTCATATTTAAGTTTGTTTGACATCAAAACACCTCATTTCTTTATATGAAGTATATTATGTCCGAAAGAATAGTATTTAATATGCTAAAAAACAGAAACATGTCCCAATATGGGACATGTTTATTACTTTGCATACAACTGATAGACCAGCCAGTTAAGCGCCCGGACCGGTAAGAATCTTGATAACATAACAAAGAAACGATAATCAAGTCTGACAGAATATAACGGCTTTACAGATTTTTTGTGTATCAGTCTGACTATGAATTTGGCGATGGCTTCAGGCTCCATGCCGCCTTTTTCATCTCTTTCCATTTTTTCCACAGAACGCAGCAGCCTGCCTCCGTATTCAAAATCTCCGATAATTTCTTTTTCGCGGGCAGCAGTGAAACCCGTGCGTATATCTCCCGGCATCACTGCACATACAGATATACCGTAAGGTCTGACTTCGTTTGCAAAAGCCATTGTATAAGAATTTATTGATGCTTTGGAGGCTGAATAAAATGTCTGAAACGGAATAGGAATTGAGCCTGCGACAGAACTGACGTTGATAATTCTGCCTTTGCCGGCTTTTCTCATATATGGAATTACGGCATGACATGTTCTAACTAAGCCGAAGAAGTTGACGTCAAATTGTCTTTGCGCCGAGGCAATATCGGTGAATTCTATAGCGCCTGAAATGCCAAATCCCGCATTATTGATTAAGACATCTATGTGGCCTTCTTGTTCAATAACATAATTTACAGCATCTTGTACAGAGCTGTCAGAAGTAATATCACCTGATATATGTATGATTCCGGGATGCTTAACATCTCTTCTGCTGATTTCATATACTTTGTATCCGGCTTGATTGAGTGCAGCAGAGGTTTTTAGCCCTATACCTGAGCTGCCGCCTGTAATTAAAACTATTTTTTCCATGATTTAAAATCATCCCCTTATGGTGAAATTTTCTATAATAATGTATCATAATTTGAATATTTTTTCAATCTGTGTGGCGAAAATTAGTCATCGACCATATGATGGCGAAAATTAGTCATGGATGATTTGAGTTTCTTCAGTAAACAACATAAATATTTTATAAAAAATTCACATAAACATTGAAATTTACAGTACGGTTTTTTTATAATAAATTATAAACACGTTGGCATATTTATTGCTATTAATAATTACATGAAATAAGAATGCGAAAGGAGCAGCAATGACAGTTATAGACAAAAGTGCAGAAGAATTCTATCCATCAATTTTTAATGATGTTTTGGCGCCTGCAACACAGGGACCTTCCAGTTCTAACACAGTAGGTGTTTATCGTATTACATCTATTGCTAGGGCTATTTTGGATGGAGAGCCTATATCATTGCAGGTTGAAATGAGTACTAAAGGGGGATTTTATGATACATTCTTTGGTATGGATAGTGACAAAGCTTGTCTAGCAGGTATTTTGGGTGAGGATTTGATTAAGTCCGACTTAGGTAAAATATACGATGTGGCTAAAGAAAGAGGATTAAAGTACGAGTTCTTCTTTACTGACAGAATAGAGAAAATACCTACAGAAATGGGTGAGTTTACTATAAAGTCAGAAAAAGAGACCATAGTACTTACAGGTATAACCATGGGAGGAGGAGAAATCCTAATACGTGATATCAACGGTCAGCCGTGTGAAATTAAAGGAATGCATCCTGAGGAAATAATGATTAAAGGTTCTGATAAACCTAGAACAGTTCCGTCGGTTTATCCGCTGCAAACCATAAAGGGAGCAGTTCCTCCGTTTACAACAAGTGTAGGAATGCTGGAGTATGCAAATAAAAATAATAAACCTTTATGGCAGGTGGCACTGGATTATGAGTGCAGCTTGACAGGCCTTAGTCATGAAGAAGTTTGGAAAGTAGCCGAAGAGACTCTTGATATTTCTTATGCTTCTATCGAATCAGGACATAAAGACGGAGTGAAATTCGATGGAATTACTGTAGCGAAGACTCCTGAGATGCGTGAAAAGATGAAAAACGTAAAGCTTATACCTACAGGCGCAGCAGATCAGGGTACCCTTGATGCTCTGGCAGTAATGGAATACAGTAATGCCCACGGAATAATTATTTGTATGCCTACAGGAGGAGCTTCGGGAATCATTCCTGCAACTATTAAGAATACTTCAAAGACTTTAGGAAAAACAAAAGAAGATGAAGTTAAAGCATTACTTGTATCGGGACTTATAGGAGTGTTCTATTTCCCTACTCATTACCATGGAGCGTTAGGATGTCAGGCAGAAGTGGGAATTGCCACATCCATGGTAGCTGCTGGTCTGGTTTCGTTCTTAGACGATGATCCTGATACAGCAGAAAGAGCGGCGGTTTTAGCAATGCAGTACATAATAGGACAGGTCTGTGACCCTGTTGCAGGATATCCTCAAATTCCTTGTTTTATAAGAAATGTAGCATCTGTGCCTGTTGCTATGACATGCGCTAACTATGCTATATTGGGACTTGATACAGCAGTAACTTTAGACGGTATGGTTCAGGCAACTTTGCGCGTAGGAGAGAAACTCAGAGCCGGAAGAATAAACGATTTGGGTACTTGTATGAATGAATACACTGCAAATCCGTGCAGTGCATGCGGAAAATGTGCAAAATAAATTTAATTAATATATAAAGGAGACATTTAGAGATGAGAAAGACAATTTTAGATTTTCAGAAAATGGTAGAAAACAAAGAGAAGATTACATTTTTAACAGCCTATGAGTATCTTACAGCAAAATATGAAGAGAGAGCTGGCATAGATATGATTCTTGTAGGAGATTCCCTCGGAATGGTTTGCCTTGGATATGATAAGACATTCCCTGTTACCATGGATGAAATGATTAGTCACAGCAAAGCTGTAAGAAGAGGAGCTCCGAATACTTATGTAGTAGGAGATATGCCATATATGTCATATCAGATTTCTGATGAAGAAGCTATTAAAAATGCAGGACGCTTCATACAGGAAGCAGATTGTGACTGCGTGAAACTTGAAGTTGCAGGACCTGGAACTGTTAAGCGTATTAAGGCTATAGTAGATGCAGGAATCCCTGTAATGGGACACGTAGGTCTTACTCCTCAGTTTGCAGGAATGCTTGGCGGATACAAGGCACAGGGAAAGTCAGCAGCAGCAGCAGAAAAGATTTTGAATCTGGCAAAATCAGTAGAAGAAGCAGGCGCTTCAAGCATATTAGTTGAAGGAGTTCCTGCAATCGTAGGTAAACTGATAAAAGAAAACTTAAGCATTCCGGTACTTGGAATCGGAGCAGGTTCATATGTTGACGGACAGCTTCTGATATATGCAGATATGCTTGGATTCTATGATGACTTTACACCTAAGTTTGTAAAGAAATATGCAGAAATCGGAAAGCAGATGCAGGGTGCGTTTGAAGAGTACGTTAAAGAAGTTCGTGAAGGCGTTTTCCCTGAAGATGGTGTTCATGCATATAAGATTTCTGATGAAGAAGCAGAAAAGATTAAGAAGGATTTCAATCTTAAATAATGAATATATTAAGCAGTGAGGAATATTATTGTTTGACAACTTATCCCCTGTATCTTAAGATAATAGAGGGGGAGAGAATATGCTTAACATAGGAAGCCTGCTTATTGACAGCCTTGACTATATCATGATTGTCGATAAGGATTACAATATAATATACAATACAAGATATGATTTGACTTTAGGCGATGATTCGGCAGAATCTAAGAAGAATGAATATCTGTATAAAAACTTCTTTGAAGTGTATCCCAACATAAAAAAAGAAGAGAGCAATATTGTTCGGTGTATAGAGACGGGAGAGGTAATCATACGTAAGAATCAAAGGTATGAAGATTATCTCGGACAGATATATATTACAAACAATGTGACTCTTCCTTTAAAAAGAAAAGGCGAGCTGATTGCTGCTGTTGAGATTACTCTCGACATGGACTTTAAGGAAAAAGATAAACAGCTTGCTGAAATAAGATTTGATGAATTTGTTAAACGCATTAAGGAAGCTTCCGGGCAGATAACTTTTGATACCATAATCACTGAAGATGCCGATATGAAGAGGAACATAGAGAAAGCTAAGGTTTTATCCACAATGCCTAATCCCACTCTTATATACGGAGAAACAGGTACAGGAAAAGAGGTTTTTGCTCAGGCAATGATTAATTACAGCGGCGTACCTAAAAATAATGTGGTTATCCAAAACTGTGCGGCAGTGCCGGAATCATTGATAGAGTCCATTTTATTTGGCACAGTCAAAGGTGCGTATACAGGAGCTGAAAATCACAAGGGCCTTTTTGAGGTGGCTGACGGCGGTATAATATTTCTTGATGAGCTCAATTCAATTCCTTTCCATGTTCAGGCTAAACTTTTGCGCGTGCTTCAGGATGGCACGTTTAAACCCCTTGGAAGTAATGTTGACAAGAGGGTAAAAGTTAAAGTAATTGCGGCAATGAATGTGGATCCGATGGTTGCAATTGAAAAGAATATTATAAGGAAAGACTTGTTCTATAGATTTTCCAGTGGATTGATAACACTGGCGCCGCTTAGGGAAAGGCAGGAAGATATAAGATTGTTTACACATTATTACATCAAGTATTTTTCTGATATATATGACAAGGATATTCTTGATATCAAAGAAAACTTGATGATCGCTTTTCTAAAATATAAATGGGAAGGCAATGTAAGAGAACTTATGAATACCATAGAGTTTATGGTTACATCAGCATCTGCAGGTGAGAATGTTCTTACAGCTGAAATGCTGCCGGTTTATCTTAAAGATAGGATAATACCCGAGATGCCATACTTGCAAAGGCCAAGAAACAAAGGCGTATATAATAACTTTGAATTTGAGCCCGGAGCATACCATAAGCTTATGGATGATTTTGAAAAAAATATGATTGAAGAAGCTCTCTGGCAATCAGGCGGAAACAAAAGTGAAGCAGCACGAATTTTGGGTATTCCGCGTCAAACTTTAAAGTATCGTATGAAGATACTTCAAATAAAATAATAAAAATTTACTAGAAAATTAAAATCACAGGAGGTACTGATTTATGAAAGTCGGAATCGTAAAAGAAATCAAAAATAACGAAAACAGAGTAGCTATTATTCCTTCTTCTGTTAAAGAGTTTATAAGAAATGGTCACGAAGTTCTTATTGAATGTGGCGCAGGTCTTGGAAGCGGATTTTCAGATGAAGAATACAAAGCAGCAGGAGCTACTATGGTAGAAAAAGCAGAGGATGTTTGGAATAATATAGATCTGCTTTATAAAGTAAAAGAAATTCTTCCTTCAGAATACAAGTATGTAAGAGAAGATTTGATAATCATGACATATCTGCATTCAAATGCACATAGAGATGAAACTCAGGTTCTTCTCGATGCAAAATGTACAAGTATTGCATTGGAAGATATCACTTCCGACAATCCTCACCGTAAATTCCCATTAGTTGCAAACATGGGTGAATTAGCAGGTAAGGGCGGTTTCTTGGCTGCTTGCTACTATGCACAGTCAGTTCACGGTGGTCCTGGACTTTTACTTAATAACGTATGTGGATCAGATTCTCCTATTATTTCAATCATCGGTTGCGGATATACAGGAATGGGAGCTGCTGAATTAGCATCTTCATTGGGCAACACAGTAAAGATGATGGATATAAATTATGAAGCAATGGAAAGAGCTAAGGGTCTGCTTCCTGGCAATGTTTCATTTATGTATTCATCAAGAGGAGCTATTGAAGAATGTCTTAAGATGTCAGATGTTATTATTAACTGTGTTCTGTGGCCTAAGACAAGAAAAGATCATCTGATCAACAGAGAAGACCTTAAGATGATGAAACCTGGCGCAATGATCATCGACGTAGCTTGCGATGACGGTGGTGCAGTTGAAACTTGCAGAAGCACAACTCACGACGATCCTGTTTATTATGAAGAAGGAATTCTTCACTATGCAGTAGACAACATTCCTTCTGCATTCTCAAAGAGTGCATCCATAAGATTCTCCAACGACAGCTTACCATATGCTTTGGCAATTGCAAACAAGGGAGTTAAGCAGGCTCTCAAAGATGACAAGCATATAAGAGACGGATGGACTACTTATGACGGTCAGATGGTATTAAAAGAAACAGCTGAAAAATTTGAACTTCCTTGGGCAAACCCAGAAGAATTAGTTAAAGAGTGGTAAATCCTGTTTAGCTATATATCGCCTCACTTCAAAAGATGAAATGAGGCGTTTTTTTATGCTGTGTAATTGACGTAGCTTCAAAAAGTAGATAGAAAAGTAAGGTATAATATATTAACCGAAAGTGAATATTTTACACAAACCCCGAACAAAACGTAATTTTGAAGTAATTTGCAGGGTCAGACCCCGAAAAACACGTCCAAAACATCGACTTTGCAGGGCTATATTCTCTGTGATTTTTAAAAATGCGTGCCATATGAGACGTACGACAAGGAAAAAGGCAATTTTATCGAATTTCATACCCTGTAAACTTAACGAAAAATCAAAACTTTTCGGGGTTTAGCCCTGGGTAATGCCGCAAAAAAGATAATTATTCGGGGTTTTGATCAGACGCTTTGGGAAAAAATTCGTTATTAATACTACGCAATTAGCTAAAGATTAATTTTTAATTGCTTTTAGGCTCTAATTTTTGGATTACACATCAGTGTGCATCATATTGTCATAATCAGATTAGGCACATACGCAAAGCTTTATAATGATCACATGCAAGCAGATACAAATTTGGCAAATTCCACAGCCCTTATGGCTTTTTCATCATCCATGAACTCGGTATCATATCCCATGTGACGTTCTGCAAGCATACCTATGTAGTTGAGATTAGAATGTTTGCAGTATCTCTTTATACCTTGTTCCCACAGATCAGCGCCCTTGTCGGGACTGTAGCCGCATGTTGTTATCAGTGCAACATGTTTTCCGCTCCAAAGCGAAGGACCTTTTGATTCACCATAAAATTTGTTCATTCCATATACCATTCTGTCTAGAACTGCTTTCATAGGCGGGGTACAGTACCATGAATATATGGGACTTGCAAGGACTATTAGATCAGAATCGAGAATCAAATCAAAGATTATTTGCATATCGTCTTTTTGACTGCATCCGAAAATATTAAAATCCTTTTGACACTGTCGGCAAGCTATACATGGATTTAAGGCTTTTTCGTACAACCAAATGCATTTACATTCAAATCCGTCTTTTTCAAGTTGTGTTATAAAAGGCTTGACGATTGAGTTTGTGTTGCCGTTTTTCCTTGGACTTCCCATAAGAATAAATGCTTTTTTCATAAGGTACCTCTTTGTAAAAAATCTGTTTGTACTATAATAACATAATATGATAAAATTGTGTAAACAAAGAGGATACGAGTAATATGAACAATGTTTGGCAATTAAAGATATGCAGTTTTGGAGTTATAGCGTTAAAGATATTTTTGATAACAGTAACGATACTTACTGTAGGGGGAATAATAAGTGCTTTTTTAATGATTCCTGATAGGTGGCTTACTTGGCTTTTATGGATATTATGTCTTTCGCTAGCGGAATTTGTGCTGTTTTGGATAGGAATAATATCGGTTTATTGTACTTCTGTGCAGCTTGGCATAAAGATAAGAGTGCTTGGAGCAGTTTTGGGTATGATTCCCATACTAAACTTGATATTTTTAATCAAGATTATAAGAACTACATCGATGGAAGTTGAGTTCGAGAAGAAAAAAATTCAAGTCAATGCTGCAAGAAAAGAAGAAAAAATATGTGAGACAAAGTACCCTGTTTTATTGGTACATGGCGTGTTCTTTAGAGATTATAAGTTCCCAAACTATTGGGGAAGGATTCCAAAAGAGCTTGAACTCAACGGAGCTGAAGTTTATTTTGGCAATCAGCAGTCTGCGGCTTCAGTAGAGGACAGCGGAAAGGAACTTGTCTCGCGTATAAAAGAGATAGTGAAGGCTTGTGGCTGCCAAAAAGTTAATGTTATAGCACATTCTAAAGGTGGACTGGATATTAGGTGTGCAGTAAACCAAAGTGATATTGGCAGATATATTGCGTCAATAACTACAATAAATACTCCGCATAGGGGATGTGAATTTGCTCAGTATCTTCTTGAAAAGATTCCTGTTAAAATGCAAGAAAAGATTGCAGGTACATATAACTCAGCCATGAGAAAGCTGGGTGATAAAAATCCGGATTTTATGGCAGCTGTAAATGACCTTACAGCTGATACATGCAAAAAAATGGATTCAGGGTTTGGAATTCCTGAGGGGATATTTTGCCAAAGCGTAGGTTCTAAACTTAACAAAGCAACCAATGGAAAATTTCCGCTTAATTTTACCTATAATTTAGTGAAGTATTTTGACGGACCAAATGATGGTTTGGTATCGGAAACATCTTTTGAGTGGGGAGAAAAATATACTTTTATAACAACTGATGGCAAAAGAGGAGTTTCCCACGGAGATATGATAGATTTAAACAGAGAAAATATAGATGGATTTGACGTAAGAGAGTTCTATGTCAGCTTAGTAGCAGATTTAAAAAACAGAGGTTTGTAACTGTATGCCTTCCCTGAACATATTTTATTAGGGGAGGTTTTGTAATGAGTAAAAGTATTGTATTAAATTGTAGAGTTAAAGGTTACATGGCAACATATGCCTGTATATTAAAAGATATGATTTGCGGCATGATAGAGGCAGAATGCGACGACAGCATTTCCGGTAATTTTATTAGGCAGATGATACCTCATCACGTTGCTGCTATAGAAATGTCAGAAAATTTGTTAAAGTACACTGATAATGAAAAGCTGGCCTGCATTGCTCAGAATATTATAGCTGAAAAGACAGAGAGTATCAGAGATATGCGCAGAGCATTATGTTGCTGCTGCAATTCAATTAATTCTTGCAGAGACTTATGTGAGTATAAGTGCAGAATAAATTGCATAATTAAGGAAATGTTCGAAGAAATGAAGTGTGCATACATTGATAACAGCATAGAATGTAATTTTATAAGGACAATGATACCTCACCATAAAGGTGCTATAAGGATGGCTAAAACTGCGCTGTGCTATTGCATTTGTGATGAACTTAAGCCTATTTTAGAGTCTATAATAGATAGCCAAGAAAAAGGCATTGCAGAAATGGAGTGCATAGCAGAGTGTCTTAATTGCAGATGCATGAGATAGAATTTATTGTATTAACAATAATTTTTTCTTTGAAATCCCGCCAAATTAAAAATGGCGGGATTTTAATTGAAATATGTGGACTGATTCAAAGCTTTGATTTATAATTGTTTTATTGAGAAAGATAATAAGATGAGGTGAATATATGTTCAGAGAAATGCGCAGAAAAAAACAGCAGCTTCCGCAAAGCGAGACTGTACAAATAGTTAACGAAGCAACTTGTGCAATAGTAGGAGTTATAGGTGATGAGGGTTATCCGTATACGTTTCCGATAAGTCATGTTTTTGATGAAGCTAATAATAAACTATATTTTCACTCAGCTAAATCGGGACATAAAATAGACGCTATCAAGGCCAATTCAAAAGTATCTTTTAGTATAGTGGGTAGGGATGATGTGGCTCCGACTGAATATACCACTTATTTTAAAAGTGTTCATGGATTTGGAAGTGCATACATAGTTGAAGACGATGAGGAAAGGGCTAAAGCGTTCACTCTTTTGGCAGAAAAGTTCTGTCAGGAGGGTATGTATAGGTTTGATAAGATTATGACTGATGAAGCGCCTGCTGCAATGGTGGTTGCTATAGATATTGAACACATGACAGGCAAAGAAGCCATAGAGCTTACAAGAATGAGATAATGATATGAAAAATAGAATACTTGAAATTTTTGAAGAGCTGATGGTGATGAAAAGTGTCACTTATTCAGAAAAAGAAAATGAAATAGCAGAGTATTTTGGGCAGTTTTTTAGGAAACTGCCCTATTTTCAAATTAATCCGGAATATACCGGCGTATATCAAATCACAGGAGATCCTTTTGGAAGAACAATTCCGTATGGATTTTTAAAAGGAAAGAGTAATGAAACAGTAATACTCAGCGGTCATTTTGACGTAGTTTCCACTGAAGAGTATGGAAGCGCCCGTAATTTTGCACATTCTCCAGGAGAGGGGCTTGAGAAGAAACTCGCTTTGATGGATTTAAATGAAAGAGCAAGAAAAGATTTGGAATCGAGAGAATGGATTTGGGGAAGAGGCAGCTGTGACATGAAAGGCGGACTTGCGATACACGCTTCACTTTTTGAAGAATATGCCAATATGGCATTGGAAGGTAATCTTGAGGGAAGCATAATCTTTATGCTTGTACCTGATGAAGAGTCCTATTCAGCAGGTATGAGAAGCGGAGCACATTTGCTTAAAGAGCTTAAAGATAAATATGGGCTGAGATATAAACTCATGATAGATCCGGAACCTACTGCTCTTGCTGGACAAAATCAAGTCATGTCAATAGGTTCAGTTGGCAAATGTATGCCGGCTGTTTTGGTTCAGGGGAAAAAAGGACATGCGGGACATTTCTTTGAAGGATTGTCTGCAATTAGTGTTTTAAGCTCTATTTTTAGTAAGATAAACGGTTCTTTAGAGTTTTGTGATGTGTATGAAAAAGAAATGACTGTGCCGCCGACATGGTTTAAGATGAGGGATATGAAGGAGGTTTATGACGTATCCATACCTCATAGAGCTTTCGGATATTTTACAGTTTTTAGTTTAATTACTACTCCTGAGGACATAATAGATAAGGTTAAAAAAATAAGCAAAGAAGCTTTTTTAGAAGAATCAGCTAAAATAGATGCGGCGTATAATAAGTTTAAAGAAGTTACGAGAACCATAGATGGCGGAGTTTCGTATGAGCCTATGGTAATTACTTTTTCACAGCTTAGACGAAAACTTCAAGATGAGAGAGGAGATGAATTCGAAAACTTCTACAGTGAAGCTAAACAAAAAATTGTGAGCAAAATAAATCAAGGTACTCTCAATTATCCGGATGCAACAATTAAACTTATGGAAAAAGTTTTGGATTTTTCGGCTATAAGCAGGCCTGTTGTGCTGATAGGGTTTGCGCCTCCGTATTATATGCCTGTTCACGGTGATAAAGTTAAGCATAAAGAAAACTACGGAACTAAGGCCTTTGAATTTGTAAGCAAAATTTCCAAGGAATATTTTAATCAAACTGTTATAAAAGAAAATTATTTTATGGGAATTTCAGATTTAAGCTATAGTGCAGTCACGTCGCCTTTTGACTATGAGAGTTACGTTCATAATACAGTTTTGTGGGGCAGCAGTTACAGCATAGACTTTGATTGTATTGAAGATATTGCAGTGCCAAGTGTTATATACGGACCTGTAGGACTTGAATACCATCAATTTACAGAACGTGTAAACAAAAAAAGTATGCTTGAAGTTGTTCCTTATGTAACTAAAAAATTAGTTGAATATATGTGGAGACTGTAGGAGATAATATTTATAAAGAGGAAATAACTGGCACATGAAAAATAATGTATGCTGGTACTTTCATTTTTTCTACTATAAAGTAAAATTTTAGTAGAATATTTTAATCACTTGTAAATGAAATTATAAAAAAGGAGAGAAAAAATGGCAGTAAATTTAAAAGGCAGAAGTTTTTTAACACTTATGGATTTCACACCAGAGGAAATCAGATACATGCTTGATTTAGCCCACGATCTTAAGGCAAAGAAGAGAGCAGGAATTTATAACAACGTATTGTCTGGCAAAAATATTTGTCTGTTGTTTGAAAAGACATCAACAAGGACAAGATGTGCTTTTGAAGTAGCAGCTTTGGAAGAGGGTGCACATGTAACTTTCTTGGACAGCAAGAGTTCACAGATGGGTAAGAAAGAGTCTTTGGAAGATACAGCTAAAGTTCTTGGAAGATTCTATGATGGTATTGAATACAGAGGATATGAGCAGAAAGTAGTTGAAGATTTAGCTAAGTATGCTGGAGTACCTGTATGGAACGGATTGACAGACGTTGATCATCCAACTCAGATTTTGGCTGACCTGCTTACTATTGAAGAACATATCGCTAAGCCTTTGAACAAAGTTAAAGTGGTATTCGTAGGCGATGTTAGAAATAATATGTCTTATGCTTGGATGTATGGATGCGCTAAGATGGGTATGCATTTTGTAGCTTATGGACCTGCTGAGTTGGCTGAACAAGTTGATTCTGCAGTAGTTGAAAAAGTAAGAGAAGTTGCAAAAGAAACAGGCGCTATAATTGAAATCAGTTCAGACGCTGCTTGCCTTAAAGGTGCAGATGTTATTTATACAGATATTTGGGCTTCAATGGGAGAAGAAGACCAGATCCCTGAAAGAGTAAGAATGCTTACTCCGTTCAGAGTAACTAAGGAAATGCTTGATGCAACAGAAAACAGTGATGTTATCTTTATGCACTGCCTGCCTTCATTCCATGATTTTGAAACTACTATGGCGCAGAGCCAGAAAGAACTGGGATATGACATTCGTGAAGTAACCGATGAAGTATTTAAGTCAAGACATTCAAAAGTATTTGATGAAGCAGAAAACAGAATGCATACAATAAAAGCTGTTATAGTAGCAACTATTGCATAGCGAAAGTGTAGGTATTTAGAGTATGGAAGGGGAAGTAAGCTTTCTCTTCCATACGGTGAAATTGAACGTTGGTGTTCATTTCGTGAAAGGAGGACATAAACGATGTATCCTGGAATTCATAATTTTTCAGAAATAGGTAAGTTAAATAAAGTGCTGCTGCACAGACCTGGCTTAGAATTGGAGGCTTTAACTCCGGCAACGATGGAAAGATTGCTCTTTGACGATATTCCTTTCTTAAAAATTGCACAAGAAGAGCATGATATCTTTTCAAGGATTCTTACAGAGAATGGAGCTGAAGTAATTTATTATGTAGATGAAACTGCAAAAGCACTTGCAGATATAAAAGTAAGAACACAGTTTATTAACGAATTTTTGGATTTAAGTGATATTAAGGCGGAAGGTCTCAGGGATTCTATAATTGAATTTCTTTTATCTATGGAGCCTGATAAAATGGTTTCAAAATTAATCGCCGGAGTTAAGAAAACTGATTTGAGACATCATGATAAGATAACTTCTTTGTATGATATGATCGAAAACGATTATCCTTTTGTTTCAGACCCTATGCCTAACTTGTATTTTACAAGAGACCCTGGTGCATGTGTAGGAGACGGACTTAATCTTCATCATATGAGTACGCCGGCGAGAAGAAGAGAAGCTTTGTTTCTCAAATACATGTTCAATTATGACAGAGATTTTGCAGTAGAAGGAAATAAACTTTGGTATGATGTTTATGAAGACTATTCAATAGAAGGTGGAGATGTTCTCGTACTTTCAAAAGATGTAGTTGCAATTGGCTTATCACAGAGAACTACTGTCGATGGTATTGAAAGATTTGCTAAAAATCTTTTGCCGAACTCAGACTATAAAAAGATATTGGTATTCGATATTCCTAAGAGCAGAGCATTTATGCACTTGGATACCGTATTTACAATGATTGATTACGATAAATTTACTATTCACCCTGAGATTGAAGGTCCGCTCAGCGTTTATGAAATTACTTTAGGTGATAACAATGAGTTGAAATTCAATGCTGTGAAAGAAGAACTTAGAAAGATTTTGGCAAAAGAGCTTGGAATTCCTTCTGTTGATCTGATAAGGTGCGGCGGCGGAGATTTGATGTCGGCGCAGCGAGAACAATGGAACGATGGTTCTAATACATTGTGCATAGCTCCGGGAGCAGTTGTAACTTACGAAAGAAACTATGTTTCCAATGAACTTATGGATAAAAAAGGAATAAAAGTCCTTACTATGCCTTCATCTGAGCTGTCCAGAGGAAGAGGCGGCCCTAGATGCATGTCATGTCCTGTTAACAGAGATGATTTATAAAGAGTTATCCCTCATAATAGCAAGATATAATTAAGGAGAAAAATAAAACCATGCAGAAAATTGTTGTTGCATTGGGCGGAAACGCCTTGCAGTCAGGAAACGGTCCTGCAACTGCAGAAGCTCAATTAGAAGTAGTTAAGAAGACTTGCGAGCATATTGCTGAGATAAGCGGAAGAGGCTATGAACTGGCTGTAGTTCATGGAAACGGACCTCAGGTTGGAAGAATACTTTTAGCTTCAGAGACCGCAAAAGATGTGACTCCAGCAATGCCTTTTGACGTATGCGGAGCAATGTCACAAGGATATATTGGATATCATCTTCAGCAAGCTCTAAAGTTTGCCCTCAAGGAAAGAAACAGAAACGTTCCTGTAGTTACCCTTGCTACTCAGGTAGTAGTAGACCGTGATGACCCTGGATTCAAGAATCCTACAAAGCCTATAGGTCCTTTTTATTCAGAAGGGGAAGCTAAAGCTATGGTAGAAGAAAAGGGTTATGCTGTAAAAGAAGATGCAGGAAGAGGATGGAGAAGAGTAGTTGCTTCGCCTATTCCTAAAAAGATTGTAGAAATCGATTCTGTAAGAAAACTTTGGGAGAGTACCATAGTTATCACTTGCGGAGGCGGCGGAATCCCTGTAATTGAAAATGAGGATGGCTCTCTTGAGGGTGTAGCTGCCGTTATAGATAAAGATTTTGCAGCAGAGCTTTTGGCTGAAGAAGTCGGTGCAGATGCACTTATGATTCTTACAGAAGTTGAAAAAGTAGCTGTAAATTTCAATAAGCCAAATCAGGAGGATATTGCACATATGACTTATGCAGAAGCTGAAAAGCACTGCGAGGATGGTCAGTTTGCACCTGGAAGCATGCTTCCTAAGGTTCAGGCGGCAATGAAATTTGTCAAAGCAAATCCTGATAAGAAGGCTATTATTACTTCTCTTGATAAAGCTGTAGATGCTTTAGAAGGAAAGACTGGTACAGTAATTACATTTGCATAGTGATTCCAAATAACAAAGAGCAAAAGGGCTGTTTTTAAAGCAGCCCTTTTGACATTGATAACTATAAAAGGTGTGTATGATGAATAGATCAGAACTTAGAAAATCAAAAATTGCAGCAAGAAATAGCCTTTCTCAGGCTCAGAGGGAAGAATATTCCGGCAAAATAGTATCTAGGATTATAGAATCTGAGGAGTTTAAAAGAGCAAAGACGATTTTAATTTATAGGGCTATAAAAGGTGAGGTCAACATAGATGCTGTTTTGGATATGATAGATACAAAAGATAAGAAATTTGCATTTCCTTTGTGTATAAGCGACAGTGAGATGATAGCGCTTGTTCCGCATGATCAAGATTCCTGGAAACCCGGTTATTTTGGAATCATGGAGCCTATACCTGAAAAGTCTGTTCAGGTTATGCCTGAAGATATAGATATGGTTATATGTCCCTGTACGGTTTTTGATGGAAAATGCTTAAGAATGGGCATGGGAGCAGGATTCTATGATCGTTATCTTGAAAAGTGCACAAAAGCATACGTCACAGCGGCTTGCTTTGAAGTGCAAAAAACAGATTCTGTTCCTGCCGAGTCATGGGACAAGCCGATGGATGCAGTTTTTACTGAAAAACAAACATATAGAAGATGATTTAGACTAGTTTATTATTAGCTGAATAAAGTTCCATAAAAGTTTGAACCCATAAAAGATTATTATGGCGCCGCATATGATGTTTATTATACGTAGAGTTTTGTCGGTGAATTTGGCACTGAACAGTGATATTACAGTTGATACTGTTAAAAACCATAATATAGATGCAGATGCAAAACCGCCTACAAAGAGAAAGTCTGTTCCTGCAGGGAGAGTTGCTTTAAATGCACCAAGCATCATACTGCCGTCTATCAGAGCCTGAGGATTAAACCAAGTAACTACACATGCTGTAGTTATTACTTTTATTATGGGGACGTTGACATCTTTTCCGCCTTCCAAAGTATCGTCTTTAGAACGAACAAGTCCGAGACCTATCCAAATTACGATTAAGCTTCCTATGGCAAGTATGATCATTTCCAGCCATTTTGACGATGACATTATAGCCCCTATTCCAAAAAAACATGCAAGACCTAAAGTCACATCGAAAAATATAACTATAAAAGCTGTAGCATATACTCTTCTTTTTGGCTGAGTGAGCGCCGTATTTATGACAAATAGATTTTGAAGTCCTATAGGTGCAACATACGCCAATCCCATAGTCAGACCTTGAAGGTAGATATCCATTAATAGTCCTCCTAAAAATATATTTACTCCGTTTTTATTACCTGATATAATTATATTATTGATTAATAATTATTGCAATAAGGCAAAAAAATAATTACCAAGTAAGGAGAACCTTATCATGACAGAAACTCACTACGATTGTCCATGTCTTGAAAAATGTCCGCTTAATTACGCTATGTCAATAATAGGCGGCAAATGGAAAATGCAGATTATATGCGCACTTAATAATAAAGGAACTTTGCGATATAATGAATTGCGTAAAAAATTAGGAGGTATTTCCAATACAGTATTGGCAGCATGTTTGAGAGAATTGGAGGAAAAGGGACTTGTTCAGAGAAAAGAATATTTAGAAGTTCCTGTAAGGGTAGAGTATTCTACTACTGAGATTTGTGACAGACTTATGCCTATACTTGAAGATTTGAGCAATTGGGGTGAAGATATGATGAGTGCCAGGAAGGTGATAGAATGAAATTGATATCATGGAACGTCAATGGAATAAGAGCCGTTATGAATAAAGGCTTTATGGACTTTTTTAATAAAATTGATGCAGATATTTTTTGTTTGCAGGAGACTAAGCTGCAGCCGGGACAGATAGAGCTTGAACTGCCGGGATATCATCAATATTGGAATTATGCAGAAAAGAAAGGATACTCCGGTACAGCAGTATTTTCAAAGAAAGAACCAATTTCAATAACTTATGGAATCGGAGTTTTGCAACATGATAATGAGGGACGTGTAATCACTTTGGAGTTTGAAGATTTTTATTTTGTGACCGTATATACTCCAAACTCCCAAGAGGAACTTAAACGTCTCAGGTACAGAATGGAATGGGAAGATGATTTTCTCAAATATATAAAAGAGCTTGATGATAAAAAACCTGTAATATATGCAGGGGACTTAAATGTTGCAAGGCTTGATATAGACCTTAAAAATCCTAAGGCAAACCGCAAAAATGCCGGTTTTACCGATGAAGAACGTGAAAAAATAGAAAGAGTTTTAGATGAAGGATTTATAGATACTTTTAGATATTTTTATCCTGAAAAAGAAGAGGCATATTCGTGGTGGTCGTATAGATTCAAAGCTCGTGAAAGAAATGCAGGGTGGCGTATAGATTATTTTATAGCATCTGTCAAGTTAAAGGAGAGGCTCAAAGATAGCAAGATTCACAGTGATGTGATGGGTTCGGATCATTGTCCGGTAGAGCTTGATATAGAATGAGGAGGTAAGATATGAAAATAGGATTTGTAGGAATGGGTAATATGGCAAAGGCTCTTGCTATCGGGTTCATAAAATCGGGATATTTAGATTGCAAAGATGTGTTTGCTTATGCACCTAATCAGGAAAAGCTGAGAAAGAACTCTCAAAAAATCGGTTTTATACCTTGCAGCAGTGCCGGTGAGCTATCACAGTCTTGCGATGTAGTGTTTGCTGCTTGTAAACCTTATCAGATGGAAAAGGTTTTCGGAGCAATAAAAGATGAACTAAAGGGCAAGACTGTAGTATCTGTGGCAGCGGGCTGGGATTTCGAAAAGCTGAGCTGTCTGCTTGGAGATGAAGTAAAAGTTCAATACATATTGCCTAATACTCCTGTAGAAATATGTAATGGTGTAATAGTCATGGAGAATGTCAGCAACATGGGTCAAGATGAGAGATTAAAAGTTAAAAAGCTTCTTGAGAGTGTGGGCAAAGTAGTAGAGTTGCCCGGAAATATTATGGGCGCCGCATCGTCGGTTTCCGGCTGTGGTCCGGCATTTATCGCTATGGTTATAGAAGGACTGGCAGATGGAGCTGTAAAGAATGGAGTGCCTAGAGCACAAGCATATGAGCTGGTATGCAGTATGATGATAGGAACCGCTAAGCTTCAGCTTGAAACAGGAACTCATCCCGGAGAAATGAAGGATAATGTATGTTCGCCTGGAGGTTCAACTATACGAGGCGTTTCCGCTTTAGAAGAAGCAGGACTGCGCAATGCTTTGATAAAGGCTGTAGATGCGTCAATTAACTGATATTATATCCTTTATTTAGAATAGTTTTCTGTTAAATGGGAAAAGTATCCTAGAGGAAAACTATTATAGAGGAGGATTATTATGGAATTAAAAGGTTCAAAAACTGAAGCTAATCTGATGGCAGCTTTCGCCGGTGAGTCGCAAGCAAGAAATAAATATACTTTTTATGCGAGTACTGCTAAAAATGAGGGGTTTGAACAGATAGCAGCTTTTTTTCAAAAGACCGCTGACAATGAAAAAGAACATGCTGAGATTTGGTTTAAAGCCCTTTCAGGAATAGGTGATACGCCGGCTAATCTGCTTGCAGGTGTTGCAGGGGAGAATTATGAGTGGACCATAATGTATGACCAGTTTGCTAAAGATGCAGAGGAAGAAGGATTTACTGAATTGGCAGCTAAGTTCAGAATGGTCGGAGCGGTAGAAAAGTCTCATGAGGAAAGATATCAGAAGCTTTTGGAAAATGTGAGAGCCGGCAAGGTGTTTAACAAAGACGGAGAGGTTATGTGGGAATGCCGCAACTGCGGACATCTTCATTTTGGCAAGAGTGCGCCGCAGATTTGTCCAGTATGCGAACATCTTCAGTCTTTCTTCCAGGTTAAAGAAGAAAATTATTAATTTAGATTATAGGGTCCGGCTATGCCGGGCCTGTTAATTGAGTTTTTACAAAGGAATAAAATATGGAACAGATAACAAAACGTCTAATGGAACTGCAAGATTTAAAATACAGGGACTTTCACAGCAAACTTATGCCTGGCATAGATAAAGAGCTTGTTATAGGGGTGAGAAGCCCTGATATAAAAAAACTTGCTAAAAATTTACTTAAAGAAGACAAAGATATGGTATTAGAGTTTATGCACAAGCTTCCGCATCGTTACTATGAAGAAAATAACCTTCACGGTGCGTTTATAGGTTTGATTGCAAAAACGCCCTGCGAAGCTCTAAAAATGATAGATGAATTTTTGCCTTATGTGGATAATTGGGCAACTTGTGACACTCTTCCGCCAAAGATATTTAAGAAAGATTTAAACCTTATTAGGGCGCATGTGATGCCTTGGCTTTACAGCAGCGAAACATATAGAGTGAGATTTGCCATAGTTACAATGCTCGGATATCTGCTTGAAGATGAGTTTGATGCCTGCGACCTTTATATCCTTGCAAAAATAAATACTGAGGAGTATTATATCAACATGGCTATAGCGTGGTACTATAGTTTTGCTTTGATTAAACAGTATGAAGATACCATAAAAGTATTTGAAGAAAAGATACTAGGTACATGGGTACATAACAAAGCTATTCAAAAAGCAATAGAAAGTTATAGAATTACATCAGAGCAAAAGGAATATTTGAGAACATTAAAAATAAAAAAATGTTAGAGCAAAGGAGATTAAAATGAAAAATAAATATATTTGTGATTTTGAACTCAATACATATTGCTGTGACAGCAACAAGATTTTAAAGCCGTCTGGGGCGTTGCAGGCTTTGCAGGAAGCAGGACGCAAGCAGATGGCGGCTCAAAAACCTTCATATGAAGATATACTTGAAGATGGCAAAGCCCTTATGCTCAGCCGCCTTGATATGAAGATATATGATGAGGTTTATACGGGCGAAAATACTACGGTGAGTTCTTGGCCTTGTGAAAGCAGCAGGGCTACTTTTCTGAGAATGTATCAGATGATTAGAGATGATAAGATAGTTGCCGAAATTTCAAGTCAATGGGTTCTCGTAGAGTTTGAGACGAGACGTATACTTAAGGTTGAGGAAATAGATTTTTCTAATTATTATATGGGAGAGTACAGGGAACTAATACCTGAGAAATTTAGAATTTCTAAAGACATGCTATTTGAGAAAGTAGCAGAATTTGAAGTAATGTACAGCAATCTTGATTCCAATAAACATATGAATAACACTTATTATTTGGACATGTTGTGCAACTATATTCCTGAGCTTGCTGATGGAACTCACAGGGTGGAAACGGTACGCACTCATTATTCAAAGGAAGCTCCGCTGGGTGATAGATTGGCCATAATGAGGGTTAAAGAAGATAATGATAAATATATATTCAAAACTATTAAAGCCAATGGAGAAGTTAATATAGAAGCTGAAATAGGAGTTGTACCTATTAAGGGTTAACGTTAAAAAAGGCTATGAAAAAAAGTTATTAACAAAATAAGGGATGTGATATATCACATCCCTTATTGAATATCGATTATTTGCTGTTTTTATTTAATCATCATATTCATAATCAAATTCAAGAATTTTTCCTGATACTGCATGGATAGTATATTCATATTCTATATTATCTTTAATGAACTCTATTTCATATACCATTATATCATCATCGTTTTCAAACTTAGCCTTTGATAAATATACCTCGTTAGCTGAAAAACCCGCATGGCTCAGTGCGAGACTCTTTGCTTTTTCAATGTTGATATATGAGTTGTTGTTTTCTTTCTGAGGATGCTGAGAAGCTTGCAGGGGTTCTATGCGCTTCTCATGAATAGCTCCAGTGTTTGCATTAATCTCATAATCATATTCGTTGTCAGCGGTATAAAAATCGATTTCATATACAGCTATACCGTCATCGGTATCTAATTTTTGTTCTGTAAATGTTGCATTACTAGTTTTTACTTTAGCATCATCAAGCGCTTTGGATTTTGCAGCATCTATGCCAATATATTTATCTGTCTGTGTTGATGCTGAAGGTTGACTTTGCGTATTTTCTTGTGAGATATAATTGTTCACAATTGTTGCTTTACGTGAAAGAACAGTTCCGTTAGATGCTTTGATTATATAATCATATTCAATGCCGTCAGATGTAAATTCTACCTCATATACAAAACTTCCTTTTTCAAACTCAAATTCTGTAGTAGTAAATGTAGCATTTTCTTTGGATACGCCAGCATCGGACAAAGCTTTTTCCTGAGCAGAAACTGTTCCTATAGAATTGCTTTTAGCTATTTCTTCTGCCGCAAACGTAGTCATTGTTCCGGCAACTGCTAAACCGGCAGTAATGCAGACAATAGTTAATATTGTTTTTTTTGGTGTCGAAAATAAAGATTTCAGTTTCATAAAAAATACTCCTTTCACCTAGTGTATTTTTATTATAAGATACAAAGATGAAAGGAATATTAAAGCATTAAATTTTTTCATGAATTTTAAAAATAAATTTGCTCCCTTTACCAAGCTCACTTTCGACTGTGATATTACTTTTGTGTAATTGGGCAATTTCTTTTGCCATTGATAGTCCAAGACCAGTTCCTTGGATATTACGTGAAGAATCTGCTTGATAAAAGCGATTAAATATCTTATCTATCTGCTCCTGTGTCATCCCAATTCCATCATCAGATACAATAAGCAATGCCATTTTATCATGTCGCTTGAGTTTTACATTTATATGTCCATTTTCATTGCCATATCTATAAGCGTTGCTTATAAGATTGATAATTAAGCGACTTAGCAATTCTTGATTACCGTTGACAATGATATCGTTTTCTACTTCACAGATAAGTGTAATGTTCTTTTCATGGAGCATTGCAAGATCTTCGCATATTGACGCAGTAAGAGTGGAAAAGTTTAATGGTTCTATTTGGTAAAATTCAGCCTTTGTTTCAAGGCGAGTAAAATTCAGCATATCTTCTATTATCTTGGACATTTTTTTACTTTGGCGTGAAATTACTCCCAGTGCTTCCTTATATTCTTCTAAACTTTTGTTTCCGTCTAACGTATATTCACACTGAGCTCGTATAACACTTATAGGGGTACGCAGTTCATGGGAGACATCCGAAGTAAACTGTGCTTCTGTTTCAAAGGACTGTTCAAGTCTGTCAAACATTTCATCAAATGTGTTGGCCAGCATGTGGAGTTCATCATTTCCAGATTCTATAGCAATTCGTTTTTTTAGGTCTCGCCCGCTGTAAATTTTTGTGGCTGTTTCAGTAATATATTTGATAGGTCTTAAAACACGACCAGCAATTATATATCCTCCTAAAACAGCAAAAATTAATAATAGAGGCATTCCAATTAAAGAAAGAACTGCAACAGAAGATAGCTTGTCATCTTCTTGATGCTTAGGAACTGTCCCACGCAGCCATAATCCATCAAGACCTTTATTTGTAAGTTTTCGGTCAAAAACAAAGTATTCTATTCCTTTTACAGATATCGACTGAAGATGTCCGTCTGTTAATTGCATATAGGAAGATAGGGCAGGGACCGGGCTTTTTCCATAGAGAAGCTCTCCTTTATCAGTATAAAGTGCTGTAGCAATTCCATTTACTTCATCTAAAAAATCATCGTCTATTTCTAGAGCCCCTTCATTATAAGGTATATATAGGTCGGTGTCGTCGTCATTCATAACTTCATCGATTGTATTGAAATATTCCACCTCATCAACATTATCTTCTACAAGTTTTATTAAATTATCACTTACCATTCGATGTACGACCGTGCTGCTTACATATAGAATAACCAAAAATGTCAGTACTACCATAATAGACAGTGCAGCTGAAAACCAAAGGGTGATTTTCGTGCGAACAGATAATCCTTTTTTCATATATTCTCCCGAAGTACGTATCCACAACCCCTTATAGTATGTATAAGTTTATTATCATAGTTGTCATCAATTTTTTTTCTCAGATATCTAATATATACATCGACAACATTAGTGCCGCCTTCGTATTCAAAATTCCATATATGATTTTCTATTTTTTCTCTGGATAAGACAATACCTTTGTTGTGCATTAGATATTCCAAAATTGCATATTCTTTGGCAGACAGTTTAATAATTTGACTGCCACGCTGTACAGTATGGGCAGCACAGTCCATTGTTAAATCAGCTATAGATAATATACTGTTTGTTATTTTAAACGTATTACGTGTTATTGCACGTAATCGTGCTGTTAACTCATCAAAAGAAAAAGGCTTAATAAGATAATCGTTAGCACCGCTATCAAGACCTTTCACTCGATCGGTTACCGAATCTCGTGCTGTAAGAAATATTACAGGAAAATCTTTTCCGGATTGCCGCAGCTGGCGCAAAACTTCAAATCCGTCTATTTTTGGCATCATTACATCTAGAATTACAGCATCATAGTCTGCAGTAAAGAGAAAATCCAAGGCCTCCTCACCATTGAAACAACTGTCTACACTATATCCGTCAGAAGTGAGTTTTTTTGTTATAATGTTATTGAGATCATGTTCATCTTCTGCCAGTAAAATACGCATTGTATGCACCTCCTTTTATCTAAGGATAACAGGCAAAGATTAAATTTATATTAAATCTATTTTATTTGTGATTATTCTATTGATTTAAGAGATTCCGTCATGCTGATTTTATTTATCTTGTAGTACATGACAAAGTTTACAATTGCGGCGAACGCAAATGTGCCTAAAACACCGATTATATAGCTTGAAGGTTCAATATGAACATCAAAACTGAGCAAATCTATTTTGACTCTGCTCATCACAAAAGCATGAAGGGCAGTGCCCAGAGGTAGCCCTACAAGGGCAGAAATAGCTGTTAGAACGATGTTTTCACGGAAAACGTATGAAGATGTCTCCGAAGGATAAAATCCAAGAACTTTGATTGTAGCGATTTCTCTGATTCTTTCAGTAATATTTATATTGGTCAGGTTATATAAAACTATGAAAGCAAGAGCACCGGCGCATAATACTATGAGAGCCACTATATAGTCAAGACTTGTCATCATATTATCTATGCGGTCTTTAAAATCTTGAGTTACAGATACCGAGGACACATGTTTTGCATCCATGAGTTTTGAACCTATTTCGTGGGCAGTGCCTGGCTGTTCTGATTTGCCATAGTCTGCCAGAACATAGGCAGAGTTAATTTCCGTGTATCCGTATATATCATTGTATGTTTCATCGTTTATATATAGATAGTTATAGACATAATTATCACAGAGACCTGTTATTTTGACAGTTATTTCTTTTTGATTGCTGTCATAAACAGATAGTGAATCACCTGGCTTTATATTTAAGGTTTCAGCCAGATTTGTGTTTATAATGCCTTCACCTTTTTTTGGATATTCAAGTTTTCCTTCATCATTATGAAAATCAATAAAATCTGATATATCATTGTCTTTATCACATACGACAAGGTTTACGGATTTAATTGTGCCATTGCTACGGGCGTCTACGGTGCCTGTATATAAGAATAATGCTGAGTCTATTATATCTTTGTTTTCTTCTTCAAATTCTTTTATATCTTGAGACGACATTGATTTGTTAAATGTGACAGAGTAGTCTACATGATATATTTCGTCGTATTGAATTGATACAACATTTTCTATGGAATCTTTAACGCCAAGGCCTGTGACAAGCAATGCAGTGCAGCCGCATATGCCAATGACCATCATAAAAAATCTTTTCTTATATCTAAAAATATTTCTTGCAGATACCTTATGCAAAAATTTCAATTTATCCCAAATGAAAGGCAATCTTTCAAGAAAAATCCTTTTTCCGGCAGCCGGAGCCTTTGGTCTTATAAGCTCTGCCGGAACTTGTGAAAGTTCGTGATAACATGAATAAATGGTGGTACCCACTGCACAAAGTATGGCTGCTAACAGTGCAAGCCCTCCTGTAAGCCAATCAAATACAAATATTACGTCAGAAAAACCGTATAACATACCATAAGCTTCCCATATGACATATGTGAATAAGTATGTTCCTCCGAAAAAGCCGCCTATACCGCCTATTATCGCTGAGCTTGATGAGTAAAATATATATTTTGAAAGAATTTGGCTTCTGCTGTATCCGAGAGCTTTAAGCACGCCTATTTGCGTACGTTGTTCATCTATCATGCGGCTCATGGTGGTCATGCATACTAAAGCGGCAACTAAGAAGAAAAATACAGGAAACACTTTGGCGATTCCTTCTACAATGCTGGTATCGTTTTCAAAACACACATATCCTATATTGGTATTCCTGTCAAGAACATAGTCATCCGGATGCTCTATTTTGTCTATTTCGATTTGAGCATCGTTGAGTTTTGTTTTTGCTTTTTCTATTTCTGTACGGCCTTTTTCAACCTCTATATAGCCGTTCTGAAGCTTTACTTCTCCGTCTTCAACTTGTTTTAAACCTGAGTTTATATCTGCTTGGCTTGTTGTTAGCTGGATTTTGGAACGTTCAAGTTCTTGCCATGCTGTTTCAAACTCAGCATCAGCCTGTCTTTTTTGATATTCATATTGTTCAGGAGTTATTAGTTGTAGTTGATAGGCAGTTTCAAGCTGGCTGTAGACCTCCGCTTTTTTTGATTCGTATTGACTGACGCCTATTTCGTAATCTTTAAACCCTTGATCAATTTTTGCCTGTGCGTCTGAGAGCTCTTTTCTTGTGTTTTCTAATTTTGTTTTAGAATCAATGAGGTTTTTTTCTGCTTTTGCAAGATCTGATTCGGAGTTTTTAAGTTTTAATGCTGCTTCATCAACTTCTGATTGAGCTTCATCTATTATCTTGTTATATCTTCTTTCGGAGCATTTTGCCAATGCTTCTTCTAACGGTAATTTACTGTCTTCACAGGATTCCTTATATTCATCACTGAATATAAATGCAGAAGTGTTAAGCTTTACATATATTTCTGTGTAGATTTCAGAATCCCATCCGTTTTCAGGAATGAGCAAAAAACAGTCTATTTTGCCGTTCCCTATTGAGGAAGAACCACGCTCAAAATTCATATACAGGGGGCTGTCTGCAATACCGGTTATAGTGTATGTGTCATAGACAAGCATATCTGAAGCTTCTTTTTTATTAGAAGAGCTGATTTTGATTTTTTTACCTATATCTTCTTTAGTAAAATATTGAGCGTCTGCGAGACATTCATCAGCTGAAACAGGCATTTTACCGGACTTTAAAGAGGGTGTATTGATGTTTTTAGATATGGTATGGAATTTCGATACGATTTCGCCGGAATTTTCTTCGTCTATGCTTACCAGCAAATCTGCCGAATATGAGCCCTCAGCTGTCTTTACATTGTTTACCTTTTGGATTTCTGATACGTCTTCGGATTCCAGACCAAGAGTTGACATCAGCTGGAAATCAAATAAATTGTGTTCAGCAAGATAGGTGTTACCTGTCTCAAGGAAAGCAGCTTTGCAGACTTTCAGGCCTGAAAAAAAGCCTACTCCCAAAGCTACGATGGCTAAAATGGCAAACCATCTGCCAAAACTGCCTTTTATTTCTCTAAAGGTGGATTTAATCATTGTGTTTTTCATTGACCCTGCCTCCCTTTACCATTCAATTTGATCTATAGGAAGAGGTGTCTTATTTATTTCTACTGAATCAACAGTACCGTTTTTTACATGAATGATTCTATCAGCCATAGGTGCAATAGCAAGATTGTGAGTTATTATTATTACTGTCATGTTTGTTTGACGTGCTGTATCTTGAAGAAGCTTTAGAATTGCTTTGCCTGTGTTATAGTCCAGAGCTCCTGTAGGTTCGTCGCAAAGAAGTAATTTAGGATTTTTGGCCAGGGCTCTGGCTATAGCAACCCTTTGCTGTTCTCCGCCTGAAAGTTGAGAAGGAAAGTTGTTCAACCTATGTTCAAGGCCTACTTGCTTTAGGGCTTCCTTGGAATCCATAGGAGTTTTACATATCTGAGTAGCCAAAGATACATTTTCAACAGCAGTGAGGTTTTGAACCAAGTTGTAAAATTGGAATACAAAGCCTATGTCGTACCTTCTGTAAGAAGTAAGCTGTTTTTGAGTGTAGCTGGATATTTCATTGTCGTCGAGCCATACTTTACCTGATGTAAGAGTATCCATACCTCCAAGTATATTAAGAAGTGTTGTTTTTCCTGCGCCTGAAGGTCCAACTATTACGCATATTTCACCTTTGTTTATTTCAAAGGTAGCATCTCTAAGTGCCTCAATATCAACCTCTCCCATATGATAGACTTTTTTTACATTTTCAAATTTCACAAAAGATTCCATTAGCTGCCTCCTCGTTTTCACTTATATAAAGTATAACATACTTATAATCGTTAAAAAAAGAGTAAAGGTCGTCCAAAAAGTGAAAAAATTACAATGATACTTTGCTTTTTTTATAAAATATGATAAAATTGACAATAATGTAGCAAGAGGTCAAGCTTATGAAGCAGTTTTTAGAAGAAAAATTAAACATAGTACATGATGGAGTAGTTCATGTAAACGAGCTTATTGCGATGGCTATAGTAGTGGTCTTACTGCTGCTTATTGTTTTAGCCATCCGAGATTCAGTTAAAAAGCGAAAAAATAAAGAGACAACTATATTTAGTCATAGAAAGAACAAGTATAAGAGCAGATTAGGTAAAAAAAATAAATATTAAAAAGTATAGAGTTTGAGATTAAGACCAAATCCTGTGTTAACAGGGTTTGGTTTTTTAGTAGTCGAAAGTTTGTTTTTAAAGCACTTGATTGAAAAATTTTTAAAATTTTTTGTAAAAAGTCAACAAAACGTGTTTTTTGATACAATTTTTGTATTATGATAAGCGATATGTTGAAAAAGGTGGAAGATTTCATTATATTTTGTCAACAATATGGAAGATTTGTTGACTTTTTTATTGTGTTTAATCATAAAATGTCAAAGAGGCTGCTAACGGCAGCCTCTTTGACAAATATGTAACCCCGCGTATGCGGGGTTTGTTTTTATTTAAAAACTGTATCCATTGGTGTCGCAACATTGACATGCGATACTAAAGGTATTTGTTTGTCTTGCGTTATTGTTGCAACCACAGTTGTCGTGACATCCGCAACCGCAGTCGTTATTACGTCCGCATTCGTATCCATCATTGCATCCGCAGTTGTCATTGCAACCGCATCCATCGTTACATCCACAGCCACAGTTGTCGTGACATCCGCAACCGCAGTCGTTGTTACGTCCGCAACCACATCCATCGTGACATCCGCAACCGCAGTCGTTATTACGTCCGCAACCACATCCGTCGTTACATCCGCATCCGCAGTTGTCATTGCATCCGCATCCATCGTTACATCCACAGCCACAGTTGTCGTGACATCCGCAACCGCAGTCGTTGTTACATCCGCATCCGCAGTTGTCATTGCAACCACATCCACAGTTGTCGTTTCCAGTCATGGTAAGAAGTTCTCCCACTCTGTTTGGCGTATCATGACCACAGCAGCAGTTATCTACTTTGCCTAAGCATGGTCTTTCTGCCGGGTTGCAAGCGCTGCACTGACCTACGTCATCACAAGGAAGATTTATTTCCTTAGCATCAAGGTTAAACAGTGATAATCTTGTTACTCTGAGACGAAGCTGAGGAGTAACTACGAGTGAACCTGTTAGAGTTATTGTGCCGTCGGCGGCCGCAGTCAAAGTAGGATTTAATATGGAAGCACATGCATCAAAATCAAGAAGGAGAGAAGGCGATACTCCGTTGATTTGACAAGGAATTTCTACTCCGCAAAGTGCAAATGCGGAAGCTCCTGTAACAGCAAATGGGGTACCATCTACCGTTGAATAGCATAATCTAAATTGACAGGCAGAACCGCCGTCGTAAACTGTACCCTCTAAAACGATAGTGGCAACCAGACTCCAAGGACCAGCAGCAGAAGCCATAACAAAGTTACCCGGACAGTTATTTAAACATGATGAAGAACAAGCACACTTTGTTATTTCAGGCATTATACCGCTGATGTCTCCTACATATTGACCACCTGATGCAGTAATTCCTGTGATTGCAGTTCCATCCACAGTTACGGCAAGATCAGCCGGAAGGGTAGGTTCTGTCAGATCAAAGGAGTGAGTTACAACATAAGCATTAGTTACATCAAATGTCGTAGCTGCAGTAACGGTAATGTTGCAGCAGTCATTACAGCAACAGCAGCAGTTACAACCGCAGCCGCAGTTATTATTGCAGCCACAATTATTGTTACAACCGCAGCCACAGTTGTCATGACAACCGCAGCCACAGTTATTATTACATACACTGCCTCCTATACTGAGCTGTTGAGTAAATGTAGCTGGTGTAGTAGTCAGTGCAGTCATTATAGGTGAGGCGTTTTCCTGTCCATCATAAAATACTTTATTAAGATAAACGAGGTTGCCTCTTTGATTTGCACATGAACAATTATTTTGTAAACAATTCATTTTTAACAATCCTCTCTTTATAAATAAACTGAGATGATATAGTATATGCTTTCCTTAAATTGGTGGTGAAAAAATATCAAAAATAGATAAAAACTATTGCTAAGTGTAATAAAGTGGTGTATAGTGGTAGATAATAAAAATAATTATTGTGGAGACGTGTCTAAAGGAAGGAGGAACATCCAAAATGTTCATGGGAACAACATACAATTCCATAGATGAAAAAAACAGGATGATTGTTCCTTCTAAACTAAGGGCGGGTCTTGGCAGCAGATGTATCCTTACTAAGGGACTGGATCATTGTCTCTATATTTATACAACAGAAGCCTGGGATAAACAGATGGATAAAATATCAAAGCTTCCAGAGTCTGATCCTAAGGTAAGAGCATTTATCAGACATTTTTGTGCAAATGCTGCTGAATGTGAATTTGATAAACAAGGAAGAATTGTAATTCCGCAAGAACTTAAAAATTATGCCAAGATTGAAAAAGAATTGGTGACTATGGGCGCTATGTCTAAAATAGAAGTTTGGAGCAAAGATGTATGGGATGCTCCAGACAATGAAAATAAAATGGATGCAGATGATTTTGCCAACGCTTTGGCAGAGTACAACTTCTAGCAGGAGGCATCAGTTATGGATTTTAAACATGAACCCGTGCTGTTTGACCAATGCATTAAAGGTCTTGAGATAAAGCCTGATGGAGTATATGTGGACGGAACCCTTGGTGGGGGAGGCCATAGTACAGGTATTTGCAGTGCTTTGAATGAAAACGGAACGCTTATTGGTATAGATAGAGATAAAGATGCTCTTGCGGCGGCCTCAAAAAGACTTGAAAAATTTAATTGCCGCAAACTGTTTGTTCAGAGCAATTATTCAGATATAAAAGATATTTTACACCAGGTTGGCATAGATAAAATAGACGGAGCGCTTCTTGATCTAGGTGTTTCATCATTCCAGCTTGATAATCCTGAAAGAGGATTTTCATATATGAATCAGGCTACGCTCGATATGAGGATGAGCCAAGAAGATAGTTTTACTGCTTTTGATGTAGTTAATGAATATGATAAAAACCACCTTACAAATATAATTTCAAAATACGGCGAAGAAAGATGGGCGTCAAGAATTGCTGATTTTATAGTTAAAGCTCGAAAGGACAAGCCTATAGAGACTACCTTTGAATTAGTAGATGTGATAAAGGCGGCAATTCCGGCATCAGCCAGGAGAACGGGACCACATCCGGCAAAAAGGACGTTTCAAGCTATAAGAATTGAAGTGAACGATGAGCTTTCACAGCTTGAAAAAGCTGTAGAAGAGTTCTGTGACGTACTCAATGTTAATGGCAGGTTGTGTATAATAACTTTCCATTCGCTGGAGGATAGGATAGTTAAAGATATATTTAATAAGAGAGCTAATCCTTGCACATGTCCTAAAGAATTTCCTGTGTGTGTGTGCGGAAAAAGAGCAGATGTTAAAAAAATTACAGGCAAACCTATTCAGCCTGTTGAACAAGAAAAAGAGGACAACCCTAGATCAAGAAGCGCCAAGCTGCGCATTATAGAAAAAATCTAGAGGAAACATTTAAACAAGTGATTAATTTATAAGAGGGATAAGATGGCTACAGCGAGAAGAGCCTATACGTCTGAATATCAATATGGCTTTGCGCCTGAAGTAAGGCCTGAGAGAGTAAGACGTACAAGGCAGAGACCTGAAGTAAATAATAAGCCTAAGCAGGAACAGGAAGTAATACTGACTCCTGCCAATTTGCGTATCCTCATAATGGCAGTGGTTCTCATAGGAGCATTGTTTATAGGTATGGTTGTGGTCAATGCACAAGCTGCAAAATATCAGTACAATATCAATCAGCTCAGGAATCAAAACAATATACTTGAAAATGATATAAATGTATTGAATATGAAGATAGAGAGGGAAACCGGAATAGGTAACCTTGAGCAGTATGCTACAGAGGAACTTGGAATGATTTATCCAAAAGGAGATCAATGTATACATGTTTCCTCACTGGAATCTGGCGAGGGAAGCTTGGCAGATTTGATAAAACAAAAGGCATATGAATAATTCGATTTTCAATACAGTATAAATATAAAAAGATAATTTCATAGATAAGAAAGCCAGACAACTTAATATAAAGAATATGTCTGGCTTTATATATTTTTATTAGGAGCTTAAAAGATATGGCAAGAACGTCAGTTAGTGTAAAAAACAAAAGAAGAATTGCGATAGGTTTTTTGGTTATAGCAGTGCTTATGTTGCTATTGATTTTTAGAGTGGCATGGATTCAGGTTGTTCAAGCTGATGAACTTACAGAAAAGGCCATACAGCAGCAGACCAGTGATATACCTATTGCAGCTAAAAGAGGTATAATATATGACAGAAACGGCAAAGAACTTGCAACAAGTCTTACTTGTTATTCCCTTTGGGTAAGACCTGCTCAGCTTGCAGAAAATTTGGATGAAGAAAAAATCAATAAGCTTGCAGATGATTTATCGGCTATAGTTGAAATGAAACCAAATAAGATCAAGGAAAGGTTGACTAAGAAGCAAGCTCTTGTTAAGGTCGCGAAAGAACTTGAAAAGACTCAGGCAGATAAGATAAGAGAACTTGGAATAAGTGGTCTTGAGCTTTCCGAAGATACAAAAAGGCATTATCCGCTTGGCAATTTTGCATCTCAGCTTCTCGGAAGTGTGACAGATGACGGAACAGGACGAACAGGTATAGAGCTTGAGTACGATCAATATCTCAGCGGAGTTGCCGGTAGATGGGTTAAAAATACTGATGTTACAGGTAATCAATTAGTTGATGGCTCAGAGGAATACCATGAGGCACAAAATGGTCTCAATGTAGTACTTAGTATCGATGAGGCAATTCAATATTATGCTGAAAAGGCCCTTGAAGAAGGTATGGAAAAGACCGGAGCTGACAGGATTATGTGTCTTGTTATGGATCCTGAGACAGGAGAAATTTTGGCAAGTGCCATTACACCGGGATTTGATCCAAACAATGCAACAGAACCTGATGATAAAGAAGAAGCTAAAAAATTTGAAAAGCTTTCCGAAAAAGACCAGACGAATTATCTTTTCAAGCTTTGGAGAAATCCTGTAGTCAGCGATACATACGAACCGGGATCTACGTTTAAGCTTATAACATCGTCTTCTGCACTTGAAGAAGGAGCTATAACCACAACAGATACTTTTAACTGTAATACTAAGATAAATGTTGCAGGTGTTACTTTGCACTGCTGGAGCACCAGAGATCACGGTACGCAAACTATCAAACAGGCTATAGCAAACTCTTGTAATCCTGTGCATGCACAGGTAGCGGCTAAACTTGGCAAAGAGAATTTTTATAAATACCTTGATTTATATGGAATAACTTCTAAAACAGGTGTCGATTATCCAGGAGAGACCAGCTCTATAACTTACGCTTTGGAAGATGTGGGCCCTGTTGAACTTGCTACCATAGGCTATGGACAGAGTATATCCGTTACACCTATACAACTTTTGACAGCAGTATGTTCCATAGGAAATGATGGGGTTTTACTTCAGCCACACTATATAAAAGCTTTGACGGATGAAAATGGCAAGGTAGTAAAAAAATATGATAAGACAGAGGTGCGAAGAGTAATTTCTTCTGATACAGCTAAAGAAATGAGAGAAATGATGGAGTATGCTGTTACTGACGGGGGAGCTGGCGGTGCAAAACTTGCAGGATATCGTGTAGGAGGAAAAACAGGTACAGCCAATAAAGTAGAAGATGGAAAATACGGAAAGAATTATTACAGTTCGTTCATAGGTATGGCACCTATGGATGATCCTAAAGTTGCAATACTGGTAGTAGTAGACAGCCCGAAGGGATCGTACTATGGATCACTTGTAGCGTGTCCTATAGCTAAAAGCATACTTACAGATACACTTAGATATATGAATGTGGAACCTCAGTATACTGACGAAGAAAAAGCTATGATGGAGAGTAAATATACTACTGTTCCTAACATAGTGGGTCACGAATATAGTGAGGCAGCAGGAATACTTGCAGGTAAAAACCTTAACTGCAAATCTCCTGAAGGCGCAGGTGAAAATTATATAGTAAGCGCCCAATACCCTGCGGCAGGAACAAAAGTTAAAGTGGGCAGTGATGTATACGCATATAATAAATAATTAAATAAATCTTAGGAGCAAGCATGAATCTTACGACTTTGTTAAACTCTATGGATTATCAATCAATTGGAGAAACAAAGGATAAAGAAATAGAATCACTTGTATACCATTCAGATGATGCAAAATCTAAAAGCGTTTTTTTCGCTATAGAAGGACGCAATACAGATGGAGAAAAATATATATCAGATGTCATATCAAAAGGCTGTAAAGCAATAGTAGTGTCTGAAGAATATGATACTAAAGCTGTGCAAAATGACTATCAAAAAGATGTCGCTTTTATAAAAGTAAAAGACGTGCGAAGAAGCATGGCTCAAATGGCAGCCAAGTTTTTCCAAAACCCGTCAAAAGATTTGTTTACTATAGGAATTACAGGAACTAAAGGCAAGAGCAGCACATCTTATATGATATGGAGAATATTAGAAGAAGCCGGCATTAATACAGGCATAATAGGTACTATGTTTACAGGATATTCGGGGAATTTGGAGGAAGCTAAGAACACTACACCTCAATCTGTAGACATACAAAAGATGTTAAAATCCATGAAGGATGCAGGATGCAAAGCTGCGGTCATAGAAGTTTCATCACAAGGTTTGATGCAAGAAAGAACTGATTTTGTGAATTTTGATATAGGCGTTTTTACTAATATGAGCCCTGATCATATAGGAGAAGGTGAACATAAAAATTATGAAGAATATAAGTACTGGAAAAGCTGTTTATTTAAACAATGCAAAAGAGCAGTTATGAATTTAGACGACGAGGAATATAAATTCATGCTTGAGGATTCCAGCGTTGAAAGAACCGTATTCTATGGAAAAGATAAAAGAGCAGATTTTATCATAAAAGATATGGAATTATGGAGTGAAAACGGCTGCTTAGGAGTAAAATATCAGTTAGAAACAAAAAAACCATATGAAGATGGTTTGATTCATGACATAACCTTAGAGCTCCCGGGAGATTTTAATTCTTATAATGGGACTGCTGCAATTGCAGTTACAAGAATGCTGGGAGTTCCATGGAATATAATAAAAAATACGTTAAAAAATATAAAAATACCCGGAAGAGCTGAAACCGTTGATGTATCAAAAGATTTTACAGCGATGGTAGATTATGCTCATAATGGAAAGGCGCTTGAAAGTCTTTTGTCTAACTTAAAAAAATATAAACCGTCAAGACTTATAGTGGTGTTTGGATGCGGAGGAAACAGAGATAAAAATAGACGCGTTGAGATGGGAAAGGCAGCCTCTGAACTTTCGGATGTTATAATAGTCACATCTGATAATCCCAGAAATGAAAATCCAAATGTAATTATAGAAGATATTAAAGATAATATAAAGAATATTGACAAAGTACTTACCGTTCCTGACAGACGTGAGGCCATAGGTACGGCCATCAAAGTCGCACATGAAGGAGACATTGTAATAATAGCCGGTAAGGGACATGAAACATATCAGATAATAGGTGATAATATAATTCATTTTGACGACAGAGAAGAATTATTATCATTTAGAAAGGAAAGTGAATGAAAACATTTACCATAGGTGAAATTGTAAAAGCTACAAACGGTCAGTTGATATGCGGAACAGATGATTATAAGGTTATGAGGTTTTCTATAGATTCTAGAGATATAGAAGACGGGGATATTTTTTGGCCTACTATAGGAGCAAGAAACGACGCTCATGACTTTATAAAACAGGTAATAGATAAGGGCTGCAAATCTTTTGTGGTATCTGATCTTGAGAAGGTTCCGCAAGGCAGCAGGGAAGGTCTTAATATAATCTTAGTCGAAGATACTGTTAAAGCTCTCCAAGCTTTGTCTGCATATTATATCAAGACTCTGCCTTTGAAGAAAAAAATAGGTGTCACAGGAAGTGTTGGCAAAACCAGTACAAGAGATATGATATATTATGTAGCATCGGCAAAGTACAAGACAGGAAGAAACAAAAAAAATTATAACAGCGGCATAGGACTGCCTTTGTCTATCCTGGAGCTTGATACTGATACAGAAGTTGCGGTACTTGAGATGGCTATGGATACGTATGGTGAAATAAGGCTTTTAGCCGACATAGTGAGACCTGATATAGCTGTGATTACTCATATAACGTCAGTAAATTTGCTTAGCATGGGTAATCTTGAAAATATATTGAAAGCTAAGATGGAGATTACTTCGTTTTTTGATAAAGATTCAACTCTCGTAGTTAACAGCTCATGTTCTATGCTTAAACCTGAAAAGGTAGCAGGTGAATATAAGTTAATTACAGTTGATACAGAAAAAGACAGCGACTATCAAGTTTCAGATATTTGTGATTTTGGTGACAGAGGTATAAAATACACTTTGAGCCGCAAAGATAAACAATATGAGGTTAATCTTCCTACAGCTGGAGGACATAATGCAATAAACGCTTCCCTTGCAATTGCAGTAGGAGAACTTTTGGGAGTAGATCCAAAAGAGGCGATAGAAGGTCTGAAAAATGCTCAGCTTACAGGGAAAAGACTGAATATACGCCGGAATAATAATATTAAAGTGATAGATGATACGTACAATGCTTGTGAAGATTCAATAAAATCTGCAATTAATACGTTGATATCTACAGACGGAAAGAGAAAAGTTGCTATTTTAGGCGATATAATAGGGCTTGCCCATAAATCAGAAGAAGGACATCGCTTGGTAGGCAGATATGCAGCAGAAAAAAGTGTTGATTTGCTCATAGCGATCGGAGATGATGCCAGATATTATGCAGAAGGCGCCGCAGAAATTATGAATAAAGACAAAGTTATGTATTTTTCACATAAAAAGGACTTTATCCAAGTGAAAGATAAGCTGATTAAAAGCGGTGATGTGGTGCTGGTTAAAGCGTCACGAGGAATGGAACTTGAGGAAATCGTAGAAGAAATATTAAAGGACAAAAAGTAAGGAGATTAAAGAATGGAACCACTGATATTCCCTATTATAGCACTAATCTCAGCATGGATATTAGGCGCACTTTTTACAAAAGTGCTGATTCCTTTTATGGAAAAGAAACAGTTTAGGCAGTTTGTAAGAGAGGAAGGTCCAAAGTCACACTTAAAAAAGACAGGTACGCCCAGTATGGGAGGTACAGCTATAATATCAGCGACTTGTATAGTCGCTTTGATTGTAGCGGCTTTTGCAGGAAGACTGAACATTCAGGTTATCGGAGTCTTGGCTGCAATGGTATTGTTTGGGATTATAGGATTTATAGATGATTATGAAAAAGCCATAAAGAAGAATAATCTGGGTCTCAGTCCTAAGCAGAAAATTGTGATGCAATTTGTTTTCTCTGCTGCATTTGGCATATTTGCCATGTTTTTCTCTGGTGGGGATATGATAAAGGGTACAGAAATCTGGATACCGGTATTTAATGTGACTTTTGATATCGGAGTATTTTATGTACCGTTTGTTATGTTTGTGATGATTGCTTTCAGTAATTCTGTCAATCTTACGGATGGCCTTGACGGATTGGCATCAGGCATAACTGCGATGGTCTCTTTCTTTGTGCTTATAGCCGGCTGTACTTTTGGATATTTAAGCATTCCTATAGTATTCGGCGCAGTTGCGGGAGGATGCCTTGGATTTTTAATGTTTAACAAGAATCCTGCAAAAATATTCATGGGTGATACGGGTTCTATGGCTCTCGGAGGTGTGCTTGCTGCCGGAGCTCTGATGATGAAAATAGAGTTTTTGCTTGCAGTTGCAGGAATAGTATATGTTGCAGAAGCTCTTTCCGTAATAATACAAGTAACTTATTTTAAGAAGACTAAGAAGAGAATCTTTAAGATGGCGCCGCTTCATCATCATTTTGAACTCTGCGGAATGAATGAAAAAAAGGTGGTTCTGATGTTTTGGGCAGCGGCATTCGTCTGCTGTGTAGTTGCAATACTACTTATGAATATATGATTTTATTTTAGGAATCGAGGTGGCAGTCAATGGAAAACATAAATCTTAATAATATTAAAAACAAGAAAGTACTTGTAGTTGGCCTAGGTAAGTCAGGAATTGCGGCAGTTCAAGCTATGGTAAAGCTCGGAGCCAATGTTACTGTACAGGATTCAAAGAATGTCAATGAGATAGATAGCCAGCTTGTGACATTTTTACAAGGCAAAGGCGTTGAATTTTGCCTTGGAGAGATACCTGAAAATGTGGATAAGTTTGATATGCTTATTTTAAGCCCAGGGGTAGATCCGGAGCTTCCTTTTGTTGATGTTGCTGCCAAATCGGGAGCAGAGATAATAGGAGAGCTGGAAATTGCTTTTCGTATAGCGAGAGGTCACTTTGTTGCCATAACTGGCACTAATGGAAAAACTACTACTACAACACTTACAGGTGAAATTTTCAAAAAGTCAGGTAAGAAGACTCATGTTGTAGGAAATATTGGAGTTGCAGTTATATCAAAGGCTCTTGACACGGTGGAAGAAGATTGGCTCATAACTGAAACCAGCAGTTTTCAGCTACAGACTACAAAATATTTTAAGCCTGTGATTTCAGCTATCCTCAATTTGACGCCTGATCATCTTAATAGACATCACACTATGGAGAATTATGGACTTGCAAAGGGAAAAGTTTTTGAGAATCAAGATGAAAGTGGATATTGCATAATAAATGCAGATGATGAAGCTTGCTGTAAACTTGCTGAAAGCTGTAAAGCAAGAGTGGTTTATTTTTCATCGTCAAAAGAACTTGATAAAGGGGCTTTCTTAAAAGGTGACGATCTGGTAATAGTAAATGACAAAGGCGAAACTATAGAACTTGTAAATCGCAGAGATCTTAAGATAATAGGAAATCACAATGTGGAAAATGCCCTTGCTGCATCAGCAATATGCTATTATGCAGGTATTGAGCCTTCTATAATAAGCAATGTTTTGAAATCTTTCTCAGGAGTAGAGCATAGAATAGAGTATTGCGGCAGTATGGAAGGTGTTAAATTTTATAATGATTCTAAGGGAACTAATGTAGATGCCGCGTTGACAGCTATAAGAGCTATAGAAAAAAATATAATACTTATTGCAGGCGGTGATGGAAAATCACAAGATTTTAAGCCTCTTGCTTCAAATCTCAAAGGAAGCGTCAAGCATATGGTTCTTATAGGAAGGGATGGTCCGAAGATAGCTGAAGCAGCTGAAAAAGCAGGATTTAAAGATTATACTTATGGCTCGGATATGGGTGATTGTGTGAAAAAGGCTTTTGAAGTTGCTGAAGAGGGAGATACAGTCTTATTGTCACCGGCATGTGCAAGCTGGGATATGTATGACAATTTTGAACAGAGAGGTAATCATTTTAAAGAGATGGTTGCAAAATTGGGAGTATAGGTATTTTATCTATGAAAAAGCATAAAGTTAGCACAACTGAATCAGAAAGAATTACGACGGATGCAAAGCCTGTTAAAAAGGCAAGAACGGGAGATTTATCACTGGTGCTGCTTACTGTTATACTTGTAATGTTTGGTACAGTCATGATTTTTAGTGCCAGCTATTATAAGTCCATAAGCGATGTTGGAGATCCTTATGTTTATTTGAAACGTCAAGGAATGTGGGCGATTACCGGATTTATAGGAATGTGGGTACTGTCAAAGATTGATTATCACATTTGGGGCAGACTGTTTAAGGTAATACCTATCGTATGTATAGGACTTCTGGGCTTGTTGTTTACACCTCTTGGAATAGAAGCGGGAGGTGCAATAAGATGGATAGGATTTGGTCCTATAACTATCATGCCGGGAGAAATAGCAAAGCTTGGGCTTATCATATTTGTAGCGGGATATTTTGATAAATATCCTAGGAGAGCATTTGATTTCTGGAAAGGCGTAGTACCTGTAGTTCTGCTTACAGGAATATATGCGGGAATGATAATGCTGCAGCCTAATATGTCTACAGCATTTACAATTGTATTCATTGCAGGTGGAATGCTGCTTGTATCCGGAGCCAAATGGTCACACCTTGGGATTTTGGCAGGCGGAGCAGGAGTTGCAGGAGTTGCATTTATATTCACTGATCCTGATGGATATAGATTTGCTCGTTTTACCAGCTTCCTTGATCCATTTGCAGATACTCTTGGAAGTGGATGGCAGGTTGTTCAGTCATTGCTTGCCATGGGTACAGGAGGACTTACGGGACTTGGACTTGGCAACAGTATTCAAAAAAATCTATATTTGCCAGAGCCTCAGAATGACTTTATTCTAGCCATAATAGGCGAGGAGCTTGGTTTCTTTGGTATATTGGGGCTTATAATAGTTTATATGATTCTAATATGGAGAGGCTGCCATGTGGCCATGAATGCAGCAGATTATATGGGTATGATGATGGCATCAGGCATAACCATAATGATAGGTATACAGGTAGTTATCAATATCGCAGTAGTTACATCTTCGTTCCCGCCTACAGGAGTAATTCTTCCTCTTGTAAGTTACGGCGGAAATGCGTTGTTAATATTTATGGGTGCGATGGGAATATTAGTAAATATTTCAAAATCAGCGAAATTGTAGGTGAAAATATGAGACTTATTGTTACAGGCGGCGGAACAGGCGGACATATATATCCGGCTTTGGCCATTGCAGACAAGTTCAAAGAGATGGATCCCGAGACTGAGATACTCTATATAGGAAATGTGGAAGGCATTGAGAAAGATGTAGTGCCTAAAAGCGGCTATCCTCTTAAATTAGTAGACGCAAGATGGCTTGACCATGTTACTCCTAAACAAGTTGTATGGACGGGAGCGAGAGTAACCCATGGAATTGGGCAGTCATTAAAAGTACTTAGACAGTTTAAGCCGGATGCAATAATAGGAACAGGAGGGTATGTATGTTTTCCTGTTTTACTTGCATCAAGATTTATAAAGTGCAGGAAGTATCTTCATGAGCAGAATGCTTATCCCGGCCTAGCAAACAGGACTCTTGAAAAGTATGTAGACAACATATTTTTGGGATTTGCAGATGCAGGTCAATATTTTAAATATCCTGATAAACATATAGAAGCGGGAAACCCTGTAAGAAAAAGCTTTTTCACTATGAGCAAACGTGAGGCCAGGGAAAGACTTGGCATACCTCAGGACGACTTTGTGGTATTTACGTTTGGTGGCAGTTTAGGAGCTGCCAAAATTAACGGAGTTGCATGTGAATTGCTGGAACTTTTTAACGGACATCCAGGTGTCAGCATGATCATGGGAACAGGCAAGCTTTACTATGATGAGATTATGAAAGACATAAAATCACGCAGTATAAATGTTAAAGAGAATATACGAATCAAAGATTATATAGATAATATGGATCTTCATCTAATGGCATGTGACCTTGTTATAAGCCGTGCAGGAGCCTTGTCTGTAGCAGAAACCACCGTATGCGGAAAGGCGGCGATACTGGTTCCTTCTCCTAATGTAACAGGTAATCATCAATATTATAACGCTAAAGCTGTTGCTGATAGAGGAGGTGCGCTTCTCATTGAAGAAAAAGATCTTGTAATCGAGGATGTGGTGCAAGATGTTCTTTCTCTCAGAAATAATCCTGACAAACTTAAGGGAATGTCAAAAGCCAGCAGAGAAAGTGCCCCTGACAAAGCTCTTGATATAATATACAATAAAGTTTATTCTAACTATATTGCTGATCGTAATAAGAAAAAATAGGGTAGGTTCTGGTTTTAACTTGAGAATTTTGCAGAGACAGAAAGTCTCTGCTTTTTTATTGGATCGAAGCGAATTCTTTTAAAACCCTGGGGAATTGAGATTTTTAAGCAATTCGCAGGGTTAGACCCCGAAAAATGTGGTCAAATAACATATCTTGCAGGGTTAGATATTTAAAAATCTTTTAAGATATGTGCCGTATGAGTCATATGACAGGTGAAAAAGACGATTTGACCGGATTTCTTACCCTGCAAATTTAAAGAAAAAGCAAAGCTTTTCGGGGTCAACCCCTGGGCAATACTAGAAAAAAGATAAAATTTCGGGGGGGGGGTTGGCCTGCTTCCCTGTAAAATAAAATGTACTATAAATAATTAGAGTGGTGTCTTATAAAGACATTAATTTTTTAGATAAAATCAGTAGGTAAATGCACGGTAAAAAGGGACTTGATGTAAGGTTACCTAAAACACTCCTAAGGCATACTATGAAAATAGAAAATTGGGAGGTGTTTTTGTTGGAAAGCTATGAAATTGAAGGAGGCATTCCTCTGCGAGGAGAGTATAGAGTCAAAGGAGCTAAAAATTCAGCTCTTCCTATATTAGCGGCAACAGTATGCAGAGGAGCAGTTTATGAAATATATGACTGTCCTAGAATAGGTGATGTTTTTGCAATGGAAGAAATATTACATTCTATGGGTGCAAAAACCAGGTGGGAGAAAGATTGCATAGTTGTGGACAGCAGAGGCATAACGAAGACATCTGTTCCCAAAGAATTGATGGCAGAAATGCGTTCATCTGTATTTTTGATGGGTAGCTTGCTTGCAAGGAGCGGTGAAGCTGTAATATATAGACCTGGTGGATGCAATATAGGCAAGCGTCCCATAGATATACATATATCAGGACTTGAACAGTTAGGCTTTGAGGTAACTGTAAAAGATGAAGAGGTCAGCTGCAAAGGTTCATGTCAAGGCGGCAAGGTGACACTTCCGTATCCAAGCGTTGGGGCAACTGAGAATCTTATGATGGCAGCTTTAGCAGGCAAGGGAGATACTATAATTGAAAACTGTGCCGTTGAACCTGAAATAGAGGATTTACAAGGATTTTTGCGAACATGTGGATTTCAGGTGTATGGTGCAGGAACAGATACCATATTTATAAAGGGCGCTAGGGGAACACAGCTTTGCGAAAGGCCAGGTGAAATAATGTATTTTATCCTGGAGGACAGAATTGAAGCGGCTACTTATATGGCAGCGGTTTTGGGAACAGGAGGCCGTGCTGTTTTTAGGAATATAAGGGCGGAATATATTTCTGAGATTTTAAAATGCTTCGAACGTATGGGAGCGATAGTACGCACTTATGAGAGTACCATAGAGATTTGGTCACGTACCGGTCTTAAGAGTCCGGGAATGATTATTACCCAGCCTTATCCGGGATTCCCTACTGATTTTCAGCCTCAGTTGCTTACATTGTCTACGGTGGCAAAGGGACTTACGACTATAAGAGAAGAAGTTTTTGAAAGTCGATTTACCCATAAAAATGATTTGCTTAATATGGGTGCAGATATTGAAATTTGCGGAAAAAATGCTATAATAAAAGGCGTGAGCCATCTGCATGGCAAAGAAGTAAGGGCAAGAGATTTAAGAGGAGGAGCCGCTTTAGTTTTGGCAGGGCTCATTGCAGAGGGAAAAACTGTTGTAAATGATACATATCATATACAAAGAGGCTATGAAGACTTCGAAAAAGGGATAAAAGAATTAGGTGGCATGATTGAAAAAAAGAGAGAAGAGAGATAAAAAGAGAAAAAAGAGAAAAGTTAGTTTATTGGTAAAGTTACTGCTGACTGCGGCAATTTGTACGGGCGTTTACTTTTTTGCATCTTCGTCGTTTTTTAATGTAACTTCTTTTGAAGTTAGCGGGAACTCTTATTACTCTGAGGACGAAATTCTTACGATGGGTAACTGTAAGACAGGCGGCAATATATTTTGGGGCAGCGGATGTAAGGAGATAAAGTCCAGGCTGGAAAAAGATGCTTATATGGAGAAAGTAAAGGTTAAGCGTATTCTGCCAGATAAAATTAAAATTGAGTTAACAGAGAGGAGGCAGACCGCTGCAGTAGTATATGGGGATCATTATGCGATAATAGATAATAATAGCCGTGTTCTCAGAAAAAGCAGTGTTGAACCTAAGATACCTTTGGTTCAAGGCCTTACCATAAGTAAGCTTGAGGTTGGTCAAACCATTGAAATAGAAGAAAAAGTGAAGTTTAGACAGGTTATGGAAATATTGAAAACCATGGAGCAGTATGATATGTATTTTAAGAAAATAGTCATTTCTGAGTCCGATGTGAAAGCTTATATATTCGATTATCTTGTCTGTCAAGGGGCTCCGGCAGATATAATGGAGGCTATGGAAAATGAGGAATTGCAAAAAGTTATAAGGGAACTTTTTGAGATGAAAATAGAAAGAGGAACCATTAAAGTAAGTGGCGAGAGTTACATTTCTTTCAGCCCTGAAATAGCTTGAAAAAAGCAGAAAAAATGCTTAAAAAAAGGTGCATTATCGATGAATGTATGGTACAATAGAGAAGATAATTGGTAAATACTTAGGAGGTTGGATTTACGATGCTGCAAATTGAGACAGATATGGAAAAAGCTGCGGTTATTAAAGTCATAGGTGTTGGCGGTGGTGGCTGCAATGCGGTTAACCGCATGGTTGAAGCCGGACTTAAGGGCGTTGACTTTATAGCAGTTAATACAGATAGACAAGCTTTAAGCAGATGCTTGGCAGAAACAAAGATTCAGATAGGTGAAAAGCTTACAAGAGGTTTAGGGGCAGGAGCTAACCCTGAAGTGGGTCAAAAAGCTGCTGAAGAAACATTGGACGATATCACCGCTCTTATGGACGGTGCTGATATGATATTTATTACTGCAGGAATGGGAGGAGGCACTGGAACAGGTGCAGCGCCTATAATTGCCAAGGCAGCCAGAGACATGGGGATTCTGACTGTAGGAGTTGTTACTAAGCCGTTTTCTTTTGAAGGGGCTAAGAGAAAGAAACAGGCTGAACTGGGAATAGGATTTCTCAAGAGATATGTGGATTCTCTTGTAATAGTTCCTAATGACAAGTTACTTACAAATTGTGAAAGGAATACATCAATGCTGGATGCTTTCCGTATGGCGGATGATGTTTTGAGACAAGGTGTTCAGGGTATATCAGATCTTATTTCTGATTTTGCACTTATCAACGTTGACTTTGCTGATGTTAAGTCAGTTATGACTGATAGAGGTGTGGCACATATGGGTACAGGCTATGGCACAGGAGAGAAACGTGCTCAGGATGCTGTAAAGGCGGCTATGGAAAGTCCGCTTTTAGAAACAAGCATTGCAGGCGCCAAGGCTATACTTCTTTATGTTTCCGGCGGATATGACCTTGGTATGCTTGAAGTCAGCGAGATAGCAGGAATGGTTGAGGAACAGGCGGATAGAGATTGTATTTTGATATTTGGTGCAGCAGTTAACGAAGACATGGAAGATGAAATAGCAATTACCGTAATTGCAACAGGATTTGATGAAGGTCTTGAAACAGCTGCGCAGTCAAAGGAAAACATGCAAGGCTTATCAGGAACAGCAGAAAGACAGGAAAATGCACCGGCAAATATTCAAAATGACGACGAGCTGGTTTTTGGAAGAGTTGAGGGATTAAGCGGTACAGAGCGTACCTTACAAGACATTCTTAGCAATGAACAAGAAGGTACTACAAAGTTCGAGATTCCGGATTTTCTTAAACAATAATATTTGAGCCGGTTTAAAACCGGCTCTTGTGATAAATAATAAGTTGATATTTTATATTGGTTATGAGAGAGATTACTTCAAAAAATAATCAGATTTATAGGCTTTTTCAAAAGCTTACTGTTAAAAAATATAGAGATAGGTTTGGACTTTATCTGATTGAAGGAGAGAATCTGATCGAGGAAGCATTAAAAAACAAAATTGATGTTGAGCATATATTGGTCAGGTCGGGAGAAGAACAAATAATTCAGCCTTATATGAATTTGGATAAAGTCTTTATCACAGACAAAAAACTGTTTGCTGATATTGCGCAGACAAAGACGAGTCAAGGAATTGTTGCATCAGTGAGAAAACCGGAGCTTTCCCTGGAGGATTTTCTTAAACGTAAATCATCGGGGAATTTTGTCGTTTTAGATAGACTGCAGGATCCGGGTAATATAGGGACGATAATAAGGACTGCTGATGCTGCCGGATATAGTCTTGTTATAGCTATGAAAGGGACCGGCGATGTATTTTCTCCTAAGGTGGCAAGAGCGGCGGCAGGTTCGCTTTTTAGAATGCCGATAGTGACGGCAGATTCACCAAAAGAGCTGGCTAGGCTTGTAAAAGATGCAGGTAAAAAACTGGCAGCTTCGTGCCTTGATGGGAATACATTTTATTATGAAGAAGATTTAAAAAGCAATATCGCGTTAATCGTTGGCAATGAGGGCAACGGCATATGTGATGAGCTTATAAGCGCAGCGGATTTAAAGATTAAGATTCCAATGTGCGGTAATATAGAATCGCTAAATGCATCTGTAGCGGCAGCTATAATTATGTACGAAGCAGTGAGAAAAGATAAAGATTGATAAGATAATAAATTATTATAGTAGCGAGAGGTTAAAAAATGCAGGAAAGATTAAAGACTATTTTAGAAGAATCCAAGAAGCAGCTTGGAAATGCAGTGTCGTTGCAAGACACAGAAGAGACCAGAATTAAAGTTTTGGGTAAAAAAGGTCAGCTGACCGAGATTCTTAGATCTATGGGAAGCCTTACACCTGAAGAAAGAAAAGAACTGGGACAGGCGGCAAATCAGGTCAGAGCTGAGATAGAAAAAATGCTGGCTGATACGGTTTCACAAATTAAGGAAAAGGCAAAGGATGCCAAGTTTAGAGCGGAAGCTATTGACGTTACTGAACCCGGCAAATTTAATAAGCTTGGAACAAAGCACCCTATAACCATAACCATGGAAGAAATAGCAAAAGTCTTTAAATCTATGGGATTTTCACTTGCAGAAGGTCCCGAAGTAGAAACGGTATTTAATAACTTTGATGCTCTTAATGCAGGACCATATCATCCTTCAAGGGATTTATCAGATACATTCTATATTAATGATAATGTACTTTTGAGGACACAGACTTCATCAGTGCAGGTGAGAACTCTGCTGAGTCAAAAACCTCCTATAAAGGTATTTGCACCTGGAAGATGTTTCAGATGTGATACGCCTGATGCTACCCATTCGCCTATGTTCCACCAAGTAGAGGGCCTTGTAGTAGATGAGGGAATAACCATGGCAGACCTTAAGGGAGTACTTGATAGTTTTGCTAAACAGATGTTTGGATCGAATACGAGAACTAAGTTCAGACCTCACCATTTCCCATTTACAGAGCCGTCGGCAGAGATGGATGTATCCTGCTTTAAGTGCGGAGGCAAGGGATGCAGAGTTTGTAAGGGAAGCGGATGGATAGAAATTTTAGGCTGCGGCATGGTACATCCTAACGTACTTAAAGTAGGCGGCATAGATACAGAAAAATATACCGGCTTTGCTTTTGGTATGGGAGTAGAAAGAATCGCAATGCTTAAATACGGAATTGATGATATCAGGCTGCTTTATGAAAACGACATGCGTTTCATAGAGCAATTCAAGTAGGAGGTACCAAAATTATGATAGTTTCATTAGAATGGCTAAAAGATTATACAGATGTAAATGTTTACCCTAAAGAATTCTGTGACAGAATGATAATGTCCGGTTCTAACCTTGAAACCATGGAGCACGTTGGATGCGATATGGAAAATGTAGTAGTAGGAAAGATAGTAAAGATAGATAAACATCCTGATGCCGATAAGCTGGTAGTATGTCAGCTTGAAGTAGGAGGCAGCAGTCTTGTGCAGATAGTCACAGGCGCTCCTAACGTATTTGAAGGAGCATATGTTCCCGTAGCTCTTGATGGCAGCAGAATACCGGGACCTCTACACGGACAGCCAAAAAAAGAGGGAGGAGTTAAGATTAAAGCAGGTAAGCTAAGAGGCGTTGATTCATTTGGTATGCTTTGTTCCTTTGGAGAATTGGGATTTCAAGATAAAGTAGTTCCTGTAAATCAGAGAGACGGAATATGGATATTAAATGGCGAATATCCTGTAGGAATGGATTTTGCCAAAGCTCTCGAACTTGAAGATTATATAATTGACTTTGAGATTACACCAAACAGACCTGACTGCCTTTCTATGGTAGGTATGGCAAGAGAAGCGGCAGCAACTTTTGACACTAAAGTCAAACATCCTGAAACTAAGTGCAAAAATGAAACGGGAAATGCCGCTGATTATGTCAGCGTAGAAGTAAAGTCGGATCTTTGCAAGAGATATGTGGCTAGGATTGTAAAAAATGTCAAAGTACAGGATTCGCCTTGGTGGCTTCAGAGAAGACTCATACATGCAGGCATGAGACCTATCAATAATATAGTAGACGTTACTAACTTTGTAATGCTTGAATACGGCCAGCCTATACATGCATTTGATATAAATAGTGTTGCAGGACGTAAAATTGTTGTAGATACAGCTTATGAAGGAGAAAAATTCACTACTCTTGACGGCAGCGAAAGGACATTGGACGATAAAATGCTCATGATTCATGATGCAGAAAAGTCTATTGCCGTTGCGGGAGTTATGGGTGGACTTAACTCAGAAATTGAAAATGATACTGATACAATAATAATTGAATCGGCTAATTTCTTAGGAAACAGCGTGAGAACCACGGCTAAAAGGCTGGGACTTAGGACAGAGGCGTCTTCCAGATATGAAAAAGGAATAGATTATAATATATGCCAGGATGCGGCAGACAGAGTATGTTACCTCATAGAGATGATAGGTGCAGGAACTGTTGTCGGCGGACGAGTAGATGTCTATAATACTGAGAAAGAAGACAATACGGTTCATGGCAGAGTAAGCAGAATCAATAAAGTTCTTGGAGTTGAAATACCAAGAGAACAGATGGTTAAATATTTTGAAAGCTTAGAGATGAAAGTCACAGGAGACGGAGATGATTTATATGTAACTCCTCCTACTGTAAGGCAGGATATTGAGATTGAAGAGGATTTAATCGAAGAGGTTGCAAGACTTTATGGATATGATAAGCTTCCTGTAACTATTCCTAAAGGAAATAATGAAGCTTCTCAGCCATATGAAAGAGATGTAAAAGATTTGGCAAGAGAAGCGATGTGTGGTCTTGGTGCTAACGAAATTCAGACATATTCATTTGTAAGCCCTAAGGGAGTAGATAACATCAGAATAGATGAGGATTCATGGGAAAGGGCTTTCGTCAGACTTATAAATCCTCTCGGTGAGGATACTTCTGTTATGAGAACTGTGCTTACTCCTGAGATGCTCGAAGTTTTGGGAAGAAACTATTCAAGAAATATTGAATCCGTAAGAGCTTTTGAAATAGGTAATACATTCATGGTTAATCTTTTAGATGAAAAAGATTTGCCTACAGAAAGCGACGCTATGTCCATAGGACTTTACGGCAAGGAAGAAGATTTCTTTACTTTAAAGGGAATTATAGTTGAAATGCTTGGCAAACTTGGAATCAAGGATTTAGAATTCATACCTGAGAAAGAATACGGATGTTATCATCCGGGCAGGTGTGCAAGAATATTGATTAAGGAGATTCATTACGGTTCAAACGGGCCTGAAGAAGAACTTGTTGAACTTGGAATAATGGGAGAAGTACATCCTGATGTAGCTGAAAAATATGGCATAGGAGTTCGTTGCTATACTGCGGAACTTATGTTTAACGTAGTTACAGAGATGGCTAACCTTGAAAAATCTTATTCTCAGCTGCCTAAATATCCTTCAACATCAAGAGATATAGCCCTTGTCGTTGGTGAAGATATGGCAGTTGGAGATATAGAGAAAGTTATAAAAGGTGCAGGAGGAAAGCTCCTAAGAGATATTAAATTGTTTGATGTTTATAGAGGACCACAGGTAGGTGAAGATAAGAAGAGCGTTGCTTTTGCACTTACTTACAGGCATGATGAAAAGACATTGACTGATGATGATGTTAACAAAGTTCACGGCAAAATATTAAAAGCCCTTAAAGAAAAATTAGATGTAACTCTTAGAGATATTTAAGGAGAACAAGTATGGAGAACAACAGGGTAAAAGTAAGGATTTATGGACAGGAATACACTATAGCAGGTGAAAGAGATGAAGAAACCATAAGAAAAATTGCAGACCATGTCAATGAAAGGATGCGGCAGCTGGGACGCAGCTATTCGACAAGTGGTCAGGTAACCCTCGCTGTTTTAACTGCTATAAATATAGCTGATGAATATTTTGATGCTTTAGAATTGATAGATGAACTTAAGGAGTCTAAGGTTCAGCTTGAAAAAGATACTAAACATTATTTGAAAATGTGGGACGAAGCTAAAAAAAGCTTCGCCCTTTATAAAGAAAATGCAGCAAAAGCTGCTGAAGAAAAGAAGGAGAGCGACGACAAGTATAAGGAACTACAAGCACGCTGCAGCGAGTTTGAAAATTCCTTCTTTGATCTTCAAATGGAGAATTTACAGTTGAAGAACGAACTTGACAAATACAAAAAGTCTAATGGAATCTAAGACGTTTAATACTCTTGAGTACAACAAAATAATAGAACTGTTATCGGAGCAGGCAAGCTGCGATATGGCAAAAAAAATACTCCGCAGTATTAAGCCTATGACTTGTGCAGCGGAGATTTGTGATGCTATTTCAGAGACTACAGAGGCTCAGACTGTCATAATCAAAAAAGGTATGGTACCTCTTGGACAAATTTATGATATATCAGGAAGCCTGAGCTTTGCACGCAAGGGTGGAAGCCTTAATATGAAACAGCTTCTACAAGTTTTATATAATTTGAAAGTTGCGAGCAATGTTATTACTTTTTTGAAAAGTGATTTACCTGAATTGCCTATTATAGATTCTATAAGGGAGGTTTTGGTGACTTTTCCAAGGCTTGCAGAAAACATAGACAGATGTATATTGTCAGAAGATGAAATGGCAGATAATGCATCTAGCGAACTTAAAAATATAAGGCGCAGTATAACAAGACAAAATGATGCTATCAAGAACAGGATTAACAATATATTGAATTCTGCCGATAATAGGACATATCTGCAAGACTCCATAGTTACTATTAGAGATGGCAGATATGTAATACCTGTTAAGGCTGAACACAGAGGAAGATTTCAAGGGATTATACATGACCAGTCTTCAACAGGAGCGACTCTCTTTATTGAACCTCAGGTTATAGTAAATATGAATAATGAGCTCAGGGAACTTGAACTTGCAGAAAAAGTGGAAGTTGAGAGAATTTTATTAGAGCTTTCTTCTGCTGTCGCAGAACATTTTCATGAGATAATGAATAATCAAAAGCTTCTCATAGACTTAGATGTTATATTTGCGAAAGGAAAGCTGTCTATGTTGATGGGCGGTGAAGCTCCGGAGATTGCAGAGGATGGCATGCTCCATCTTAAGTCTGCGAGGCACCCTCTCATAGATAAGAAAAAAGTTATTCCTATTGATGTAAAATTGGGTGATGATTATAAGACTCTTGTTGTAACAGGTCCTAATACAGGAGGAAAAACTGTTACTCTTAAAACAGTAGGATTGTTGGTATTGATGGCTCAGAGCGGACTTCATATACCTGCGGCGATGACTAGCAGGATACCGGTTTTTGAAAGAGTATTTGCGGATATAGGAGATGAACAGAGCATTGAGCAGAGTCTGTCCACTTTTTCTTCCCATATGAAAAATATAGTTTATATATTAGGTGAAGTTAATAATAACTCTCTTGTGCTTCTTGATGAGCTTGGAGCAGGCACAGACCCTACGGAAGGAGCGGCGCTGGCAATTTCAATATTGGAAAATCTTAAGAATTGGGGAGCATGTACCATAGCAACTACCCATTATAATGAGCTTAAAAAATATGCACTTTCTACAGATGGTGTAGAAAATGGATCTATGGAGTTTAATATAAATACACTTAGTCCTACTTATAGACTTATGACAGGAATACCTGGCAAATCCAATGCTTTTGAGATTTCAAGAAAGCTGGGGCTTTCAGAAGAATTGATAAATAGGGCTTCTGAACTTCTTGAGCGTAAAGATATAGAGTTTGAAGATGTGATTCAGAGCATAGAAAAGGACAAGAAAAGGGCTGAGGAAGAACGAGATGAGGCTACTATGCTTAACATCTCAATGAAAAAGCAGAAAGAAGAACTTGAAAAGCAAGCGGTTCGTATCAAAGAGCAGGAAAGAGATATAATTCAAAAAGCTAAGGAAGAGGCTAGAAGCATTCTCAAGGAAGCTAAGGATACTGCCGGCGATGTGAGCAAGGAACTGCGAAGACTAAGTAAAATTGATAGTCTAGGAGAAAGAAACAGACGATTTGATGAGACCAAGAAGAGACTTAAAGAGGCAGAGGATAAGTTTGCAGAGAGAATGGTAAGAAGAGTTAACCAGAGCCCTGTAAACGTGGATAAACTTAAAGTTGGAGACAAAGTCAGAGTTCTTACTTTAGACCAGGCCGGTGAGATATTATCGCTACCTGACAGTAAGGGCGATTTGGTTGTAAAGATAGGAATAATGAAAGTTAACATAAATGTTGATGATCTGATGTTTCTCGAGAATGATATAAAAAAGGAAGACAAGGCGAAGGGCAGATATGGCAGTCTTTACAAGAGTAAAGCGCAGAGTATATCTGTATCTGTGAATGTTCAAGGTGAAAACTTAGACGATGCGGTGATGGATGTTGATAAATACCTTGACGATGCCTTTATGGCAGGTCTAAAGGAGGTTACTGTAATCCATGGAAGAGGAGAGGGAATCCTCAAAGAAGGTTTAAGGAAACTTTTTAGAAGACATAAACATGTGGCATCATACAGAAAAGGCGGTTATAATGAAGGCGGCGACGGAGTCACTATAGTGACGCTGAAGGAGTAGATACATGTATATAATAAGCAAATGTCTCCTTGGGCATAATTGTAAATATAATGGCGGCAATAATAAAAACGAAAATGTAATAGAATTTTGCAATAAGCATAAATATATTGCAGTATGTCCTGAATCTCTGGGAAACTTGCCTTGCCCAAGGCCTCCGGCAGAGATAACAGAGGGATGTGTAATTGACAAAAATGGAAGAGATGTGACGCAAAGTTTTGCAGATGGAGCCAAAGCTGCCATGAATATCTGTATAAAAGTTTCTGAAGAGCTAGGAGAAAGACTGGAAGGCGCCATATTAAAAGCTAACAGTCCTTCATGTGGGCATGGCAAGGTCTATGACGGAACTTTTTCAGGAGTGCTAACTGATGGTAACGGCATTTTTGCAAGGTTGCTTAAGGAGAACGGAATAGATATAATTACAGAAAAGGAGAAGATAAAATGGTAAATTTCAAGGAAGAAATTGCAAAGATTATATCGGGACATATCGATGGTCTTTCTGAGCAGGATATATATAATATGATTGAAATCCCACAGGATTCAAAGATGGGAGATTATGCATTTCCATGCTTTAAGCTGGCAAAAACTCTGAGAAAAGCTCCTCCTATGATAGCTTCAGATATTGCTGCAAAAATAGGAGATAATTCAATATTTGAAAAAGTTGAGCAGGTAAATGCTTATGTGAATATGTTTATATCCAAAGAAGAATTGGTCAAGGACGTAATTGTGGAGGTCCTTAAAGAGGGAGAAGATTATGGCAAGACAGATATAGGCGGAGGAAAAACTGTAATTGTAGAGTTTTCATCCCCTAACATAGCTAAGCCGTTCCACATAGGTCATATAAGAAGTACTGTGATAGGAAACTCTATAAATAAGATATATAAAGCTATGGGATATAATGTGGTTCGTATTAATCACCTTGGAGATTACGGAACACAGTTCGGAAAGATGATCTGCGCTTACAGACATTGGGGAAATAAAGAAGATGTAATCAAAGAACCTATAAAGACTCTTCTTCATTATTATACTAAATTCCATGAAGAGGTAGATAATCATCCTGAGCTTGATGATGAAGCAAGACAAATATTTACAAAGCTTGAGCATGGTGAAAAGGAAGAGACAGAGCTCTGGCAGTGGTTTAGAGATGAGAGCTTAAAAGAATTCAACAGAGTATATAAAATGCTTGGTATAGAATTTGATTCTTATGCAGGAGAAAGCTTTTATTCTGACAAGATGCCACAAGTGGTTCAAATGTTAAAGGATAATAATCTCATAGAAAAATCACAGGGCGCCGAAATAGTGGATCTTGAACCTTATGGCCTTACGCCTGCACTGATCACTAAGTCAGATGGTTCATCTCTGTATATTACAAGAGATATAGCAGCTTCTGTTTATAGAAAAAATACTTATGATTTCTATAAAAATATATATGTTGTAGCATCTCAGCAAAATCTTCACTTCCAACAGTGGATAAAGATTATAGAGCTTTTGGGCTTTGATTGGGCAAGAGACAATATTCACGTTCCTTTTGGTCTTGTAAGCCTTGAGGAGGGAACTATGTCCACTCGTCACGGAAGAGTAGTGTTCCTTGAAGATGTACTAAACAGAGCAGTTGAGCAGACGAAAGAAATCATAAAAGAAAAAGGCGTAAATACGGATAATATAGAAGAGACAGCTAAACAGGTAGGAATAGGCGCAGTAGTATTCCAAGAACTGTCTAACAATAGAATAAAGGATTATGTTTTCTCATGGAACAAAGTTCTTGACTTTAACGGAGAAACAGGTCCTTATGTTCAGTACACTTATGCCAGAGCGGCCAGTGTTCTTCGTAATGCAGGGCAGGAGGCGTGTGCTAAAGCATTGGATGCACACAACATCAATCCTGAATATATTACAGGTGATAGTGCATATGAGCTTGCGAAACTTATTTATGCATTGCCGCAGACTATTGTTGATGCAGGTGAAAAATATGAGCCATCGGTCGTTACAAGACATATCGTAAATTTGGCTCAAGCATTTAATCGTTTTTATCATGATGAACACATCTTGGTAGATAATGAAGAAGAAAAGATTACTAAGTTAGCCATGGTTGCAGCAGCTAAAACTGCAATAAAGAACGGTCTTGCGCTGCTTGGAATGGAAGCGCCGGAGCGTATGTAGTTTTTGATTATCATATTCTCGTTAAGCCTGATTTAAATTTATACTTCCTTGTCAGTGCTGCTTTCTGTTTTGCAAATCAAGTCGGCTGGAACTCGCTCATAGGAGCTCAGACAGCCATCCGCCTTGAGCAAAAAAGAGAAAGCGCACTTTGGAAGCATGGAAATTTTAATCAAAGCTTCCTCGAATATGATAATCAAATTAGAGAAGCTGGGGTGTTTAGCCAATTTGGGCAAAACTTGCGAAATTTAATTTAAGGAGTACGAGAATTTTGTTCAAAGTCGCAAAAATATGATAATCTCCAGTTGGAGATCTATAAAGAATGGTTTCTTATTAAAATTTATACTTCCTTGTCAGTGTGGCTTTCTGTTTTGCAAATCAAGTCGGCTGGAACTCGCTCATAGGAACTCAGACAGCCATCCGCCTTGAGCAAAAAAGAGAAAGCGTACTTTGGAAGCATGGGAATTTTAATCAAAGCTGCTTGGAATATAATAATCAAATCAGAAAATTTTTATATGTAGTGAATAGAAAGGAAATGAGGGAAATAGCTTATGCGATATGTAGGAGATATTTACAGACCACCTAGTGAAGCGTACAGTCTTTTAGTTCAGGTTACTATCGGCTGTTCACACAACAAATGTACTTTTTGTAACATGTTTAAAGCAAAACAGTTTAAGGTACGTAAACCTGAGGAAGTTATAGAAGATTTGGCATGGGCAAGATCCCATTATTCCAAAGTAGAAAGAATCTTTTTATGTGACGGGGATGCATTATGCCTTGCTACCAGTAAACTATTGGTTATATTAGATTATATTAAGGAAAATTTTCCTGAGTGTGAACGAGTTACATTGTATGGAAGAGCTACAGATGTTCTTCGTAAGACTCCTGAAGATTTAAAAACTCTCAAAGAACACGGCGTAACGATGGTATATCTTGGAGCAGAATCGGGCAGCAGCAAGGTTCTTGAAATGATAAATAAGGGAGAAACCAGAGAACAGCTGATTGAGGGAGTAAAGAAACTTGAGAATTTAGGTATAAAAACCTCAGTAACATTTATAAGTGGCCTTGGAGGTCCTGAGCTTTGGGAAGAACATGCTATAGAGACAGGCAAGATGATAACGGAGATGAACGCTTCATATGTTAGCCTTTTGACATTGATGCTTCAGCCGCCTGCTCCTATGTATGATGACTATAAGGCAGGGAAATTTAAAATGCTTTCTGCGGAAGAAGTCTTGGCTGAAACATGTTTATTGCTTCAGCATGCAAGACCTTCAAAACCTTGTGTTTTCAGAAGCAATCATGCTTCCAACTATGTATCGTTGAGAGGTAATTTGCCTATGGATAATGAAAGCATGATAAAATCGCTTAAACGTTGTATGGAGGATAAGGGTTTATTAAAAGACGATAGATTCAGAATGTTGTAATTATGAAAATACTGCTTACTACTTTAAATTCACAATATGTTCATAGTAATCCGGCGTTGAAGTATTTTTATACGGTACTTGCAAATACTTCAAACGAGATTGAAATTAAAGAATTTACCATAAACAATGATCCACTGTATATATATGGAGAAATATTGAGAGCAAACTATGATATGGTTTGCTTTTCATGCTATATTTGGAATATAGAACAGATTAAAGCTTTAGCATCAGATTTAAAAAAGGCAGAGCCTGGACTTAAGATAGTTTTGGGTGGTCCTGAAGTGAGCTTCGAAGGCCATATTTTTGCACAGGATAATCCTTTTATAGATTACATAATATGCGGTGAAGGAGAATATCCTCTATATCGTCTGTGTAATATAGTAGGAAGAGACGAGACTCTTTTAAATACAGTTCCCGGCCTTATATACAGACAAAGCGGCAAGATATACGTTAATCCCAGAATGGAGCCGATGGATTTTAATCAGATACCTTTTATGTATTCAGTACTTGAATGTGAAGAAGATAAAGTGGTTTACTATGAATCTACCAGAGGATGTCCTTTTGGATGCAGTTATTGTATGTCATCAATAGAAAAATCTGTAAGGGCTTTATCGATGGATAGGGTGAAAAGAGACCTTGGATATTTTCTTTACAAGGGAGTTGAGCAAGTTAAGTTTATAGACAGAACATTTAACTATGATGAAGCAAGAGCTTATGAAATCTTTAAGTATATAATTGATAACGACAACGGAGTTACTAATTTTCATTGTGAGATTTGTGCAGACTTGCTCAGCGACAGGACTTTGTCTCTGTTATCTACAGCACGTAAAGGTTTGTTTCAATTTGAAATAGGAATACAGTCTGCAAATCCTGAAACGCTAAAAGCAGTAAACAGAAAAGAAAATATATATCCTATATTATATAATACTGAAAAACTTCTTGAACAGGGTAATATACATATTCATGTGGATCTTATAGCAGGTCTTCCGTATGAAACATATGAGTTATTTGAACGTTCTTTTGATAAGGTTTATAGTCTTGGCGCAGATATGTTCCAGCTTGGATTTTTAAAAGTTCTCAAAGGTACGCCTCTTGAATCGATGAAAGAGGAATTTCAAATAGTTTCAAGAGATAAAGCCCCTTATGAGGTTATATCGACAAAGTGGATGAGTTCTTATGATTTGGCAAGGCTGAAGATGATAGAGAAGATGTTGAACTTGTATTATAATAGGGGCGGATTTGATAACATTCTCAAATTTTTACTGGTTGTAACAGAAAAAACACCATTTAAGTTCTACGAAGATTTGGCAGAATACTATTATAACAACGGTTTTCAACATAAACACAGGAAAAAAGAGGAGCAGTACAGAATAATTTATAAATATTGCATGGAAAATCTCGCAGGAGACAAAAAAGACAAAGCAAAGGAATTACTTATGAAGGATTTGACAGAAACTCTTATTCCTAAAGAAGTTAATCGTTTTCTCAAGAAAGGATGGGAGATGTAGATTATGGATATGATCAATAGGGAAGATAAAATAGGCGTATATCTCAGAACTCATGCAGATAATTTTATATTTGATGAGCTGTCAGATAAGTATTTGGAGAAAAATGATCTTAAAGAAATCTTATCAGGTGTTCCTATTCCCATTCGAAAAACGGAGCTTGAATCTATATCTACTCTTACCATAGCGCGTAATATGGGATTCATAATCGGATGTGATCCCGGCTTTAAATACAGAGAAAATTATATTGCATATATAATCAAGATTTTTGACGTACGTTTTGCACAAGGTCTCATTGCAGATGGCGTTGAAGCAGCTCAGAGGAATGATTTTGAATATGCGTGCATACAATTTAGAGGAGCAATGATTCTGGATCCTTCAAGTGTAGATGCCGTTTATTGTTATGGTCGTGCTTGCAAAGATGCTTATGAGAATGGTGAAGAAGAAGACTTTATAGCAAGATTCAAAGCTGAGTCCATTGAAGCATTTGAAGAAGTTACACTTTGCAGGCCGGATTTTGCTGAAGCATATTATTTTTTAGGATATGGATACATAAATTTAGGACTTTATGTAAAGGCTAAGTTAACGTGGGACGATTTTATTAAGTTATCAGAAGATGAAGAAAAGAAAAAAGAGATAAAAGAGAGACTTTCGCGTTTAAAAGAACCTGTAGAAATCGAAGAGGGATATAATCTTATTTTATCAGGTCACTTTAATGAAGGAATCTCCGTATTAGAAAAATATACTGAAAGTCGTTTTTCTGATTGGTGGCCTCTGTGGTATTATATTGGAATGGCATATCAGGGCCTAGGCATGGCTGAAGAGGCTATAGCTAGTTTCCTCAAGGTACTTCCGCTGTCTCCAAGCAATATAGATACTATGAAAGAGTTAGTAAAGATGTATCAAGAGATAGGTGACGATGAAAAGGCTGAAAAGTATCGAAAAAAGATAGATATTGTCGCTGAAAATATTGAAAGAGATAGGTTAGAAGCAATTGCAGAAAAAAATGAAAAATTGTCATAATTGTACTTGACACACAAAATATGTTAATGTATAATTATATTGTTGTCGTTTAGTGGCAACGTTTTGTTCCAAGGTAGCTCAATGGTGGAGCACTCGGCTGTTAACCGATAGGCTGTGGGTTCGAGCCCCACCCTTGGAGCCAATTTTTTTGCCGGAGTGGCGGAATTGGCAGACGCACAGGACTTAAAATCCTGCGATCCTTACCGATCGTACCGGTTCGACCCCGGTCTCCGGCACCAACCCTTGGATTGCGTTCTTGACGGAGGCATATTTTCGGGCTGGTAAATACAATATAATAGATGACGCGGGGTAGAGCAGTTGGTAGCTCGTCGGGCTCATAACCCGGAGGTCGAAGGTTCAAGTCCTTTCCCCGCAACCAAGAAATTTAAGCCGATGTTTCAACAACATCGGTTTTTTGCATGACAATGAAAAGATAAGATATATAAAAAGATTATGCATACTTGGAATTTTAAGGAAATTACAAAATATTCAATAAAATTCAAATATACACTATATAGTATAAACTGCCTCATATTTAGGGTATATCAATGGCACATGTTGTTGATTTTTGAGGCATTATAAGAGTTTTGTCGTATCTTGACAAGAATATACGGGGGGGGTATAATTATTA
>CAJUQR010000005.1 GCA_910588185.1 uncultured Peptostreptococcaceae bacterium
CTAAGGTACCTGCAGCAGAGAAGATAGATGTAGATGATGATGGAGTTATCACCGGTTTGTTTTAATAGGAGGGGCTTATGAGAATGACCGAGAAGAGCTGTGAATATTTTGTGGATGTGCTTGCTTCCAAAGAACCTGTACCGGGAGGCGGCGGAGCTGCGGCGCTGATAGGCGCTGTTGGAACTGCTCTTTCTGATATGGTGGGGAGTCTTACTGTGGGAAAGAAAAAGTATGCAGATGTTCAGAATGAGATAGCAAAACTTAAGACAGAAGCGGCAAAACTTGAGAAAGAGTTTATAAATCTTGTGACAAGAGATGCAGAAGTATTTGAGCCTTTGTCAAAAGCTTATGGTCTTCCTAAAGAAACGGAAGAAGAGCAAAAATTTAAGGCGGAAGTTATGGAAAAGGCTCTTGATGAGGCTTGCAGTGTTCCTCTTCAAATTATGGAATGTGCATGCAAGGCTGTGGAACTTACTGATGCGATGAGCAAGATTGGTACGGCTATTGCGATAAGTGACGCAGGTTGTGGTGCCGCATCTTTAAGAGCAGCATTGTCTGCGGCATCGCTGAATGTGTTTATCAATACAAAGTCCATGGCAGACAGAGAAAAAGCAGAAAAATTAGAAAATCACGCACAAGGGATGTTGGATAAATATATACCTATTTGTGATGAGATTTTCGCAAGAGTACTTGATCGCATAAAATAATTCTATGAAAAATTTCCTCTTTGTTTAAAGAGGAAATTTCTTCATATTAGGTGTTTTTTATGGTAATTTTGAGGTATAATTATTGCTGTAGATTTATGTGTAGATATGGGCAGTGGTATGATTTATGAATAAAAAAATACTCATTCAAAAAGGAGACATAACTAAATTTGACGGTGATGCCATAGTAAATGCGGCCAATAGAAGTCTTTTGGGCGGAGGCGGCGTAGACGGTGCCATACATAGAGCTGCGGGAACTTTGCTTCTTGAGGAGTGCAAGACTTTAAACGGCTGCAAAACAGGCGAGGCTAAGATTACAAAAGGATATGATTTAGAGGCCAAATATGTAATCCATACTGTTGGGCCTATATACAGCGGCAAAGATACGGATAAGATTTTTCTGGAATCATGTTATAAAAATTCTTTGAATTTGGCAAGAGAAAATGATATACACACAATAGCATTTCCGGCTATTTCTACAGGCGTTTACGGTTATCCAAAGGAAGAGGCTGTACCTATAGCTTTTGATATGGTTATAAAATGGCTGGAAGAAAATAAAGATTATAATATGGAAGTCACTTTTATGTGCTTTAATGATGAAATATACAGATTATTTATGACTATGAATTTAGGAGGCAGAAGTGGAAGAAGAGGTCAAGGAAAGTAACGAAAAAAAGGTTAAAAAGCATGAAATAGATATGGTAAACGGATCTGTACTTAAGAAGATGCTCATTTTTGCGCTTCCTTTGATGTTTTCAAGTATATTGCAGCTTCTTTTTAATGCTGCTGATATAATAGTAGTCGGCAGATGGGCAGGAGATAATTCTCTTGCGGCAGTGGGTTCCACCACATCGCTTATAAACTTGCTTACCAATCTTTTCATTGGACTTTCCATCGGATCCAATGTATTGGTGGCTAAGTTCTTCGGAGCAAAAAAACAAGAGCAGCTTGGGCAGGCGATACATACTTCAATAACATTGAGCTTAATAAGCGGATTTGCGCTTGCTGTAGCCGGCATGATAATAACAGAGCCGATATTAAGACTTATGCAGACACCAGAGACTGTCATACATCTGGCAGCTTTATATCTTAGGATATTGTTTCTTGGTATGCCTGCGATGATGCTTTATAATTTTGGAAGCGCTATATTAAGGGCAAAGGGTGATACGAAGAGACCTCTTTATTTCCTGTTTACAGCGGGTATTGTAAATGTCTTGCTTAATTTGCTTTTTGTAATAAAATTACATATGGATGTGGCAGGAGTTGCAACAGCCACGGCAATTTCGCAGTATCTTTCGGCTGCTCTCATAATAAGGTGTCTTTTAAAAGAAGAAGAGGGATTCAGACTTAACATTAAACAGTTAAAGATTCATAAAGATCAGCTTAAAAATATACTTAGAGTTGGTTTGCCTGCCGGATTTCAAGGAGTGCTGTTTTCAATTTCTAATGTTATAATTCAGGCATCCATTAACTCTTTTGGTGATATTACAATGGCAGGAAGCGCAGCGTCGGGAAATATAGAAAACTTCGTATATTTTGCCATGAATGCTTTTTATCAAGCTGCTATTTCCTTTACCAGCCAGAATGTAGGTGCAAAGAGATACGACAGAGTAAAGCCTATAATGATAAAATCTATCATGTGTGCTGCAATAACGGGAGTAGTTTTGGGAAATCTTGCATATATATTTGGAACTACTTTGCTTAGTATATATACAGGCAGCGAGCTTGTAATTGCAGAGGGAATGAAGAGACTTGTAATAATAAGCACCACATATGCCATATGCGGAATGATGGATACAATGGTGGGTGTTTTAAGAGGTCTTGGATATTCTGTAATGCCTATGATAGTTTCACTTATAGGAGTGTGTGGACTCAGGCTCATATGGATAGCCACTATATTCCAAATTGAGCGGTTCCACACGGCGACTACGGTGTATTTGTCATATCCGGTAAGCTGGGCAATTACGTTTATAGCTCACTGTGTATGTTATGTTTTGATAATGAAACATATAAAAAAGAAATTGCCTAATGAGAGTCTTGTAGGTCATGAATAGATTGAGAAAACCTTAGCAAATACAAATAAAAAAGGTTCTGACTTTTCTTTGAGTCAGAACCTTTTTTGCTAGCTTATTTCTTTTTCCCCAGAAATGCGAAAACTGGGGTAAGTACAACCGGTAGCCATAATACAGGTGCAAACAAAGTATATCCCACTCCGCTGGCGCCTAAAGTATTAGTTATGAATATAGCTGTTGCGGACCAAGGAACCATAGGAGAAATTCCTGTACCTGCATTGAGCAGGATTCCGGTCAGTTTTTTTCTTGGAACATTGTAACTGTCGAATATTTCATTAAGAGCAGGAGCTAAAATTGAGTTAGTAGTATAATAGTTTCCTGTTACTATGAAACATAAAGTGTGAATAGATGTTGCTCCTGTCATAACACCGGCATTTGTATTTGCTTTATTGAATATTTTTTCAAGCAAACATGTGATTATGCCAAGACGTTTTATAATTCCGCTGAAGCAGGCCGCAAACAGAAGAAGTATCAAAGTTGATGCCATGCTGTCTACTCCTCCGTAATGAAGCAGATTATTTACAAGTTGATTTTCAGCCATGGCGTATCCGGTCATGAGGCCTTTACATACTTCGGTAAGGCTAAAGCCTTGCACAAATACTGATTCGATGACACCTATAATTATTCCCAGTGCAAAAGTTGGGAGAGTTGGGATTTTAATAAGCATAAAGAATATTAAAAGTACCGGTGCAATCAACGGCAGTATTCCAATGTTAAACTCTTCTGCTAAAGCGCTGAGCAGTGTATTTGTTTCTGCCACATTTACTTCTCCTTGGGGAACATTGGTAAATCCCAAATAAAGATATAATATGATAGAGACTATGAAAGCGGGTATGTTGTATTTCATAGTTTCTTTTATTCCTTCTCCGGGTGAGGCAGAAGTCAGTTCTGTTGCCAGTACTACGGAACCTGAGAGAGGAGACATTTTGTCTCCAAGTAATGCTCCTGCTGCTATTGCACTTATAGTGTATGCCGGATTTATTCCCATACCGCTGGATATACCTGCAAAAGCTACGCCTAATGTTGATATTACGCCCCAGGAAGTTCCTATGAGCATGCTCATGAGAGAACACATTAAGAATGTGATTATTAAAAGAAATTTGCTGTCTATTATTTTTAGTCCTATGTATATTAAGGTAGGAACAGTACCTCCTATAATCCAGCTTGCCACAAGTGCGCCTATCAAAAGGAGCATGAGGATGGGAGTTATAAATGAAGTTACTGATGTTATCATATTTTGCTGAAGCTCTGAATAAGGTATTTTTTTAATAAGAGCAATTACACCTACAAAGATTGATTCAGCTATGAGGATAACGGCAATGGGCATTTCTACTATGAATAATCCTACCACCATTATTATAGAAATACCAAGAAGAGTGAGGCAGGATTCTTTAAAATTTAGTGTCATAATTTCACCTACATATAAAATTTAATAATCTGTGTTTGTCCAAGGCTTTTGTTTGCAGTAAAACAGCATATCGAGCAGGTCTTCATAACTAGGGTCGCTTAGTTTTATTGCGCCCAGCTTCATCATGGAAGAAAGACCGCAGCTTCCCATAAACAGTGAAGAAAGATCGGATAGCTTACACTTTATTGTGACATCTTCATATTTATCATCTGCAACATGCCAGCTTCCGTCACTTTCAAATCCCACTGTAATGCTGTTTGTACAATGTTCAAGCTCATCATCATAGATGAACTTGACATTTAACTTGCAAGATATAAATTTTCTATAATGAGTGGCATTTATAAAAGCCTTTGGATCAACTATTTTGTACATGTTTCCTACAGCTGAAACATTAGTCTGCAGATAACCGAAATCTATATAATTACCTGAAATATCCTGTGGAGAAGGTAATATATGATAGAAGTTCTCATTACCCGTACGAAGGACTATTGTTTGTGCCAAATCGCTTTGATTCCTTAGAAAGCCCAGTAAACATTTTAAAATATTGCTGTCAAGATAGACTATCTCGTCTACTTCCATTCTGTTAAGCGTATAGTTTACATCGCTTTCTGATACCAGGCGATAGGAAACATATCCCAAAAGTTTGTCGTTTTCAACGTATCCTATTCGTCTTGTCTCTGAATCCGATTCCATATTTCTTATTTCATCTTCGAATTTTTCTGCCATACCGTGATTTTTTGAGGCAAAAATACGGTGACAGCAGAGCATGTCGTCTAAATCTGAAGCAGATAAAAATTTTAATTTGCATAGGCTGTCTTTATCAGCTTTTGGCAGATTGACAGTTGGGATTCTGTATTCATCAAGCTTGCTTCCGTATCCGTAGCCCATTTGACGATAAAAATCAATACGAAAAGGAAGAAGCATTGCTACAAGAGATCCTGATTCTTTCGTATACTTTTCAAAGAATTTTACCATATCCTTTGCAACTCCCTTTTTCTTATGAAGGGGATGGACACCAAGAGCCATTAGACCTGATGCAGGCTGGATTTTTCCAAAAAAATTTACAGATAAATCTATAAGCTTCATTGTAGCTAAGAGTTCATCATCTTCGAATAAACCGTAAAAGTGTATATGCTTATCATTTTCCATGGAAAACAAGACTTTTGGTCTGTATTTTTCCCGCCCCTCGTCGCCTATATTTTTATAAGCGGGATACGCGTTTAGATATATGGTAAGATAATCTTCAATATGTTCTGATGTTAAGGGTTTTATCACTCGTTTCATTAAAAAACCTCCATAAAAGTAATACTAAACATGCGCTAAGAAAATGTCAAGAAGTTTGATTGACAAAGAGCAGAAAGTGATTTTAAAATATAGTGTAGATTAGAATTAAGGAGAGAAAGTAATGGAGATTATTGCCCATATTCATACTGGATTTTCGGAAAAATTCGGAGTACCGCGGCAAAGCGGGCTGGCTGAGACCAAAGGATATATAATGTTTGAGCCGGAATATGCAAATCCGGAAGCGGTAAGGGGTCTTGAGGATTTTTCTCATATATGGATAATTTGGCAGTTTTCTCAAGTTACTCAGAAAGAGTGGTCTCCTACGGTCAGACCTCCAAGACTTGGAGGCAATAAGAGAAAGGGAGTGTTTGCAACTCGCACGCCGTTTCGCCCAAATCGTATAGGATTATCATGTGTTGAACTTGAAAGTATACAGATTGAAAGAGGCATTCCCATATTAAATGTTATAGGTGCAGATATGGTTGACGGTACTCCTATATATGATATTAAACCATATATACCATATACTGACAGCAGGGTCAATGCAATAGCTGGATTTGCGCAAGATGAACCTGATAAGATAGAGGTTTTATTTTCTGATAAAGTTAAATGCGATGAGGAATTTAAACAAACTTTAAGTGAAATTTTAGCCCAGGATCCAAGACCGTCATATCAGGATGATTCTGAAAGAATTTATGGCATGGATTATGACGGAATGAATGTGAAATTTAAGGTTTGCAAAGGAGTTCTAATTGTTGTTGATGTTGCTGAGATAAAGTAGAGTTATAGGGCAATTTTTGCTTCCAACTAAGTAGTTTATGTGTTAAAATCTATTGATGTAGATTAAAAATAAAGTGGGGATAATCGATGAACAGGGAATATGTTAAACTTGAGAAAAACGCCAAAGACTGTATGGCATCTTCGGCAGTATGTGTGCTGGCAATAATTTTGATTCCCGCAACTATTATATGTTGTTTGGTGCTGGAATCAGGAATTTTAAAAACTGTAATTTTGGCTGCGGCATGGATCTTAGCAATATTATATGTACTCTTTGTTCCGAGAGCAAGATATGAAAGATACAGATACTATATAGATGAGGAGTCCATAAGAGTAAGAAAAGGTTTTATCTGGATAAGTGAGAGTATAGTTCCGATGGAGAGATTACATAAGATAGAAGTGTCCCAGGGACCTTTTGACAGAATGTTTGGACTTTCTACAGTTCGCGTAACTACTGCAGGAGGTGATGTAAACATTAAATTTCTTAAAGATAATATAGCAGAAGAAATTGCAGAAATGCTTAAGTCTAAAATAAACGATATTGTCATTGCAGAAAGGGAAAAACGATAAATGGAAATGGATAATGTTAAACTGCGTTGCCATTTTTCCATCGTGTTTGAAAGTTTATGGCAGTTTTGGCTGATAATCATTGTAATGCTCTTTAATGAAATAGATTCTATTATAGAGATTGCAGAAGATATAGGAAGAGACGGATTAAGAGCTCTGATGGAATCAGGAGGAATATGGGGAGTTTTAGCTATTTTATTAATTTCCCTTATAGTATTTGGAATACAATTCCTGAGATGGCGCAAAACGTGGATTATACTTGAGGATAATCTTGTAATAATAGAAAAAAATACCCTTAATAGGAAGAAAAATACCATAGCCGTAGAAAATATATCTGCAGTAAATATGGAGAGGAATCTCTTTGAAAGAATTGTAGGAACGTACAGAATCAAACTTGACACGAATAGTATGACTACTGCCAATGAAACAGACGTTTCTATAGTTTTTAGAGAAGATTTGGCGGTAGAATTCAGAAAGACGCTGCTTGCAAAGATGAATGCAGCTAAAGGAAATACGGAGGAGCCTGCAGTTTCAGAGGAAAGACATCCGGATCAGCTGACTTTTGCCGTAGCATCAGGCAAAAAAGTATTTCACTATGGCTCTAAGGATATGCTTAAGCATGCATTTTATACGTTGCCTGTATTCAGCTTGGTCATAGCTGTTTTAGGCTTTGGATTTGCTGGTTGGTACATAATTAATTTTGGGTTTATAAGCCTTGTAAGAGATGCAATGGGAGGATTTTTAGCTGTAGTTTTACTTGTCCTTGGAAGTGTGTTAAACTTGGTTAAGAAATTCTTTAAATATTATGATTTTACTGTTTACAGGGACGGCATGGATTTGCACATAAGATGCGGGCTTATTAAGCTCAGGAGCTATACAGTTCCCGTAGATAAGATTACTGCTTTTAGAATAGAGCAGCCGCTTATTTCGAGGATTTTTCACAGATACAGTATGGAAGTTATAACTGTTGGAGTGGGAGATGAAGAGGAAGAATCTTCTAATATAACTATGGCTCTTTCAAAAGAAGAGCTTATAAAGCAGCTGAAGATATTAATCCCGGAATATACGTGGGATAATGTTTTTGACTTGAACAGAGAAGAAAAAGCAGGGATAAAAGTACGTATCGTACAATCTGTTAAATGGCATATTGCAACTATAGCGGCAGTATGTATAATGACGGCTTTTACAGACTTGGACAGCTGGATAAGTATAGGCGCTCCGATATTATTTGATGTAATTATAGTATTGCTTTATATCTTATCTCACAAAGCGGCAGGTTATGTTCTCATGGAAAATATGATGATTACGTCGTCGGGATTTTTAGCAAAGCATTATACAGTATTTGAGTATAAAAAGATGCAGGTGCTTGAAATGGATTATCATCCTGCAGTAAGAAAATTAGGTATTGGTAATGGTGTTGTATACTTGCTTAATACAATAACCAGTATTCCATATATAAAAAAAGAATTAGCATCAGAAATTTCTGAAAAGATGATAGGAGGAACAAAATGAGAAAAATCGTAGCAACAGAAAAAGCGCCTGCTGCAATAGGACCTTATGCACAGGCAAATATTTACGGAAACCTTGTGTTCACATCAGGACAGATTCCGCTTGACCCTGCAACAGGTCAAGTAGTAGAAGGCGGAGTTGAAGAACAGACAAGACAGGTATTTGCCAATATTAAAGCTGTTCTTGAAGAAGCAGGAAGCGGTCTTGATAAAGTTCTTAAGACTACTTGTTTTTTGAAGGATATGGGAGATTTTGCCGTTGTAAATGAAATCTATGGAGGATATTTTGACGGAGAATATCCATCAAGATCTGCTATTGAAGTAGCAAGACTTCCTAAAGATGTTCTTATTGAGATTGAAACTATAGCATACATCTAAAAAATATTAAAAAAGAGAGCCTTTTCTTTAGGCTCTCTTTGTAAAATACGAAATTTATTGCGAAGAAAAGGAGAAAATTCATGGACAAGACAAGTGAAAAAGATTTTAATAAATCATTAATCAGAATATTTTTCTCATATTTCGGAGCACATAAAAAATTGTTTCTTCTAGATATGGGATGCGCACTTATGGTTGCCGCAATAGACATTGCGTTCCCTTTGATAAGCAGATTTGCCATGTATGAACTTTTGCCCGGGAAACTGTACAAGACTTTTTTTACAGTAATGGTAATTACTATGATAGCTTTTGGACTTAGATCTGTGTTTTACTATATTATAACTTACCTTGGGCATACTTTCGGAATAAGGGTTGAGGCAGACATAAGAGAAGATTTATATAGACACTTTCAGATATTAGACTTTGATTTTTTCGATAAGAACCGCACAGGTAAGCTTATGAACAGATTGACAGGAGATTTGTTTGAAATAACGGAACTTGCTCATCACGGTCCTGAAGATTTGTTGATTTCTGCTGTAACTATAGTTGGAGCATCTATAGTTATGTTTACAGTCGAGTGGCGCCTTGCCATTATGGTTTTGGTGATGGTTCCTGCATTTGCCGTTGTTGTAATGATGTGCAGAAAAAGCATGGCATCCTCTTCGGGAAAAGTTAAGCAGAGAATGGCTGATATAAATGCTGATATAGAGTCTACAATATCCGGTATGAAAACTTCCAAAGCTTTCAATAATATGTCTGTAGACTATGAAAGGTTTGAACGTTCCAATGAAACGTATAAAGAGTCAAAGACAGATTATTACAAAGCGATGGGGCGTTTTAACGGAGCTCTTGAATTTTCCATATGTATATTGCAAGTTGCAGTAATAGCCTTTGGCGGATGGCTGATAATGGAATCTAAATTAAATTATATAGATTTGATAACATTTACTCTTTATATAACTACCTTTGTAACGCCTGTGAGGAAGCTTGCAACTTTGGCGGAGGTGTTTACCAATGGGTTTGCAGGACTGAAAAGATTTATAGAAATAATGCGTCTTGAGCCAAGCATAGAGGAAAAAGAAGACCATGTCACTCTTAACAATGTACAGGGACATATATGCCTTGATCATGTGGATTTTGCTTATGACGGAGATGATAAAGACGTTATAAAAGATGTAAGTCTTGACATTAAGGCAGGCGAGTGTATAGCTATAGTAGGTCATTCCGGCGGCGGCAAGAGTACTATGTGCCAGCTGATACCGAGATTTTATGATGTAGACGACGGTTCGATTACTATAGATGGTATAGATATAAGGGATATTTCTAAAAGTTCTCTAAGAAGTAATATAGGTATTGTACAGCAGGAGGTTTTTCTTTTTGCAGATACCGTATATGAAAACATAAGATACGGAAGACCGGGCGCTTCTTTTGAAGATGTGGTTGCAGCGGCTAAAAATGCAGAAATTTATGATGATATAATGGCTATGAAAGACGGCTTTGATACTTATGTTGGAGAAAGAGGAACCTTGCTCTCGGGAGGACAGAAGCAGAGGATTTCTATAGCAAGGATTTTTTTGAAAGATCCGGCTATTTTAATTTTAGATGAGGCCACATCGGCGCTGGACAGCATAACAGAGCAGCAGATTCAAAAAGCCTTTGCAAAGCTTTCAAAAGGAAGGACTACACTTATGATTGCTCATAGACTTGCAACTATCAGGGATGCTGACAGAATAGTTCTTATGGACGGAGGGGAAATTAAAGAAGAAGGCACACATGATGAGTTGATGCATGCAAAAGGTGAGTATTGGAAGCTTTATGAGGCTCAAACTCTTATCCCAAAATAAAAGTAAAAAAAATATATAAACGCCTTTTATAATATGCAGTAATTATGTTATAATTAACGCACAATTATATTTACGGCGTTGCCGTAAGGTAGCGTTCATTGAATCACAGCGACATATCTTTGTAGCTGTGGTACAATTACAAGGATGATATATAAGCATCTTACTGATAGCGAGAGGATGGGATAACAAGATGAAGCCGGTATATAAAAGAGTTTTGCTTAAGATAAGTGGGGAAGCTCTGGCAGGAGAACAACGTTTTGGTATAAATGAAGAGATGACACGCAAAGTGGCAGCAGAGGTTAAACAGATTCATGACCTTGGAATAGAAGTAGCTATCGTAGTAGGCGGAGGCAACTTTTGGAGAGGAAGAACCAGTAAGGATATGGATAGAGCCACAGCAGATTACATGGGAATGCTCGCCACAGTTATGAATTCATTGGCTCTTCAAGATGCGTTTTTAGCGCTTGGAGTTCCTGCAAAGGTTCAGACTGCTATTGAAATGAGAGAGATTGCTGAGCCTTATGCAAGAAGAAAAGCTCTGAGTCATCTGGAACATGGAAGCATCGTGATATTTGGAGCAGGAACAGGAAGCCCGTTCTTTTCCACTGATACTACAGCAGCTCTTAGAGCTGCCGAAATGGATGTAGACACCATATTGCTGGCTAAAAATGTAGATGCAGTTTATGATAAAGATCCATCTATTTATAAAGATGCAGTAAAGTTTAAGAGACTTACACATATGGAGGTTGTAGAGAAAGATCTTAAAGTTATGGATTTGACTGCTGCAACCCTTTGTAAAGACAATAATATAAAAATTCACGTCTTTGCTATAGCAGAAGAAGGTAATGTTATGAAAGCTGTTTTAGGCGAAGATATAGGAACAATTATTGAATAGGAGGCCCTAAAGTGGAAACAATTAAAAAGAATCTTGAAGAAAGAAGTAAAAAGAGTATAGCTGTTTTGAAAGAGGACCTGAATACGGTGAGAGCGGGAAGAGCCAACCCATCATTGCTTGATAAAGTTATGGTTGAATATTACGGTTCACCTACACCGCTTAAAAATTTGGCAAATATATCTGTTCCTGATCCAAGGACGCTGCTTATTACACCTTTTGATCCTAAAGCAGTTTCAGAAATTGAAAAGGGAATTAATGTGGCAAATATAGGAATAAACCCTTCAAATGATGGTAAGTGTGTAAGACTTATAATTCCTCAGGTTACAGAAGAGAGAAGAAAAGAATTGACAAAAACCGTCAAGAAGATGGGTGAAGATGCAAAAGTGGCAGTAAGAAATATCAGACGTGATGCCAACGATGATTTTAAGAAACTTGAAAAGTCTCATGATATTACAGAAGATGAACTTAAGAAAGCACTTGATGATGTTCAGAAAGCTATAGATAAGACTACTAAAGAAATAGACGATATCGTATCTGCAAAAGAAAAGGAAATTTTAGAAGTATAATAAATTTTAAAGGGTGTGGCTGCTTACTTGCAGCCACACTGTTTATGGTGATTCTATGTTAAATAAAGAGCTTTTGCCAAAGCATGTTGCCGTTATAATGGATGGCAATGGGCGTTGGGCGCAAAAAAATAAAGTGAACAGAGTTGCAGGTCATAATGCAGGCATGCTTGCAATGAAAGAAATTATAAAAAGAGCAGACATTATTGGAATAAAATATCTGACTGTATATGCTTTTTCTACAGAAAATTGGAAGCGTTCAGCAGAAGAGGTCGGCGGTATATTTGGTTTGCTTGTAAAATATGTTGCCAGCGAGCTTGAAGAGCTTAATGAAAACAATGTTAAAGTCCGCATTTTAGGTGATTATACCAAGATACCAAAAGTTGCCGTAAACAGCATAGAAAAGGCGCTTATGACTACTAAGGATAACGACGGTCTTCAATTTAGCATTGCTTTAAATTATGGTGGAAGACAAGAGATAGTAAGAGCTGTAAGGCAGATATGCTACCTTGTTGAGACCGGCGAATTGAAAGGACAGGAAATAGATGAAGAACTGGTTTCCAGTTATCTTTATACAGGAATAGAGAATCAAAATATTCCGGATCCGGATTTGATTATAAGAACAAGCGGAGAAGAGAGAATTTCAAACTTTTTACTTTGGCAGGGTGCTTACAGTGAAATGGCATTCAGCGACTCTCTTTGGCCGGATTTTACACCGGATGAGTTTGAACGTATGATAGAAGAATATACAAGACGGGATCGCAGATACGGCGGAAGAAAGTAAGACTTTAAATTATTGTAAAAATATGTAAATTGTTGTAAGGTTAGAGATAAAATAGATATTTTGTCAACATGTAAGAAAAAAGGGGTGAAAAATAGTGTATTTTGGAGATTTATTGGATTTTTTGCAAAAAAGATTAAAAAATGTCAATGATAAGATTTACAGTTTTCCGGAAGGGACTCTTAATTAGAGCAAAAGAGGACAAAAGACGGCATATTCTTGGTCGATAACACAAAATGACAATAGAAAACGCACAGTTATAACAAATAATGATGTTATGATTAGCTCGCTTGCCAGAAAAGAGTACTTGCGTGCCGAAAGAGATGTTTTAAGAAGTAATATAGAGCTTCTTAGGAAAATAGAACAACGATATATAGAACTGACTGAGGATAATATTTTTGAGCAAATTAAAAAGCATATAAAAATCTTCCTAAATAATACTTTTTAGATGGATATTATGGAATGAAAGATTGGGGAGACGGTGATTATGAGCAAAGCGATTACAGACCTGAAAATAAGATACATGTTACATCGAGAGGTTTAAAAGTAAGGTCAAAGTCAGAATTGATAATATGCGAAAACTTATATGCCAATCATGTAGAATTTAGATATGAACAAATTCTTAAGATAGGAGACAGGACTTTTGCACCTGATTTTACAATAAAACGTAAAGACGGAAAGATAATTTACTAGGAGCATTGCGGGCTTGTAGAAAATGAAGGATATATGGCTTCCCATAGAAATAAAATCAGAACTTATGAAGGAGCAAGTATAGTTCCATGGGACAATCTTATAGTTACATACGATAATCCTGATGGTACTTTGAATATTAGAATTATAGATAGTGAAATACAAAATAAGATTTTAAATTAAAAGGAGAACAAAGTGAAAACGAGAATTATTTCAGCTTGCATAATGTTGCCGCTGCTTGCACTTGTTTATTTAGGAGGAGTGTATATCTGGGCTGCGGCATTTATAGTAGGAGTGATAGGTATAACCGAGTTTTATAAAGGATTTGAAAAATCAGGGACAGCTCCTTGTTATGCAATCGGATATGCGTTTGTAGTGCTTCTTTATTCCATTGGTATAATAGATCCGCGTAATACGAGTTTGTTTATGCTATGGATGGCGGCTGCAACAATTGCCAGTATGGTTTATGGATTTAGAGTCAATGAAAGAAAACTTGAGGACATGACCTCAACTCTTCTTGGAATAATGTATGTGGGCTTTTTATCATACCATATAGTACTTATAGACCAGTCTGAGTACAGGACTTTGATTTGGCTTGTGTTTATTGCTGCATTCGGCACAGACATAATGGCATATTTTACAGGTATGGCTCTTGGAAAACATAAGCTTTGTCCTAATCTTAGTCCTAAAAAGAGTATAGAAGGTGCAATAGGAGGGGTATGCGGAAGCATCATATTCTGCGGCATATTCGGTTGGATTGTACTGCCTGAGTTACTGATAGAATGTCTTGTTATAGGAGCTATAGGAAGTGTGGTTGCACAGTTTGGCGATTTATCAGCTTCTGCTTTTAAGAGACAGATGGGAATTAAAGATTATGGCAATCTGATTCCGGGTCACGGAGGTATATTGGATAGGTTTGACAGTGTATTGTTTACTGCGCCTCTTGTATATTATTGTATTGTATTTATAAATATGATGAATTAAGGCAGGAATTCCATGAAAAGAATATCACTTTTGGGCAGTACAGGTTCTATAGGAACACAGTGTCTTGACATTGTTAGAGAAAATAGTGAAAAATATCAGGTCAAAGCTTTGACATGCGGAAGTAATGTGAAGCTTTTAGCTGATCAGATAAATGAATTTAATCCGGAGCTGGTCGTTACAGCAGATGAGAATGATGGGCGTTTACTTCAAAAAAAATATCCACATATAGAAGTTATGTGTGGCAGACATGGATTGATAGAAGCTGCTAAAATAGGCTGCGACATGGTTGTTAATGGTCTTATGGGAATGAGAGGCCTTGAACCTACATATCATGCGGTTATGGCAGGCAGAGATATAGCTTTGGCTAATAAAGAGACTTTAGTTTCTGGAGGCGAAGTCATAATGGATGCAGTCCGCAAAAAAGGCATTAGACTTTTGCCTGTAGACAGCGAGCACAGTGCGATTTTTCAATCTCTTGAAGGCAATGAAGGAAGAAAGATAAGTAAGATATTGTTAACTGCTTCCGGAGGACCTTTCAGGGGTTTTACAATAAAACAGCTTGAAGAGGTAACTTTAGAGCAAGCGTTGAAACATCCCAACTGGTCCATGGGCAGGAAGATAACTATAGATTCTGCCACTATGATGAATAAAGGACTTGAGGTGATAGAGGCAAAATGGCTGTTTGATGTTGATGTCAGGAAGATAGAGATATTAGTTCATCCTCAAAGCATATTACATTCGGCAGTAGAATTTGAAGACAAGTCTGTCATAGGACAAATGGGTGTACCTGATATGAGGATACCTATAAGTTTTGCAATGTCATATCCAAAAAGACTTTCAAGCAGCAGAGAAGGAGTAGACTTCTTTGGGAAAGCAGCAAATCTAACATTTGAAAAGCCTGATAGGAGTGTTTTCAAATGTATTAAAATTGCTTATGATTCATCAGAAGCCGGAGGAACTTATCCTGTAGTGATGAATGCAGCCAATGAGGTTTTTGTAGATTTATTTTTAAAAGAGAAGATAAGATTTATTGACATTCAAAATAAGCTGGAAAAAATACTTGAAAGTCATAAACCGACATATAATTTAGATTTAGAGGGAATTATTGAACAAGACCGTATAGCCAGAGAAGAAGCGTATAAATTGGCAATAAAGTAGGTTTTGATTAAGGGGGATTTATGAAAACAGCTATACTTGCGATTTTATTATTTTGTATAATGATTTTTCCGCATGAGCTTGGACATTTTATTGCAGCCAAGAAAACCGGTGTAAAAGTTAACGAGTTTGCATTTGGAATGGGTCCTACTATATGGAAAAAGCAGGGAAGAGAAACGTTGTACAGCATAAGGTTGTTTCCTATAGGAGGATTTTGTGCCATGGAGGGAGAAGATGAAGAATCAGACGAACCCAGAGCTTTTACCAACAAGAAGCCATGGCAGAAGATAGTCATATTGGCGGCAGGGTCTTTTATGAATGTAGTCTGTGCAGTTATCGTAATGTCTCTTGTTCTCGGCATTATGGGCTTTACTACTACTGCTGTTGACAATGTTCAGGCCGGAAGTCCTGCTTCTGAAGCAGGTATGATTTCCGGTGATGTGATAAAAAGTATAGACGGCGCTGATATTGAACAATGGAGCGATGTTCCAAACACTATCGCAGCATCTGGAGGCAAAACTTTAGATGTGGTTGTAGACAGAGATGGTATTGAAAAGAAACTTAATCTTACTCCGATTGCAGGGGAAGACGGAAGATATGTCATGGGTATCACTTCAAAAATAAGTCATAATCCTTTCACTGCAGTTAAAGAGGGTGCAAAAGCCACATGGAATATGACGATCACCATGTTTGATACGTTAAAGCAATTGTTCACAGGAAAAGTAGGAACAGAGAATTTAAGCGGACCTGTAGGAGTAGTACAGATGGTCAGCGAGACGTCAGAATACGGTTTTTGGTATTATGGCTTTTTAACAGCATTGATATGCCTTAATCTTGCAATTATCAACATGCTGCCCCTTCCTGCTCTTGATGGAGGCCGGATAATTTTTGTCATATATACTATGATTACAGGTAAGAAAGTGAGCCAAAAAGTTGAAGGTACAATTCATTTGATAGGTATGGCGCTTTTGTTTGCACTCATGATATATGTTACTTTTAATGATGTAACCAGAATATTCGGGAGATAAAAATGACTACCAGACAAGTAAGATGCGGCGATGTACTGATAGGAGGAGGCGCTCCTATATCAATACAATCTATGACTAATGTTGATTCAAGAGATGAGCTTCTATTGCTGGAGCAAATAGCTGAGTTAACTGATGCAGGATGCCAAATAGTAAGAATAGCTATACCTGATATGGAATCAGCAGATGTTCTTGAACGTGTAAAGAAGCAAGTAAAAGTGCCTATTGTTGCAGATATACATTTTGATTATAGACTTGCGATAGCAGCTATTAGAGCCGGAGCTGATAAAATCAGGATAAACCCGGGAAATATCGGCACTCGTGATAGGATAAAGGCCGTTATCGAAGCTGCAAGAGAGAGACAGGTGCCTATAAGGGTTGGAGTGAATTCCGGCTCCCTTGAAAAAGATTTGATTGAAAAATACGGTGGAGTAACTGCTGCCGGACTTTCTGAAAGTGCATTGAGAAATATAGGTTATATTCAGGATCTTGATTATGATAATTTGGTAGTTTCGATTAAGTCATCCAATGTCAGAATGAATTATGAAGCCCATAAATTACTCAGAGAAAAGACAGATGCTCCTATACATATAGGGATTACGGAAGCAGGAACACCTAAGAACGGCAAGATAAAATCTGCAATAGGGCTTGGAGCACTTTTGCTCGAAGGGATAGGAGATACTATGAGAGTTTCTCTTACTGCAAACCCTGTAGAAGAAGTAAGATTTGCTATAGATATATTAAAAAATATCGGACTTAGAGAGTCTGTTATAGATGTAGTTTCTTGTCCTACTTGCGGAAGGACGAAGATTGATCTTCAAAAACTTGCAGAAGAAGTGGAGCAAAAATTAGCTCCGCTGGAAGAAAAAATAAAGCTCGAGGGCAGAAAAAGCCTTAAGATAGCTGTTATGGGCTGTGCGGTAAATGGACCGGGAGAGGCTAAAGAAGCTGATTTTGGTGTTGCCGGAGGAGACGGCAAGGGGCTTATATTTGCCAAAGGAGAAATCCTTAAAACTGTCAGTGAAAAAGAGCTTGCAAGTGAATTTATCAAGACTATAGAAGAGTATTGCAGGAGTTTAGATCAGAGCAGATGATTGATATAATAGAAAGAGCGCTTGGACAACAAAATATCGGCAATTTAAAAAGAGATGAGCTAAAGTATAAACTTGAGCGAGCATCTATAAAGAAAGAATTGGGAGTGTTATCTATAGATATAACTCTCAATTTTGTAATGCCTGTTTCCATATGCGAAACTATAAAAGAAGAGATAATTGAGAAGCTTGATCACAAGATAAAGGATGTGGAACTGAATTTTGAATATTGCGATGTTGTCATGACAATGGAAGATTCAATAAAGTTTTTCATACCGCATATGATACGGATAGTTAATGGAGATTATTCCTCTATAACTAAAACCATACAGTCTGATAATATACAGTGGGACGGAGAGAATCTTGTCATATATGCGCTTGGAGACTTTGCCGTTTCAAATCTGAATGATAAGGTGAAAAAACAGTTTGAGATATTGCTAAAAAAATACCTTAATATAGATTCCCATATTATTTTTAAGAACAACGAAGAATTGTACATACAAAAAGCGGAATCTTTTAAAGCCGATGAGGAAAAAGAGATAAGAGAATCTGTGGCGGCATATGCCAAAACTTTGCAGGAAAAGTCTTTGAATAAGCCTGATAATTCAGTCAAAGAAGAGAAAAGCTTTAAGCCAAAAGGAGAATGGCAGGGAAGAGGAAGAAAAAAGGAACTGCCTGCATCAGGCAATCGTATAATGGGAAAGGATATAGGTATTGCTTCGCTCACTGCGCTCAGGGATATAGATCCATCTCAGGGTATAGTGGTTGTGGAAGGCAGTATTTTTAAGATAGACTTCAGACTTATTAAAAGCGGAAATTATCTTATGACATTGCTTTTGACAGATAATACTACGACTATATGTACTAAAGCTTTTATAACAGAGAGCAAGCACGATGAAATAATAAGCCTCCTTAAATCAGGTGATTCTATCAAAATAAGAGGTGAAGTTCAGTGGGATACATTTGAAAACCTCAATACTATAATGATAAAAGATATTGAGAAATGTGAAAATGATGATGCGGGAAGGCAAGATACTTGGCCTTACGGAAAACGAGTTGAACTTCATGCCCATACAAAGATGAGTTCAATGGATGGTTTAAACGAACCTGCTGATATAGTTAATCAGGCGGCGGCTTGGGGACAGCCGGCAGTGGCCATTACAGACCATGGAGTAGTACAAGCCTTTCCTGATGCGGCTAAAGCTGCAAAGAAGCTTAAGGATAAGGGCAAGGAAATAAAGATAATATATGGTATGGAAGGATACGTGTTTGATGATGATGGTCTCATAGATGAAGAGGGCAATATAGATTATAAGAGCAGATATACGAACCATATAATATTGCTTGCTGCTACTCAAGAGGGACTGAAAAATATTTATAAACTTGTATCATATTCTCATCTTAATTATTTTTATAAAAGACCTAGGCTTCCTAAGTCCGTGATTGAAGCCAACAGAGAGGGGATAATTATAGGCTCTGCATGTGAGGCAGGAGAAGTTTATCAGGCATTTTATCATCAAAAATCTCATGAAGAGATAGTAAAGATAGCTGAATTTTATGATTATCTTGAGATACAGCCTCTGATAAATAATAAGTTTTTGACTGAGGATAGAACAGAAGGCGGCAAATATCCTGACAGGCGTCAGTTGACTATAGAAGAACTTAAAGATATTAACAGACAGATAGTTGCACTTGGAGATGAACTTAATAAACCTGTTGTGGCAACTACAGATGCACATTACGATCAGGCCACATCTGCCATATACAGAAATATAATAATGGCAGGTCAAGGATATAAGGATGCGGAGAATGGTCAGGGACTTTATCTGAGAACGACAGACGAAATGATGGAGGAATTTTCATACCTTGGTGAGGATGTTGCCCGTAAAGTCGTAATAGAAAATACTAATTTGATAGCAGATAGAATAGATGAGCTTCTGCCTGTTCCCAAAGGTAAATTTCCTCCGAAGATAGAAGGCGCAGAAGATACTCTTCGAAAAACTTGCATGGAAAAAGCTCATAGCATATATGGCGATCCGCTTCCGGAAATTATAGGTGAGAGACTGGAAAAGGAGCTTAGTTCCATAATAAACAATGGATATGCGGTAATGTATGTGTCAGCTCAAATGTTGGTAAACAAATCTCTGAAGGACGGATATTTGGTTGGCTCAAGAGGATCTGTAGGCTCATCTCTTGCTGCAACTATGGCAGGCATAACTGAGGTTAATCCTCTGGATCCTCATTACATTTGTCCTGAATGCAAACATTTAGAATGGGGCGATATGCAGGTCTACGACTGTGGAATAGATATGCCGCCTAAAGAGTGCTCTGTGTGCGGAGCTGAAATGAATCGTGACGGTTTTACCATACCATTTGCAACTTTCCTTGGATTTGATGGAGACAAAGAGCCGGATATAGACCTTAATTTTGCAGGAGAATATCAGCCTATAGCACATAAGTATGTAGGAACTATATTCGGAGAAAAAAATGTTTACAAAGCGGGCACGGTAGGCACAATAGCAGATAAAACTGCCTATGGATATGTAAGAAAATTTTATGATGAGCAGGGAATTCCTATAAATAAATATGAGGCAGATAGACTCACAGCTCATTGTACAGGCGTCAAGAGAACTACAGGACAGCACCCCGGTGGTATTGTAATCGTGCCTGATGATCATGAAATCTATGAGTTTTGTCCTGTTCAGCATCCTGCTAACGATGTAAAATCAGATATTGTTACTACTCATTTTGATTATCATAAGATAGATGAAAACCTGTTAAAGCTTGATATACTTGGACATAATGTTCCGTCAATGATAAGACAGCTTCAGGATATGACAGGTATTGACCCTTTGACGGTTCCTCTTACCGACAGAAAGGTACTGAGTATATTTAACGGTATTGAGGCTCTTGATATTAAAGATTCTGATTATAAATTTACTCACGGTTCATATGCAATACCTGAATTTGGAACTTCATTTGTAAGGCAGATGCTTGATGATATTAAGCCTGATAAGTTTGCAGATTTAGTTAGAATATCAGGATTTTCTCACGGAACAGACGTATGGCTTAACAATGCTCAGGATTATATACGTCAAGGCATTGCTACCATGCGTGAAGTTATTTCAACCAGAGATGACATAATGAACTATCTGATGCTAAAGGGGATAGAAAACAAGATGTCTTTCCAGATAATGGAGGATGTGAGAAAAAACAGACCATTGAAAGAAGAGCAGCTAAATGTAATGAAAGAACATGGAGTACCTGACTGGTATATAGATTCATGTATCAAAATTCAATACATGTTCCCGCGTGCACACGCTGTAGCCTATACCATGATGTCATTTAGAATGGCGTGGTATAAAGTCTATTATCCTGTGGAGTTTTATGCTACATATTTTAGCAGCGTAGTTGCAGATTTTGATGAAGAAACTATTTTACGCGGAAGCGAAGCTATTTTAGAAAAGATAAATTTGGTGAATGCCAAGGGCAAAGCGGCTACAGATAAAGAGAAAAACGAGGTTACTGTTTTGGAAGTAGCTTATGAAATGTATTCAAGAGGATATGATTTTATAGATATGACTCTTGGAGAATCAGATGCAGCAAAATTTAAGATTAAAGACGGCAAAGTACTGCTGCCATTTATGGCTTTGAACGGAATGGGAGAGACTGCTGCAAGAGCTTTTGCCGATGAATACAAAGTGAAGCCGTATGAGACCATAGAGGATATTTTTAAGCGGGCTAAGATAAGTAAATCATCTGTGGATGCGCTGAAAGCGAGAGGCGTCTTAAGAGGACTTCCCGAAACAGATCAGCTGAGCTTTTTCTAAGGTAAGTAATGCTGTGAATTTTTATCATTTACTGAAAATTTACAGCATTTTTGTGCTTAAACAAAGGTTCTGAGTGCGTAGCAGGCAATTGTGATTCTTTTCGTTGAGAAGGTTTTCTCACTAAATCCGAAAAACTTTGCCTACAGAGAGAATTTTTCCGATTTTTTCTCTCAAAAAATGAATTTACTTAATTTTATTTTAAAATTAAGATGAAATTAAACTCATTTTTCTCTTACATGTAATATTTTTATCATATTTAAGAGAAAACTGGCTTAAAAATTCTCTTGAACCACAGTGTTTTTTAAATTTAGTGAGAAAAGGTAAAGTAAAACATTTAATTACTAAAATTATTTGACGGCATCGGTATTATGTGATATTATATTTAAGGATTAAAATTCTAAAAGGTATTACTTAGAGAGTGGGCAAAACCCACTCTTTCAGTTTTATTGTGAATAACATCGAATTAGGAGGACAGATGGCAAAGAAAAAAATAACAGAGCTAGTGGATGATCTTTTATCAGAGTTTCTTTTGGAAAACGGTCTTGAACTTTATCACTCTGAGTTTGTAAAAGAGGGAAAAGATTGGTTTTTGAGGGTTTATATCGATAAACTGGGCACAGACTGTGAAGATTATGTATCTACTGATAATTGTGAACTTGTAAGCAGATTTTTAAGCAAAGAACTTGATGAAGCTGATCCTATAGCTCAGAATTATTATCTGGAGGTATCCTCACCGGGTATGGACAGGACGCTTTACAGACAAAAGGATTTTGACAAATTCGCTGGAAAACAAGTAGAAGTGAACTTGTATAAGAGTGTTGAAGGTAAAAAGATGTTCTCCGGAGTTCTTGTAGGACTTATAGATGAAAATATTGTAATTACTGATGAAAAAGATAATGAAATGAAGTTTCCTGCGGAACAGGTGGCGAAGACCTGCCTTGCCGTAGTTTTTTAGGAGGAGGTTAATTTTAAAATGAACAGAGAGTTTATTCAGGCGATTGAGGATCTTGAGAAAGAACGCCAGATTTCAAAGGATGTGCTGATTGAGGCGATAGAATCAGCTTTGGTATCAGCATATAAGAAGAATTATGGCACATCACAGAACGTAAGAGTGGATATTGACCATGAGTCAGGAGATATTGCGGTCCTTATGCGCATGGATGTTGTGGAAGAAGTGGAAGATGAACTTACTCAGATTTCTATAGATGAAGCAAGAGAAATAGATTACAGATATGAGGTTGGAGATATAGTGGAGTATCAAGTTACTCCAAGAGATTTCGGCAGAATTGCGGCACAGACTGCCAAACAGGTGGTTGTGCAGAGAATCAGAGAAGCTGAAAGAGGAATGATATTTGATGATTATATTACAAGACAGGGTGAAATCGTTACAGGAACAGTTCAGAGGATAAGCAACGAAACTATATTTGTTAACTTGGGAAAGACAGAAGGTATTCTTTCTGCCAATGAGCAAGTTCCGGGAGAAAGATATAAAGTCAATGACCGCCTTAAAGTATATATTATGGATGTAAAGAAGACTACTAAAGGCCCGCAGGTATTTCTTTCAAGATCACATCCTGGACTGGTTAAACGTTTGTTTGAACTTGAAGTTCCCGAAATTGAGGACGGAACAGTAGAAATAAAAGGTATTGCAAGAGAAGCAGGTTCCAGAACTAAACTTGCAGTATATACTTCTTTTGAAGATGTGGATCCTGTAGGAGCGTGTGTAGGAACCAGAGGAACGAGAGTTCAGGCTATAGTAGATGAACTTCATGGAGAGAAAATTGATATCATCGTATGGAATGAAGATCCTAAGGAGTTAATCGCAAGCGTCTTAAGTCCTGCAAAAGTAGAAGAAGTAATAATTGCGGAGAACGGGGAAAAGGCGGCAACGGTGGTAGTTCCGGATTATCAATTGTCTCTTGCCATAGGTAAGGAAGGTCAAAACGTTAGGCTTGCGGCAAAGGTAAGCGGATGGAAGATAGACATTAAAAGCCATTCCCAGTATGAAAAAGGCGAAGAAGTAGATATTGTAAAATGTGATGAGGAAGACCCAATTGAAGGATAAGAAAATACCTATGCGCAGATGTATAGGTTGTATGGAGTCAAAAGAAAAGAAACAGTTGGTCAGGATTGCCGGATATGAAGGAAATATAACGGTAGATCTTACAGGAAGAGCAAAAGGGAGAGGAGCATATTTGTGCAAATCCAATAGTGCTTGCTGGGATAAGGCATATAAGAAAAAGTCTTTGGAACGAAGCCTTGGAATGGTTGTAAGTGAAGAACAAAAAAGAGATATATTTGACAAGTTGACCAAACTTAATGAAGAGTAGATGAGAGATAAAGTTTTTAGATATATCGGATTGGCAGCAAGAGGAAGAATGGTTGCCATAGGATATAATACATGTGTCTTTTCCATGAGTAAAAGTAAAGTGAAATTAATAATTTTAGCTGAAGATCTTTCTCAAAATTCTGTAGAGAAGATAAAATCTGAAGCTGACAGAAAAGGGATTCCTGTAAGGGTATACGGAAATAAACAAGAACTTTCACATATGACTGGAAAAGAGAATTCGGGAATTTTTGGCATTACAGATGCCAATTTATCAAAAGCGATTTTAGAAGAGATTGATCATATGCAATCAGTATAAGAGGAGGTGTTCTAATGGCAACAGAAAGTAACACAAAAGAAACAAAAATTGTAAGGGCTACACCCAAAAAATCAGACAGCCAACAGGAAGAACAACCGAGAGTTACTGTCAAGGCGGCAGTAAAACCTCAGGTAAGAACTCAAAGTAAAACAGCAAGACCTAAGCAGGCATTTCAGGATAAGCCTACTCAGAGACCGCCTATGGGAAAACCTGTAGCAAATAAAAATTTAGAAGGAAGGGGCAGGATTCCTATGGGAAAGCCTGTAGTTCCTAAAGAAGTTGCAGAAAGAGGCAAAGAAGAAGCAAAGGAAGAGATTAAGATAGAAGAAACTTTGGAAGTTAAGGTTTCAGATGTTGAAGCTGTTTCTGTTCCTGAAAAAGAAGTACATGAGCCAGCTGTAGAAAAAGAAATACCTAAAGAGTCGGCTCCTGTGAAAAAGGAAGAAGTTAAAACAGCTAGACCTGCTATAGGTTCAAAACCTGAAAGAACTGAAAAATCTGAGAGAACTGCAAATAGATCGGATAGACCTCAGCGTGAGGGAAGAACTGAGGGTCGAAGAGATCGCAGCGACAGACCGCAAAGAAGCGATCGCCCTGAAAGAGGAGATAGGCCTCAGAGAAGTGATAACAGACCTCAAAGAGGTGATAGACCTCAGCGTGATAACAGGCAGGATAGAGGTGCCAGAAAGGACACAAGATCTTCTGCTCCGGCTGGAGAAGATATTAACGTAAAATCAGGTCAGAAGAGAGCAGAAAAGCTCCAACATCCTGAAAAGGAAAGAAATAAATTTGCTAAGCTTGAGAATAATTCAGGTAAGAAAAGTAAGCAAAAGATACAAGAACGTTCTTTGGAAAAACAAGCAAAGCCTAAAAAGCACAATAAACCTAAGCCTGCTCCTGTAGAGGAAGAAGATATCATGGAAGAACTTCCTACAGGAACAGTAGCTGTTACAGTGCCTATTACTGTAGCAGGTTTCTGTGAGCAAGTAGGAGTATCAAATTCACAGGTTATAATGGCTCTTATGAAGCTTGGAATTATGGCCAATATCAATCAAAATATAGATGAAGATACTGTTATGGTTCTTGCTGATGAGCTTGGAATCAGTGTTGTAGTTGCAAAAGTTGAAGAAGAAGAGGTAGAAGAAGGTCTTGAAACCTTTGAAGACAAAGAAGAAGATTTGAAGCCGAGAGCTCCGATAATTACTGTAATGGGTCATGTTGACCATGGTAAGACTTCACTTCTTGATGCCATAAGAAAGACCAACGTAACAGCGTCTGAATCAGGCGGAATCACTCAGCATATAGGTGCTTCAGAAGTAACTATAAATGGTCAGAAGATAGTATTCTTAGATACTCCTGGACATGAAGCGTTTACTGCTATGAGAGCAAGAGGAGCACATATTACTGATATTGCCGTTTTGGTAGTTGCTGCTGATGATTCAGTAAAACCTCAGACTGTAGAATCAATAAGTCATGCAAAAGCAGCAGGAGTTCCTATAATAGTTGCAATTAATAAGATAGATAAGCCTGGAGCAAATCCTGACAGAGTTAAACAAGATTTGACTGAACACGGAATTCTTGTAGAAGACTGGGGCGGAGATGTAATTTCGGTACCAGTATCAGCAAAGTCCGGCGAAGGAATTGTAAACTTGCTTGAGATGATACTGCTTCAAGCTGAAGTTTTAGAGCTTAAAGCAAATCCTAATCGTCTTGCCATGGGTTCAGTAATCGAGGCTAGACTTGACAAAAACAAGGGACCAGTAGCAACTCTTCTTGTGACTAACGGAACTATGAAGAGCGGAATGAGCGTGGTTGCAGGAACATCTTCCGGAAGAATTCGTCTTATGACCAACTATAAAGGAGAAACCATAAGAAAAGCAGGTCCTGCTACAGCAGTTGAGATTCTTGGTCTGACTGATGTTCCTGAAGCAGGAGATGAATTCCATGCAGTCAAGGAAGATAAGATTGCAAGAGAAATTGCAGAAAACAGAAAAGCTAAGCTTAGAGAAGAAATATTAGCAAGAAATGCCAGCACAACATTGGAGCAGTTGTTCAGCCAGATTCAGGAAGGTGAAGTTAAAGACCTTAACTTGATAATCAAAGGCGATGTACAAGGTTCGATAGGTGCTATAGTTGCATCTCTTGAAAAACTTAATAATGAAAATGTAAGAGTAAAGATTATTCATACAGGTGTAGGTACTGTTACAGAATCTGATGTAATGCTTGCAGGAACTACAGGTTCCGTAATAATAGGATTTAATGTAAGACCTAGCACTGCGGTACAGACATTTGCCGACAGAGAAAATATTCAGATAAGACTTTACAGGGTAATTTATGACATAATAAACGATGTGGAAGATGCTATGAAAGGTATGCTCGATCCTGAATTTAAAGAAGAAGTCCTTGGTAAGGTTGAAGTCAGAGAGACATTTAAGGTTCCTAATATTGGAATCATTGCAGGCGCTTATGTACAGGAAGGTAAAGTCATACGTAATGCCGAAATCAGATTGGTTCGTGACGGCATAGTAATCCACGAGGGCAAGATTTCTTCACTGAGAAGATTCAAAGATGATGCTAAAGAAGTAAATCAAGGATATGAGTGCGGTATCGGAATTGAGAATTATAATGATATAAAAATCGGGGATACTATTGAATGTTTCCATATGGTAGAAGTAGAAAGAAAGTAAAACTGATTTTAATCTTTGCTCTTTCGGAAAGGAAGAATAATGGGAAAAGGTTACAGACAAGGCAGGCTGGGTGAAGAGATCAGGAAGATAATAGGAAGTATGCTTATTCATCAGATCAAAGATCCCAGATTGTCTTCGATGATAAGTATATCCGGGGTAGATGTGACAAGCGATGGCAGCTATGCCACATGTTATGTATCTGCCTTTGATATGTCAAAGGACGAAGAAGAAAAAAAAGCCCATGAGAAAGAAATCTTGGAAGGTCTTAAAAGTGCAGCAGGTCTTTTTCGTAAAGAGATAGGAAGACAAGTGAGAATGCGCCGTGTTCCCGAGCTTTTGTTTAAGATGGATCATTCCATGGAATATGGCAAGCATATAGACGAAATACTGGGAACTATGGACTTTGACAGTTATCAAAAAGATGATGAGGATGGAACTTTGTTGGAGTAAATATGAAGAATAATTCATTGAAAGAAATCGCTCAAAAAATAAGTGAGGTAAAGAGCATACTGCTCTTTCCTCACGTCAATTTAGATGGAGATGCCCTTGGATCATGTGTTGCTCTCTGCAAGGCATTTAGAAATTTAAACAAAGAGACATGGATTTTGCTGGAGGATCAGATTCCGGCGAATTTGTGTTTTTTGGACAGTGGATATTGTACGTGGGACGAGGACAAGATTGCAGATCCTGATATTTGCATGTGTGTAGATTGCGGCAGCGAAGACAGGTTTGAAAAGCGCAGAGCAAAGTTTAATTCGGGGAAATTAAAGATTTGTATAGATCACCATGAGACTACAGAATTCAAATGGGATTATAATTATATTGACCCGGATGAAGCAGCTACAGGGCAGATAGTGTTTGAACTTTTAAAAGTATTAGAAATAAAACCTGATAAGGAAATCGGAGAAGCAATATTTGCTGCAACAACTACAGATACAGGTAATTATCAGTATTCAAATACACAAAAAAAGAGTCATCTTATAACAGCAGAGCTTTATGACTGGGGTATCGATTCTAACAGTGTGAGCATTGAGATTTATGAGAACGTCAGACCTGAAAAGATGATAATGAAAAATAAAGCAATGGAAACGCTTAAAATGCTTAAGGGTGGTAAAGGTGCGCTTGTTTATGTTACCCAGCAAATGCTTAATATGACAGGAGCTGTTATGGATGAGGCAGAAGGCCTTTCACAGGATTTGAGATCTATTGCAGGTGTGGAATATGCTGCTGTGCTTAAAGAATATGAAGACGAAAAGATAAGGGTGAGTCTTCGCGCCAAGAGCAAAGGAAATGTATCTGAAATAGCAAGAAGGCTTGGAGGCGGAGGTCATCAGAAGGCAGCAGGATGCACCATATATAAACCTATGGCGGAAGCGGTGAAGCTGGTGGAAGATGAACTTATTCGGGGCATTGAGGAACTTGATGAAAAATGATTGAGAGCGGAATTTTAAATATAAATAAACCTGCCGGAATTACTTCGCATGATGTAATATACAGAGTTCGCAGAGCGACAGGTATTAAGAGGGTAGGCCATACAGGCACTCTTGATCCTATGGCCACAGGTGTTTTGCCTGTATGTATAGGAAGCAGTGCAAGGATTACTGAATATCTGGATTTGGATTTTAAGACATATAGATGTACTATGATTCTCGGTAAAGTTACAGATACCGAGGACATTTGGGGTACATTGATTGAAGAAAAAAGTACGGACGGTATCTGCCAGCAGGATATAAGAAAGGCTTTTGAAAGCTTTAAAGGCCTTATAGAGCAGACTCCGCCTATGTATAGCGCAGTAAAATTAAACGGAAGAAAATTATATGAATATGCAAGAGAGGGACAAGAAGTAAAGGTTAAATCCCGCAAAGTATATATCAAAGAACTCGTTGTTGAAAATATAGACATGGAAACTAAAACAGTTGTCTTTACTGTCGAATGTTCTAAAGGTACATACATAAGGACCATTTGCCACGACGTGGGTAAGATACTTTGCTGCGGCGGTGTCATGGCAGGCCTTGAAAGGACTGCCAGCGGTGTATTCAGCATAGATAATGCTATAGAACTTGAGACATTAAAAGATATGAATAGTGAAGAAATTGAGAAACTTTTACTGCCTGTAGACTTTCCTCTTACTCATTTTGGAAAAGTTGTTGTAGATAAGGAAACGGGCAAGAAGTTTGTTGATGGATATCATCTTCCTCTTGATAAATGTGATATAATTTCAGAACCTGAATTTAAAAATAAGGATTTTGTCATGGAGATAAGACCTGAATACAGAAGAGCCTATAATATTTATAAAAAGAGCAACGACGGAGAAGTTTTTCTTGGAGTTGCATTTTACAATACTAAATATAAAAAATTAGTAGCAGATAAAGTATTTGCAAGAGGTGATAGTAAGTGATAACTTTTAATAGTTTGGAAGAGATAAGAGATGTGGAAGCTTGTGCTGTTGCACTTGGCAATTTTGACGGAGTTCACATAGGACATCAGGAATTGATTTTAAATGCTGTAAAAACGGCTCAAAAACATGGAATTAAAAGCGCTGTATTCACTTTTTCAAATCATCCGAAGGGTCTGATGCCAGCAAGTAAAGAAGTAAAAAATATAATTTACAGTGAGGAAAAAGCATTGCTTATTGAAAATCTCGGAGTGAATTATCTTTTTAACATCGAGTTTACAAATGAAATTAAGACTATGGAACCCGTCGATTTTGTTGAGAAGCTTATCGTTAATAAGTTTAATGCAAAAGAGACCTTTTGTGGATTTAACTATAGATTTGGATATAAAGCGGCAGGAAGTGTTGAACTGCTCAAAGAGTGCGGCAAACGTTTCGGCTTTTCGGCTAATGTGATCGAACCTGTCATTATAGACGGAGAGGTAGTCAGTTCTACTCTTATAAGAGGTCTCATAAAGTCCGGTGAAGTGGATGAATGTTATAAATATCTTGGAAGAAATTATGACATAGGAGGAGAAGTTGTTGTAGGAAACCGTCTTGGCAAAAGCTTAGGATTTCCCACTTCCAACATAATGATAGATGAAACTATGGTAACTCCTCCAAATGGCGTATATATAACTTATTGCATTTATAACGGTATAAAGTATCCAAGCGTAACGAATGTAGGTGTTAAGCCAACGGTTGGTGTTTATAAGAAGAATATGGAGACCCATATATTCAACTTCGATAAAGAACTTTATGGAAAGCATATAAAGATTGAGTTCCTTAAGATGACAAGAGATGAAGTCAAGTTTGCCAATGTGGAGGAGCTTTCCGCTCAGATTGCCAGAGACTGTGACATTGCAAAGAAATATCATGGACTTTAGCAAATTTATTTAAAATATTGACAGAACTTACACATAAGTTGTATGATAATTTATAATTAAATAAGTAGAATAACAGACATTTCGGAAGTCGGTGAAATTCCGGCACTGTATCTCAGCAACCGTGATATCTACGAAAAGGTTATTACATAATGTAGGCCACTGAAGCAGTAAACGCTTTGGGAAGGCGTCCTTAGTAGGCTTTAAGGATTAAGTCGGTAGACCTGTCTTTTATTGAACAAAAGTCTTCTGAGGTGAGACGGGCGTATTTTGCAGCATAATTTTGTATTGCAGCAATTATGTTGTGATTAAATAGTTTATTATTTAAAAGACACCTCATATAGGTGTCTTTTTTTGTATAAGGTTTGTAGTATGGAAGAATACATTTTTATTACAGCAGTTTCCTTTTTGATAGGATTTATAGCAGATTGTATTTTTGGTGATCCAAAAAATTTCCCTCATTCTGTTAATTTAATAGGCAACTTTATAAGAAGCACAGAAAAATTTTTGCGCATAGTTTTTGGGAAAGACGAAAAAAGTCAACAAAAGGCAGGTGCTTTTCTTGTAATAATAGTATGCTTTACCTGTTTTCTTGTACCTGCCGTAATCTTAGCGATAGCTTTTAAGGTCAATATATATCTTGTGATAGGGATTCAAAGTTTTATGATATGGCAGATACTGGCGGCAAAATCTCTTATGAAAGAGAGTAAGAAAGTATACTTTCCCCTTGCAGCAGGAGATATAAATGAAGCAAGGTTTGCTGTTTCTATGATAGTCGGAAGAGATACAGATGAGCTTGATGAAGAAGGAATTATAAAGGCGGCTGTAGAAACCGTTGCAGAAAATACCTCTGATGGGATTATAGCCCCTATGTTTTATGTGTTTTTAGGCGGAGCTCCTTTCGGTTATTTGTATAAAGCCATAAATACCATGGATTCTATAGTCGGATATAAAAATGATAAGTATCTGAACTTCGGAAGATGTGCGGCTCGTCTTGATGATATTGCTAACTTTTTACCTGCCAGATTATCTGCTTTATTTATGATTATTTCAAGTTTTGCGGCAGGATTTGACGGTAAAAATGCTATAAAAATTTTTAAGCGAGATAGATTTAAACATGCCAGCCCCAATTCGGCACAGACGGAATCGGTGTGCGCAGGAGCGCTTAGGATAAGGCTTGCAGGAGATTCAAAGTATTTTGGCAAAATATATGAAAAAGAATATATCGGCGATAATCTTAGAGATATTGAAGCAGAAGATATAATAAGATCTCACAAGCTCATGTACGGCGCTACTATAGTGGCAGTTTTGGTATTTTGCATTATGTGGCTTATGATTTTCCTGATATAGATTGCAAAAGGAAAGGACAATTTTATGATTATACGAGAAAAAAATCCTCATGGGGGCCAAATATATGACAAAAATATACTCTTAGATTTCTCTGTTAATGTCAATCCAAATGGAACACCGGACAGCGTAATTGAATCAGCAATTTCAGGCGTAATGCAGTCCTCTTCTTATCCTGATGCATTTTGCACAGAACTAAGGAAAGCCATCGCTTTGCATTATGGTACAGACGAAAACTTTGTTATATGTTCAAATGGAGGTGCAGAACTTATATTCCAGACTGTGGCGGCTTTGAAGCCAAAGAGAGGTCTTATAGTAGAACCTACATTTTGTGAATACAGGCAGAGTCTTGAAGCGACAGGATGCATTGCAGAAACTTATCAGCTTAAAGCAGAAAATGGTTTTAATTTAGAAGCTTCAGAAAAAAATATATTAGATAAAATAAAACAAGATACAGATGTGGTATTTATCTGTAATCCCAATAATCCCACAGGCATGGTAACGCCAAAAACAACTTTGAACAAGATTCTTGCTAAATGCAACCAAGTGGGAGCCGCTCTTTTCATAGACGAAAGCTTCGGTGAGCTTTCGGAAGGGTATGACGAATTTTCTATGATAAGTGAAGTTGAGAGCAGTCCAAATTTATTTATATTGAAGTCGATGACCAAAACTTATGCAATAGCAGGGCTTAGACTTGGTTTTGGCCTTTGTGCAGACGAAAAGCTCATAGAAAGAATATGTAAGCATTCGCAATGCTGGAATGTATCTCTTCCTGCTCAAATGGCCGGCATACAATCTCTGAAATGTACAGATTATGTCAAAAATACCCTTAAAATATTGGTAACAGAGAAAGAATTTTTGACAAAAAGACTTACAAATTTAGGTATAAAAGTATTTGAAGGACGAGCCAACTACCTGATGATTCAGGCTGATCGCCGTTTATACAGTCTGCTATTAGCTAAAGGCATTATGATAAGACAATGTTCTAATTTTTGCGGCCTTGATGACAGCTATTTCAGAATCGCTGTCAGAGACCATGATGAAAACCTTGTGCTCATTCAAACTCTGGAAGAAATAGGCAAGGAGGTGGATTTATGCATAGGACAGGTATAGAAGATTATTACATAACTAAAAACAATAAGAGAATGAGATTCGGTTATACTACAGGCACCTGTGCTGCTGCTGCTTCTAAGGCGGCAGCCTTGATGCTGGTAAGCGGCAGAACGGTTTCTGCTGTTGATATAGACACACCGAAAGGAATTCAACTTAACTTGGAAGTCTGCGGAAAATTTGCAGACGATAAAAAATCTGCCATATGCACCGTAATAAAAGACAGCGGCGATGATCCAGATGTGACAAACGGTATGCCTGTATGTGCAAAGGTTTTTCTTACTGACGATGGAAGCATAAAGGTTGACGGCGGTGAAGGTGTTGGAAGAGTAACTAAATCTGGTCTTTATCAGAAGGTCGGAGCTGCTGCAATAAACAGGGTGCCTATGCAGATGATATTAGCGGAGCTTCAAAAGATAAAAGAAGATTTTGAGATGAAAGAAGGCTTTTATGCCGAAATTATATTGCCTATGGGCAAAGAGCTGGCTCATAAAACTTTTAATCCAAGGCTTGGAATAGAAGGCGGACTTTCTGTTTTGGGAACAAGCGGGATAGTTGAGCCGATGAGCGAAGCGGCAATAGTTGAGAGTATAAGGCTTCAACTTAGCCAGAAGCGAAATCAAGGCAAGACTTCAATCATAATAACACCGGGAAACTACGGCGCAGATTTTATAAGAACCATTGCAGATGTCAAAGATGAGGACGTAATAAAATGCAGCAATTATATAGGTGAAACTATAGATATGCTTTGTGACATGGAATATGAAGAGGTGCTGTTTATTTCTCACATAGGCAAATTTATCAAAGTTGCCGGAGGGATTATGAACACCCATTCCAGAGAAGCAGATTGCAGAATGGAAATATTGGCCGCTAATGCTATCAAGGCGGGGCTTAAAATTGATGACGCAAGGCGGCTGTTTGAGTGTGTCAATACTGATGATTGTATCGATTTGCTTAAATCTTGCGGACTTGCAGAAAGGACCATGGCTGTAATAGGAGAAAAGATAGACTTTTATATAAATAACAGATCCTATGGTAAGTTCAAATCGGGAACCATAGTGTTTTCCAACAAACACGGTATTTTGTGCAGATGCGGAAATGCAGATGAAATAATAAGAAAGTACGAGAGGTAATATTTATGGCAGGAAAATTATACGGAATCGGCGTAAGTATAGGTGACCCGGAACTTCTAACCGTGAAAGCGGTTAGAATCATAGAAGAATCCCATGTAATTGCTATACCGAAGGAAGAGAGAGAAAACTGTCTGGCATGGAAAAACACTATCTCTCTCATTCCGCAGCTTAGTGATAAATATACTTTATATGTACCCATGCCTATGACCAAGGACAGAGATTTACTTGAACAATCTCATACTTATGGCGCAGAACTTATCAAAGAACAGCTTAAAAAGGGCAATGATGTGGCATTTTTGACCATAGGCGACCCTTGTGTGTACGCTACCTATATGTATGTTCACAAAAAAGTTGCAGAGGCCGGCTTTGATACGGAAATCATCAACGGAGTGACTTCCTTTTGCGCTGCCGCAGCTGCCATGAATATAGCATTATGTGAAGAAGAGCAGGAGCTTCATATAATTCCTTCATCTTACGGAATAGAAAAGGCTCTCGATTATCACGGCGTAAAAGTTCTTATGAAGAGCAGTTCTCATCTGCCTGAAGTAATAAAGGCCATAGAGGCAAAGTCAAAACAACAGTCTCTTGAAGTCTACATGGCAGAAAACTGCGGAATGAAAGATGAAAAATTATACAAAAGTCTTGAAGAAATATCAGTTAAAGATATGAATGAGTTGAGTTATTATACGACGATTATCGTAAAGGAGAAAAAATATGATTAAATTTGTTGGAGCAGGAAGCGGAGCCGCCGATCTTATAACTTTAAGAGGAAAGGAACTTTTAGAAAAGGCAGATATAATAGTCTATGCAGGTTCCCTGGTAAATCCTCAGCTCTTAAACTATAAAAAAGAAAACTGTATGGTATATAACAGCGCGATTATGACCCTTGAAGAGGTCATCCACGTTATGGAGGATGGCTTTGAAAAAGGCCTTGAGGTAGTCAGACTTCATACAGGCGATCCATGTATTTACGGGGCTATCAGAGAACAGATGGACATTTTAGACGAAAAGGGTATCCCATATGACTATTGTCCGGGAGTAAGCTCATTTTGCGGAGCTGCTTCTGCGTTAAACCTTGAATATACACTTCCTGATGTTTCTCAAAGCGTGATAATAACAAGAATGGCGGGAAGGACCCCTGTGCCGGACAGAGAAAGTATACGTTCATTTGCTGTACACAAGGCTACAATGGTGATTTTTTTAAGCACAGGGCTTATAAACGAATTATCAAAAGAGCTTGTAACAGGAGGATACGATGAAAACACACCTGCCGCCATAGTATATAAGGCTACCTGGGACGATGAGAAATCCTTCGTATGTACTGTAGGAACTTTAGCGGAAACCGCTTCAAAGAACAACATAACCAAGACAGCACTTTTGATAATAGGCGATGTAGTCAGTCACACAAATTATAGACGATCGGATTTATATAATCCGAACTTTACCACAGAATTCAGAGAAGCAAAACGGGAGGGGTAATTTGGAAATAAGGATAATTTCTTTTTCTGCAAACGGATGTCGTAAAGGAATTGAGATATCAGAGAGGCTTGAGGCATTGGAAAACCAAGGATACACTTGCAGAAATTTTGTTTTAAGAAAGTATTTGGATGACGGCATTACAGAAGTTTGGAATTGCGGTCTTGAGGAATGGACGAGAAAAAGCTTCAGAGAATCTGATGGCATCGTATTTGTGGGGGCATTGGGAATAGCGGTGAGAGCTATAGCGCCTTTTTTAAAACATAAAACAGAGGATCCTGCAGTGATAGTGGTGGACGAACTGGGGAAATACTCAATTTCTTTACTTTCAGGACACCTTGGCGGAGCCAATAAATTGTCTTCACTTATAGCAGAACTCATAAACGCTGAGGCAATCATAACTACTGCAACGGATATAAATAATCGATTTGCAGTAGACACCTTTGCTAAGGATAACGATCTTTACATTACCGACATGGCCAAAGCAAAGGAAATTTCCTCATCAATTCTGGCTGGTGAAAAGATATGTCTGTTGTGTGATTATGAAATAGAAACACCTGTACCGCCTTATATCGTACTGTCTGAACATCTGCAAGAAACAGGACAAAACATATATATAGGAGAAAAAAGAGAATCTCACCAAAATTGTCTGAATTTAATACCTAGAAAGTATGTTCTTGGCCTTGGATGTAAGCGGGGAAAGATATTAGAAGATATAGATAAGGCAGTTACGGAGGCTGTTTGTGAAGCGGGGATTGACTTTAACTCTATAGGTTTTTTAGCAACTGTGGATTTAAAAAAAGATGAGGAAGGAATCAGAAGATTCTGCAGGAAATATAAGATAAAAACGGAACTTTACACTGCTGACCAGTTAAACAGTGTACAAGGTCAGTTCGATTCATCAGAATTCGTAAATAAGACCGTAGGCGTTGACAATGTATGCGAAAGAGCAGCTGTAAAGGCGTCATGCGGCGGAAGTCTGATACTACCAAAACAGGCAAAAGACGGTGTAACCGTCGCTATAGCTGTAAAAAATAAAAAGGAGATTAAGATACGATTTGAATAAGATTTATGTGGTCGGTATAGGGCCGGGAGAATATGAGCAGATGACTATACGAGCAGAGCGTGTTTTGAGAGAATGCGACATAATAATAGGTTATACGGTTTATGTGGATTTGGTAAAAAAGCATTTTCCTGAAAAAGAGTTTATGACTACACCTATGCGGCAAGAAGAAAAAAGATGCAGGATTGCCTTTGAACAGGCGTCGCAAGGGAAAACCGTAGCCATGATTTGCAGCGGTGACGCAGGTGTATACGGAATGACAGGTTTGATATATGAGGTGTCTCCTGAATATCCCGAAGTCGAAATCGAAAGTGTATGCGGCGTTTCGGCAGTCATAAGCGGTGCAGGCCTTTTGGGAGCTCCTCTAATTCATGATTTTGCAGTTATAAGCTTAAGCGATTTGCTTACTCCGTGGGAAAAAATAGAGAACAGACTTTTGGCCGCCAGCCGGGCGGATATGGTCGTATGCCTTTATAATCCGTCAAGCATAAAGCGAAAGGATTATTTAAAAAAGGCGTGTCAATTTATGCTGGAGTATAAGGCTTCTGACACAGTATGCGGAATTGCTCAAAATATAGGAAGAGAAGGCGAAGCTTTTAGAGTTCTCACTCTTGATGAATTAAAGGATACACGGGTAGACATGTTTTCGACGGTGTTTGTAGGAAACAGCCAGACGAAAGTGATAGGAAATAAGATGGTCACTCCAAGAGGGTACAGACATGAATAAAATAATTGTTTTTGGAGGAACTGCAGAAGGCAGACAGATTGCTGATTATTATAGAAATAAAAATATTGAAATTGTAATGTGTGTTGCTACCGAATACGGAGAAAAACTCCTTGACGAGGGGGATAATCTAAAAGTGATGTGCGGCAGGCTTGCTTGTCGTGATATGAAAGAATTATTCCAGGCGGAAAATGCGAGATTGATAATAGATGCAACTCATCCGTATGCTGAGGAAGTCACCGCCAATATTTCGAAAGCTGCTTCAGAAGTTATTGAAGAGGGATTAAACTCACAGTACATAAGAGTGATAAGGGATAAAAGTACATATGCCGATTCATCTTGTAAATTTTTCGGAAGCATTGAGGAAGCTGTAGAATATTTGAATACTAAGAACGGAAAAATTTTTCTCACTACCGGCAGTAAGGAACTTGCCTCTTATTCTGCCATAACCGACAAGGAAAACCGAGTATTTATCAGAGTTCTGCCTGCCGCAAATGTGGTAGAAGAAGCTGTCAGCCTCGGATATACTCCTAAAAACATAATTTGTATGCAGGGCCCGTTTACTGAGGATCTGAATTATGCCATGATAAAAATGCTTGGCATAAATTATTTGGTTACAAAGGATACTGGCAGCAAGGGCGGATTTCCGGAAAAAATTCATGCCGCAGGCAAAGCCGGTATAGAAACGATAGTAATCGGCAGGCCTGTAGACGAAGAAGGTCTTTCTCTTTCCAATGCGTTAAAGCATATAGATGAAATATTTAAATTAAAAAGCAAAAAAACAGTAACTATCTGCGGTATAGGCATGGGGGAGAGCGGAACCTTGACATTACAGGTCAAGGAGGCTATCGAAAATGCGGACATTTGCATCGGAGCAAAGAGATTGCTGAATTTGAATATGTTGGCAGATAAGAAAACTTATCCGGAAATAAATGCATACAAAATAGCTGACTTTATAGAAGAACATGCAGAATATCAAGATACAGTTGTACTGATGTCGGGAGATACGGGATTTTACAGCGGCGCTTTCAGGCTCAGCAAAGTACTGAGGGATAGAGGTATCGATGTAAATGTATTGTGCGGGATTTCTTCTGCCGTATACTTTTGCAGCAAAATAGGTATTCCGTGGCAGGATATGGTTATGCACAGCGTTCACGGGCGAAGATGCGACTTCACTAATATCATCATACGAGAGCCCAAATCGTTTTTTCTGTTGGGCGGAGAAACAGGCGTAAGAGAATTTTTGTATTCTCTCGCTGAAAACGGCCTTGGAGGAGTTGAAGTTTTTATAGGTGAAAACCTGTCTTATACAGACGAAAAGATAACATCAGGAACAGCAGAAGAACTCAAAGAAAAAGACTTTTCTCCTTTGTCGGTTATAATAGTGATTAATAAAGCGGCGGAAAATTATATAGTTACCGGCGGTATCAGTGATGATAAATTCATTAGAGGCGAAACGCCCATGACAAAAGAAGAAGTGCGAGCTATAACTCTTTCTAAGCTTGGACTGACTAAAGATGCTGTGATATATGATATTGGCGCCGGAACAGGCTCTGTATCCATAGAATGTGCAGTGCAAAGCTACAGGGGCCATGTGTTTGCCATAGAAAAGAACACGGAAGGATGCAGCCTTATAGAGCAGAACATGAAAAATTTCGGCATATCTAATGTCAGCATAATCGAGGGTGTTGCTCCGGAGGTCTTGGAAAATCTGCCCACTGCCACCCATGCATTTATAGGCGGCAGCAGCGGCAATATGAAGGAGATAGTCGATAATCTGCTTAAGAAAAATAAAAATATGAGGATTGTAATAAACACTGTTACCATGGAATCTCTTGCAGAAGCCATTGAAGTTGCAAAAACCTCCGCCGTGACAGACTTAGACGTGGTACAGGTAAATATTGCGAAAAACAGGAAAACAGGCAGATACAATCTTATGACGGCTCAAAATCCCGTTTATGTAATTTCATGTACGGGAAACGGGCAAGATTAGGGGGGGATTCTTATGACTGATAAAGCCATAATGCTTGCAGCACCTTCCAGTGGAAGCGGCAAAACATTGGTAACTTGCGGTTTGCTGCAAGTATTAAAAAACAGAGGCCTTAAAACAGTGTCCTTTAAATGCGGACCAGATTATATAGACCCTATGTTTCACAAACATGTAATAGGCATAGAATCTGCCAATATAGACATATTTTTTGCGGGCAATATCATTTCAAGGAAGCTTTTTGTGGAAAATTCCAAAGATTCAGATATTGCCGTGGTCGAAGGAGTAATGGGATATTACGACGGTCTAAGCGCTTCGTCTTTTGAAGCTTCTTCTTATGATGTTTCAAGGACTATTGGTATTCCAACAATACTCATAGTAAATGCAAAAGGGCAAAGCATCTCTTCGCTGGCCGTGTTGAAAGGTTTCAGTGAGTTCAGAGATGACAGTAACATAAAGGGCGTAATATTCAATAACATGTCGCCTCATGTTTACGAAGCAATTAAGGAAAGAGCCGAAGAACTTACAGGACTTAAACCTTTAGGCTACCTTCCCAATGTAAAAGAGCTGACTTTTGAAAGCCGCCATTTGGGGCTTATCAAGCCTGACGAAATACGAAATTTGTCCGAAAAACTTAACAATCTTGCAAATATAATGGAACAGACAATAGATATCCAAGGTATGTTAAAAATTGCAGAGTTATACGAAAGTCCGGAAACCAACAGTATTGATATTGTAAAATTTACTGAAAATCCTAAAATTGCAGTGGCCAGAGATGAAGCATTTTGCTTTTATTATAAAGATAATTTGAACATATTGAAAAAAATGGGAGCGCAAATCCAAGAGTTTTCTCCTGTCCATGACGACAAGCTGCCGGAAGGAACAGAAGGGCTGATACTAGGCGGCGGTTATCCTGAACTCTATGCAGATAAGCTTTTTGGTAATCAAAGTATGACCAAGTCAATAAGGACGGCTTTGAGTAACGGCATGCCTTGTCTTGCCGAGTGCGGCGGCTTTATGTATCTTCATGAAGAAATGGAGGATTTAGAGGGGAAAACGTACAAGGCTTTGGGAATTATACCGGGAAAAGCCTACAAAACCGACAAGCTGGGAAGATTCGGCTATATTCAAATGTCCGCAAAGGAGGACAGTCTTTTTATGAAAAAAGGCGAAACTATAAAGGGTCATGAATTCCATTATTTTGACAGTGAAAGCTGCGGAGAAGCGTTCAAGGCAACAAAACCGATTACCGGTAAATCATGGGAATGTATGAATATAAAAAATAATATTATGGCAGGCTTTCCCCATTTATACTATTATTCCAAGCCTGACATAGCTGAAAGGTTTTTGAGGCAAGCCCTTGACTATAGGCGGCAATTCACACGTAAAGTAAAGGAGACATAAACATGGCGAAAGCAATAATGATACAAGGCACAATGTCCAATGCGGGCAAGAGCTTGATTACGGCAGGATTATGCAGAATTTTTGCACAAGACGGATATAAAGTCGCTCCTTTTAAGTCACAGAATATGGCTCTTAATTCATTCATAACATCAGACGGTTTTGAAATGGGAAGGGCGCAGGTAATGCAGGCAGAAGCTGCCGGAGTAGAGCCGTCTGTATTGATGAATCCCATACTTCTCAAGCCCACTAACGATACAGGCTCTCAAGTTATATTAAACGGTCAAGTTTTTGGAAATATGGGTGCAAAAGAATATTTTCAGTTCAAGAAAAACCTCAGACCTCATGTCATCGAAGCATATGAAAAGCTATCTGCCGATTACGACATAGTTGTCATAGAAGGAGCGGGAAGCCCGGCAGAAATAAATCTAAAGGCTGAAGATTTGGTGAATATGGGTATGGCCAAAATAGCAAAAGCGCCTGTCCTATTGGCAGGAGACGTTGACAGAGGCGGCGTGTTTGCACAGCTTTACGGAACGGTCGAACTTTTGGATGAGGATGAAAAAGATATGGTCAAAGGCCTTATAATCAATAAGTTCAGGGGAGATAAGACTATTCTCGATCCGGGTATTGAAAAGATTGAAAATATGATGAATATACCGGTAGTGGGAGTTGCCCCGTATATTGATATAGACATAGACGATGAAGACAGCTTAAGCGATAGGCTATGTACAGGAGCTGCTGATGAAATAGACATTGCGGTAATCAGATTGCCAAGATTGTCGAATTTTACTGATTTCAATGTGTTTGAGAGATTCAAGGGTGTGTCCGTCAGATATGTCACCAAAGCTAGCCAATTGAGAAATCCCGACATGATAATCCTGCCAGGTACAAAGAACACTATGAAGGACCTCTTGTGGCTTAGACAAAACGGTCTTGAGGCCTTGATACTAAAGCATGCTTCTTTTGGAAATCCTGTTTTCGGTATTTGCGGAGGTTATCAAATGCTGGGAGAAACTCTTGAGGATCCTCACAAAGTAGAAGAGGGCGGCAGTGTAAAAGGTATGGGATTATTGCCCCTAAAAACAGTCTTTCACAAGGAAAAACACAGAACAAGAGTGACAGGCAGATTTGATGATTCGGTAGAAAGCAGTTATTTCGGTAAATTGAAAAATCAATCTTTCGTAGGGTATGAAATACATATGGGGCAGACTCAAACTTTGCATGGAAGTGACCTTGACGCTCTTTGCCGCATCAGAACAGGCACCGAGCCTACAATGACGGAGGGTTTCCATAAAGAAAATGTATTTGGATGTTACATACATGGAATATTTGATACACCATGTGTGGCTGAAACGTTGATAAAGACCATAGCAGATATCAAGGGTGTAGATTTTCAGTCGCTGGGAAGTCTTTCGGCGAAAGAATATAAAGAGAAACAATATGATTTGCTTGCAGATACTCTGCGCAATGCTCTTGATATGGATAAAATATATGAGATTTTGGAGAATGGAATATGACGGATATACTTAAAATTTCACCAATGGAAATAGAGAAAAAAAGTTTTGAAATAATAACAGAAGAGCTTGGAGAAAAAATTCTTGATTCTGAGCAAGCTCCCATAATAAAGCGTGTGATTCATACCTCGGCGGATTTTGAATATGCTGATAACCTGTACTTTTCGCCTGATGCGATTGAACAAGCCAAAAAGGCATTGACATATGGAGCTCATATAGTTACGGACACGAAAATGGCCATGGCAGGAATAAATAAAAAAAGTCTGTCAAAGCTGGGCTGTACAATAGACTGTTTTATTCAGGATGAAGATGTGGCAGAACAGGCAAAATCCAAAGGCGTAACCAGAGCCTCCGTATCTGTTGACAAAGCCATGGAATGCAGTGATAATCTCATATATGTTGTGGGCAATGCTCCCACTGCCCTCATCAGATTGAAAGAGCTAATGGATAAAGGAAATATTCCTCCCAAGCTGATAATCGGTGTTCCTGTAGGGTTTGTCAATGTTGTAGCTGCCAAAGAACTGATAATCGAATCGGGATGTCCATGCATAGTGTCAAGAGGAAGGAAAGGCGGCAGCAATGTAGCAGCTGCTATAGTAAATGCGCTTTTATATATAGTTGATGAAAGCCGAGGTATGTGATAGCCGCCTGGTGTTTATGCAAAATAATATTGACAAAGAATTGTTTATACGTTAATCTATTAATATAATTGAATAGTATGAAACAAGGCATCTCGGAAGTCGGTGAAAGACCGACACTGTGTCTCAGCAACCGTGTTATCAACGAAAGGGCAGGCTTAATATCAGCCAGTCACTGAAGCAATAAGCTTTGGGAAGACGTCCGATTAGGTTAAAAAGATTAAGTCGGTAGACCTGCCTGGTTTGTTCAAAGGTTTTCTGAGGTGGAACTTGCGATGATATGTATAGGTTTATTTTTGTGCGTTTATTTATAATGCACTTAATAGATAATCTTAAGCTACAAATTTAGCACCTCAGTATGAGGTGCTTTTTTATTATGTATGAAATATCGTAAAGATATTTACGGAATAACAAGAAAGTTTAACGCTGAAATATAATCGGCGAAGTCGACTTTCTTACGTGCTGTCTTTTCATCCTGTGAGGCGGCGGCTTGTATAAACATCAAACCGCCTCGCATTTTTATAAGACCAAAGTTAGATGTGATTTCACTTAATGTATGAGTGATTACATAGATGTAATGATAAGAAAGGAAGGATAAAATGAAAAAATTTACAAAAAAATTATTATCGGTTGCCATAGCTGTAGTTATGGTTATGTCGATGGGTACAGCAGCATTTGCAGACACTGTTTCTCAAGGTGATTCCAAAGATGTTGAGGTAATTAAAGCAGTTACTGATGGAACATATGATGTTACTACAAACCTTGCCGGAGGAACAGGAAAATTAAAAATAAATGATGCTAAGTTAAATGTAGCAGACGGAAAAATGTCGGTAACATTGGTGTTATCAAGTAAAAGTTATTCTAAACTAAAAGTTTCAGATGTTGAATATGACAATCAAAATGCAGGAGGCAATTCAACTTTTACTTTCCCTGTTTCAGAGCTTGATGCGCCTATAGCTATCAGTGGATATACCACAGCAATGAGTGATCCTCATTGGATAGATTATACTTTGACATTGAGTTCAGAAGGTGTAGATTCAGTTATGAAACCTGCATCTGACGGAGAATACAGTATAGAAGTAGAGACAGGCGAAAAAATGTTTAAAGTTGTAGATGCTGTACTAAAAGTTAAAGACGGAAAGATGACAGCAGTTGTGACTTTAAGTGGTACAGGATATACATATTTATATGCCGGTAATGTAGCAGATACAAACACAGATACTCTTGATACAGTTGCAGAATCTGACAGAATCCCGGTTAAGGGAACTGTTACTACAACAGAAGGAAAAGAACAGGCTCAATATGAGATACCTGTTGAGACATTGGATGCTCCTATGAATTTTGGTGCTTTCTCTGCAAAAAATAAAGTTTGGTATGCACGTACTCTTACATTTAAAGCAGACACTTTGAAGTCATATGAACCTCCTAAAGAAGATGAAAATAATAAACCTGATACAAACGGATCAGATAAAGTGAATGACACAAAACCGGGTAATAATGATAAGCCTGTTAAAAACACAGATGATAATAAGGCAACGGGAAGTGACGCGAAGACAAATCAAGTTCCTAAGACATCTGATAGTGAGAACCTGCCTTTGATGTTATTTATGCTTGCTGCCAGCGCAGGAACTTTGACATTTCTTTATAAAAAGAGAAGCAACATATAACTAAGAGGAAAAACTATGAAAAAGATAATTACTATTCTGTTATGTGTTTTTATGATTATAGGAGGAGCGGCCGCCGCTTATGCGGCTGCTCCAGCAGACGGAACTTATTCCGTAGCTGTATCTGTATCAGGTGGAACAGGAAGAGCCACCATAAGCTCTCCCGTATCATTGACAGTTTCAGGCGGAGAAATGAAAGCGAAAGTTGTTTGGAGCAGCGGAAATTATACATGGATGAAGGTCAATGGAGTCCAGTATAATAATGAGAATATCGGAGGAAATTCAACCTTTACAATTCCTGTAGCGGCTCTTGATACTCCTATTCCTGTAAGTGCAGAAACTGTGGCTATGAGTGAGCCGCATGTCATAGATTATACATTATCTTTTAGTTCAGCAGGAGTAAGCATGAAAGATAACAATTCATCGCAAAGCAGTTCGTCATCGCAGAATCAGGGCGGCAATCAACAAGATAAACCATCTGTGTCCGGCAAAGATAATTCAATATCACAGTCAGGCAGCAGTCAAACAAACGATGATAATCAGCAGTCAGAAAGTCCGTCTGATGATGAAAAAGACGAAAAACACCAAAATTCTGATGTTATATTCGTAGACAACAAATACAACAGCTCTACAAGTGTCAGCGCAGAGTTACTCTCAGAATATGAGGGAAAAACACTGAGAATTTCCACAATAAGAGGGGAAGTTTTGTTTGACGAGGAGGCTACTTCATATATAGCAAGCAAAGCTAAAGGCGGTGTCACTTTAACTACGGAAGATGTAACTGACAACTACAAGGATTATGCTTTGGCAATAGACATTAAGATAAAAGACGAATCCGGCAATGAGTTGTTTTTAGATGGTGAGTCCGGGAAAGCCTTTGTTAAGCTGAAATTTGATAAAGATACAGAAAAAGACGAAATGCCTAAAGTTTACAAGATTTCAGGTGAAAATAAAGAAGAAATAACAGCAAATTATAATGAAAATGAAGGTGTTATTTCCTTCGATACAGAAAGCTTTTGCATATATGGAGTGTCCTTGGAAAGCGAAGATTCAGGCAGTGTAATAATAGTTATTGCTTCTTTGGCAGTTTTAGCGGCAGGCGCTTTAACGGCAATAATATTTTTTAGAAAAAGAAAAGTTAAGTAATTAGAGGAAATTAGAGAAACTATGAGATCAAAGAAATTAAAATCTTTTACATCAATTGTGATTGTACTTGTTATGCTGCTCTTTGTACTTACAGGCTGCTCTTCAGGAGACAAAACCTCTTCAGAAGATATACCAAAGGTAGGGGATTTGAAGTATGAAAATACTTTAGAGCTTAAATATGCGGAACAGTTTAAGGTATACAACTATGAGGGAGGATATTCGCTTATAAAAATTACGGAGGGCGATGACATTCTTATAATACCTGAAGGTGGGAAAGTTCCTCAGGATATTGAAGATAACATAATTGTGCTTCAGCAACCTATTGATGACATATATATGGTTGCAACTTCGGCTATGTCGCTGGTAAGCTCCATTGACGGACTGGATTCTATTGGGTTTTCATGTGTAGAAGCTGATGGATGGTATATAGAGGCAGCAGCTGAAGCAATGAGACAGGGCAGGATACTTTATGCAGGCAAATACAGTGCACCTGATTATGAAATGCTCGTGGGAAAGAATTGTGGTCTTGCAGTAGAATCTACTATGATTTTGCATAACCCTGAGGTTAAAGAAAAACTTGAGGAACTTGGTATAAAAGTAATAATAGAAAGGTCCAGTTATGAAACTCATCCTTTAGCAAGAACAGAGTGGGTAAAACTTTACGGCGTACTTTTGGGAAAGCAAAAGGAAGCTGAGGAAGTATTTGAGAGAGAAGTTTCAATAATGAATGAACTTGAAAATATTGAAAATACCGGAAAGACTGTAGCATTTTTTTACATAAATTCCAATGGAGGAGTTGTAACCAGAAAATCTGATGATTATGTACCTAAGATGATTGAGATTGCAGGCGGCAAGTATATATTTGAAGATTTGGGGGATCCGGAAAAGAGAACTTCTACTGTAAATATGCAGCTGGAGCAGTTTTATGCTTCTGCCAAAGATGCGGATTATATTTTTTATAACAGCAGTATAGTGTCAGAGGTTCGTTCTATGGAAGAGCTTTTGCAGCTCAGTCCTGTTTTAGCAGATTTTAAGGCAGTGAAAGAAGGCAATGTATGGTGTACAGGCAAGAATCTTTTTCAGGAAACTGATAAATTAGGCAGCGTAATAAGAGATATGAACACTATTTTGACTTCAGAAGATGAATCTTTAGATAAGCTTGATTATTTTTTCAAGGTAAAATAATTGGGGAGAAAATGTGGAATTAAATGTGGCATGGAATAAAATTACAAAATGAAACGGCAAGTCTTGAAAAATCTCAAAGACTTCGCCGTTACGCCCGATATAATTTGGTGTTCGTACTGCTCATTGTAGCTTTCGTACTCATTACTATATTGAATATAAACTCAGGGAGCGTAAATATTTCTGTAAAGGAAATAGCCAAGATAATATTTTTAAGAGAAGGCGATGACATGGCATATAGTATAATATGGAAGATAAGACTGCCAAGGATAATCACATCTGCTTTGCTCGGCGGAGGTCTTGCACTGGCTGGATTTTTGCTGCAAACATTTTTTAATAATCCTATTGCAGGTCCTTTTGTACTTGGAATATCATCAGGTGCAAAGTTAATAGTCGCAGTTACCATGATAGTGCTTATACAATATGTGAATTCTATTTCAGCCTTTACCATGGTAGCCGCTGCTTTTGTAGGAGCCCTGATTTCCATGGGCTTTGTACTTCTCGCTTCGAGAAAGGTACATCAGATGTCCATGCTCCTTGTCACAGGAATAATGATAAGCTATATATGTTCAGCAATAACTGAATTTCTTATTACATTTGCTAAAGATACGGATATTGTTAACTTACATAATTGGTCGCAGGGAAGTTTTTCAGGAATGGATTGGGACAATGTATGGATGTGTTTTATAATTATAACTCTTACTTTTGGTGCCACATTTCTCTTAGCAAAGCCTATAAGTGCATATCAGATGGGAGAATCTTATGCTCAAAGTATGGGGGTAAATATCAAAAGATTTAGAGTTATATTGATATTACTGTCAAGTCTTTTGGCAGGATGTGTCACCGCTTTTGCAGGACCGATTTCTTTTGTGGGAATAGCGGTACCTCACTTAGCTAAGATTTTTTTAAACACGGCAAAACCTATAGTAGTAATCCCTGCTACATTTATAGGAGGCGGAGTATTCTGCATGCTTTGCGACTATATAGCAAGGACGGCGTTTGCCCCTACGGAACTGAGTATAAGCACTGTAACGGCGATTTTTGGCGCGCCTATAGTAATAGCGATGCTGCTAAAAAAACAAAATAATCATTAATCGCAAGTGGTAAGACAATATGAAAGATATATATTTCAGCACGAAAGACCTTACTGTGGGATATAATGGTGAGGTGCTCATAAAGGATATACAAATAAATATAGAAAAAGGGGAGATTCTTACTCTCATAGGCCCTAACGGTTCAGGTAAATCAACCATATTGAAAAGCATAACAAAGCATTTGAAGACCATAAGCGGAGATACTTTTATAGCTGAAGCTTCTGTAGGAGCAATGAATTACAAAGAACTTTCAAAGCTGGTCGCAGTAGTGCTTACAGACAGGATTAAACCTGAACTTATGACATGCAGAGACGTGGTAGCCACCGGCAGATATCCTTATACGGGGAGTATGGGAATTTTAAGTGAAGAAGACAATAAAAAAGTCGAAGAAGCTATGGAAAAAGTTCATGCCCTTGATATTGCAGAAAAAGATTTTATTGCCATAAGCGACGGTCAGAAGCAGAGGATTCTTCTCGCAAGAGCTATTTGTCAGGAGCCAGATGTAATTGTACTTGACGAGCCCACATCTTTTCTCGACATAAAACATAAGCTTGAGCTTTTAAACATTTTACGTTCTATGGCAAAAGAAAAGAAAATTACTGTTATAATGTCATTGCACGAAATAGATTTGGCTCAAAAAATATCTGATAAAGTAATGTGTGTAAAAGGTGACATAATAGAGCATTTTGGGTCTCCCGATGCAATCTTTAAAGATGATATAATTAGAGATCTTTATGATATAACAAGCGGTGTTTATAATATTGCCTTTGGCAGCGTTGAACTGCCAAAACCTGAGGGTATTGCCGAGACATTTGTAATATCTTCATGCGGCAGGGGTATTGATATATACAGAAGATTACAGAAAAATAACATTCCGTTCTATGCCGGAATTCTTTACAGTAATGATATAGATTATATTGTGGCAAAATCATTGGCGATAGATGTGTTTGAAGAAAAGCCGTTTATGCCTATAAGTGATGATGTATTTGGTCATGCTTGTGAAGCTATAAAAAAATGCAAATGTGTAATTAATGCAGGAATAGAGATAGGTCAAATTAATAAACGTATGGAAGACCTTTTGAAACTGGCAGACGAATGTGGAATTTTAAAGAAAATTTGAAATTATTATCCGAAAATAATGCAAAAATAAATAGACAAAACTGAATTAATATGTTAATATTAATTGTTAAATTTATTACCTAGTGCTTCGTTTAGCGAAAACTCCGACGTTTTACGCAGCAAAAGGTGGATTAAGAAAAGGAGAGTAACATGATTACAAAAGAAATGAAACAACAGATAATCAAGGATTATCAGTTAAAAGAGGGAGATACAGGTTCCCCTGAAGTTCAGATTGCAGTTTTGACTTACAGAATTAATGATCTTAATGAACACTTAAAAGTTCATAAGAAAGACCACCATTCAAGAAGAGGACTTCTCAAGATGGTTGGTCAAAGAAGAAACCTGCTTGCATACCTGAAGGAGAAGGATCTGGAGAGATACAGAACTCTTATTGCTCGTTTAGGACTTAGAAAGTAGGATTATTTACTGAGAAATTTAAGCGGGGAAAAAGTCCCCGCTTTAATTTTATATTTTTTAACGGAGAAAGAAATTAACAGGAGGTAGTTGTTAATTATGTCAAGATTTGAAGATTACAGAGTATTTAAGACGGCCGTGGGAGGAAGACTCTTGCAGCTTGAAATCGGAAAGGTTTGTGAACAAGCCAATGGACAAGTTATGGTTAAATATGGCGATACTGTAGTAAACGTTACAGCATGCGCATCGAAAGAACCAAAGCCTGATATTGACTTTTTTCCTCTTTCCGTAGACTATGAAGAGAGAATGTATGCCGCAGGAAAGATTCCCGGCGGATTTATCAAAAGAGAAGGAAGACCGAGTGAACATGCAATTTTGTCATCAAGACTTATCGACAGACCTATTCGACCGCTGTTCCCTAAGGGATACTATAATGATGTAGTAGTTGTTGCAACTGTTATGTCTGTAGACCCTGACTGTTCACCTGAGATTTGCGGTATGATAGGTTCATCTGTTGCTCTTGCAACATCCGATATACCTTGGGATGGACCTACAGGTTCAGTTAAAGTGGGAAGAGTTGACGGTCAGCTGGTTATAAACCCTACTTTGCAGCAGAGAGAAGTTTCAGACATGGATATGACTGTTTCAGGAACCAAAGAAGCCATAATGATGGTTGAAGCAGGTGCAAATGAAGTTCCTGAGATGGAAATGCTTGATGCAATTCTGTTTGCTCACGAAGAAATCAAAAAGATAGTAGAATTTATCGAAGAAGTAGTAAGCGAAGTAGGAAAACCTAAACAGGAAGTAACTCTATATAAACCTCTTGAAGAGATTGATGAGGCTGTAAGAGCTTATGCGGCTCCTAAGATGAGAGAAGCGATACAGACTCCTGATAAGCTTGAGAGACTTGAGAATATGGATGCCGTAGAGGTAGAGACTAAAGAGCACTTTGCTGAGATTTATCCAGAGGGAAGCAAAGATATAGATTCTGTACTATATAACATAACAAAAGAAACTGTAAGAGCTATGATTCTCGATGAGGGTATTCGTCCTGATAACAGAAAACATGAAGAAATCAGGCCTATATGGTGTGAAACCGAGATTCTTCCTAGAACTCACGGAACGGGTCTGTTTAAGAGAGGTCAAACCCAGGTACTTTCTGTTTGTACACTGGCTCCTGCAAGTGAAGCTCAGACTATAGACGGAATTACAGAGCAGACTTCAAAAAGATATATGCATCATTATAATTTTCCTGGTTTTTCAGTAGGAGAAGCAAAAACTTCAAGAAGTCCCGGAAGAAGAGAAATAGGTCACGGTGCTTTGGCAGAAAGAGCTCTCGTACCTGTACTTCCTAGTGTTGAAGAGTTCCCGTATGCAATAAGAGTTGTATCTGAAGTACTGTCTTCTAACGGTTCAACATCGATGGGTTCAACATGTGGTTCATGTCTTGCACTTATGGATGCAGGTGTTCCAATTAAGAGACCTGTTGCAGGCATAGCCATGGGACTTATTGAAAGAGTTAAAGAAGATGGCTCATCAGAATTTGCAATTCTTTCAGATATTCAGGGCATGGAAGACTTTTTAGGAGATATGGACTTCAAAGTAACAGGTACGGAAGTAGGTGTTACTGCAATCCAGATGGATATAAAGGTTCATGGTCTTTCAAGAGAGATTTTAGAGAAAGCTCTTAATCAGGCTAAAGAGGGAAGAATGCATATAATGGGTAAGATGCTTGAAGAAATTCCGGCTCCTCGTGAAGAAATGTCCAAGTATGCTCCACGTGCAATTACAATGAATATTGATCCTGATAAAGTTAGAATAGTTATAGGACCGGGAGGAAAGACTATCAATAGAATTATCGATGAAACAGGCGTTAAAATTGATATTTCTGAAGACATTCCTGGACTTGTAAGCATTTACAGTGTTGATCAGGCAGGCGCAGACGCTGCTAAACGTGAGATTGAACTTCTTACCAAAGAAGTTGAAGTAGGTGAAACTTACGAGGGAACTGTTACAAGGATAATGAGCTTTGGCGCATTTATAGAGGTGCTTCCTGGCAAAGAGGGCCTTCTTCATATATCCAAGATGGCAAAGGGCAGAGTTGAAAAGGTAGAGGATGTTATGAATATCGGCGATAAGGTAGAAGTTAAAGTTTCCGAAATCGACAGTCAGAACAGAATCAATCTTTTGAGAACCAGCTATCCTGACGAAAAGTAAGATAATAAAAGGTGTACGTTAAGTGAAACGTGCACCTTTTTTATGAATATTATAAAATTATATCTGCATTTGTATATATAGGAACCCAGTGTCTTTCAGCAATGTATTTAAATACACCTTCTTCGTCTTTTGCTTTGAGAAACTTTAGTATTTCTCTATGCTCTTCATTTATGGCGAGCAGAACCTCAACAGCGTTTCCCTCAGCCGTATCAGTGTATATCTTGCTTATCAGCTTGTTTTTGGCGGTTTCAATAAAGTCTATAAGTGTTTTGTTGCCGCATTTTTGAATGTAAATTTGGTGAAATGCTATTTGCTGTTTATGGTACATTTCAAAGTTTTCTGATTTTATAGCCAAATCGATTGATTCTATATAAAAGGACATATCTGCATAATCTTGTTTGGTCAGATTGTTACATGCAAGTTTTGCTGCCGTAGCGTCAAGAGCACCGATTACAGTGTATAGTTCGGTTATTTCTTTTACTGTGATAGTTTTAATAGTGAAGCCTTTTCTCGATGTGTTTTCTATTATGCCTTCTGCTGCAAGCTGAATCAAAGCTTCTCTTACAGGAGTACGGCTGATTTCCAGTTCATTGCAAATGTCATTTTCGCTGATTCTTTGCCCTGGAAGCAGCTTGCCCTCTCTTATTTCCTCTGCGATAAAATCATATACGTGGTCTTTTAGTGTTTTAAATCTTTCCATAATCTATTTTTCCTTATAATTGATAATAAAATAATATATCTCACTTTTATGCAAAAAGTCAATACAAGCTCAAATGTTCATTTACTTAAAAGTTATAAAAAGCCTATCTTTGGAAATAATTAATATTGGCCGATAATTTTAGGAGGTATTGACATAATGGGTGAAAACAACACTAATACATCTCATGGATTAAGCTTTTGGGCATTAGCCGCAGTTATTATAGGTTCTACTATAGGAAGCGGTATATTTACTATCACTGCAGATATGGCTTCAAGCGGAGCTCATACCGGTGCCATTCTTGTAGGCTGGCTTATATGCGGAATAGGAATGCTTGGTCTTATGATGTCGTATTTTGGACTTAACAAGGTAAGACCTGATTTAACTAATGGTGTATATAGTTATGCAAGAGAAGGTTTTGGAGAATTTGTAGGATTTAATTCAGCATGGGGCTACTGGATAAGCGCACTTTTGAGCAATGTATCATATATGACACTTTTATTTGGCGCAATAGGTCACTTTTTTCCTGTGTTTGGAAACGGAAATAATTTGATTTCGATAATATGTGCTTCTGTTATCGTATGGCTTTTAAATTTGCTTGTACTTCAAGGTGTAAAAGAGGCTGCGGGAATATCTATCGTGACTACGATTGCAAAGCTGGTTCCCATATTGGTGTTTATAGTTGCGGTAATTTTTGTAAGCGCTTTTGATATTGATATTTTTATGGATAATTTTTGGGGCGACGGAAGTATGTCTATCGGAGAGCAGGTAAGGAAGACTACGTCAGCTACTGTATGGTCCTTTATAGGTATAGAGGGAGCAGTGGTTTTGTCAGGACGTGCAAAACGTACTGAAGATGTGGGAAAAGCTTCTATAACTGCGTTTATCGGTATACTTGCAATATATGTTATGGTAGCAGTTTTAAGTATGGGAGTTATGACTACAGAAGAACTTGCATCCCTTGGCAATCCTCAGATGGCAGGAATATTGGAATACGCTGTAGGTCCGTGGGGTGCGGCGCTTGTAAATATAGGAGTAATCTTGTCTTTGACAGGGGCGCTTCTCGGATGGACTATAATTGCAGCTGATTGTCCTTATTCAGCAGCAAAACAAGGCGTATTTATGAAGATATTTGCAAAATCAAATAAACATGGTTCTCCGGCATTTTCGCTGTATTTAACCAATGCCATAATACAGATGTTTATAATAATCGGATTTTTCAGCGCATCTACCTATCAGGCATTTTATTCATTAAGTACAGCTATGATAATGATTCCTTATTTATTCAGCGCCGCTTATTATTTGAAGATTTCACTCAAGGGCGATGGTTTTGAGAATGGCAGAGGGGGTTCTATTGTAGCTGCAAGAATTTTTGCCGTCATAGGAACGTTATATGGAATATGGATGCTTTATTCCGGTGGTTTGGATTATGTTTTGATAACGACAGTGCTTTATGCGCCAGGTATTATAATTTATTGTCTTGGAAAGAGAGAACGGGGAGAGGCTATGTTCAACAGGAGATGGGAAATGGGGCTTGCCGTGTGCATTGTGGCGGCTGCTCTTGTGTCTGTGTTCTTGATTTATACAGGAACTTTAAAACCATTTTAAAAAATCGCCCGTGATTTTTGCTTTAAAATGTGCTATAATTAATATAATATATAAGCAAAAGAAGAGGCGAATTGTGATGTATCAAATTGGTGATGTAGTAGTATATGGAACAGAAGGATTGTGCGAAATTGAGCAGATAACTGAGAAAAATTTCGGCGGCGAAATTATAAATTATTATGTGCTTAAGCAGATAGGCGAGGGAAGTTCTGTTACTTATGTACCTACAGAAAACAAGAAAAGTCTCGAAAAGATGCGTCATATTTTGAAACGTGAAGAAGTAGCGGAGATGTTAAAAGGCGTGGCCGAAGAAAATTTATCTTGGATAGAAGATGACAGGGAACGTCAAAAATTCTTTAAAGATAAAATGCTTTACGGAAATATAGAAGATCTGATGAAGATGACAAGAATGTTATATCTTCATAGAAAAGATCAGGAGAAAACCGGAAAGAAGATGCATATATCCGATGAGCATTTTTTTAAAGATGCAGAAAAGATGATAGTTGAGGAAATATCTTACGTCATGGATATGCCAGAGGAAAATGTTTTTGATTATATAGTAGAAAGCATAGAAAGTAAATAGTTTAGTAATAATTGTACATTTGATGTTTTTTGTAATGTCAGTGTACAATTTTTTTCGTTATACAGCATAATATAAAAATTACAGCGTTTATCACCACGACTGTAGCGCCTACAGGAGTGGATATAACGATGGACAGACTGATTCCTATAATTGACGCCAATACTGCGATTATGCCAGATGCAATGATTACACTCTTAAAACTATTGAACAGTCTCATTGCTGAAAGTGTAGGGAAAACGATTAATGCAGATGTAAGAAGAGCACCGACCAAATTCATGGCCAGAACAATTATTACAGCTGTTATAACAGCTATAATGAGATTGTAGAGCTCTGTATTGGTTCCTGTAGCTTTGGTGAACGTTTCGTCAAATGTTATTGCAAATATTTTGTTGTAAAACAGTATGAATATAGATATTACTATTACAGACATTATGACACATAGGATTATGTCTGTTTTTTGTAATGTGAGAATTGATGTGGATCCAAAAAGAGTACTGCATACATCTCCTGAAATATTAGCAGATTTAGAAAACATGTTCAGGAGCAGATAGCCAACTGCCATTGCTCCTGTAGACAACATGGCAAGAGCTGCATCTCCCTGTACTTTTGAACGATTTCTTCCCTTTTTAAGAAGAAAAACTGCGCAGACTATAGTTATAGGCATAACTACAATCATTTCATTGGATATGCTAAAAACAGCAGCTATGGCCATAGCGCCGAATGCCACATGAGACAGGCCGTCTCCTATGAAAGAAAAACGTTTGAGAACAAGTGTTACACCAAGTAAGGATGAACAGAGGGCGATTAATATGCCAGCTATAAAAGCATATCTTACAAATGGAAAAGAAAGATATTCTGCAAACTGAGATAATATGTTATTCATTGAATATTACTTCCTTTCCTATATTGAGAGTTTTGCTGGCATAAGTTTTAGCTGCATTTATGTCGTGAGTTATCATTATGAGAGTCATGCCGTCATCGTTTAGTTTTTTTATATAATCGTACATTTCCTCTGTGGCGAAAGAGTCAAGACCTGCGGTAGGTTCATCAAGCAGCAGCATTTTGGAAGCAGCACAAAGTGCGCGAGCCAGAAGAACACGTTGCTGCTGACCGCCTGAAAGAGATCTGTAGCATTTTGACGACAGATGTTCTATGCCCAGCTTTTGCATGTTCTTCAAAGCTGTATTTTTTTGCTCTTTTGAGTAAAAGGGTATACCTGACAGCTTACTTATAAAGCCTGATAAAACTATTTCCCAAGCTGAGGCAGGAAAATCCCTTTGAACGGGAGTCTGTTGAGGCATGTAGCCTATTTCCCCGGAAATATTGTCATCAGAGAAGATTATTTCCCCGGAAATGGGCGGTGTAAGACCTAGAAGAGTTTTCATGAGAGTGGTCTTTCCGGAACCGTTTTCGCCAGTTATACATAAGTAATCGCCTTTATCAAGATGAAAATTAATGTCCTGGGCTACTGTGCCGTCTTCATACCCTATATTTAAGTTTTTACAAGTGAGCTGGTGCATGTTTTCTCCTTTAGTTAAGAACTTTTTTCAGGACGTTTAGGTTGTTCTCCATAACGCTTATATAGGTTATATTATTTTTTATGTCCTGTTCGTTTACAGACTGCATTGAATTTAATTCAAATATTTCCATGTTATCTCTGCCGGAAGTGTTTATGATTGTTTGCGCTATTGAATCGCTGCTGTGCTCGGTGATAAGCAGGGCAGGGATATTCAGTTCGTTTGCTTTTTCTGATAGATATATTACTGTTTCAAAACTTGCTTCGGTTTCCGCAGAGCATCCGGGAAATGCTGCATAATATGATATTCCATAGTCTTCTGTAAGATAATGAAAAGGAAATCTATCTGCAAAGATTACTGTTTTATTTTTACATTCTTTTAACGCTTGTTCATATTCATTGTCAATATTTTTGAGTTTCTCTATATAAATATCGGCATTATTCATGTATTGTTCTTCGCCGGAAGGATCGATAATAGATATTTGCTTTGCTAATTCTTCGCAAAATACTATGGCATTTTTAGGTGAAAGCCATATGTGTTCATCTATTTCGCAGATACCTTCGTCATGGCTGTGATCGTGTTCTTCTCCTATCAAGCTATATACGATACCATCGTAATCGCTTGCAGAATTTGTTGTCTCATCTATCCATTCTTCTGAAATGCCTCCGGTAAATACCAATAAGTCAGAGTCTGCAATATATGTTATATCTTTTGCAGATGGTTGAAAGCTGTGCATATCTGTTCCGCTTTCGTTAAGACGTACCAAATTCCATTCTGACTTCTTTTCCCCCAGAATGTTGCAAATCCAATCATAAGAAGCAAAGCTTGTACATACTATAGTCGGTTTATCATTGTTTACAATATCTGGATTAGAGGAAGTACAGGAGCATGAGAACACGATTAAAATAGAAAGTATTATTAATGTGCAAATTGTCTTTTTCATAAGTTATGCTCCTTTTTCGGCGCAGCTTCGGCAGATTCCGTAGAGAACAGTTTCTTCCATGTTTATTTTGAATTCGTTGGATCTGCTTATGAGACTGCACATTGATTCTGTAATTTCATTGCTCATATGAAAGATTTTGCCGCAGCTTGTACATTTGAGATGAATATGGCATTTGCAGTCTATACCGCCTATGATCTGGTAGACGGTTTTGCCTCCTTTAGAAGGTTTAAACTGTTTTATCAGGTTTTCGGACAGAAGTTTGGGAATCAAACGATATACAGTGCTCCTGCCGGGAGGGCATATGCACGCAGAGTCGCCGGCCATTTCTTTGCAAATCTGGTCTATGGTAAAGGCTTGATTACTGTGTTTTTTAAGAAATCTTACCAGTTCTTTTTTTTGTTCTGTTTGGTATGTGGCCATGATTTTTCATCTCCGTAAACAGTTGAGTATATTTTCAAATATGAGAAAAAATCTCATATTCGAATTATATTATAACTCACCTGAATTAAATGTCAATATGTATCAAAGAAGTCTTGGACCGTAAATTATCTGGCGGCATACATACAGAGAATTATTTTCTTGTACACACATATGCCAGCGGATAAGTGATAAATGACTGTTGGTCAGTTCGATGCAGGTTATACCGTTGGGGTGAACGCAAGAACCTGTGTTAAAGTAACCGTTTTCCCCCTCCGGCGGCAGGGCAGGTCTGTGGGTGTGACCTGCCATGATGTTTCTGTTATTTTTAGCAGACCAGCCGGATAATCTTTTTTCAACTCGTTTGCTTTTTTTGTAGTTACGTGCAGCACTGGTGGGATCCTTTAAGGCGATTAGTTCTAAAGGCTTCCATAGATAGCGCACCATCCAGCGGGCCAAAGGCCAGAGCCGATCGTTGAAGATGTCTGCTTGATGCCCGTGCAGTACGTATAAATCTTGTGTGTGGTAGGGCATTTTTATGATTATGGATTGATAATACGGCGGCGAAAAATCACGGCTTTCATAAGAAAAACTTTTTTTCGCTTTGATTTTGTCATGGTTGCCCCAAAGCATATAAAGTCTGCCATTGTGATAAAATTTGTTAAGCTCCGAAAATATATCGCTGTGTATTTCGTGAATTCTGCTGATTTTGCGATTTTCCCAAAGCTCATCTCCGTCGCCGACTTCCACATAGGTAAAGTCATGCTGCCAATAATAGTTTAAGGCGGCCTGATACAACACCTTATTATTTAGAAAACTGTCATTCCAGGTACCGGTACCTCTGTGACAGTCGCTGAAAAAAACTATTTTTGGATGGTCTGAAATATTGATAACAGTTGAATTTTTAAAAACTTTATCTATGTGATTTTCATAATAACCCATAAATGCCCCCGAAGAGAAAAAGCTTTTAATATAATATGCGGTTTGGGCAGGAAGTGTTACAGGGGGGGAATTAAAGGAAAACTCAGCATAAGTATTATTTTGAATCCACCAGGGAAATATGGTATACTTAAATTTATATAAAACACCGCAGAAAGCGAGGATAAAATAATGGCTGATATAAGGAAAGAGCAGGATAGGGAGGAGTTGTTCCGCTGCAGAGGCAGAGGATACACGAGAAAAGATTGATAAGATTATTGCTGAAATTGAGGTAGATTAATGGATAAAAATTTTGAATTTTTAATATATCACAGTGATGAAGAAGATATTTCGGTCAATGCTTTGATTAAAGATGAAACGATTTGGCTTAATCAAAAAGCGATGGCGGAATTGTTTGATTGCAGTTCGGATAATATTTCTCTCCATTTAAAAAATATTTTTGCTGAGGGCGAATTGGATAAACTTTCAGTTACCGAGAAAATCTCGGCAACTGCTTCGGACGGTAAAAATTACCTCACTCAGTTTTACAATCTAGATGCGATTATTTCAGTCGGTTACAGAGTTAATTCGCGCAGGGCGACAACTTTTAGAATTTGGGCGACAAGCATATTGAAAGAATATATGATAAAAGGCTTTGCTATGGACGACGAACGCTTAAAGCAGGGCAAGACGGCTTTCGGAAAAGATTATTTTCGCGAGCTTTTGGAAAGAGTTCGTTCTATTCGGGCAAGCGAACGACGAATCTGGCAGCAAATAACCGATATTTTTGCAGAATGTAGTATTGACTATGACAAAGATTCTCCTGTAACTCACGATTTTTACGCGATGGTGCAGAATAAATTTCATTATGCAATCGCAGGACAGACCGCTGCTGAAATTGTATATAACAAAGCGGACCGAAAAAAAGAAAATATGGGACTTATCACATGGAAAAATGCTCCTGATGGACGCATTTTAAAGTCAGATGTCGTGATTGCAAAAAATTATCTGGAAGAAAAGCAGATACGTCAGTTAGAGAGAACCGTTACAGGATATTTTGATTATATAGAGGATCTGATCGAACGGGAAAACACGTTTACTATGGAAGAATTTGCAGCCAGCGTAAACGAGTTCCTTGCTTTCCGCAGATATGAGATTTTAAAGGATAAGGGACGGATTTCAAAAAAGGAAGCGGCTAAGAAAGCCGAAGTAGAATATAAAGAATTTAACAAAACACAAAAAATCACTTCAGATTTTGATAAAGAAGTTAAAAAGCTTATTGAAAATAACAACGGACAGATATGAGTGAGATTTTGGGGTTGCGGAACGGGAGCAGATGATGAGGGATGAGATTAATAAGATTGTTGTAGGAGATGGAGGGATCTAGATGAAAAAAATAGAAAAGGATCGACCATTACCAGGTCACACTAAGCTTGATTATTATGAATGTTATGCCAAAATAGTCTTGGAAGAGTTTTTTTCTTATAATAACTTATTGTTGGATGACAAGCCAGATTTGCAAGATATTCAAAATAGCATAGGAATTGAGGTTACTACAGCTGAGGAACCTAAAATGTTAGAAGCTGAAAATCTTTATTTGAAGCTGATTTATGCTGATGAAGATACTATTAGAGAGAAATGTATTAATCGAATGGGGCAAATTGGTTTAACATATAAAGATGGGATGCTTTTAGGTCTTTCGGGAAACGATGATTTTACTTTAGTTAATGAAGCAATAAATCGTAAAATCGAAAAGCTGAAATCAGCGGGGTATAAGAAGTTTAATGAATATCAACTTTTTATATTTTCTTCAATTTATGCTATTGATTCCATTCTGCAAGAAGAATTGAATTTTTTATTAAGGGAAAATATTGATACTTTTTTTAGTAAAATTTATATTTTGGTTCCTGAAGCGTTGTTTTACTTTGATCTAGGGGAAAATGAATGTAAAATCTTTAATGTAAGTCGTGAGAGACAATATTATCAGGCTCAAAAAGCACGGCAAATTGTTGAAGAGGTAGAAAAAGAAGAGTAATCTAGAAAACTAATACTTGAGCTTTGCCCCAATGGAGTAGAATATAAAAGGCTTCATGATGTTTCTGAAACGAAAAGAGGCACTTCGGTAACTAAGAAAGATATTGTGAAAGGTAAATTTCCGGTTATTTCTGGTGGTAGAGAGCCTGCATATTATTGCAATAGTTATAACAGAGACGATGAAACCATCACGGCTGCAGGGAGCGGTGCAATTACAGGTTATGTTCAATATTGGACAAAGCACATATTTGTATGCGATGCGTTTTCAATACATTGACAAGTTGATGCCACCTATGTCTCGCTTTGGTGAGGGGAATCGTGCTGGAAAGAAGCAGGGTGTGATTCAAAAATTGCAGATATTTTTCGAAAGATTCTTTGGAATTGGATAAATAATCTAAAAGCCATACAACAATTGTTGCATGGCTTTTTTATACTTAAACTAATTCCAATATTCCGTTCCTTTGATGCCTATGTCAGAAGCCTTAAAGTCTAAAGGTTTGCCGGCTTTTTTCTTGTCCGTATAATCCTTAAGCGCTTTGAAAGCTGTGTTTCCAAGGATGACACAGACAGGTACGTTTATAAGTGCCATGAAGCCCATCAAAACGTCAGCAGTGTCCCATGCAAGACCTGCGCTGAACTGAGCTCCGACAAATATTATAACTACAGCAAGCAGCCTGTATAAAAACATAAACATCTTATTGTTGAGAGCATCTTTATATATGTAGCTTATGTTCATTTCAGCATAGAAATAGTTGCCTACCAATGTGGTATATGCAAATATTGCAAGCGCGGTGGTAATAAAATATCCTCCGAAAGCCCCGAAGTTAGCATTCAGTGATGCTTGAATATAAGCGCCGTTCATGGTGTTTCCTGCTGCATCTATATATCCTGCCGGATCAACGCCGCTGCAAAGTATCATAAATGCTGTTGCAGAGCATATAACCAGAGTATCTATAAAGACAGAAAGCATCTGAACCAATCCTTGTTTCACAGGGTGTGATACGTCTGCTGAAGCTGCTGCGTTAGGAGCAGAACCGATACCGGCTTCATTGGAATAAAGACCACGTTTAATACCGTTCATTATAGTAGCTCCCAGTATACCTCCTGCAACGGAGCTGAAGTTAAAAGCCTGTGAAAAGATACTACCTATAACTGAAGGAAGTGAAGTTATATTTAATATCAAAACTATAATTGCAACAGCGATATAAGCAACAGCCATTATCGGAACTATGACTTGAGTAGCCTTTGAGATACGTTTGCCACCTCCAAAGATTACGATTGCAGCAAGAACAGCTACTACAATTCCGATGATAAGAGTTGCGTTTTCTGACGGTATGTAAGCCTTGACAAAGTCGGTGAGATTGAACGAAGCTAAAGCGTTAAATCCTCCCATATAAGTAAGAATTAAGAATACTGCGAAAATTCCGCCAAGGGCAGGCGCTTTTAATGCTTGTTTTATGTAGTAAGCAGGGCCGCCGTATGAACCGTCGATTCCTCTTTTCTTATAAATCTGGGCAAGAGTGGATTCTACAAAGGCAGAGGCGCCTCCAAGAAGGGCTATAAGCCACATCCAAAACACTGCTCCGGGTCCTCCTGCGAGGATTGCACCTGTAACACCTACAATATTTCCGGTACCTACTCTTGAAGCTGTAGAAACCATCAATGCCTGGAAAGACGATATTGAGTCTTTATCTTTTTTTGGCTCGGTGATTACTCTTATCGATTCTCTAAAAAGTCGGATTTGAACAAATTTTGTCCTGAATGAAAAATAAAGTCCTGCAACAATTAAAAGAGCGATAAGTATGTATCCATACATATAGCCGCTTATGTCGCCTATGATTCCTGCAATAAAATCCATAAAAATTCTCCTTAGCAAAATATTAACAATATTTTATAATAAAATGTAAGAATTTGCAAGCTAGAGTTGTGTAGGGATGGCGTTTTGAAAGTGGTATGATGTAAAATTTTATTATTTTGCTTGATTTTTAATGAATGTGTGTGTCAAAATTTATCAATGTTGCAATTTTTCTTAGATTTTCCGAAAATATACAACATTTTTTGAAAACCGGCTGTAAAATTTCATAATATTTGACGATTTTACAGCATTTAGTCTATGTCACATGTTTTCTCATTACGAGGTAAAAGGGATATGTTGTATATTTTTGATAATTTAAAATATTTTGCCAACATTTTTGGCAAAATTGTTGGCTTTTTGAAGGAAACTTTGATATTTGTGCAACATATGACATAATTCGACAAAATTTAGCACAGATATTATGAAAATAAAACATATTTTGTTGGCTTTTTGCAGAATAAATATAAAAATGAACAACAGAGAGTTTAGATATCTTACTGTGGGGTGAGATTTTTTATTAATCACCAGTTTTTCACTTATAAGTCAAATTTTTATCAGGTAAACTTCCAAAACAATCTATTGACTTTTGAACAGTGACAAAGTACAATATTATAGTATAATTTCAATATATACAGACGTTGAAGGAACCAGTAGCCGGGTCTAATATCCTTACAGAGAGCTGCCTTATAGCTGAGAGGGTGGTGGTGAAACCTGAGAGCAAATATCACTCTGGAGTCTGATCACTTAATGAGAGGTCATATCCTGTGAGCAGGTCTTATTATAATGAGTTATGATGAGATGCTCGAAAGGCGTTGGCAACTAGGGTGGTACCGCGGTTAAGAATTGATCGTCCCTAAATCGATATATTGTCGGTTTAGGGATTATTGTTTTTATGACCTAACCCGATTTTCGAAGAAAATCGCTGGTAGGTCAAACGCCAGGCTTTCCCAAGAGTACGAAAGTGCGATTGGCGAGAAAGCTACGGCGCGGTAGGAATTTTGAGTTTGAGAAAGGCCAAATAAGCATCAAAATTCCGTTTGCGCAAGCAAGACCATCTGCGCAAACAATCAAGACCATCTGCGCAAACAATAAAGAAATTTTTAAATTTGATAAACATATGTGGCATTTGATTATGCAAATGTTTTGCGCCACGGCGGGGCAGATGTCCCGGGTAAAGAGAGGAGACAAAATTATATGTTTAAGAAACTGTCAGAAAAACCTGTTGCAGAAGTGCAGAACGAACAGGTAGCAAAATGGAAAGAAGAAGATCTTCTGAAACAGTGTGTAGATGCCAGAGAAGGCAAGACACCTTTTGTGTTCTATGAGGGACCTCCTACTGCCAACGGTAAGCCAGGAATACATCATGTAATGGCAAGAACTCTTAAAGATTCCGTTTGTCGTTACAAGACTATGCAGGGCTATCAGGTGAACAGAAAAGCAGGATGGGATACCCACGGTCTTCCGGTAGAAATCGAGGTAGAGAAGCAGTTAAACATGTCTGGCAAACAGGACATTGAAAAATATGGCATTAAAGAGTTTAACCAGAAGTGCCGAGAGTCTGTTTTCACATATACAGGAATGTGGAGAGAAATGTCTGAGAGAATGGGATACCTTGTAGACCTTGATAATCCTTATGTAACTCTTGAAAACGATTATATAGAAACAGGCTGGTGGATTCTTAAGAAGTTCTTTGATGAAGGACTGATTTATGAAGGACATAAGATTCTTCCGTACTGCCCGCGCTGCGGAACAGGACTGGCTTCCCATGAAGTAGCACAAGGATATAAGATGGTAAAAGTAAATACTTTGACCGTTAAGTTTAAGCGTATTGATGCTGAAAATGAATATTTCCTGGCATGGACTACCACACCTTGGACTTTAGCGTCAAACACGGTGCTTACCGTCGGTCCTGACATAGACTATGTCAAGGTAGAAATGCTCGAGGGAGATGACAAAGGCAATCTGTTCTATGTTGCAAAAGCTCTCGCCGATAAAGTTCTTGGAGCAGGCAAATATAATATAGTAGACGAAATGAAGGGAAAAGACCTTGAATATATAGAGTACGAGCAGCTTATGCCGTTCGTAAAGGCAGACAAAAAGGCTTTCTTTGTTACTTGTATGGATTATGTTTCTACAGAGGATGGTACAGGAATCGTTCATACTGCTCCAGCTTTCGGTGAAGATGACTATCAGTGCGGACGAAAATATAATCTTCCTGTACTTCAGCCAGTAGATGAGAGAGGCTGCTATACGGATACTCCTTGGAAAGGCCATTTCGTAATGGAAGAGGGACTTGACGTTGAAATTATTAAATATCTGGCTCAAGATAACAAGATTTTTGCCAAGGAAAAACTTGAGCACAATTATCCTCACTGCTGGAGATGCGGAACACCTCTTGTTTACTACGCAAAACCTTCATGGTATATAGAAATGAGCAAGCTTAAAGATCAGCTTGTTGCTAACAATGATACAGTAAACTGGTTCCCTGATTATGTAGGAGAGAAGAGATTCGGAAACTGGCTTGCAGAAGTAAAAGACTGGGCTATTTCACGTTCGAGATACTGGGGAACCCCTATACCTATCTGGAGATGTGAATGTGGTCATCTGGAATGTGTAGGTTCAAGAGATGAGCTGGTTGAAAAAGCCATAGAAAGTATAGATAATACTATAGAACTTCACAGACCTTATGTAGATGACGTTCATATCAAGTGTCCTCACTGCGGAAAACCTATGAGCAGAATTTCGGAAGTTATGGACTGCTGGTTTGACTCAGGCGCTATGCCGTTTGCACAGTGGCATTATCCGTTTGAAAATAAAGAAGAAGTTGAGACAAAGTTGTTCCCTGCAGACTTCATATGCGAAGGTATCGACCAGACTAGAGGCTGGTTCTATTCTCTCATGGCAATAGCTACATTCATAATGGGAAAGGCTCCTTACAAGAATGTATTGGTAAACGACTTGATTTTGGATAAAGACGGAAAGAAAATGTCAAAGTCTAGAGGAAATACTGTTTCACCATTCGAGCTGTTTGACAAATACGGTGCAGATGCTACAAGATGGTATCTTTTGAGCGTTTCACCTGCATGGACGCCTACTAAATTTGACGAGGATGGACTCATTGATGTTGTGAGCAAGTTCTTTGGAACACTGAAAAACGTATATAACTTCTTCGTTTTGTATTCAAATCAGGATGATATAGATCCAGGTAAATTGAACGTGCCATATGCAGACAGACCTGAGCTTGACAGATGGGTGCTTAGCAAATACAATCAGCTGATTGCAGATGTTACAGAATATATGGATCAGTATGACCACATGAAGACAGTGAGAGCAATCAATGAATTTGTAAATGAAGATTTGTCAAACTGGTATATCCGCCGTGCAAGAAGAAGATTCTATGCCGAAGAGATGACAGAAGATAAGAAGAGCGTATATGCGACCACATACGAGATTCTCGTAGGCGTTTCAAAATTAATAGCACCTATAGCTCCGTTTATTTCAGATGAAATGTATACTAACCTGACAGGTGAGAGCACAGTTCACGTTGCATATTTCCCTAAAGCTGACATGAGCTTGGTTGATAAGAACGTAGAAGAAAGAATGGATCTTGTAAGAGCTCTCGTTACACTTGGAAGAGGCACAAGAGAAAAAGAAAAAATCAAGGTGAGACAACCTCTCAGCGAAGTTTTGGTTGACGGTAAATATGAAGATACCATCAGCGATTTGACACCACTTATTTTGGAAGAGCTGAATGTGAAGAAAGTAGTATTTGAAAAAGACCTTGACAAATATATGAACTTTACGCTTAAGCCTAACTTTAAAGCGGCAGGTCCTGTTTTAGGAGCAAAAATTAAGGCATTTGGTGCCGCTATAGCTAAAGTCAATGCAGCAGAATTCATAGCCGATATAGAGAATAACGGCAAGGCAGTGATTTCCCTTGACGGGGAAGATGTGGAAATAACTAAAGATTTCCTTGATATTAGAATCAATGCTAAAGAGGGATTTGCCGTAGCTATGGAAAACAATATCTTTACAATTTTAGATACTACTCTGACGGATGAGCTTATAGATGAAGGATTGGCTAGAGAATTGGTTTCAAAAGTTCAGCAGCTGCGTAAGCAAAAAGACTTTGAAATGATGGATAATATTGCAATTACAGTAGATGCAGATGATGCAGTTAAAAAGGCGGTTGATTGCCACAGAGACTATATCATGAAAGAAACTTTGGCAGTATCCATGGATTTTGGCAGTGTAGAAGATAAATATGACCTTAACGGACATGAAACAGGCATAGCAGTTGAGAGGAAATAATTACAAATTCCTTAAGAAAAGCTTAAAAACACTTATTCAAATTGACAGTGTACTACGATATGTAGTACACTTTTTTTGTAAAAATATTTTCGAGGAATTAAAAAAGGGGAACAACATGCTAAAACTTAAAAATGTATCGAAGTTTTATTATAGCAAGGGTGTTATCGCAAGCGGATTTTCAAAAGTGAACCTGGAACTTGATATGGGTGAGTTTGTGGTTATAACGGGAGAATCCGGTAGCGGTAAGTCGACTCTTCTAAATGTGCTTTCCGGTCTTGACACTTACGAAGAAGGAGAAATGTACATTAACGGTGAGGAAACAAGCCATTATAATGAAACTGATTTTGAGGAATATCGCCGCAAGTATGTAGGAAACATATTTCAGAATTTTAATTTGGTAAACAGCTATACCGTTTATCAAAATGTTGAACTTGCGCTTATTCTCAACGGGGAAAACAAGAAAGACGTTAAAGGAAGAATACTTGATATTATTCAGAAAGTAGGCCTTTCGGATTTTGTAAACACCAAATGCTCAAAGCTTTCTGGAGGACAGAAACAGAGAGTTGCCATAGCAAGGGCTCTTGCAAAGGAAACTCCCATAATTGTAGCTGATGAGCCTACAGGTAACTTAGACAGCAAGTCTGCTGAAGAAGTGGTTAAACTGCTGAGCGAAATTTCAAAAGATAAGCTGGTTATAATAGTTACCCATAATTTAGAACAGGTAGAAAAATATGCCACAAGGCTCATCAAGATGCATGACGGTAAGGTTTTGGAAGACAAAATACTGAAAAAACCAGAAATTGAAGATAAAGATGAAAGCAGAACTTTTGCTGATATTACTGTTTCCAACAGGTTTAGGCTTGGGAGAAGAAATGCATTTAATATTCCTGCCAAGTTTGTGCTTATATTTGCCGTATTTTTGTTTATTTCCTTTGCGGTGGCAGGTACTTATTCATCTTTTGAAAAAGCCGCATATGAAGAAAGCATCTTTGGTTTCAGCGAGTTTTTTAATGATACTTCCGATAAGAGAATAGTAATAAATAAACAGGATAAAAGCGCTATAACAGCTGAAGAATTTGCAAAGATAGAAGCTATTGACAACGTGTCCAGAATAGCAAAAGATGATACTCTTGTAGATTATACAATGCCTATATCTGATGATGAGTATTGGTATTATTTTTATGGTAACTTTACGGATGTAAAAGAGCTTAAAGATAATTTGACAGCGGGACGCATGCCGGAAAACTCCAATGAAATCGTTTTAGAGGGATCCGAAAATGACTATTATCTGTCTCACGATTTAGAAGAAATAATGAAGAAAAACTTCTATATTGAGAATTATGATGCCAATGGAGAAAGAGATACAAGCAAACCTCTTAAAATAGTAGGTGTTATCCTTAGAGAGGGAAATAACGGCAGTGATAAGTTTTATGTAGGAGAGGAAATATTAGAGCAGCTTAGACTTGATGCCGCTATGTCAGCAAACAATGTGAAGTCTTTATTTGAAGGTCAGTATTATCATTCTGATGCTTCAGACCCTAATTTCCGTATAACACCTAATAAAAACGTACCTAAAGGTGAAGCTTATGTATCCGGTATGTTAAACGATTATACTCAAAGCGGAAGAGCTGTGGGTAAAGAGATTGTTATAAGCGCAGACAGTATATATAGTCATGATTCTATGACTGTGAAAATTGCAAAGACTTATAATAAATCTAATTTGAAGAATCTTACCGGCGTTGAATTTAAAGAGAGCGGTGAAGGTGCAATATACGTCAATGAAGAGGATTATAATAATCTTATAAACAAAGGTATTTTCCAAAGTTCAGTATATGTAAAAGATGCTAAAAAACTTGATAGTACTCTTGAAAGTCTTAAAGAAATGGGCTTCAATGTTTTGCCTATGAGAGATTCGCTGTCAAAAGAAGGAGCAGAGCTTGTTCAGGTTATATCCATGATGAAGACATTTATGCTTGCAGTATTGATAGTTGCTTTATTCTTTATCTCATACTTTATAATAAGAATAGTACTTAAATCAAGAAACGCTTACTATACGACTCTAAGAACTCTGGGAGCTTCAAGGAAAATTTCAAAGCAGCTCCTTGATATAGAGCTTTTCCTCATAGCAACCATAGGATATGCGGTATTTATGGCTGTTATGTGCCTTGTATATACAGGAGTGATAAATCAAACTTTTGTGGTAGAGTTGGCGAATTATTTGAGCGTAACAAGCTATATAATACTTTACCTAATCATAATTGCTATGTCCTATATGATTTCACACAGATTTTCACGCAAGTTGTTTAAAGATTCTGTGATGAACACATATAGAGAGGAGGTGTAGCAGATGATTAAGCTTAAAAACGTAAATAAATATTTTAATAAAGGCAAGAAAAATGAAATTCATGTAATAAACGATACTACCCTTGATTTAGGCTCAAAAGGCCTGGTAGCGCTTTTAGGACCTTCGGGGTCAGGAAAGACTACCATGCTAAATGCCATTGGAGGTCTCGATAGAGTTAACAATGGAGATATCTTTGTAGACGATATTAAAATTACAGGAAGAGGTGCCTCGAAGATAGATGAAATAAGAAATCTTAATATCGGCTATATTTTCCAGGATTATAAGCTTGTAGGCAATATGACCGTATATGAAAATGTTGCCATGGCACTCAGAATGATAGGCATCAAGGATGAAGAGGAAATAAAAAAGAGAATAACCTATATTTTAGAGACTCTTGGAATTTATCGTTATAGGAACAGAATGGCAGATATGCTTTCAGGCGGAGAACGTCAGAGAGTTGGCATAGCCAGGGCCATTGCTAAAAACCCTAAGATAATAATCGCTGATGAACCTACAGGTAACTTGGACAGCGCCAACACTATAGAGATTATGAATATAATCAAGGCTATTTCAAGAGATAGGCTGGTAGTGCTTGTAACTCACGAAGTGGAGCTGGCTAAATTCTATGCTTCTAGGATTATAGAATTAAAAGACGGAAAAGTTACAGCAGATTATGAAAATATTACTGATGATAACTTAAATTACAAAATTGATAACAAATTTTATCTTAAGGACTTTGAAAAGCAAGAATCTGTTTCGAAAGACTCTGTAAATGTGAATTTTTATGGCGGTAGCCAAGATTCTTTGGATATAGACGTGGTTATCAGAAACGGCAATCTTTATATAAAGACAAGGAACGATTGCAGAGTAGAGGTAGTTGATAACAATTCTGCCATAGAGTTTGTAGATGATAATTATAAAGAAATAGATAAGACTTTATACGAAAGTTATGATTTTGAATTTGACCAAGTTGTCGATTCTTCAATCAGAGAAAAGTACAGTTCGATTATAGGATTTTTCCCATCTCTGATAAGAGGATTCAAAAAAATATCATCCTATACTCTCATGAAAAAGCTCTTGTTTATAGGATTCATGATATCAGGCATATTTGTTACTTATTCACTTAGCAGTATATATGCAAGTCTTGATGTAAAGGATGAAGATTTTATAAACAGCAACAGAGATTATCTGACGGCTGAAATACCAAAGATAGACGTTGCCAAGTATGAGGAATATGAGAAGATGGAATCGGTAAAATACATGTTTCCAAAGTCAGCAAACGTTTCACTCAGGTTTAAAATGAATTTTTACTATCAGACCAATTATGCCAGTGATACGATAAACGGAGATTTAACCGATTTAGCAGAGATTGACGATTCAGATCTGATATACGGACGTATGCCTGAGAATAAGTATGAGATTGTTCTCGATAAATTTTCTGTAGATAAAATGCTTTCAAAAAATACGGCGAGACAAGTTGGATTTACCGATGTAGAACAGATGATTGGCCAGAAAGTTTCCATAAGTGATTCCATGAATGAATTTACAATCGTAGGAATAACAGATAAAGTTCAGCCTTTAATATATGCAGACCCTTCACTGTTCATAGATATGATTTATAACAGCAAAGATGATTCAGACTATATGTATGGCGCAGACGGTGGAATGGACGAAGCACAGCAGCCGATGCTGCATAACTATCAGACGTATTCCGGAGAATTTAAGCTCAAAAAAGGTAAACTTCCTGAAAATGATTATGAAGTGATAGTGCCTTACAGCAGGTCATATGAAATGCCGCTGAATAAAGAAATTGATCAGAAGATAAACGGACATAAACTTAAAGTGGTAGGTTATTATGAAAGTCCGGAGAATACAGAAGTTTTACTTGTAAATCAGAACACAATCAAGTATTCTATGATTACAGAAGCAAGCGGATTTGATGTGGCGCCTGCCGACGGTGCGGAAGCCCTTGAAAAACTTCAGGCTGCTAATCTGAATGTAAAACCTGCGTATGAAATTGAAAGACAAGACTATATGAATGACAGAAGCGATTCTGTTAAGAGCAATGTGGTCATGGGCCTTATAATGATAGCTATTTCTCTGATAGAAATACTTCTTATGACGCGTTCGTCATTCCTTTCAAGAATTAAGGAGATAGGTATATACAGGGCAATAGGCGTAAAGAAGACGGATATATACAAGATGTTCCTCGGCGAGATACTGGCTATAACCACGGTAAGCAGTCTTGTTGGAATAGGTATAATGTCCTATATTCTTTACCACTTGTGCAAGATATCTTTCTTGAGCAGCATGTTTGCCCTCAATCCTGTGGTGGTGATTGGCGCCATTGCCATAGTTTATGTATTCAATTCTGTAGTGGGTCTTATACCTGTATTCAATACTATGAGAAAGACTCCTGCCGCAATACTGGCAAGACATGATGTAGACTGATTATGATTAATTTAAAAGACTTACAATTGAATGAGATGGAGGCTTTTCTTGAAAGTTTAGGAGAGCCAAAGTTTAGAGCCAAGCAAATTTTTGCTTGGCTCTATAGAGGTACGGAAAGCTTTGAACAGATGAGTAATGTTCCGGTTTCACTTAGGGAAAAGCTTGTTGAATCAGATGTGAACTTAGGTATTATGAAGCCTATTAAGGTTCAATGTTCAAAACTTGACGGTACGCGCAAGTACCTGTTTGAGTTATATGACGGCAATGCTATAGAAAGCGTCTTGATGAAGTATAAGTATGGAAATACTATTTGCATATCGTCTCAGGCAGGGTGCAGAATGGGATGTAAGTTTTGCGCTTCTACTATAGGAGGACTAAGGCGTAATTTGACGGCAGGCGAAATGTCAGAGCAGCTTTTGGCGGCCGAACGTCAGTCCGGTGAGCATATTAATCACATAGTTGTAATGGGAACAGGAGAGCCTTTTGATAATTATGAAAACCTTTCGGCATTTATAAAAATAATAAATGATAAAGCGGGAAGGAATTTGGGTATGAGGAATATAACTGTATCAACATGTGGCCTGGCTCCCGCCATTGAAAAGTTTGCATATGATTTTCCGCAGGTAAATTTGGCAATTTCTCTCCATGCGCCTGATGATAAGATAAGAAGCAGCATGATGCCCGTCAATAAACGTTATAATATACATGAGCTCATTGGGGCATGCCGAAGATATACTGATATAACTTCAAGGCGGATAACCTTTGAATATACTCTTGTAAGAGGAGTCAATGACTCTTTGCACCATGCCGAAGAACTTTGTAAGCTGCTTAAGGGGCTGCTTTGCCATGTTAACTTGATACCTCTCAATAAGGTCTTGGAGACTGGCTTTGACACTACTGCCCGAAAGGATGCTGAAAGATTTCTTGATTTTTTAGAAAGCAAAGGAATACCTGCCACAATCAGACGTGAGATGGGTGATGACATTGACGGCGCGTGCGGGCAGCTGCGTCTTTCAGGAAAAAAATAAATTACCATTGAAAAGCCTTTCCGGTTATTGTATAATAACAAAAATGAAAGTTTGAGATAATCGAGCAAAGTTTATTTAGGAGGCGATAACCATGGTTAAATTATTAGTTGGACACAAAGGCAGCGGTAAGACTAAACAGATGATTGACTTGGCTAATGAATGTGTGGAGAACAGCAAAGGTAGTATTATTTTTATCAACAAGAATCACAGATTGATGTATGATTTAAAATATAGAATAAGAGTTATATGTATGGAAGATTTTGAACATGTTACAAACAGCGATGAATACATCGGTTTCTTATACGGAATAATAAGTTCAGATCACGACATTGAGACTATATACATAGACAGTATTTTAAAACATGCTGACTTCTCACTTGGTGATTTACCTGAGTTTGTGGACAGACTTAAGGATATATCCAAGAATTACGGAATGGATTTTGTCGTAAGCTTAAGTGCTGAAAAAGAAGAGATGATCGGCGTTAACTTTGAAGACTGTGAAATTCTCAACTGATAAATTTGCTTTGATAATATGTTTGGCGGTGGTAAAACCACCGCCTTATGTTTTTGCAGGCAAAGTTGTTCATCAATTTTGACAAAAATCAGAGTTTAAAATGATTTTTACAAAACAAAGCATAATATCTACTGGACGAAAGCAAATATTTTGCTCAAACCCCGATGAAGTCGCAATTTTAAAGTAATTTGCAGGGGTAGACCCCGAAAAATATGACTAAATCAGATGTTTTACAGGGGTAGATTTTCGGGGATTTTTAAAAATATGTATCATATGAAACGTATTGCAAGGTAGGTAGAGACTTTTTTCGAATTTCTTGCCCTGCAAATCAATCAAAAAAGCAAAGATTTTCGGGGTCAAACCCTGGGTAATGACAGAAAAAAGATAAATTTTCGGGGTTTAGACTGATACTTCGTGAAATAAAAAGTGTTATAAATATTATACAAGCATTGATAGACAATTTTTACTCATTTTTCGATCCTACTTTTTGTAGAATGCCTCATTCAGGTATAAAAAACATTAATTGCCACAAAATTAAAATAGTTAAACTTTGTTGACGTTAAAAAAGGAGAAAGATGATTTCGATAAAAGATGTAGAAGAAAAATTAATATGTAGAGAGCAGGGACATATAGGTGATCATAAATTTTTTAGCGTAGTCATTCTTCTTTGCTGCTGTCATGACGGACTAAAGTTGGTTTTTGAAGTTCGCTCTAACAGTTTAAAATCTCAGCCCGGGGATATATGTTTTCCGGGAGGACAGATTGAGCAAGGGGAGAGTCCTTATCAGTGTGCGCTCAGAGAACTTAGAGAAGAAACAGGAATTGATAAAGAAAAAGTGGAGATTATCGGTCAATTTGATACACTTTATGGTTTTGCAGACTATACTGTATATACTTTTGTGGTCAAAATAGAAGAGGAAACATTAGGTCAGATTAAGATAAACAAGGACGAGGTGGATGAAATTTTTGCTGTTCCTATAGAGTTCTTTAAAAATAATCCTCCAATGGTATATGAAGCTGAAGTAGTATCAAAAGTTGAAGATTTTCCATATAAAGAGACGGGAATTTCTCCCAAATACAATTGGCGTAAAGGCAAAAATGTTTTGCCTGTTTATCATTATGAAAACCGCATAATTTGGGGGATGACAGCCAGAATCACAAGCTGGTTTGTAGATAATATTTTGTAGTGGCAGTGTTAACTGCCATTTTTTGTTGGGTTCACAAGACTCCTTTACATAAGTATAGTTTTTGTGTAAGTAGAAATTTCTATTTAAGTGTAGGAAAAATGAAAGGAGTAATGATATGAAAAAGAAGTTTACAGTTATGATTATAGCGTTTGCTATGATTATAGGAACTACAGGAGTATCTTTTGCAGGGACAAAGGGTGCGATCAATCTAAAATTACACTTTGCAGATTTATATAAAATTTTTAATTTTATAACTGGTGGAAATCAAGGCGCCAATCCGGATGAAGATACAGACAAAGATCAAGATAAAGACGACAATAACAGTAATGATAATATTATTTCCGGCAATTCACAGCAAGCGGTTCAAGTATTGAATTTAGTAAATAAAGAAAGAAGTAAAGTTGGGCTTACAGACCTTACTTTAAATAACAAATTAAATAATGTTGCACAGCTTAAAGCTGAAGATATGGCGAAGAACGGGTATTTTTCCCATAACTCGCCGACTTACGGTTCAGCTTTTGATATGATGAAAAAGTATGGAATTTCTTATATTTCTGCCGGAGAGAACATTGCAAAGGGACAGAAAAGTGCAGAGTCTGTAATGAAAGCATGGATGGCTTCATCCGGTCACAAGGCTAATATTCTCAAAAAAGAATATAAAGAGCTTGGAGTTGGATATGCAGTAGATAAAAAAGGAAATACTTATTGGGTTCAGATGTTTATAAGCTAGACATATAAAATTACAAGATACTTTAACAAATTTTTGACAAAAACTTCATGAGAATACAAAAAATACTTTTCCTTTCCTGGCATTTATTATATAATTAAATAAGCAAATTATTGTTAGATAATTCTAGGAGGGAAAAAATGAAGAAGTTTCTTTCATTAATGCTTATCGTGGTAATGGTATTCGCCTTAGCTGCTTGTGGCGGCGACAAAGATAAGAAGGACGAGCCTACCGGCGGTAATGCTATCGATTATGATGCAATTGCAGATACTATGGAGTCAGATGACGGAACTTACGAACTTGCTTTCGTAACAGACGTTGGCCAATTAAAGGACGGCTCATTCAACCAGTTCACTTGGAACGGTGTTAAGGCTTATGCTTCACAGAATGAACTTTCATACAAGTATTATCAGCCTGCTAATGGTAACCAAGCTACAGATACTGACAGATTCGACGCTATGAAGTCAGCAGCTGATGCAGGCGCAAAGATTATCGTTGCTGCAGGCTTCTTGCAGGAAAAAGCTATAAGACAAGCTGCAGAGGCATATCCTGATGTTCACTTCATCTTTATAGATGGAGGAATTACAGATGTTGATAATATCGCATCAGTAAGCTACAAAGAAGAACAGGCCGGATATTTGGCAGGTTATGCAGCTGCTATGGAAGGCTACACAAAGATCGGATTCTCCGGCGGTGGCGGCGGAAGTAATCCTGCTTGCGAAAGATACGGATATGGATTCGTTCAGGGCGTTGAAGCAGGTGCTGCTGAAAAAGGCACAAAAGTAGAGATGAGATACAGCTGGGAATACGGTGCAAATTTCTCCGCATCCCAGGATTTACAGGCTATGCTCAGCGGTTGGTATGAAGCAGGTACAGAAGTTGTATTCATGTGCGGCGGAAGCATGTTCCAGTCAGGAACTGCAGCAGCAGGTGCTAACGACGGAGCTATCATAGGTGTTGACGTTGACCAGTCAGGTCAGTCCGATACAGTTGTAACTTCAGCTATGAAGGACCTTGCAGGTTCAACTATGGACGTTATCAAGGGACACTATGATGATAAGTGGGCAGATTTTGGCGGCAAGGTTACTACTTTCGGAGCTGCTGAAGACAGAGTTGGAATTCCTACAGATACTTGGAAGTTAAAGAACTGGACAGTTGAAGATTATAATGCATTGTTCGAAAAAGTTAAGAGCGGTGAAATTGAAATTTCAGCAGACTTAGTTTCAGATCCAAGCACTGTTGAGTGGAAGAATGTAACATTCGTAAAGTAAGATTAGCTGACTAGCGAATTAAAAATTTATTAAGTTTGCATAAAAAGGGGGAATTTTATGTTCCCCCTTTTTGTAGATTAACAATGTATTTGCAAAGGAAAAGGCAATGGCAGAATACGTAATTGAGATGAACCACATAAGGAAGGAATTCCCCGGTATTGTGGCAAACGACGACATAACACTTAAGTTAAAAAAAGGAGAGATTCATGCGCTTTTGGGAGAAAACGGCGCAGGAAAATCTACTTTGATGAGTGTTTTATTTGGACTTTATCAGCCTGAGAAAGGCACAATTTTGAAAAACGGCGAGGAAGTGAAGATTAATAATCCCAATGATGCAACAGCCCTTGGCATAGGCATGGTGCATCAGCATTTTAAATTGATTGATGTTTTCACTGTACTTGATAATATTATACTAGGCGCAGAAACGACTAAACTGGGATTTCTGCAAAAGAAAGAAGCAAGAAAAAGAGTTCTTGAATTGTCAGAAAAATACGGACTAAAAATTGATGTAGACGCTAAGGTAGAGGATATCACCGTTGGCATGCAGCAGCGTGTCGAGATTTTGAAGATGCTTTACAGAGAAAATGAAATCTTGATATTCGATGAGCCGACAGCTGTTTTGACACCTCAAGAAATAGAAGAACTTATGGAAATTATGAGAGGGTTTGCAAAGGAAGGCAAATCTATCTTGTTTATCACGCATAAATTAAACGAAATCATGGCTGTTTCCGATAGAGTTACAGTATTACATAAAGGAAAATATATTGGTACAGTAAATACTAAAGATGTGACCAAGCAGGAGCTTTCAACTATGATGGTAGGAAGACCTGTTCAACTTGAAATCAATAAGGCAGAGGCCAAACCTAAAGATGTGGTTTTGTCCGTTCACGGTCTTACGGTGCCATCTAAGGTTCATAAAAATGACGCTGTAAAGAACGTGTCATTTGATGTACGAAAGGGTGAGATAGTTTGCATAGCAGGTATAGACGGCAATGGTCAGACTGAACTTATTCATGGACTTACAGGTCTTGAGAAGACTACAGGAGGAACTATTACACTATGTGGTCAGGATATTTCCAATGCGAGCATACGGCTGCGCAGTCAGACAGGTATGAGCCATATTCCTGAGGACAGACATAAACATGGTCTTGTTTTAGATTACACACTTGAACAAAATCTTGTTTTGCAAAGATTTAGGGAGAAGAGATTTCAGAATCATGGATTTATAAAATTTGATGAAGTAAGAAAATATGCAGATGAGCTTATTAAACAGTATGATGTCAGATCAGGGCAAGGGCCTGTAACAGTTGCAAGGAGCATGTCGGGAGGCAATCAGCAAAAGGCCATAATTGCAAGAGAACTTGACAGAGATGCTGATTTGATAGTAGCTGTTCAACCTACCAGAGGGCTTGATGTCGGAGCTATAGAGTATATTCATGGTCAGCTTATTGCAGAGAGAGACAGAGATAAAGCTATTTTGCTGGTTTCTCTTGAGATGGAAGAAGTTATGGGTCTTTCAGACAGGATTCTTGTAATGTATGAAGGTGAAATTGTAGGAAAGCTGGACCCTAATAAGACAGATGCTCAGGAGCTTGGACTGTACATGTCAGGCGCTAAGCGCAATCAGAATGGAGGTGAAGTGAATGTATAAGATTGATCCTAATACGGGAAAGCAAAAATTTTATACTACAGACGCAGCAAAGAGCGTTCTTTCTGCTGTAATCTCCATATTGATAGGTATGGTAGTGGGAACTCTTATAATCGTCATCGTCGGTCTTACTAGAGATGGAATAACCACAAAGGGAATGTTTGACGGAATCAAACTTGTTTTCTTTGGATTATTCAGTACGGGACGAGACGCGGGAGACCTTACGTTTGGATTTAACCCTGTAAACATGGGTAACATGCTTTTCAGAGGAACTCCTCTGATTATGACAGGACTTTCTGTAGCTGTGGCTTTCAGAACCGGATTATTTAATATAGGAGCACCGGGCCAATATTTGATGGGAACTACTGCAACTCTTTATATTGCCCTTATGCTTCCTACGGAAACAATTCCGGCATGGATAGTATGGATATTGGCATTCCTTGGAGGAATGATTGCAGGTGCTCTTTGGGGATGTATCCCTGGAATATTAAAAGCTTTCCTTAACATTAACGAAGTAATAACCTGTATAATGACCAACTGGATAGCCGCAAACCTTGTAACTTGGTTCTTTGACGTAAGAGATTCGCTGAAGAACAGCCAAGAGGGAGGAAAGGTAGGATATATTTTGCCTACTTCGTCTAACGGTGTTGAAACATTTAAGCTTGGACTGGACAAGCTGTTTCCAGGCTCGCAGGTTAACGGCGGTATAATTATAGCCATTCTTATAGCAGTGCTTATATATATAATAATGACTAAGACTACTTTCGGATATCAGTTAAAAGCGTGCGGAAGCAACAGAAATGCGGCAAAATATGCAGGTATCAATGATAAGATGAACATAATATATTCCATGGCCATAGCAGGGGCGCTTTCGGCAGCAGGAGCATCACTTTATTATCTGTCGGGACATACAGAATTTTTCTGGTCCACATATCAGATGCTCCCGTCGGAGGGATTTAACGGAATTCCTGTAGCACTTTTGGCATCAAATCATCCGATAGGAGCTGTATTTACAGGATGTTTCATGTCAATGCTCAATATCGCAGGTATGCAGCTTAAAACATTGACTGCTTACAACGAGTATATTACAGATATAATTATTGCATCTATCGTTTATCTGAGTGCGTTTGCAATGATAATAAAGATGTTTATAAATAACAGACAGAAGAAAAAAGAAACTCTTAAGCAGGAAGGAGGAAACAAGTAATGGTATTTTTAATTCAACAGACCATGTTATATGCTGTTCCTCTGATGATAGTTGCACTGGCCGGTATATTTGCAGAACGAAGCGGTGTCATAAATCTGGCACTTGAAGGTATAATGATACTGGGAGCTTTTACAGGGGTGCTGTTTGTAAGAATAATGCAGGAAAATCAGGTATTTGTTCAGGAACAGGGGCAGATTTTGATGGTACTTGCAATGATAGTTGCCGCCGTATTCGGAGCTTTGTTTTCTCTTCTTTTATCATTTTCTGCCATAAATTTAAAGGCAGACCAGACCATAGGAGGCACTGCTCTTAACATGCTCTCACCTGCAATCGTGTTGTTTTTAATCAACCTTATTGCACAGCAGAACGTTTTGGGAATGGCTAAAGGTGATGCGGCAGGATGGTTTATGATAAAACCAAGTACTTTTGGACTTGAGAAGAATCATGATTTTGGATTTTTAGGCAATCTGCTTATAAATAAAGTTTATTTGACTACTTATATCTGCATCGCTATATTCGTAATTTTGTCGATTATATTGTATAAGACCAAATTCGGTCTCAGACTTCGTTCCTGCGGTGAAAATCCTCAGGCATCTGATTCTCTTGGTATCAACGTATATAAGATGAGATATGCGGGAGTTACGATCTCAGGAGCGCTGGCAGGCATAGGCGGATTTACTTATGCTCTTACTACAGCAAACTGTGCGTCTACAGGAGAAGTTGCAGGATATGGATTCTTGGCTTTGGCAGTTATGATATTTGGTAACTGGAAGCCGATTACCGTAGCTTTTGGAGGAATCCTGTTCGGCCTTTTCAAATGTATAGCAGCCACCTATTCAAGTCTTGACATCAATGGAGACGGAGTTTATATGCTGGCAGAGCTTGGAATAAGCCCGTATGTATATAGATTGCTTCCTTATTTGATAACTCTTATAGTTTTGGCATTTACATCTAAAAGTTCAAGAGTGCCTAAGGCTGAGGGTATACCTTATGACAAGAGTAAGCGATAAAATAAAGAAGATTCAGGGGGTATGGGGTTTCCCATGCCCTCTTTTGTATGATAAGGATATGAGATTATGTTTTTACCTATAACAAGAGAAGAAATGAATGAAAGAGGATGGGATGAAGTGGATTTTGTCCTTGTAACCGGAGATGCTTATGTGGACCATCACTCTTTTGGAACTGCCATAATAGGGAGAGTTCTTGAGAGCAGAGGCTATAAAGTAGCTGTTTTGCCAAGGCCGGATTATAAGTCGGCAGATGATTTTAAGCGCTTTGGGAAACCTCGCCTTGGATTTTTAATAAACAGTGGTGTTGTGGACTCTATGGTTAACAATTATTCTGTTTTTAAACATAAGAGAAAAAAAGATGAGTATGCTCCTGCAGGCAAGGCAGGAGGAAGACCTGACAGAGCGCTGATAGTATATGCTAACAGAGCGAGAGAGGCTTATAAAGGAGTTCCCATAATAATAGGCGGCATAGAGGCAAGCCTTAGAAGACTTGGACATTACGATTATTGGAGCGATACAGTAAGAAGATCAATACTTTTAGATTCTAAGGCGGACCTTTTGATATATGGCATGGGAGAAAAAGCTGTGGTTGAAATAGCTGATGCTCTTGACTCGGGAATAGAGATAAAAGATATAACCTGGATAAAGGGCACATGTTATAAAGGTATAAACAAGCCGGAAGAAGATTGGATAATTTTACCCCAGTTTGAGCAAATTAAAAGTGATAAGAAATCTTATGCAGGGAGCTTTGCGATTCAGTATAAGAACAATGATGCAATCAGTGCAAAGGGTTTGGCGGAAAAATATACTGACACTGTTTGGGTAATGCAGAATCCTCCGCAGGAGCCTTTGAATCAGCAGGAGCTTGACGATGTATATGCTCTGCCGTTTGAAAATGAAGTTCATCCAAGCTATAAAGTTATGGGAGGTATACCTGCTTTTGAAGAAGTTAAGTTTAGTATAGTAAGTTCAAGGGGATGCTTTGGGGGATGCAGCTTCTGCGCAATTACATATCATCAGGGCAGGCAAGTAAGAGCAAGAAGTAAAGAAGCAATAGTTGAAGAAGCAAGGAGACTTACTAAACGCAAAGATTTTAAAGGATATATACACGATGTAGGCGGACCTACCGCAAATTTTAGAGGACCGGCATGTGATAAGCAGTTAAAATCAGGAGTATGTACTCACAGAGATTGTCTGTATCCTAGTGTATGCCCGTCGATAAAGCCCGATCACAGTGAATATTTTCAAATTCTTCGCAGTGTAAGACAGCTTCCGGGAATAAAAAAGGTATTTATAAGGTCTGGAATAAGATATGATTATCTTTTGGCAGATCCAAAGTGTGATAAATACATAGAGGAACTATGCAAGTATCATGTGAGCGGAACGTTAAAAGTTGCTCCGGAGCATGTTTCAGACAGAGTGTTGTCTTATATGCACAAGCCTCCAAAAGAAGATTTTATAAAATTTACGAGAAAATATAAAAAAGCCAATGAAAAATTGGGACTAAAACAATATTTGATACCATATCTTATATCCAGTCACCCCGGCAGCAGCTTGGAAGACGGAGTAGAATTGGCATTATTTTTGAAAGAATATGGTTTTGTGCCTGATCAGGTACAAGATTTTTATCCTACGCCGGGAACGCTTGCAACTTGTATGTATTATACAGGGCTTAATCCGCTTACTATGGAAGAAGTTTATGTAGCAAAGTCTATGGAAGAAAAGAAGATGCAAAGAGCGCTTATTCATTTCTATAAGAAAGAAAACAGAGGGCTTGTAGAAAAGGCATTGGCAAGGATTGGGAGAAAAGACCTATTTTATGTACTGATTTCACAAAGACATCACAAAAGTAAAAGAATGTAGTATATAATAACAAGTGACTTAGTAAAAAATACTAGGTGTGTTTATTAAGTATATAATGAGGAGACAGATATATATGAAAAAGTTACAATCATTTTTAAATGACGGCGAAACTATAAAATCACTTATGTATAATGCCAAGGACAATTATCCTACTAATGCCGCATTTAAAGTTAAAGTTGATGGTGAGATTAAGACCATAACATTTTTACAGATGATAAAAGATGTAGAGAGTTTGGGTACAGAACTTTTTGCCAGAGGTTTTGATGGAAAAAGGATTGGAATAATAGGCGAAAATTCTTATGAATGGTTTAACTGCTTTTTATCAGTAGTATGCGGGGGTAACGTAGCCGTTCCTTTTGATAAGGGACTTACTGCGGAAGAGTTGGTTCAGTGCGTTGAAAGAAGCGAAATAAAGGCGTTGTTTTATGATGAGAAACATAAAGCTTTGGTGGAGAAGATAAAAGAACAGTGTTCAGCCGAGCTTGAAATATTTAGTATTACAGGTGATAACAATAATCTGGATGAAATGAAAAATTCCGGCAGTATAAAAATGAATGCGGGAGACAGAAGCTATCTTGACAAAGATGTGAAAAAGAGTGATTTGGCAGTATTTCTGTTTACATCTGGAACTACAAGTATGTCAAAGGTAGTAATGCTCAGCCATTACAATATATCTTCCAATATAACCGATATGCTTCAGATGAAGATATTTTATCCTAATGATGTAAATATGGCATTCTTACCTTTCCATCACAGTTTTGGTCTTGTGGGATGTCTCGTATTCCTTTCATCTTCCAGCGCAAATGTTTTTTGTGATGGTCTCAAATATGTTGCAAAGAATTTGGAGGAATACGGAGTTACTGTTTTTGTAGGTGTCCCTTTAATAGTTGAAAACTTATACGGTAAGATAATGAAGCAAGTTGAGAAACAGGGAATGATGAAGAAGATAGAAACAGGCCTCAAACTTGCTTCTGCTTTGGATAAAGTGGGAATACACATGAGGAGGAAGATATTTTCTCCTATAATTGAGAAATTAGGCGGACATTTGAGATTGATAATATGCGGTGCAGCTTCTCTTTCAAAAGATGTGGCGGCAGGTCTCAATAATTTTGGAATATCCACGATTCAGGGATATGGTCTTACCGAAACTTCTCCTGTTTTAACCGCAGAAAGACCGTGGGCTTTATGTGCAGGGTCCGTGGGAACTCCTATGAAAAGTGTAAGGATATATATCGATAACCCTGACAAAAATGGAATAGGGGAGATAGTAGCATGGGGACCTAATGTAATGCAAGGCTACTTTAATCAAAAGGAAGCTACAGATGAAGTTATAAAGGACGGATGGTTCTTTACGGGAGATCTTGGAAGAATCGACGCAAAGGGCAATCTGTGGATTTGCGGAAGAAAGAAAAATGTCATAGTTATGAAAAACGGCAAGAATATCTTCCCTGAAGAATTGGAAAGCTTGATAGATAAACTTCCTTATGTAGTGGAAAGTATGATTTTTACAAGAGAGAAACATAATGAGCTGGTGCTTTGGTGCAATGTAGTTTATGATGAAGAATATTTGGAGCAAAAAAAGATAGGCGAGGAGGAGCTTTCAGCACAATTTTCAAAAGATCTTAGTGTTATCAACGATACTTTGCCATCTTATAAATATATAAATCATTTTATCATGACAGATACTCCTATGATTAAGACTACGACTCAAAAAATTAAGCGAAATCCTGCAATTAAAGCGATTGATGAAAATTGGGAAGAGATAAAGAAATATAACGTAGAACCATAAACTAAAGAGGTGAGATCAAGTGGCGCTTATAAGCAAATTTTCGCAGATACTTGAAGACAGCAAAAGAGAATATGAAGAGGAAAAGCCGGTTATATTTAATGTTTCTGAGGAAGTAAACTGCCATAAAGACGCGCATTCTAATATTTTGGCGCTTGGAGATAATAGCAGCTTTATGAAAACCCTTTTGGAAAAGGCAGATATGTCAGGAAAAATAAAGCTTATATATATCGACCCTCCGTTTTTCAGCAAAGCTACTTATGATGCAGTAATAAGGTTTGGCAGCATAGATGGAGAAAAAATTCCGCCTGTCAAATACTTTGCCTACGATGATGTGTGGCAGAGAAATATGACCGATTACTTAAAGATGCTATGTAAACGTTTCTTTTTAATGAAAGATCTACTTGCTGAAAACGGAACTATATGGGTGCATCTAGATTGGCATGTGGTTCACTATGTTAAAGTGTTTTTAGATGAAATATTCGGCGAAGAAAATTTTGTCAATGAGATAGTATGGCACTATAAGTCAGGAGGCTCCGGAAAACGCCACTTTGCACGTAAACATGATACGATTTTAGTGTACAGCAAAAGCAAAAAATATTATTTTGCACCGCCTAAAGAAAAATCATATAACAGGGGCTTTAAACCTTATAGGTTCAAGGGTGTGAAAGAATATAAAGATGAGCTTGGCTGGTACACTATGGTTACCATGAAAGACGTCTGGAATGTAGATATGGTTGGAAGAACTTCTGCTGAAAGAACAGGATATGCTACACAAAAGCCGGAAGCGCTTATTAAGCGTATTATAGAGAGTGCCACTGAAGAAGGAGATTTGTGCGCAGACTTTTTCTGTGGTTCAGGAACTTTAGGGGCAGTGGCTGAAAAGATGGGAAGACGATGGATATGTTGTGACGGAAGCGCGCTTGCGGTGTCCGGAACTCTTAAAAGGCTTTACCCTTATAACTCTTCCATAAGAGTGCTTGAGGAAAAAGAAAGGGATAAGGATCTTACATGTCAAAACCGCGGAGTTGAGTTTGATATGAAAGTAGAAGAAATCCCCGGTTCTGATAAAGAAGTCATCAAAATTTATCTGAAAAATTACCATGCAGGTGATTTGCCGGCTTCTCTTGATGAAAAAGCAAAAGAAATAATCGGTAGGATTCAAGATAAAAAGCCTACAGCTCTTTTGGAATACTGGAGTGTGGATTTTAATTTTGACGGAGAGGTTTTCAGGCCTCATATGTTCTTCTCAAAGAATGGCAATGATATTGGGACCAGCTGTGAAAGCTTGATTACAAAAGGAGAGAAACGCCGTATACGCATTAAAACTGTAGATGTATTTGGTAATTATACGTTTGTGGAGTTATAATATAAAGCATTAAAATCCTATGCCTTAAAAGAGCAGACAAATTCACCTTTGAACAAGATTTTTTGAATTCAGTGAGAAAACCTTAATGAGCATAAAAACAAAAGAGAGCCCCAAGGCTCTCTTTTTAGTTTGACCTGAAGATTATCATATCTTCACCGATGACCAGAATAGAGCTCCATGGAAGCTGTAAGTCAGTTCTGAAACGTCCGTGTCCTACTCCATGAAAATCAGGCACGATAAGCGCCTTGATTACACCGGTATCTTCATCAAAAATCATTTCTGCATCCCAAAGTTTTCCGTGCATACTGCCGCTGGTAATATCCACAATTTCTTTGTCTCCGATTTCACTTAAAAGCATAAACTAAGACTCCTTTGCTAATAATAGGAATATTAGATTCTATTTGGAAAGGACTGAAAATATGAGTGAAGAAAAAGAAAAGAAAAGCTGTAATGAGGATAATACCAATGCTACAGACATAATAAAAGAACTTGGACTTATAAGCAGCGGCAATAATTTTAAAAGTGAACTTCAGTATATCAATATAATAGGCAGTATAGAGGGACATTCGGTATTGCCTCAGGATAACAAAACAACCAAATACGAGCATTTGATTCCTGAACTTATATCAGTGGAAGAAAATCCTGACATAAAAGGTTTACTGCTTATTTTGAATACTGTGGGAGGAGATGTTGAAGCAGGACTTGCTCTTTCAGAACTGGTTGCAGGAATTACCAAGCCTACCGTATCTCTTGTAATAGGAGGTGGGCACAGCATAGGAATTCCTCTGGCAGTATCGGCAGATTATTCGTTTGTTGCCAAATCAGCTACAATGACTTTGCATCCTATAAGAACAAGCGGAACTTTAATAACGGCTGAACCTACTTTTGAATATATGAAAAAAACTCAGGAAAGAGTTGTAGACTTTATAGTCAGTCATTCTCATGCTAAAAAAGAAGATATCGAAGAAAAAATGAATTGTACAAGCAATATGGCAAACGATGTAGGAACTTTGCTTTTCGGCCCTGAGGCAGTGGAAATGGGACTTATAGATGAAATTGGTTCATTGAATGCAGCACTTAAAAAGCTCAGAGAAATGATTGACAATAATTCCCATAAGGAGTAACCTGTAAAAGCAAAGGGAAACGGAAAGAGGTAGCTGATGAAAAAGCTGGCTGTAGCCGTTTTAAGTGAAGATATGGGATATGCGAAGGCACTTTCGAGAGGTCTTGCCGAAGAGAGAAAAAATATTTATATAAAACCTATTTGTGTAGATAATTTTTCTGCTGCACAGAGAGAAAAACTTATAGATGAGTTGACAGAACTTGGATATATATTAGTTGCAGACTTTGACATAAACGAGCGAGACGAGTTGATAATTTTGACGGAATGTGATGTTTGCGATTTATGCTGCAATAAAATTTCAAAGTTTTCACCTTTAAGAGCAATTTTTCAGAAGATTACTGAAATTTATTTTGAAAAAAACAAAATAGAGTTTTCTTATTTAATGGAAGATGATACAAAGATTTTAGGGGTCCTATCCCCTTGGCATAGCAGCGGTTCTACTGTGTTTTCTATAGCTCTTGGAAGAACTTTTGCTATGAAAACAGATGATCCGGTTCTTTATATAAATGCAGGGATTTATGATGATTATATGCTTTATATGGATAAAAGCTCAGAAAAAAGTGTATCTAAAAAGGAACTGATTTATAATATCATACAAAGATATCCGTGGAACATGGAAAAATATCTTATAAAAGATAAATACGGGCTTTTTTATTTATGTGGCGAAAGCGGAACAAATACTTTGTCTGAAAGGAAATGCATTGAAAAACTTATCTTAGGCATTACGAAGAAAAAGATGTTTTCATATATAATTATAGATGGAATGATGCCGGATATGGATTATATTTGTCACGAAAAGATTGCTATTTGCGATTGCAGGGATAAACGGACGTATTTTGATGTAAGGGATGAGGATTATATTCAGATTTATAATTTTAGCTCTAAGGAAGATAATAAATGTATTCCGAAAGATGAAGAAAGCTTTCAAGTGGAAGAAAATCATATATGCATATCTATGGAAGGCGTATTTGCCGATAAAATCAACACTATTGCAGATGAAGTTTTAGCATAGTAGAATTGTGTCGGTTTTTGTCGATAAAAAACAGTTGCAGAAAATTTGCAGCTGTTTTATTATAATAATGTAATGTAAAATGTTTACAGAAATGGATAAAATTTAAAATGAAAAAGATTGTTGAAGAAATTCTCGATGAAGTGAGAAATAAGATGGCTTTGCATGACTCAATGGATGATGATAAGGCGAGAGAAATTATAGCTGATGAAGTATTTAATAAAAAAGAGTTAAAAGACGAGGATTTAAACAGTTTGAGCAGGATATGCGATAAAGTGTTTTGCAAGACACGAAGCAATATTGGCATTCTTAAACCTCTCGTTGATGATCCTACAATAAGCGAAATAATGGTTAACGGTCCTGAAAAGATATTTGTAGAAATTGATGGCAAAGTAAGAAAGGCGCCCATATCTTTTGATACGGTTTCTGAACTTGAAGACATAATGCAAAACATAGCTTCACAGGTTCATAGAGAGATAAACGAACTTAATCCTATAGTTGATGCGAGACTTTTAGACGGTTCAAGGGTTAATGGAGTTTATAAAAATATTGCAATAGAAGGACCGGTATTGACGATAAGAAAGTTTTCCGATGATTATATGAAAATTGAGGACCTGGAGAGGAATGGAACTATTAACAGAAAAGGCATTATATTACTCAGCGCTTTGGTATCATGCGGATATAACATATTTGTAAGCGGAGGGACTTCTTCAGGCAAGACTACATTGCTAAATGCACTAAGTGAATTTATCCCTAGAGAAGAGCGTGTGATCGTAATAGAAGACTCCACAGAGCTTAAACTTAATTATATAGATAATTTAGTTCAAATGGAATGCAGACAGGGAAATACTTACGGCAAAGGGGTGGTAACTATGGCGCAGCTTATAAAGAGCAGTCTCAGAATGAGACCTGATAGGATTATTGTGGGAGAGGTCAGAGGCGAAGAAATTTTGGACATGCTTCAAGCTATGAATACGGGACATGCAGGAAGTATGAGTACAGGTCACGGCAATTCAGTGCAAGGTATGCTCAGACGTCTTGAAGCCATGTATATTATGGCTATGCCTCTTGATATAAATGCAGTAAGGTCACAGATTGCAGAGGGTATAGATATCATGGTACACATAGAGAAAAATAAGGATAAAAGACAAATAACGGAGATATCAGAGATTTTAGGATATTCCAAAAGTGGTTTTGAAATAAACCCATTGATGGAAGCGGACGAAAAAGGAAATTTGCAGATGACAGGAAATACGTTGAAAAGACAGAGTAAGTTAAAAAGGCAGGGAGGAATATATTTAGATGGATTACAGAATATTGGAATTGTCTCCACTTGAAAAACTGTTTTTTTATTTGATATCAGGAGCCTTTTTATTATCTGTTGGCTGGCTGTTTTATGATAATATTAAGTTTTCTTTGCCGCTGGGATTTCTTATTATACCGGCTAAAAAATACTACATAAAAATATTGAAAGAAAAAAGAAAAAGCAAACTGACGATTCAGTTTAGAGATTTGCTTTATTCCATATCATCTTTTATATCTTCAGGAAGAAGTTTGGGACAAAGTCTTACTGAATCAATAGATTTTTGGCGAGGAACATACGATGATAAGGATATGATAATAATTGAGCTTAGATGGATGACAAAGCGGATGACAGAGGGAAAAGAGAGGGATGTGGATGTACTGAGAAACTTTGCAGAAAGAAGCGATATAAGAGATATTAAAGATTTGGTCATGGTTTGTGATACCTGCAAAAATACAGGAGGAAATTTTACGGCAGCCGTTAATAAATGCGCAGATATAATCGGTGATAAAATTTCACTGGAAAAAGATTTAAAAATGATATCGTCACAAAAGATGTTTGAGGGAAGAATAGTAGCAATAACACCATTTTTAATAATATTTTTTATTAAAATACTATCTCCTGAATATATGATGGCACTTAGCTACACAAACCAGGGAAGAGTAATTTCAACCATAGCACTTATTATGATAATTTGCAGCTTTATATTGATTGAAAGGATGAATGATATTGAACTATAGAAGAAAAGATGCTGAAAAAAGAAGAGAAGATATAATAATGTCGATTCCTACGTTTATAAATCAGCTTTTGCTGCTTTTGAGCAGCGGAATGGTTCTTCAGGAAGCCATGGATAAAATTGCGCTTAAATATGGAGAAGATGGTGGAGATAAAAATTATTTTACTAAGTCGGTATATGAATTATATGAAGTCAGTAAGAAGAACGGAGATAATTTTTTGAATAGTTTTTGTAAATTTGGAAAGGAGTCTCATGTGAAAGAATTTTCCCGTGTATCAGGTATATTGCTTGACAGCAGAGACAGGGGAACACAGATGTGGGACAGGCTGGCAGAAGAAGGAGAACGTTTGTGGGAAGAGAGAAGGAGAAGGGCTATGGAAAAGATTAAGATAGCGGAGAGCAAGATGAGCTTTCCTCTTGGAATTATGCTCATAGCTTTGATAATAATTACAGCAGCGCCTGCCATGTTGCAGATGTATATAAATTAAAAGGAGGTAAAATATGAGAAAATGGGGAAGAAATACTCTACATAACAAACAGGGTATGGAAATGGTTCAGGTAGCGATTTTAGTGGCCATCGCCGTTACGCTTGGGCTGATATTTAAATCTGAGATTACGGATTTTGTAAATGATACTTTTAGTTCCTTGAGCAAAAGCAAATTTTAGAGGTGATAAAGTGATAGTCAATAAAAGAGGCAGTCTTTATGTTGAAGCATCTATGGTAATGCCTATGGTTTTTATGATTATAACTGGACTTATAGGAATAGTGATGTGGTTTAACGGGTGCCTTTTTGAACAAGTAAACAATCATCTTAACATGTGGAATGAACTAAATAAAGGTATTGAGGCTAAATATATGAGGAACTTGGATGGAATCAAAGAAATTTTTGACCAATAAAAAAGGCTCTTTTATTGTATTAGCTGTGATGATATTCACTGCACTTTTAATACTGATATTTGCGGTTATAAAGGTATCTTTAGACACAGCTTTAAATTCTACTGTAAATAGTCTTGGAATATTGTGGGGCAAAAGTATACTTGGAGAATATGATCTGTTTTTGAAAGACAGGTATGGAATATTGGGATTCTGTGGAGATAATTATTCGGTTGAGGAGAAACTTGATTTTTACTCTCAATATTCGTTCGCTAAGAAAAAGTATATAAAAGTTAATAGTATCAGAGCCAGTGTAGAGGATTATAGACTTGATGATTTGGAAGAGTTTAAAGCACAAATAGGCGAGATAGTTATGCACGGGATAAAACCGGTTAAGTATAAAGATTTAGATTCAAAAAATACACAAGATGGTGACAGATATATAAATAGTCTGTGGATAAAAGAGAATTTGCCTTCTTTTGGAAAGGCAGAAAGGTTTTATCTTGCAGAGATTGTCAGTAAAATTAAGTCGGGAATTAAGGCAGAGGATATGATAAATGAGATTGCCACAGATAAATATATATTGGATTTTTTTAAGACGTGTATGCATGAAATAGATCTAGGAAAGACGTATTTTAATTGTGAAGTTGAATATATTGTAAGTGGTAAGCTAAGCGATAAAGAATCTAAAAAAGATGTTAAGAATAAGATAACAAACATGAGAAATTTACTTAACCTATACTATTTATATAGCTGTCCTGAAAAGAGACAAGCAATATTTGCTTTAGCAGAAACTGTCACTCCAGGGCCTGCCGCAATCCTTACACAGGCAGTAATGATGGAGACATGGGCATATTTAGAGGCAGAGAATGATGTAAATATACTATACGATAAAGGGACAGTTCCGCTTCTGAAAAAGGACTGTAATTGGGCTTTGTCTCTTGAAAATGTATTTAATTCCAATGGGGAAGTCAAAGATGACAAGGATTCGGCTGATAAAAAACGATATATTTCACCTCAAACCGTAGAAGGAGAAGATTATTTATCATATTTGTCTTTGCTTTTATGTGGACTCACGGAACAAACTAAGCTGCTTCGCATAATGGATCTTATACAGATAAACGGAAAATATCTTTACTGTGGATCATTTTTAATAAAAGACTACTGCTTTGGTTTAGAATACATTATAAAGGTTAACGGCAATGAACATAAGTTTAAAGAAATATATTGATAAAGTTTTTAAAAATAAATATGGAAGCTATATAACAGAAGCAGCCATATCATTGCCTGTTTTGATTATCTGTGTATGTGCTTTGACTTTGATAATTAAGATAGTGACTATCTGTGAAGCGATATGCTTTAATACTGTGTGGGAAGTCAGAGACGCCGGGCTTGCAGCCTATAATAAAGTAACTAATGTTTCCCTTTGCAAAAAAATAGAAGATAGGGTGCTTGCCTGCGACAGTTCTTTGACTGACTTTGAGATTACAAAGTATAGGTATCTCTATAGTAAAGACGGAATTGATGACTTGATTTCTTTAGACGCTAAAGCAACATTTAATGTTGTAAACGCTGTAGGAATAAATGGCAGAATTGAATTTGAAGAAAATGTTCTTGTCCGTGGATTCACCGGTACTTTAAGAGATGAAAATCCTATAGCCGAAGAGCAATTTAAAGACGGACAAAAGGCTAAAAGTGTAGTGGTTTTTCCAAGATATGGAGTAAGATTTCATATTAAAGAATGCCGCTATGTTAAAATCTATGACGAGGAAGGAAGTTATAAGTTGGTGATGGATAAAAAGGACGCTGAATTAAAAGGTTTTACACCTTGCTTAGTGTGTGGAGGTGCTGCAAATGCTTGACAGACATATTGTAAATTTGGATAAAGAAAAATTGCCTTTTAGAGAAAAGATTGCGTTTTTGCTTAACGGAGGGTGTAAGAGTATATTCCCGATAAGTATAATTGAAGATAGTGACGGTATAAAAGGCTTTTATAAAATATCGGGCTATAAAAAGTTATCAGGTTTTGAGCAAATGAGCGCGGGAGATGTGCTTACAGTCTTGGAAAAAACCATAGATGCCATAGATGAGTGCAGACAGTATCTAATATTTCCGGAAGAATTTGTAATAGATACTGATACAGTATATACTGACAGCAGTTTTAAAAATGTTAAGTTTACATATGTACCAAGTAAAGAAGATGCTACTGAATCAAGAAAAATTTTAAAATTTATAGATGAGCTTAAAGATATAACTACTGAAAGCGGTAAATTATATCTTAATATGACAGGAGAGCTTTTCGCTGTAGAAAATTTAAGCAGAACTAATATTAGAGCTATGCTTATGCAGATGAAGAGAGAAATCAATATTTGTCATATAGTATAAGACATTTGTGAATTATTGCTCCATTTTATCTTATCTAAATAGAATGGAGCATTTTATTTGGACTTAAGGAATAAATATATTTATCTATAATAAACTGTAATAAAGGTGGGGAGGGAATACAATGCCAGTAAAAATGCGTAGAAGAAGAGTGAAAAAAAGAAGACGTCCAGGTGATATTTCTAGGATGAAATTTGTTTGGATTATTGCTATAATGATATTGGCAGTTTTTCTTGGCTATCTTACTGCTAAATTTGTCATAGGTCCTTTGCTTGGATATAATGCTGACGAGAGTCCTATTAAGATTGCAGGAAACGAAACGTCTCAATCAGAAGATGATAAAGATAAAAGTGATAAGGAAGATAAAGATAACAAAGAAGATAAAACTGTGTCAAATGACAAATCAAAGGCTGAAGAGGGATATGCGCTTCAATTTGGCGTATTTTCAAGCAAAGAGGCTGCCAATGAGATGTCTACGAGTCTTTCTGAAAAGGGTATAGACAACAAGGTCATTGAAGATGACAATATGTATAAAGTTATAAGCCCTGTAATAAAGACAAAAGACGAAGCGATAAACAAGCTTAACGATATTAAGGATAAAGACGTGGAAGACGTTTTTATAGCGTCTTTTTAGAGGAGAAAAGTATGATTCCATTATCCACAAGGATGAGACCGCAAACGCTTGAAGAATTCAAAGGACAAGAACATTTTTTATACCCGGGGTCACTATTTTATAATTCTATAAAAAACAGAACTTTTGATTCAGCAATATTTTTTGGCCCGTCCGGTACAGGAAAGACTACTCTTGCAAGAATTATTGCAAGAGAAATGGATGGCAGTTTTTATGAGTTAAATGCTTCTGTTACCGGAACAAAAGAACTTAAGGAGTTGATTGAAAGAGCCAAAGACAGCTTTTATGGCTTAGAGAAAAAGACGACATATGTTTATATAGATGAATTTCACAGATGGAATAAGCTGCAGCAGGATTCTTTGCTCAAAGCTCTCGAAGAAGGTGTAATAAAATTTATCGGAAGCACGACAGAGAATCCATATTTTTCTGTAAATAATGCTATAATCAGCCGTGTAAGAAATATATATGAATTTAAGCGTCTTGACAAGGAAGTACTTGCCGGGATAATAAAAAGGGCTATTGAAGATAAAGACAGGGGCATAGGCGCTTTGAATATACAGTGGCAGAATGAGGCTATTAATATACTTGCGGAGTTTTCTAACGGCGATGCGAGAGTTGCCCTTGATATGGTGGGATTTATCGCTGATAATATTGAAGCGGACAAGCCTGTAACAAAGGAAAATGTGGCGGAAGCCATGCAAAGGAAGATAGGCTTTTATGATAGAGGGGATGACAGATACAATCTTCTAAGTGCACTTCAAAAGTCGGTGAGAGGAAGTGATCCGGATGCTGCGGTTCATTATCTTGCCAGGCTTATGGATGGCGGTGCTGATATTCAGATGATAGGACGCAGACTTATGGTGATGGCCAGTGAAGATATTGGTATGGCATATCCGTCGGCTATTTCAATAGTGACATCATGTGTACAAGCAGCGCTTATGGTTGGTATGCCTGAGGCAGTAATCAATTTGAGCCATGCGGTGATTCTTCTTGCATCCGCACCTAAATCAAATTCTGCGTATATGGCTTATGACGCTGCTTTAACAGACATAAAAAATAAAAAAATAGATGATGTGCCGGCTCATCTAAAGGATAGTCATTATAATGGCGCTAAGACCATGGGCTTTGGGGTGGAATATAAATATCCTCATGCTTATGGAGGATATGTAAAACAGCAATATTTGCCGGATAATTTATACAGAGAAGGCGTTAAATATTATAAACCGACTGATAACGGCTCAGAAAGTTCATTTAAAAGATATTTAGAAAGTTTGGATAAGAAATAATGACAAAAATTATAAGAGCAGCTAACTCCGGATTTTGCTTTGGAGTTAAACAAGCGATAGAAAAGACAGAAAATCAAATAAAAAATAACAGGGATAACAGAAGAATATTTACTTGTGGTCCTTTGATACATAATAAACTTGTTACAGATGATTTAAAATCTCGCGGAGTGGACATTATAGAAAATATTTCTGATGCAAACAGCGATGATATTTTGATAGTGAGATCTCATGGAGAGGGAAAAGCGTTTTGGGATACAGTAGATAAAAAAGGTCTAAAAGTTATAGATGCTACATGCCCGTTTGTAAGTAAAATCCATTCGCTTGCAGAGAACGCTTCTGAGTCTGGATATAATGTTGTAATAATCGGAGATAAAGATCATCCGGAGGTAAAAGGGATTAAAGGATGGTGCAGCAGCTTTGCATATATAATAAATTCTAAGGAAGAGGCAGCAGATTTAGAAGCGGATAATCTGTTCATCGTTTGTCAAACTACAATTAAAAAGTCATTACTTGATTCTATAATAGAGGTTTTTCGCAGCAGGGGAAAAAAGTACACAGTAAAAAATACTATATGCAATGCCACTGCGGAGAGACAAAATAATTGTAAAAAATTAGCTGAAGAATGTGATGCTATGGTAATAATAGGAGGTAAAAACAGCTCAAATACACAGAAATTGTATGATATTTCAAAAAAAATCTGCCTAAATACGTATTTTGTTGAAAAAAACGAAGATTTACCATTGCACCAACTCTTGAAATGTAATAAAATAGGAGTTGCAGCAGGTGCTTCGACGCCTGAATGCGTAATTAAGGAGGTTATTGCTACGATGAGTGAACACATCACAGACAAGAGCGAAATGAACATGATGGACTTAATGGATGATATTGAAAAATCCTTAAGATTACCACGCGTTGGAGAAATTGTTAACGGAAAGGTACACCAAGTTACTGACAAGGAAGTTATCGTTAACATGGGATGCAAAAAAGACGGAGTAATTCCAAAAGAAGAAGTAACATTAGAGGGAGACCAGAAGCTAGCAGACTTATTTAAAGATGGCGATGAAATCCAAGCGAAGGTCATTAAGACAGATGACGGGGATGGTGTGATTTTACTCTCCAAGAAGAAGTTAGAAGTTAATGAGCATTGGAATGAAATTAATGAAGCTTTGGAAAATAAGACCGTTATCAATGTAAAAGTTTTAAGACAAGTTAACGGAGGCGTAATTGCAGCTTATAAAGAAGTTACAGGCTTTATTCCACTTTCACAGCTCTCTGATAAATTTGTTGAAAATGCCGAAGAATTTATAGGACAAACTCTCGACGTAAGAGTTACGAGAGTAGACATGAAAAAAGGCAGAACAGTATTCTCACATAAGGTTGTTTTAGCTGAAGAAAAACAAAAGAAGATTGATGAGATATGGAACAGCTTAAATGTTGACGATGTAGTAGAGGGTACAGTAATGAGATTTACTGACTATGGTGCGTTTGTTGATTTAGGCGGAATAGATGGTCTTTTACATATTTCAGAAATTTCATGGGGCAAGCTTAAACATCCTAAAGAGGTTTTGCAGATAGGCGATAAAGTTAAGGTTAAAATACTTTCAATGAATGCTGAAAAAGGTAAGATTTCACTTGGCCTTAAGCAGACTACGCCTGAGCCTTGGTCAATAATAAATGAAAAATACCATGTTGATGAAATCGTTACAGGTAAAGTTGTGCAGATTAAAGAATATGGTGCTTTCATAGAATTAGAACCTGGTCTTGACGGACTCGTTCATATTTCAGAAGTTGCTAACAAGAGAGTAGCAAACATAGCAGAAGAACTCGAAGTTGGACAAGTTGTTGAAGCTAAGATTCTCGAGATTGATACTGAAAGAAAGAGAATAAGTCTCAGTGTTAAGCAGGCTCTTCCTGAAGAAGAATATGAAGCAGAAGCTGATATTGATGAAGAGATAGAAGAATAATTTAAAATGTACGAAGTAAAGCCTCCCTTTTGGGAGGCTTTTTGTTATGTTGATTATGCTTGTCCGATAATGATGCTAAAACTCATGATGTTGTAAAATTCTTGAAAATTTTTAAAAAAAGTCAACAAAACCATTATTTAAGCACAATAAATATAGTTTATTGTGTTTTGCGTTGACAAAATAAAGGTTTTTCTTCTATTTTGTCAAATTTATTAATGGTTTGTTGTCTTTTTATATGATTTTTGTAGCAAAAAGTCAATGCTTTAATGCAACTCTAATTTAAATCGGCAAATCAAAACTCAGAAGAAAGATAATAAATATTAGGGGAATTATTCTAAAAATCTGAATTTATATGCTGGGGAGGGGTAAATTAACTAACCAAAAAAGGTTTTTTTAATTAATTGAATGCAATGTAATAATATAAAAATATGTAAAAATTTCCTTTATATGGATGATAAATCAAAATGGTTATTTTATGGTTAGACAATTACTCGGAAGTGTTGATATATAAGGGGTTTGGGTTTGCATATATTTATTAAAAATTTGTCGAAAAGATATTGACACGACGAATTTATGGGACTAATATATACTCGTCACTTGAAATATATATTTAGGAATTAGCCGGTTAGGCAAGGAAAAAATTCCTTAAATATGTAAAAAATAATGTCCGGGTTTTAAGTATAAAAATAAATAGTGACAGTTTACAAACAAAGTTGCCCTGGAAACAATTGTTTTAAGCTTAGGACATTAAGATTTCTTTGAAGAAAGGAGGAGAAATATGCAAAAAGGAAAATGGACTAGACTGAAAAAATCACTTACTGTGATGCTTTGCTTTACAATGGTCTTTGGCCTGTATGGAGGAATGTCTTCTTTTAATACAGCAGATGCGGCAGTTAATGTTGGAGCAAACCCTACTCCTGTTGTGGATATTGCAGTTAATGTTCCAAGTGATTATCCGGGAACTTTCCTTGACTTTAAGCAGGAACTTACTGAAAAGCTTATAGAACAAGGTATGGAACCTGGAACTTTTCGTATTACAGATACTGCTGTTAAAATCGATACTACAGATTTAAACGGTTGGTATGTATATGACCATTATTACAATAAGGCAAAATATGATGCTTTAAATTTATCAGAAGAACAAAAGCTTAAACAGCCTATGAGATTGTCTAATGATAGTTCTGAAACTGCTACAGAAGTTAATATAGAAAATTACTTTAAAAATGGAAAAGTTCCTAATACAGTTTACAGATATAATCATCATGTAATGTCTTATGAAAAAGTTAAAGATGGAAGAAAGACGGCTAATATGGCTTTCGTAGGCTATGCTACGCCGGCATATTCCGACTTTATGATGTATCCTGCAACCAGCGATTCAAGACGTACAATAAGCTTCGACCTTGACGCAAAGGTTTTGAATAAGCATACTTTGACAGGCGGCGGCTTCCTTTTGAATGCAGGTATAGTGGATAATAAGATTTACGGATATATCATGTTATATGGAGACCTTAATGGCTCCAATGAACCTACTACTTTGTCTATTTACAAAGTAAATGGTCTTGACCCTGTAACTTCTTTGACACCTGCATATACTGCGACTAAAGTAGCATCAGTTAGTGCTAGTTTGGGAAGTCAGAAGAAAGCACGTATTACAGTAGAACTTAAAAAGGATACTGTAACTATACAGCAGCAAAATTATGGGGCTAACAATGTATTGGGCAGTGCCACTAATATAATGAAAGATCAAAGCATTCCACAGCTTATAGAGGGGGAAACTTTAAATGGATTTGGTCCGTTTGTAGGATATGCATCTCATGGATGTGCTGCACTTTCGATGTTCCAGTATACCGACCTTGAGATGAGTTATGAATCGACTGCTTTTGATGCTTTAAAGACTGCACAGTATTACCAGGGAGCAGAGTACAAATACTTTGTAAACCTTGCAGGTACAAGCAATGATCCTAATGTTCCTATTGAAAATGATCCGGCATACGGTGATGGTATTAACCGTATGAATGAGAATGAAATTTTCTACATTTCTAATGCAGATGACGGAAGAGTTCTTACAGAAACGGAAAAAGATGAGGACGGAGATGTTACACATCAGGGTCTGGGAACAGAAAATGGATTTATTGCTTCAGGCGATGATTATGCAGGACTTATCGCACAGTATATTTATACCAATTATACGGAGGGCGTTAAGTTTAAAAAGGCAGAGGTAACAAGTTCGCTGCCTCTGGCAAATTTCTATATGAAAGATGTCAACAGTGGAGAACAAATAATGACTATCCACTTGCAGCATTTGGTTCATAATAACGCTACAGTAGCTGTTAATATTGTTGATAAATCCATGCCGGGAACTATGGCAGGAGAAAACGGCAGTATAGCACAGTGGAGATATAAGGTTTATGATCCTAAAAATGCTGTTGTGTATGATTCTTCCTGGGTTGATTCTGTAAGTAAGATAAATGATTATATCTTTGACAAGAACAGCACTTCAGGAAGATATACTTTTGAATTGTCAGTTAAAGATAACAACGGTAATGAATCAAAAGTAGCACAGACTTACCTGGTGGCATTTTTAGATGATGAAATGCCTATAATTACAGGTGCTAACAGTGCTATGAATCAGGCTACAATAACACTGACAGATACAGGTATGGGTATAGATGAAGACGGTATTACTTTCATAGAAGACGGACGTGGTTCAGGCGTTGAAGCCTACTGGGTAACACGTGATGAACATGCAGTACCTACTGAAAAGGACTGGATTACCTTAGATACAATTTCTCATACTCATTCTTTTGATGTCGATATCAATGATACAGAACCTATAGTAGTGTGGGTTAGGGATGAATGCGGCAACCAGGGAGCAAAAGCAGTATTCCAGCCTACAAGGGTAGTAGTAAAAGGACCAGACGGAGAAGACCTTTATGAATACTATGTTATAGGAGAAAAGCCTATAATTGTATTGCCTGAAGAAGGAGATATTCCAAATAAACCGGATGATGACGACGAACACTTTAGTGGCTGGACTACTGAAGGAGGAGATCCTATTACACCAGGTACAGATACTCCTACAGGAGATGATCATACCATCGTAATAAAGCCTAACTACTCTAAAGAGTTTGTAAGTTTGATTTATTTGGCAAACGAAGGTCAATTTGATGATAAATCTACAATATTTACAGATAGTAAAGTTGTGGAGAACTCCAGCATTTTGACAAAAGTTAATGCTTTTGATAATGAACCTACTCGTGTTGGATATACATTTAAAGGATGGAAGCTGTTAGACACAGAGGATGAAGCAAATGCAGCTAACAAGGATTACATCAACAATGCTTCACATGTTTCAGATGTTACTACACAGCAGGCCATAAAATTTAATGAAGATCGTACACAAGTTATAAGAAACAGATATTATCTTGTTGCTCAATGGGAAGTTGGCAATTATAAGCTTAAGTTTGATGCCAATGGAGGTTCCCTTGGCAATGTAAGAAGTATTGAGGATGTTGCTTATAATACAAACATAGGTACGTTGCCTATTCCTACCAATGGACGTGGTTTGCCTACTAAGGCAGGTTCTATATTCCAAGGCTGGTCAGAAAGCAGTGCTAATGATGTTACAAAAATGTTTAAGGCTGCTGACGGAATAGGCGGAACTCTTGTTGCAGCGCCTACTATGCCGGCAAGTGATAAGACTATATATGCCGTTTGGAAAGCTGATACCAGTAAGTTCGTAGTATCATTTGATACTGACGGAGGTAATAAGATTTCCGATCAGGAATACGTAAAGGCCAGTGCAACAAGTTATGCCACATTCTTGACACCTACTAAGCCTGGTTACAAATTTGAAGGCTGGTACGTTAAGAATGATGACGGAACTCTCGGCGATACTAAGTATGCAGGAGGTGAAACCATAGCGGCAGACATGAAGAAAGATCATACTTTTGTCGCAACATGGTCAGCAAAATCAGATACTAAGTATACTGTAGATTACTTCATAAATTCCGGAAATAAGGATAGTGAAGGTAATTACATATATACTAAAGTTAATGATGCAGGAGTTACCAAGACTTATACAGGTACTACTGAAGACAGCGTCGCTGTTAAAGATGCAGATAAAATTGCAGAGCTTCAAGTAGGCGGAGAATCGTATTGGTATAATCCAAATAATGAGAAAAATATTCTCAGTGGAGTTATTTCAGGAAGTCCAACACTTTCATTGCGTTTATACTATGACAGATACTTTGATGTTAATGCCAGCAAAACCGGCAACGGAAACGTAACAGGCGCACAAAAGCAGAAAGAAGGCAGTAAGCCTACTGTAAGCTGGAAAGCAGGAAAAGACTCTTACGTTTCAAGAGTAGTTGTTGATGGAGTTATCAGAGATGATTTGCTGGATAAGAATACGTATACTTATCCTGATGGAATCCATGAAGACCACAAGATATATGTGGAATTCACTGAAAATTCAAAGAAACCTGGTCAAATAGGCGGAGACAAAGAAGATTTCTATGAAGTCAGAACTGCCGTAGTTGGATGCAGTGATCCTACAAAGTATGAAATCACTCCTACTACGAACGTAAAAGCAGGCGGCGATCATAAGGTTACATGGGAAGTTAATGACAGCAGATGCCGCATTGTTAAAGTAGAGGTAGACGGAATAGTTTACAATGCTAAAGATAATTCAGTTGATTTTTCAGGTATAAAGTCAAACCACAGTGTAATCGTTACTATTGAAGTACTTTCAAGTATAGGCGGAGGCACTAGTGAAGGACAATATACAGTAACTGTAAACCGTTACGGTGGTGATGAAAATGTCAGTGTTAGCCCTACTATGAATGTAAATAAAGGCGATAGTGCTAAGGTGGAATGGGATACTGGAAACAGTGAATACAGTATCTATAAGATACTGGTAGACGGTAAAGAAATCTCACTTACTAACAGACAAAAAGTAACTGGAAGCTATTCATTGAATAAGATTGCAAAAAACCATGTAGTAGATATCTATATGGCTAAGCCAAGCAGTGAAGGCAAGGATCCAGAGCCGCCTGTACTATCAGATGATAAATATATTCAGCTGACTACACAGCTTATAGGCGCTCCTGGAACTATTACTGGCGGAGCTGTCATTGAGGCTAACAGCAATTATGATGTTGAATGGTCTGTAAAAAACAATGGCACAGATCCTGACTCTGATGATTATGTTTACTATGAAGTAGAAAGCGTAGTAGTAGATAATCAGAAAGTTACACCGGATAGTAACGGTAGTATTAAATTGAATAATATTCAAAAAGATACTAATGTTGAAGTATACGTTAAGCCTAAGATGCACAATGTTACTATAAAGAAGTATGGTGAAGGTACTGTTTCGGCATCGAGAGTACTTTATCACTTGCAGAATTACAGAAACATTACTGCACAGGCGGCAGACGGATGGACGATAGCAAGAATAGTTATTGATGGAGAAGAAAGTTATTTGAATCCTGATTTAGCAACTCCTATAGCTGTAGCTTCAAAAGAAGCTCAGCCGATGAAAAAGGCTAGTGCTATGCGCGCTGCAGTTCCTACAGCAGTGAGCGATGAGGGTATAATGCCTCTTGCAGATACGAATACTCCTGATATTAATGATATAGAAGGAATCGTAGAAGATCATGTAATTGAAGTATACTTTACTACAGTTAACGATGATAGCGGTAAACCTGATCCACTTCCTGATCTTGAAAGTTTACATGAAGTTAACGTTCAGGTTCAAGGTGGCCCTGCAACAATTAATAAGGGTCTTGAGATGGTGAAGGATAACGGCAATGTAGATGTAAATTGGAGTTTCGACTCTGACATCTATGAAATTGAAGAAATAACAGTAAATGGTCAAAAGGTAACAAGTTGGGATGCAGAAAATTCTAAACTTTCATTGAGCGGTATTACTGAGGATAAGAATGTTGTTATCAAACTTAAGAAGAAACCTTTAGAAGATAATGATGTTGTTAAACCTGGTGATTTCCGTAAAACTACACATACCATTACTGCTATTATTAAAGGTGCTAACGGTCAAATCTTAGGAAGCGGTCAAGTTGATGACGGAGCAGATAGAGACATAAGCTGGACTTACGAAAAAGGTACTGAAATTCAGTATATATTTGTAAATGGAAAAGCGTATGACAATATCAAAGAAGCTCAAGCTGCCGGAGGATTGACTTTGAGCAATATTACTGATGACCAAACAGTGGTTGTAGTAGTAGGTAAACCAGGAGAGCCGCCTGTCAATGTGGATAAAGATGATGACGGAAGACCGGATATCAATATCGACAAAGACGGAGATGGTAAACCTGATGTAAATGTAGATACAGACGGAGATGGTAATCCTGATATTAATGTTGATACTGATAACGATAATAAGCCGGATATCAATATCGACACAGATGGAGACGGTAAACCTGATGTAAATGTAGATACAGACGGAGACAATAAGCCAGATATAAACATTGATACCAATGGAGACGGCAAGCCAGACATAAATATTGATACTAATGGAGATGGCAAGCCAGATATAAACGTTGATACCAATGGAGACGGCAAAGCAGACATAAACATTGATACAGATGGAGACGGCAAGCCAGACGTAAATATTGATACAGACGGAGACGGTATAGCTGATAAGAACATCGATGCTGATGGAGACGGCATACCTGATCACCTGCAAGTAGTAATTCCTGATAATGCAAAAACTCCGAAAACTGGAGACAGCGGATTTGGAATGCATATATGGACTCTGCTGGGTTCGTTCATTATGATGATGATTTTAGGTCTGATGAGAAAACGCGAAGAATCTACAGAAGAATAATTTTTAAGGGCGCTTTAAGAGCAATAAGCTTTTAAGCGCTCTTTTAATTTGCAATATGTATAAAAAAGCTACGTAACTCCAATAATAAACAGAGAAAAAGAAAGGAGTTATTTTTTATGAATAAAAAATTTTTAACCGTTTTATTAATATTGACCATGGTATTTATGCTTTGTCTTACTGGATGCAGTGACAATAAGAACGACATGGATACACCAAATGATAAAGGGGACAATGTAGTTGATGATGTAAAAGACGATATAAAAGATGTAGGCGATGATGTTAAGGACGGAGCAGATAAGATGGGAGATGACCTCAAAGACGGCGCTAAAGATGCGGGTGATGATGTCAAAGATGGAGTTAAAGATGCAGATAAAGATATTAAAGACGGTACAGACAAAGATAAAAGCAACGAATAATTATGATTTCGAAACAGAGGGGCATTTTTTCATGCCCCTTTAGTTTATTTGTGATTATATATGTTATATATTATATGTCCAATTTCTGCTGTCAAAACTTTCTTTTTAGCAAGATCTTTTAAGCTAAGCATACCGACCAGTCTTTGATTATCTATCACAGGAAGCCTGTGGATTCCATATTTAGAAAATTTTAAAGCTGCCTGATGAATGTCATCTCCGGAATTTACTGTAACTACGTTTTCAGTCATGATTTCAGACGCCAGTTTTGCATTGTCATTGCGAACAACTATATCACGGTCAGTAATTACTCCGAGAACATGGTTTTGCTTATCACAGACAGGCAGTATACCTACGTCCTCGCTTTTCATAATAAAGATGACACGTTTAATAGTGTCATCCTGAAAAACATAACTTATAGAAGCAGACATTAAATCTTTTACGAGCATTTTTTTCTCCTTTACATGGTTTATGTAGTATAGATTTTATAATGCCCTTAAAGTAGAATTTTATGACTGTTATATTGTATTTGCCTTGTTGTGCTTCCAAAAAGATTTTGTAAACAGTATTATTATGGCATACATCTCAAGCCTTCCTGCTATCATCAAAAATGTCATGACAAGCTGTGAGAATTGGTTAAACATTCCAAAATAGCCGAAGTTTCCTACGCCGTTTAAAGCAACCCCTGTGTTTGAGAAAAGTCCCAGAGCAGATGTAATGGTAGTTTCCATACTCAAATTATTGAAAGACAAGAGTATGCACCCAATCATGAATATCCCCAGGTATAGGAAAATGTGTGTCGTAACGGCTGAAGCGCTGGATGATGAGACTGTCTTGTCGCCCAGCATAACTGCTCTTACCATGCGCGGATGTATCTGCTTTAAGAATCCTCTTTTTATGAGTTTAAAAAATATTACAACCCTTATTACTTTGAGCGAGCCTGAAGTAGAAAATGAACAGCCTCCGACAAGCAGTAAAAGAAAGAGAATCATTATTGCAAAAGAAGGCCAGTTATTGTATTCATTTACATAGAAACCTGACGTAGATATGAAAGAAACCACCTGACACAGAGAATCTTTTATAGCTTGCCAAAAGCTTGAATAAGTGCCGCTTAATTTTAATGAAATTGAAATAAGTATTGTGGCTACAGCTATAATTGATAAAAATACACGCGTTTCTATGTTTTTTATAACTTCCGACCATTTTCCTTTTACAGCCATAAAATAAACTATAAAATTCATTGAAGATAGGATGGTAAATATTAAAACTATTGCTCTTACATATAGTAAATCGTACATCCAAGCATTGGATGATGTTACGATTAAACCGGCAGTACTTATGCTGCTGCATGCCGTTAAAAGGGCATTGAACCAGTCCATAGGGCCAAGAACTAAAAGTATGAATTCTACAATTGACAATATTGTATAGCTTTTGTATAAAAATTTCCCCGTATCTGAGTATTTTGCAGCAAGCTTTTCGCTTTGTAATCCAGGAGTCTCAGCTAGTGCAACAGATTGATTATTGATTCCCCAAAGAGGGAATACGGATACCAAAAGAACCAGGATTCCCATACCGCCTAGCCAGTGACAAAGCGCTCTCCACATTAAAAGACACTGAGGAATCATATCTGCATTTAGAACACTGCATCCTGTAGTTGAAAATCCTGCGACGGCTTCAAAATAGCATGATACAAAAGAAAATCCTTGCTTACAGAAGTAAAAAGGAATTGCGCCTATTAGAGACGCATAGACCCAGCTTGTACAGGCTATAAAGAATGTTTCTCTGAATTTTAGTTTAATTTTGTCAAATTTTAGTTGTGTACGTATTACGAATCCTATGGATATGCATACGATTGAGGTAACAAAAAGAGAGCCTCCGGCTGCCCATTCTTCAAGATTTAGGGCAACGATAACACAAGGAAACATAAATAGACCTTCTATCAATGTTAACATTCCCAGTATTTTGATTATCGCTTTATAATTTATCTTCATAAATTTGATACCTCGTTAGCTTACTTTGTCAGAATTCCAATAATATTTTGAAAATAAAGTTAAAACCGTAAATAATTCCAATCTTCCAGTGATCATAAGGAATGAACATATATATTTTGAAAAATCGGAGAAGAATGCATAATTCATGGTAGGACCTGTAAGGTTAAATCCGGGACCTATATTTCCTATACATGATATCGATGTTGTAAAATTGGTTATAAAATCATATCCATTTATGGATAGTAACAATGCGCCTGCAAATATTATAGTCAAATAAGTGAATATAAAATTTGATATGTTAATTGTAACATCGCTTCCAAGCTCCCTGTCGTTTAATGTAACAGGTGCAATCCTGTTTGGATGAAGCTTAAGGGAAATCCCTCTTCGTACCAATTTTAAGGCAACTAAAACTCTGACCGCTTTTACGCCTCCGCCTGTAGATGATGAACATCCTCCGATAAAGAACAGACATAAAATCATCATTCTGGAAAATGTGGGCCATGCATCAAAGTCGTCAGTCATATATCCTGTAGTGGTTATTATAGAAACTACCTGGAAAAAAGCATTTAATAATTTTTCTCCTATTTGTACGAAACCGTCAAAGGCCCAGTTATAAAATGCAATAACTGCGGTTACAAAAGTAATTATAAGAAGATAAAATCTAGCTTCTTCATCTTTTAGTATGGACAAAATGCCTCTTTTTCGAGCAGTAAAATATAACCCGAAATTTATGGCAGCAAGCAGCATGAATATGGCAATAACCAATTCCACATATGAACTGTTGAAGTGGGATATGCTGTCATTATAAGACGATAGGCCGCCAGTTCCTACGGTGCCAAATGTATGGATAGCTGAGTCAAACCATGTGAGTCCGCCTAATTTTAACAATATGAATTCAGCCAATGTCATAGCCAGGTAAATTTTGTACAATGATCTTGATACATCGGAAAATTTAGCTAACATCTTGCTTTTTGTAGGTCCTGTAGTTTCTGAATTTGCTATGAGCTGGCCGTTAATTCCAAATACGGGAAGAAGAGCTGTTATGAATACTATAATTCCCATTCCGCCAAGCCAGTGGGTAAAAGAACGCCAGAATAGTATAGAACGAGGTAAGACTTCTATATCTGTCAGTATGGAAGAGCCTGTGGTTGTGAAGCCTGAGCAACTTTCAAAAAAAGCATCTGCAAAGGATGGAATTGACCCTGACAATATGAATGGTAAAGAACCTATTAGTGATGCGATAAACCAGCTTATGGACACAATAAGAAACCCATCCCGACTTTTTATCTTGTATCGGGAAAGGTTAAATGACGTAAATAATATGAGACCTAATATAGTGCAGGAAATTATAACAAGTAAAAATGCACGTATACAATCTGTTTCATTTTCAAAAAAGGCGATGAGAAGGGGAATCACCATAGAAAAAGCCAGCACAAGCAGCAGGCTCCCCTCTATTCTCAAAGTGGTCCTTATTTTGTCAGACATTTGAATCCTCACTCAAATTAAATCTTTAAAGATGGAATCCGCGTTTGTTTTTAAACAAACCCTCCAGTTCAGCAATATCTTTAAGCAGACAGAAGATAGTTACTCTATCATCTTCAAGTATTGTTGTATTGCCATCAGGTATAATTATATTCTGTCCTCTGTGTATTGCAGCTATTAAAACTCCATCAGGGAGATCAAGCTGATGCAGAGGGACATTTGTAAGTTGCATATTATTGGAAGCAACTATTTCCATAATTTCGGCTTGCCCCTGGATTAACAGGGAAGAAATTATTTTTTTTGAGCCTTGTATATATCTTAGTATGGTACTCGCAACTATATCCAGAGGATTAAGCGCCATATCTATACCCATTTTTTCTATCAAATCTTTGTAGCTTGGACGGCTGACTTTAGAGATAACATCTTCAATGCCTCGTTGTTTTGCCATGAGAGCAAGCAGGAGATTCTCCTCATCAAATCCTGTAGCTGTTACAAATGCATCCATTTCTTCAATGTTTTCTTCTTCTAAAAGATTGGTGTCTGTAGCGTCCCCGTGAAGAATCATTACATCATCCAAATTGGTAGAAAGGTAATAGCATCTGTCTTTACTCTTTTCTATGATTTTTACTGCAACACCAAACTCGGATAATTTACGGGCCAGATAAAAACCTGTTTTTCCGCCTCCGATAATCATAACTTTTTGGAGATTGGTGTATTTTCCTTTTTCGTGAACTTTTCTGTGCAGAGCGGATATTTCGCTTTTTTCTCCTATGATATAAAGAGTATCACAATCTTCAACTATGGTGTTTCCGTGAGGTATGATTATTTTGCCGTTTCTTGAAATGGCTACAATAAGCATAGAAGGAAGCACCTTCCTTGCATCAATCATTGAAAGACCAGCCAGTTTCTTGAGTTTTTTAACTTGAAATTGAACTAAGGAAATCTTGCCACTGGAGAAAATTCCGTTGGTAAGAGTATACTTTTCAACAAGATATTTGTATATTTCAAGGGTTATAGCCAGATCAGGATTTACAAGATAGTCTATGTTCATAGCGTCTTTGATGAAATCCATTTGATTCATATATTCCGGTTCTCTTACTCTAGCGATTACTTTTGTACAGCCAATTTTTTTAGCAAATGATGCAATTACGATGTTTTTTTCGTCGCTTTCTGTAGCTGCAAGAAGAAAATCAAAGTGATCAATACCGTAGTTCTTTAGGAGTGAAATGTTTTTGCCGTTACCTTTTACGGTCATAACATCCATTTGCTGTGAAATTTTGCTGAGAACTTCTTCATTTTTATCTATAACTGTAATAGAGTGATCTCCGCCTAAAAGAGCAGTAGCAACTTTTATACCTAGTTTTCCTGCGCCCACGATGGCAATTTCCATGTTTTTTTACCTCTGTTGTGTGAAAATAAAAGACATTTCTTTAAAAATGTTGTATGATATATTCTATCATATTAAAAAATCTTTGCAAGCCTTTATGTAATCTTTATGTAGGCTTTGAAGGAGGAAAAAACGTTGGAAATTAAAAGATTTGTAGGCGGCAGTCTTGAGAGCAATTGTTATATAATAAACAAGCAGGATAGGGGCGAGTGCTATATAATAGATCCCGGATATGAGCCGAAGCGCATTATAAAATATGTAGAGAATAATTGTTTGGTCGTTAAAGGAATTATATTAACACACTATCACCACGATCATGTGGGAGGAGCCCCAAAGATATCAGATCACTTTGACTGTCCTGTGATGATGAGTTTTGAAGATTCGCTGCGATATAAAGGTAAAACGGATGTATGCTTAAAACATGGAGACAGTATTGTTATGGACGGTGAGATTTTGGATATAGTAAGGACTCCCGGACATACAAAAGGATCCATATGTATAATATCAGATGCAAACAAAGTTGTATTTACCGGTGATACCATTTTTGACACTGACCTTGGAAGGACAGATTTTGAAGATGGCTCTGATAAAGAGATGATATGGTCCTGCAAAAATATTATAGATAAATGGCCTAATGAATATAGAATATATCCGGGTCACGATGAAAGTGCAACTATGAAACAAGTCAGAACTTATAATAAAGAATTTTTACAGTGTTTGGAGACTGATTAAATGAACATAAAGTTGATAGCTCTTGATCTTGATGGGACGACTTTAGGTCGCTTTGGTATATCTGATGAAACTGTTGATGCATTAAATGATGCGGCAAAGAAAGGCGTTCATGTTGTCATTGCAACAGGAAGGACATTTACAGCACTGCCTGAGGATATATCAAAACTTGGTTGTATTGAATACGTGATAAGTTCAAATGGCGCACACATTAATTATTTGCCGGAAGATAAGATTATATACTCTAACTGTATATCAGAAGAGGCTGCATCAGCTGTAGGCAAACTTTTATCGGAAAACACAGATTATCCTATAGAAGTTTTTACAGGAGGGAAAGCTTATATAGATGAAGATGTTTTTAAAAATCTAAAGGCAAATGGTTCCGATTACATGAATGTAGAATATATAAGCAAGACCAGGAAACCTGTGCCTGGCATTTATGATTTTTTGTTAAATAATAAAAAAGATATAGAGAATATAAATATTCATTTCAGAGATATTTTAGATAAAGAAAAGTTTTGGGAGATTCTACTTAAACAGAAAGATATAACAGTTACTTCTTCATTTATACACAACATAGAGATAGGAGGAAGCACAACAAGCAAAGCAACTGCCATAGCGGAGCTTTGTAAAAGACTAAATATATCACAAGAAAACGTAATGGCATGTGGTGACAGCCCCAATGACGGAGCAATGATAAAAGCAGCAGGCATAGGAGTTGCAATGGGAAACGCAGATGAGAGTATTAAAGATATTGCAGACTTTGTGACTTTGTCTAATACTGAGGATGGCGTCGCCTATGCGGTGAGGAAATTCGTCTTATAAAATATGTAAAAATTTGAAGAAAAAAGGTGTTGACTTTTATTTATAGTAAATGTATATTAAATAAGTGAGGATTTAACGCTTTAATACGATGAAATGATAAAGCGAAAATGTATTTATAAAATATTGTACAAAAGGAGCATAATTATGAAGAAAAAACTGTTTGCGTTGATGATGGTATTTGTGCTTGTATTAAGTTTAGGACTTATGACAAGCTGCGGAGAAAAGAAATCAGATAAAGATGCAGAGACTATTGTAGTAGGTCTTGATGATACTTTTGCACCCATGGGATTTAGAGATAAAGACGGAAATCTGGTTGGATTTGATATCGACTTGGCTACTGCTGTAGCAGAAGAACTTGGAATGAAAGTTGAATTTAAGCCTATAGACTGGAAAGCTAAAGAAGCTCAGTTAAAGGCCGGAACTGTTGATTGTCTGTGGAACGGCATGTCTGTTACTCCTGAAAGAATAGAGGGGATGGCACTTACATACAAGTATCTTAACAATAAGATTGTTTTGATGTCACTAGCAAATTCAGATGTGGATGTTACCGCGCCTGATCAGCTTGCAAATCTCAAGATAGGAACTCAGGCAGGTTCAGCTGCACTTGAGGTACTTGAGGCAAATGAAGCTTATGATTCATTTAAAGATAATATCAGTGAATATGATACTTATGATACTGCCATAATGGATTTAAAAGCAGGAAGAGTTGATGTAATAGCAGTTGATAAAGTTCTCGGTGAATATACCAATAATAACTTAGGCGGAGAAATGAAAGAATGTACATATTCTCTGGGCGATGATTTTTATACTATAGGATGCGCTGAAGATAACACCGAGCTAAGAGATAAGCTAAATGATGCTTTGAAGAAGCTTATAGACAACGGTAAAGCTGCTGAAATCAGTGAAAAGTGGTTTGGAAGAGATATCATGGTATTTGAACCTATAGAAGGTGAAGAATAAATCATAATAAAGGAACAGTATATTGATGGATAGAATTGGAGAATTCTTGCCATTCATGCTCGAGGGTGCGGTGACTACAGTTGAGATATTCATACTCACGCTGGTAATCTCCTTACCCCTGGGGCTTCCTATAGCCCTGGGGAGTAACAGCCGCTTTAAACCCTTGAGCTTTTTGTGCAAGATATATGTTTGGCTTTTCAGAGGAACACCGCTGATGCTTCAGCTGTGGTTTTTCTATTTTTTATTTCCGTTTCAGTTCGGAATAACTCTTGATGCTTTTATGACTATAGTAATTACATATGTACTTAACTATGCTGCATATTTTGCGGAAATATACAGAGGTGGAATTAACAGTATAGACAGAGGACAGTATGAAGCAGCTCATGCTCTTGGTCTTTCAAAGAGACAGACAATGTCTGATATAATACTGCCTCAGACTATGAAAGCTATATTGCCTCCTGTAGTTAATGAGACTATTACCCTTGTAAAGGATACGGCTTTGGCGTCTGCTTTAGGTGTAATTGAGCTGATGAAAGCAACAAACAGTGCAGTTAACAGGATGACGGATCTTACACCGTTTTTCTATGCGGCAATAATTTATTTGATTATGACTTTCATACTTACTTTAATCGCAGGCAGGCTTGAAAAGTATTTCTCCAGATACGATGCAAAGGAGGAATGGTGATGGCAAGAGAAAAAATACTTGAAATGAAAAATATCGTTAAAAGATACGGAGATTTTGTCGCTGTAAATAACGTGGATTTTTCAATGTATAAAGGTGAGATAGTAGCTATAATCGGGCCCTCCGGTTCAGGAAAGAGCACACTTTTGAGATGTATAAACGGACTTAACAGCGTTACAGAGGGAGAAATATCCTTAAAAGGAACTACCGGTATGGTGTTTCAGCACTTTAATCTGTTTCCCCATATGACTTGCAGAAATAATATCACTTATGCTCCTATTAAAGTTAAAAAGGAAGATAAAGATGCAGTAAATAAAAGAGCTGACGATCTCCTTAAGATGGTTGGACTTGAGAATAAGGCTGACGTTTATCCGGGGCAAATTTCCGGAGGACAAAAACAGAGAATTGCCATAGCCAGAGCTCTTGCAATGGAACCTGACCTTATGCTTTTTGACGAACCTACTTCTGCACTGGATCCTGAAATAACAGGAGAAGTTTTAAATGTAATGAAAAAACTTGCTGAGAGACATACTACTATGATAGTAGTAACTCATGAAATGGGTTTTGCTAAAGAAGTGGCAGACAGAGTTGTATTTATGGATAACGGAGTCATAGTAGAAGAAGGCAGTCCTGAAGAAATTTTTGATAATCCAAAAAGCGAAAGATTAGTAGCTTTTTTGAGCTCAATGCTTAGAGCTTAATTTCTTTCAAATTTATTAACATTCCCTAAAGAATGTCTGATTTGCAACACAAAGAGAAGAAAATGTGCCATAATAATCTCATAAAAGGGTTGACAGTGTACTATATAAAGTAGTACACTACTTCTGAGATTAATAATATAAGCAATATTAGATTTTATTAGGGGGATGAGACATGATTTTGGATAAATCTGTACTTGAAATCATTGAAGAAATTGCAGCAAAATATCCTGGTAGGGTTGCTATTAAATCGCAAGACCAATCTCTTACTTACGGGGAACTTTGGAGACGTTCAGATCAGCTTGCTGCATGGCTTGATGATAGGTTAGAAGATAACAAGAAACCTGTAATGGTTTACGGACACAAAAATCCACAGATGATAGTGTGCTTTTTGGCTTGTGTAAAGTCGGGAAGGGCGTATTGTCCTGTGGATATTTCTATGCCTAAAAATAGGATAGAAGATATTGCAGCTATTATAGACAATGAAGTGATATTGGCATCTGAACCTTTGGAAATGGAAGGGTTCGAAGTTATAAATGCTTCAAATGTTTTGTGCAGTGACAAAAATATTTCCAGGGAAAAACGAGTAAAAAAAGAAGATGTTTTTTATATCATATTTACTTCTGGCAGTACAGGTAAGCCTAAGGGCGTAGAGATTACTGCCGATAATTTGAAAAATTTTCTGGGCTGGTCAAAAGAGCTGATTGACAATGCACTTAAAGGAAGAGAAAAAAATGGGGTATTTCTCAATCAAGCGCCATTTTCTTTTGATCTGTCGGTGATGGACTTATATAACTCTCTTGTTTCAGGGGGGACATTGTTGTGCCTTGAAAAGTCTCTTCAGGCAGATACGGCAAGAATGTTTGAGTACATGTCTTTGGGCAGGCCTGAATGCTGGGTTTCAACGCCGTCTTTTGCAGACATGTGTCTTGCAGATCCAAGATTTAACGGTGAAATGCTTGAAGACATCAAACTGTTTTTGTTTTGCGGAGAGCGACTTTCAAAGGACACAGCAGGAAAACTCATGGAAAGGTTTCCGGCTGCAAAAGTTATAAACACTTATGGTCCCACAGAATCTACTGTTGCAGTTACATCTGTTGAGATAACAAAGGATATGCTTGCCGCAGAAGACTTGCTGCCTATAGGTATTCCTAAAAAAGGTACCGAGATTTTGTTTGACGGCGAAGAAATGCTTATTGCAGGCGACACTGTAGCTAAAGGCTATTTTAAAGATAGAGAAAAAACTGAAAAAGCTTTTTTCCAGTTGTTGGATTCCGATGGTAAAAAATGCAATGTTTATAGAACCGGTGACAGTGGATATTTTAAAGATGGATATTATTATTGTACCGGAAGAATAGATCTGCAGGTAAAACTACATGGATACAGGATAGAGCTGGGGGATATAGAATCTAATCTTATGGAACTTCCTGAAGTAGAACAGGCTGCAGTGGTGCCAAGATATGATGGAGAGAGAATAAGAAATCTTGTTGCGTTTGTAAAAGCACCAAATCTTGAAGGTTCATTTAAAGTCGGAAGAGCGCTTAGAAATGCGTTAAAAGAAAAACTCCCGGCTTATATGGTGCCGAAGAACGTTGTGTTTGTAAATGAAATGCCTATGACTGCCAACGGTAAACTTGACAGAAAGAAACTGGAGGGCAGTTTGGCATGATTTTGTTCGGAGAATTATATTTTTTTGCATGCGCCGCAATATTGCTCATACCGGCAATAATTTTGGGTGTACTGGAGAAGCCGATTAAATATTACGGTTTCTTATTGACGGTGGTATTTGTTGGATTAGCTTTATGGGAAAAGCCTGTAGATATAATTTATATGGTAAGTTACTTGATACTTGAGTTGGTATTGGTGCTTTCCTATTTGCGGATCAGGTCTAACCATGGACGAAAGCGAGGATGGTTTTGGACATTTTTGATGTTGTCTCTGGCGCCTCTAATAATATGTAAAGTTGCCGGATTGTTTGGACAGAATATATTTGCATTTATGGGAATCTCATATATGACGTTTAAGTCGGTTCAGGTGATAATAGAGATATATGATGATTTGATAAAAGAAGTAAAACCTTTTGACTTTATATATTTTCTGTCATTTTTTCCGGCGCTTTCATCGGGACCTATAGATAGAAGCCGCAGATTTGACGAAGATTTATCACTGATAAGACCAAAGGCAGATTATCTTGAGCTTGTGGGATTGGGACTTTTTAAGATTTGCAAGGGCTTAGTATATAAGTTTGTGCTGGCCCAGGCTGTTTATCAGGCTATTACATACCTGGGAGGCGGCGGAAGCCTGCTTTCAAATGTAATATATATGTATTCATATGGATTTTATTTGTTCTTTGATTTTGCAGGCTACAGCCTTATGGCAATCGGTACAAGCTATATACTTGGAATAGTAACTCCTAAAAATTTCGATGAACCGTTTATAAGTATAGATATTAAAGATTTTTGGGACAGGTGGCATATAACCCTTTCCCATTGGTTCAGAGATTTTGTCTTTTCAAGATTTATGATGGCTTCTATAAGAGGCAAATGGTTTAAAGATAAGCTTACCGGCGCATGTATTGGATTTATGATAAACATGCTGTTGATGGGATTGTGGCATGGACTTAGTCTCAGCTATATACTTTATGGACTTTATCATGGCGTGCTTCTTGCAATAACAGAAGTTTATCAGAAAAAATCCAAGTTTTATAAAAAACATAAAAAGGATAAATGGTACAAATTTGTAAGTTGGTTTATAACGTTTAATTTGGTAATGTTTGGATTCTTTATATTTTCGGGAAGGTTTTTGGAAATAATTTAAGATGTAAATATAAAAGGAGAATAGAAAATGGAAGAGAAGAAAGTAAGAGAAATTATACTTGATTTGTTAGAAGAAATTTGCGGAGACGATATAATCAGAGAAGAGCTTGATATCAATCTTTTGGAAGAAGATTTGATTGATTCTCTTGATTATACTGAGCTTTTGATAGGAATAGAAGAAAATATCGGAATTATTATGGCGCCTTCTGAACTGACAAGAGAAGAGATGGATACTCCTAATAAGATTGTGGCGCAAGTAATGAAACGAATAAAATAGGTGTTTTTTAAGGGGATAATATAATGAAAAAGATTGCAGCCTTTATAACTGCGGCTATGTTGTTTTGTATTGTGGCTGTAGCTATTCATCAGATAGCAGGGGGCAAGATAGAGGCCAATAATTTAGAGTTTGGAACATGGATAAACAGTAAGAAAGATTTATCATATAGCGCAATAAAATCTAACATTCAAGAGGATACTGTAATGATGATGGGATCGTCAGAATTTCAGTATGGAAAGAATACACCTTATCATCCTACGTCAATATTCAGGAATGCCAATATGAACGTTATGTGCATAGGCGCAGCAAAAAATCAATGCTTGTCCCATGCTATAACTATGGCAGCGGTAGCGCCTGAACTAAAAAATAAAAAAGCTATATTGATATTGTCGCCTACTTGGTTTTCAAAAGAGGGGATAGACGGAAGCGGATTTTCCGCAAGATTTTCTGAAAGTTTGTATACGGCAATGCTTAAAAACGATAGCCTTTCTGAAAAATTAAAAGAAAAGCTTGTAGACAGAAGCAAAACGCTTCTCAAAGTAAGTCCTTCTATGAAAGAAAATGTGGATAGAGATACTAAAATAATTTCAGAAGGCGAAGGCAATTTTGAGGATAAAATAAATTATTACATGCATAGGTGGCTTGCCAACGAGCGAGAGCGCTTAAGTGTAGGCTTGATGTGGAAAATAAGCGGGAATAAGAATAACAAAGAATATAAAAACGATGGTAAAGTATCGCCTCCTGATTGGGACAGTTTAGCAGAGCAGGCGGATGAAGAATTTTTCAAAAGCTGCAGCAACGAGTTTTACATGAGCGATAAGATGTTTAAAAAGAAAATTAAACCGATTATGGAAACGAAAAAGAATTCTCAAGCTAATAGAACTTTTGATGATTCTCCTGAATACGACGATTTAAAATTATTTTTAGATGTATGTAATAATCAGGGCGTAGACGTTATGCTGGTTATGCTTCCGGTGAGTGGATATTGGTATGACTATACGGGATTTCCCAAAGAAAACAGAAAAGTTGTTGAGGATAAAGTAGGAGAGATAGCAGCAGATAAGGGCGCGGAGTTTTGCAGCTTCTTTGATAAAGGATATACTAAAGGGTGGCTCACAGATCATGTTCACCCGGCAGGAAAGGGATGGGTAGAGATTAATGAAAAAGCTTACGAGTTTTTTAATAAGGATTAAAAAATCAATGGATAAAGAATTTTTTCTGTACACCGGGCTGTTTTTTATAATGATGATGGCCCTTTATGGATATATGATATTTGCCATAGGTACAGATGCACCTAAATTTACGTATGCAGAGTTTTAGGAAAGAGAGTAGAAGCCCTGCAAAGCCGTGATGATAAGCGGTTTTGCAGGGCTTTTTTGATTGTCGCTTGAGCAGAGGTTCTGGGTGGTGCGTTGCAGTAGGCTGTGATTTTTTCATCGAGAAGATTTTCTCATAAATTTTGAAAAAACTTGCTTCCGGTGAGAATTTTTCTTCTCGTTTCTCTCAAAAAATGGATTTGCTTGTTTTTGCGATAAAAATCGGATAAAATCATCCGCATTTTTCTCACATGTATGGTAATTTTAATAAATTCAGGAGAAAATCATCTGAAATTTCTCTTAAACCAAAGTGCTTTTTAAATTAAGTGAGAAAATGATAGGCATTTGTATGATGCATATCATACAATTTTGATGATTAGTATCAATAAGGCATGGTTTTATTAAAGTTGCAGAACCAAAATCCGTATATTTTGAAGATACTCCCTTTGCAAAATCCATACAAAAAAGCTGATATTCATGCTAAAAACAGGGGTGAGTCATACAATTTTTTAATATTTAGTAATTATACATGATTATATCCTATAATTAGATGTTCGCATTGACAATAAATGGAAAATAATGTAAATTAAAACTGGAAGCGGAACTGTCATAGGAGGAATTATGACAGAAAAGAAAAAGATAGGTGCTTTAGGAGAGGAAATGGCCTCAGAAGCTTTGAAAGGAAGAGGATATTATATATTAGCGAGAAATTATACATGTCCATATGGCGAGATAGATATTATAGCGGTAAAAAATAGGCAGCTGGCTTTTGTTGAAGTTAAGACAAGAACTTCTTTTTCCCATGGTTCCGCTGCTGAGTCGGTGGATTATAGGAAACAAAAGCATATAAGAAACGCAGCAAGATACTTTCTTGCATATTCAAAGAAAAATTATGAAAAGATTGATTTTCAGGTGATAACAATATCTCTCAATCAAATTATGGGTTTAGAGTTTTAGAAAGGATAGAGATGACATGCTTGCGAAAACTGAAACAATAGCCCTTAAAGGTATACGAGGGATGAGAGTTACGGTGGAGACAGATATTTCAAAAGGATTGCCGTATTTTACAATAATAGGACTTGGAGATGCCGCAGTTAAAGAATCATCTGAAAGAGTAAGAAGAGCTATTGCAAATAGTGGCTTCAAATATCCTTCAGGGAGAATTACAGTAAATTTATCTCCTGCTTATGCATATAAAAGAGGCAGTCATTATGATTTGAGTATAGCAATAGGTGTATTGACGGCCTCAGGGATTATACAATCCAAACCGATTAGAAGGATTTTTATAGGAGAGTTGTCTTTGGATGGGAGAGTGCTTCCTGTAAAAGGAGCTTTGCCAATGGCTTCATTTGTAATAGAGGGTGGAGATGATTGCTGCGAATTGATACTTCCGGAAGCAAATTGTATTGAAGTAAGTTTGGTTACTTCTGATACAAGGGTGAAACTTATTCCTGTTAAGACTCTGGACGAGGCTGTGAGACATGTTGAGGGCAATTTGATAAATGCATATGATGGGAAACCTATGATTTGCAGAAAAAGCTCGGAATCTGATTTTGCAGATGTGAAAGGCCACAGTGCGGCAAAATCCGCCATTGCGGTGGCAATGGCGGGAGCCCACAGCATTCTGCTTGTGGGCTCGCCCGGCACCGGCAAGACAATGCTTGCAAGCCGGGCGGCGGGCATTTTGCCGCCAATGGATATTGGAGAAAAGCTTGAGACTACAAAAATATATTCAGCGGCAGGAAGTCTCAGTGAAGGAATGCCGATAATAGAAGACAGGCCTTTTAGATATGTGACAGCCAGAGCTACAAAAATGCAGCTTGTGGGAGGAGGAACGGAACCTATGCCGGGAGAGATTTCCTTTGCACATAACGGCGTACTTTTTATTGATGAAATGCTTGAGATGCCAAGAGGTATACTTGAAAGCCTAAGAGAACCTATGGAAGAAAAAAGGGTTAGAATAATGAGAAAAGGAATAAGTACAGTATTTCCTGCGGATTTTATACTGATAGGCGCCGCTAATCCATGCAAATGCGGATTTTTAGGAGATCAGTTTCACAAATGTACATGCAGTCAAACTGACATTGATAATTACAGAAACAAATTATCGGGTCCTATGGCTGACAGGATAGATATGTGCATTGAGATATTAAAGCCTTTGCATGGTGATTTGACAGGTCTAGAAACTCAGTCCACATGTGAGTTAAAGAAAAAAGTACAAATTGCAAGAGAAATACAAAAAGACAGATTTAAGGGGCTTAATATTTGTTGTAACAGCAGAATGAATGTGAGTCAATTAGAGAAGTTTTGCGTACTCGATTTAGAGTGTACAAAATTTATGGAGCAAATATATGAAGTATATGGTATAAGTACAAGAAGGTACCATAAAATATTAAAGCTGGCCAGGACACTGGCAGATATAGATGAAGAGGAACACATAGGAGAAAATCATCTTGCATCTGCTTTGAATTACACCAGGGCTTTGAGCGGAAGTCTTGGCAAATGTGACTCAGGAGAATAAACACCATGGATAATAATATTAAAGAAATATCCAGAGGTAATAAAGATTTTCCTTGGTTTTTATCTGCTATGGATGACGCGCCTGATAAACTTTATTATATAGGCAATTTTGACCTTTTGAAACAACGTGCGGTTGCCATTGTGGGAGCTCGTAAGTGCAGCGAGTATGGTATACAAATAGCGGCTAAAATAAGCAAGACTCTTGTATATAATGATGTGGCAGTTGTCAGCGGTATGGCAGCGGGGATAGACAGTGCTGCGCACAGGGCTGCCATAAATCAAAAGGGAAAAACCATAGCGGTACTTGGATGCGGAGTTGATGTGTGCTATCCAAGGACAAGCATGGATTTATATAAGAAGATATGCAGTGACGGATTGGTAATATCCGAATATCCTCCGGGGACTGAGCCAAAACCTTGGTACTTTCCTATGAGAAACAGAATAATATCCGCCATATCGGAGGCGGTGGTAGTTGTTGAGGCAGGAGAGAAAAGCGGGTCACTGATAACAGCGCTTAAGGCGGCAGAACAAGGAAAAGAAATATTTGCAGTACCGGGAAATATAAATAATGAATACAGTATAGGAACAAACAAATTGATTCAAGACGGTGCCAGAATAGTTACAGAAGCCGAAGACATAATTAAAGGCATAGGAATAGTACCGGGAGCCTATATTAAAGAAGAAATAAATATGGGCAAAGATGAAAGACAGATATATGATGTTTTAATGCGTAAGGGAGAGATTACCTTAGATGAAATTTGTGTAGAACTGGTGAAGAGTCCGACTCAAATTAATGGAGTTTTGGCTATAATGGAGATTAAGGGTATTATTTCTTATAGACTAGGAAAAATTTTTATTGCAAAATTTTAAAAATCGTTCTATTATTATTGACTATAGAATAATAGGAAGTAAAAATACTTTATAGTGACAATTGGTTTAGGAGGAAAGATGACTGCTAAAAAAACAGCCCAATCTACAAAATCGAAAACAAAGAAAAAAACCCTTGTGATTGTGGAGTCACCGTCAAAGGCGAAAACTATAGGAAAGTACCTTGGTTCAAGCTATAAGGTTGTCGCATCTGTAGGGCATGTTAGAGATTTACCTAAAAGTAAAATAGGAATAGATATAGAAAATGATTTTGAACCTGAATATATACCTATAAGAGGAAAAGGAGATCTGATAAAGGAACTCCGCAAAGAAGCAAAACAGGCAGGTAAAATATACCTGGCAACTGACCCTGACCGTGAAGGTGAAGCTATTTCATGGCATTTGGCTTTTCTGCTTGGAATTGACCCTGCTTCTTCATGCAGGATTGTATTTAATGAAATTACTAAAGACGCCATAAAAAATGCTGTAAAAAATCCGAGAGCCATTGATCTTAAGCTGGTCGATGCTCAGCAGGCAAGAAGAGTGCTTGACAGGCTGGTAGGCTATCAGATAAGTCCTCTGCTTTGGAGAAAGATACGCAGAGGTTTAAGTGCAGGCAGAGTTCAGTCTGCGGCTCTTAAAATATTGTGCGACAGGGAAAATCAGATAAAGAATTTTATCCCAAAGGAATACTGGAATATTGCTGTAGAGTTTAAAAAAGGCAAGAGCTTTTTTGCTAAGGTTACAGAATATAAAGGAAAGAAAATTACCATTGAGAATAAAATAGCAGCTGATGATGTTCTTGCATCTTTAAAAGATGGAGAATACAAAGTGGCTCAGATAGTTAAGAAAGAAAGGAAGCGCAAACCTTTTGCACCTTTTACTACCAGCAGTTTGCAGCAGGATGCAGCCAATAAGCTTGGATTTACTACCAAAAAAACAATGATGGTTGCTCAGCAGCTTTACGAGGGAGTAGAGATAAAGGGAAATGGCACCCAAGGTCTTGTAACATATATCAGAACTGATTCTGTGAGAATTTCTGAAGAAGCCAGATTTGCAGCTAAAGAATATATAACAGAAAACTTTGGTGAGAAATATTTGGGAAACAATTTTTTCTCCAATAAGAAGAAGGATATACAAGATGCTCATGAAGCCATAAGACCAAGCAGAGTGTCTATGGATCCTGATATGATAAAAGAATCTCTTACAAAAGATCAGTACAATTTATACAAACTGATTTGGACTAGATTTTTGGCTAGCCAGATGGCTGAAGCCGTGTTTGATTCAGTACAGGCTGCTATAGAAAACAACGGTTATGGGCTTAAAGCGAACGGGTCGAGATTGATATTTGACGGATATCAGAAGATATATTCGTCGAATATTGAAGAGGATAAAGATAAATTGCTGCCGGAACTTGAAGAAGGAGAAATCCTTGCACCTGAGTCAATAGACTGCGAACAGAAATTTACTGAACCTCCTTCAAGATTTACAGAGGCAAGTTTGGTAAAAGATTTAGAAGAAAAAAATATAGGACGTCCGAGTACCTATGCGCCTATAATAGCTACTCTTCTTGAAAGAAAATATATCAGCAGAGAGAAAAAGACCCTTATACCTACAGAACTCGGTTTTGTCGTTACAGATCTGATGGAGGACTACTTTAAGGAGATAGTAGATACAGGATTTACCGCAGATATGGAGGACAGACTTGACGAAGTAGAAGTAAAGGCTTTAAACTGGAAAGAGATAGTCAGAGATTTTTATGCTACCTTGAAAGTAGAACTTGAAGTAGCAGACAAAGCAATTGAGAAAGTTCAAATTGAGGATCAGATTACAGATCAGCTTTGTGATATATGCGGCAGGCCTATGGCTATAAAAGTTGGCAGATTCGGAGAGTTTTTAGCATGTACAGGATATCCGGAATGCAAAAATACAAAAGCTATTGTTAAGTCTGTTGGAGTGAGTTGTCCTGAATGTGGAGGAGATATAGTTGCTAAACGCGGAAAGTCAGGAAAGATTTTTTATGGTTGCAGCAATTATCCGTCGTGCAGTAAGGCATTTTGGTATAAACCTACAGATAAAAAGTGTCCTGAATGCGGTTCACTGCTTTTGGAACGCCGTACAAAAACAAGCAATTATGTTTGCTCAAATGAGAAATGTGGGTATAAAGAGTAGTAGATTAGGAGGATAATTAAATGGTACAATTTCATGCAACCACAATTTGTGCAGTAAGAAGAGGTCCTAATGATATATGCATCGGAGGGGACGGACAAGTTACAATGGGCGAAACAGCCATCATGAAAAACGGAGCAAAAAAGGTAAGAAAGATTTACAAGAATTCTGTTGTATCCGGATTTGCCGGTTCAGTTGCCGATGCTTTTTCGCTGACTGAAAAATTTGAAAGCAAGCTTGAGGAACATTCAGGTAATTTAAAGAAAGCAGCTGTAGATCTTGCTCAGCTTTGGCGTTCTGACAAAGGAATGAGAAACTTAGAAGCGCTTATGATAGTAGCAGATAAAGAGAGCATGCTTGTTATCTCCGGAACAGGAGAAGTGATAGAGCCGGATCAGGATTTTGTCGCCATAGGTTCCGGCGGCAATTATGCATATTCTGCGGCAAATGCTTTGTTCAACCATACTGACATGTGTGCTGAGGATATAGTCAGAGAGTCCCTTAAAATTGCTGCATCCATATGTGTATATACCAATGACAATATTTCTGTTGAAAAACTTTAAGAGGGGGATAAAAAATGGCAAGTAAAGTATACAGCATGACTCCCAAGGAGATCGTAGCGGAACTTGATAAATATATAATAGGACAAGACGAGGCAAAAAAATCTGTAGCCATAGCTCTGAGAAACAGATATAGAAGAAGTCTTCTTCCTGATGAATTGAAGGATGAAATTACACCTAAAAATATTTTAATGATGGGACCTACAGGATGTGGTAAAACGGAGATTGCAAGAAGACTTGCAAAGCTGATGGACGCTCCTTTCGTTAAGGTGGAAGCAACAAAGTTTACTGAAGTGGGTTATGTTGGAAGAGATGTAGACTCGATGGTAAGAGATCTGGTAGAAGCTTCCATGAGAATTACGAAACAAAATAAACTTGAAGAAAAATACAATATAGCTGATAAAATAGTAGAAGAAAAAATAGTAGAGGCGATAATACCAAGCAAGAATAAAAAGCCTTCAGGAGGAAGTAAGAATCCATTTGACTTTATAATGAACAGCGGCGGTTACACAAGTCAGAAACAGCAGTATCTTGAAAGTCAGGCTTCTAAAGAAGAGCCCACAAAGGAAGATATGGACGTTGAGATGGCAAGAGAACAGGTAAGACAGCAGCTTCGTCAGGGACTTCTTGAAGAACAATATATTGAAATAGAAGTTATCGATGCACCTAAAGGCAATCAGCTTGATATGAGCAATGAAGGAATGTCCATTGCAATAGGCAATATATTCGGCAATATGATGCCTGAAAAAACTAAAAAGAAAAACTGCAAGGTGAAAGATGCTCGTAAGATTCTTCGTGAACAAGAAGCTCAGAAGCTCATCGATATGGATGTTGTTACGGACGAAGCAGTCGAAAATGCAGAGCAGAACGGAATAATATTCATAGATGAGATAGATAAAATAGCATCAGGTTCACGTATGACTTCAGGCGCGGATGTATCAAGAGAAGGAGTTCAGAGAGACATTCTTCCTATCGTTGAAGGAAGTGTAATAAATACAAAATACGGACCTGTCAAAACTGACCATATACTTTTCATAGGAGCAGGAGCTTTTCATACAGCAAAACCGACAGATTTGATTCCTGAACTTCAGGGACGTTTTCCTATAAGAGTTGAACTCGAAAGTTTAACAAAAGAGGACTTTGTAAATATTCTTACTGTTCCTGAAAATGCTTTGATTAAGCAGCATAAAGCGCTTTTGGAGACAGAGGGTATCGAGGTGGAGTTTGATGAAGGTGCTATCGACGAAATTGCGACTATTTCTTTCTTGATGAATGAGCAGACAGAAAATATCGGAGCGAGAAGACTTCATACAATCCTTGAAAAGCTTCTTGAAGACATATCGTTTAATATTCCTGAGATGGAAGAAGAAAAGATTACGATAGACGATGAATATGTAAAGGATAAGTTCCAGGAAACTATACAAAAAGAAGATTTAGACAGATTTATTCTTTAGTTTTGAATTCCGATGAAGGAGTCATTTGATAATGGAAAGCCGTATACTCAAAAAAATACGCAGACTTAATTGGGTTCTCAGCGAGACGACGACAGGAAACCTTTCATATAGCGATTTAAGCGTGATTTTAAAAGAAGTAATCAATGCTAATGTTTATATTGCAGACAGAGATGGAAATATTCTTGGCGTAAGTTATAAAAATGCAGAAGACAGTTCTACAATCCTTGATGAAAAAGGAGCAGAACGTTTACTCGCAGATCATAATCAAAAATTCTTGTCTCTTGAAGAAACAGCTGCCAATTTGTGCGGAGAAGACGTATTAGAATTTACAGATGATGATTATGGTCTTGCGGACAAGTTTCACTGCATTATACCAAGCTTTTGCGGAGGCCAGCGGATGGGAACTCTCATTGCAGCAAGACATAATGAAAAATTTGATGAAGTGGATATCGCCTTATGTGAATATGGAGCTACAGTTGTAGGTCTGGAGATAAGGCGCAATATGAATCTTATAGAAGAACGTCAAAATGCCATGAAAGCTGCTGTTGATATGGCAATAGATACTTTGTCTTTTTCAGAGAAAGAAGCCTTGTCAAAAATTTTGGCAGAATTCGATGAAGATGAAGGATTAGTTGTAGCCAGCAAGATTGCATCTAAGTATTCTATAACTAATTCAGTCATAGTAAATGCGCTTAGAAAACTTGAAAGCGCAGGAGTGCTTAAATCTCGTTCTCTGGGAGTTAAAGGAACCAGACTGAAAATCACAAATCCGTATTTTAGAGAAAAAGGTGAAAAACTTAGTCTATGATTAACAAATCCCTCTTTTAGATGCATAAGATAAAAGGGGGTATTTTTATGCGTAGAGTGGCAGTAATAATTATAGGAATAGGATTGGTAATACTGGGAAGCATACTTCTCATAAAAGATAAATTCGGTGAGAGCATAGAAGCCACGGCAGAAGCTGTAGCGGTAAATTCTGTTGCTATAAAAATAAATAACAGCTTAAAAAACGGATTTTATGACGAAGATCTTGGAGAACCTCTTCTTGATGTAAAAAGAGATTCAGAAGGCAATATACAATATTTAGAACCTAATACCAGGCTCATAAATAAGCTTTTGCTGGAGTTTTCTACCAATGTAAAGGAAAACTATAGTTTGGATGATATAGAGGAAATAGAAGTAAATTGGGGTGTTATAACGGGCAGTAAACTTTTGTCTCAATTGCCGTTTACTGTAACCGTAAAAGTACAGCCCATCAGCTTGACTAAATTCCAGTATGAATCCGAATTTGAGACTGAGGGAATAAACCAGACCAGATATAAAGTTTATTGTACTATAAACAGTCAAATACATATAGTTGCGCCGTTTACAGACAAAACGGCTGAGATTAACAGAAAAGTATTGCTTGCAGAAGCTGTAATCGTAGGTAAAGTACCTGATAACTATGTATTTGTACCAGAGCAAAGTATTTTAGATGCAGTATAATAAATTTTGTGGTAAAATAAAAATATGCTTAGATTTAATGAAAACAATGAAGTGATAAGAGAAGACCAATATAAAGCTATTTTAGTTGGTCTGCAAAGAACTGAAGATATATCTTACTCTATGGAAGAACTTTGTGGTCTTGCTGAAGCGGCGGGCGCAGAAGTTCTTGGCAGCATGGTTCAAAGTCTTGATAAACCCAATACGGCGACGCTAATAGGAAAAGGCAAGGTGGAGGAACTTGCTGAGATGGCTAAAAATATGGAGGCAGATATGGTCGTATTCAATGAAGAGCTGACAGGTATGCAGCTTAGAAACCTTGAAGACGCCATAGGTATAAGAGTCATAGACAGGACAATATTAATCCTTGATATTTTTGCGGCAAGAGCTTCTTCAAAAGAAGGTAAGCTTCAAGTAGAGCTTGCTCAGCTTAAGTATAGAATGCCTCGCTTGACTGGTTTTGGAAAATCTCTTTCCAGATTGGGAGGAGGTATAGGCACTAGAGGACCAGGTGAAAAAAAGCTTGAAACTGACAGGAGACACATAGAACGCAGGGTAAATGATATCAGAGCTGAACTTGCACAGCTTAAAAACACAAGAAACGTTCAAAGAGCAAAGAGAGAGAAGAGCCAGATTCCTGTTGTTGCCCTTGTAGGATACACTAATTCAGGAAAATCAGCGCTGATGAACAGATTACTTTCTTTATCTGACAAAGAAGAAAAAACAGTATTTGAAGAAAATATGCTCTTTGCAACTCTTGATATACAACAGAGGAGCGTGACCCTTGACAGCGGCAGGCAGTTTATATTAATTGATACAGTAGGATTTGTAAGTAAGCTTCCTCATTCATTGATAGAGGCCTTTAAGGCTACGCTTGAAGAGGTGACTTATGCAGATCTTTTGCTTCATGTAGTGGATTCATCTTATGAAAATCATGATTTTCATATAGATGTAACTAATAAAGTCATGAATGAGATAGGAGCGGGAGATAAAGAAAAGATAATGGTCTTTAACAAATGCGATTTACCTCATGATCAGATAATACAGACAGCAGGAGAAGAAAATATAGAGGTATCTGCAAAGACCGGCTATAATATAGATATTCTTTTAGAAAGACTGGAAGAAAAGCTTTTCGGCGATTATATACTGGCCAAACTGTTAATTCCTTTTGACAAAGGTGATATTTCTTCTTATCTTTACAGTGAGGCTACTGTGAATTTGATGGAATACAAGGAAAACGGAACTTATTTTGAAGTGCAGCTAAAAGAATCTGATTATCAGAGGTTTAAAAAGTATGAAGTTGTATAGTACTGTGATAGAAGAAGGCTCAGCTGAGCAAATTATTGAAAAATCAAAATTTATAGCTTATGTGAAACCTGTTTATGATAAGCAGGAAGCTGACGATTATATTGCACAAATAAGAAAGAAGCATAAGGATGCAACTCATAATGTACCTGCTATGGTCATAGGTGATAAGATGCAGATTCAGTGGGCGTCAGATGATGGTGAACCGCAGGGGACTTCAGGCGCCCCGATTATAAAAATGCTTACAGGAGCAGGTATAACCAATGTGGTTGTGGTCGTTACAAGGTATTTTGGAGGGATTAAACTTGGTACAGGCGGATTGGCACGTGCATATACGTCTAGTGCCAAATTAGGCTTAGAGGCAGCAAAGATATGTGACGTCAAAGAGCAGATGTGTATTACTTGTGAATTTGATTATACATATTTGACTAAATTTCAAAACATGGCTGGAGATTATTTTTTAATTGAAAATATAAAGTATACTGATAAAGTGGAAGCTGATTTTTTGTGTGGCCCTGACGATAAAGATAAAGTCAAAAATATTATAGAAAGTATGACTTCAGGCAAATCTCGAATAAAAAAAGAGGAGATGGGGCTAATAAAGATAAAAATATAGTTGACATGAAAATTTACTTATGCTAATATAATTTTCAGCTCGTGAAATTAAAAAGAACAAATTTAAAAAGTTAAAAAAAGTTATTGACAATTTAAGTCAATTAATGTATAGTTAATAAATGTGTCGAGCAATTTGGCTGATATTTAAGGGCGCTTAGCTCAGCTGGGAGAGCACCTGCCTTACAAGCAGGGGGTCATAGGTTCGAGCCCTATAGCGCCCACCATTTAAAAGATATGGCCTGGTAGTTCAGTTGGTTAGAATGCCAGCCTGTCACGCTGGAGGTCGACGGTTCGAGCCCGTTCCAGGTCGCCAACTTTTTAAATAGTTTCTTCGCTGGTGTGGCTCAACGGTAGAGCAGCTGATTTGTAATCAGCAGGTTGGGGGTTCGATTCCCTCCACCAGCTCCAATTAATAAAAACTCAGGATTTTTCGTTGAATGCGAGAAGACAAAGCAGTCAGGGGAAAAGACAAGTAAAATACGCAGGATTTTTTATTGAATGCGAGGAGACAAGGAAGTGAGAAGCGGAGTGTACTGATGTACTCGAGCATCGAAACGACCGTAGGCGACAAAGCAGTCAAAGGAAAAGACAAGTATATGTCGAGGGATTCCCGAGTGGCCAAAGGGGGCGGACTGTAAATCCGTTAGCTGAGCTTTCGATGGTTCGAATCCATCTCCCTCGACCATCTAAAATCTATAATATGCGGAAGTGGCTCAGGGGTAGAGCATCGCCTTGCCAAGGCGAGGGTCGCGAGTTCGAATCTCGTCTTCCGCTCCAACTTATTTATGCGGATGTAGTTCAATGGTAGAACCTCAGCCTTCCAAGCTGATGGCGTGAGTTCGATTCTCATCATCCGCTCCACTATTTTGTGGGCTCATAGCTCAGCTGGATAGAGCAACGGCCTTCTAAGCCGTGTGTCTGGGGTTCGAATCCCTATGGGCTCACCATTTTTTTGGGGTATCGCCAAGCGGTAAGGCACTGGGTTTTGATCCCAGCATTCGTAAGTTCGAATCTTGCTACCCCAGCCATGCGTGACCCATTAGCTCAGTCGGCAGAGCACTTGACTTTTAATCAAGGTGTCCGGAGTTCGAATCTCCGATGGGTCACCAATTTACACCGCGGCGATTAGCAAGTAATCGGACATGGAGAGGTGTCCGAGTGGTTTAAGGAGCTGGTCTTGAAAACCAGTGACTCCGAAAGGGGCCGTGGGTTCGAATCCCACCCTCTCCGCCATATTTAACGATAATTGTTTCGTGCCGAGGAGAAGTACTCAAGTGGCTGAAGAGGACGGTTTGCTAAACCGTTAGTGTTCGTTTAGGGCAGCATGGGTTCGAATCCCATCTTCTCCGCCATTTATAGGGGTATAGCTCAGTTGGTAGAGCAGTGGTCTCCAAAACCACGTGCCGAGGGTTCGAGTCCTTCTGCCCCTGCCAAACACACAATTTAATATTTCGGGGTGTAGCGCAGTTTGGTAGCGCAACTGGTTTGGGACCAGTGGGCCGCGGGTTCAAATCCTGCCACCCCGACCATTAACTTTGGTGTGGGCCTTTAGCTCAGTTGGTCAGAGCATCCGGCTCATAACCGGCAGGTCCCGGGTTCAAGTCCCTGAAGGCCCACCAATTACATATTTTGTTTGCCCAGATAGCTCAGTAGGTAGAGCAGGGGACTGAAAATCCCCGTGTCTCTGGTTCGATTCCGGATCTGGGCACCATTTTTTAAAAGTAGTTTCTTGCTGACATAAGTCCGAGGAGCTATTTTTTTATTTTTATATAGATGTATGGCGTATTTCTGAATCTCGATAAATTTACTGTTTCTCATAAAATTAAAGAAACGCCTTGCTTCAAGAAAAATTAGAGAAAGCCTTGGCAAACATAAAAAAGAGTCCTGCACATTCAGGACTCTTATCTTTTAAAGATTATTGTTTCTCTTCTTCAATCATTTCTGCGATAGTATCGGCATTTTTATAGCCTTTTTCTCTTGCTGTATTTAAATATTCATTTGCTTTTTCAAAGTCATCAGTTTTAGCATAAGCCAGCGCTGCATTGCCCCAAGCTACTGCTAAATCAGGATCTTTTTCAATAGCTTTGTTAAAGTATTCTATGGCTTTTTCAGCATCGCCTTCCAGCAAATACAGCGAACCTAGACTTGAATTAAGCTCAGGATAATCTGGATCTATTGCTGTTGCTTGTACATAAAGCTGTTTAGCTTTGTTGCCGTCACCTTTTTGCCTGTAAGCTATAGCAAGATTTACATAGTTACGTACATTGGAGGAATCTGCTTCTAAAGATATATCATAGCTTTCTATAGCTTTATCGATGTCATCAAGTTCCATATATGTATTGCCTAAAAATGCGTACAGATCGCTCGTACTTACATTTTCTGATACACCTTTTTTGATTGCATCTTCGAAATAGGACAATGCAGCGTCATAATCACCATTCATATATGCTTTTTGTCCGTCTTTATATAGGCTGTCTCCGTCAGAACTGCTGCATGCTGAAAAGGTGAAAATTATACATAGTATTGTAATAACACTTATAAATTTCTTCTTCATAATTATCCTCCGAATATTATAGGATTCCAAAAGAAATCCAGTTAGATATGAGGTATGCTGCGGCTGCCATAACACATGCAAATGAAATTACCTTTGATTTAACTTTTGATTCCTTTTCGAATACCGCCATAGATGTTATCCATGATATAACCAATGTTATGAGCGCTATGATAGTCATTTTATTGATGGTTGGCGCAAACCCTCTGAGGAGATAACAAAGCAGCGCTATAATTGCTACAGTTATCAGATATTTTAGCCATCCGCCACGGTTAAAAATGATTGGAATAAGCAGTGCTGCCCATATGATTCCAAGCAAAATACATTTTAGTATCAATATAAGTAAAGCTTCCATAAATACTCCTTATCTTAAGTTTTGTTCTTTCATAAAAGCATACCATAAAACCGACGGCAGTGGAATGATTTTTTGAAGTGAAAAAAATATTGTAAAATGTCGGAAATTTTGTATAAGCATTGATTTTCGAACAGTTTTGAGTTAAAATATACGTATAGTAATTGGGAGGATAATATGGCACAGTTATATTACAGATATAGCACGATGAACGCCGGAAAATCTATAGAGTTAATAAAAGTTGCTTATAACTATGAGGAAAGAGGTAAGAATGTTCTTACCCTTGTACCTTCGGTAGATGATAGATATGGTGTGGGTCTTATAACATCAAGAATAGGCGTACAGCGCGAAGCTTTGATAGTAAAAGATGAAACAAACATACTGGAGCTTTATCTCAGAGAAAACGAAAAAAGAAAGATTGATTGTGTTCTCATAGATGAATGTCAGTTCCTAAAAAAACATCATGTGCAGGAATTGGTTGAGATAGTAGATAGCTGCGAAGTACCGGTTTTAGCTTATGGATTAAAAAACGATTTCAGAAATGAACTTTTTGAAGGCTCGTATTACATGCTAATATATGCAGACAAGATAGAAGAGATTAAAACCATATGCTGGTGCGGACGTAAAGCTACTATGGTAGCCAGAGTTGTGGACGGGCAGTTTGTGAAACAGGGCGAGCAAGTGGTTATCGGTGGAAACGATATGTATGTGTCATTGTGCAGGAAACATTACAATGATGGACGCCTAGGAGCTAATAAATAATAATAATAAATAAAAGGGTAGTAAAAGTGGATAAGTGCAAAAGAAAAAATAATTTAATATTGATTTTTACAATTATGATTGTTTTGGCATTTGCAGCAATCATATCAACAAGTGAAGCATTTGGAGCGACTAAGGGGACTGTATCTGATAAGGCTGGACTTAATGTAAGGAAAGGACCCGGAACGGATTATTCTGTACTATATGCTTTGAGCTATGGCGAGACATTTGATGTGCTTGCTACAACAAATGACAAAGCCGGTGAAAAATGGTATAGAATATACGCAAGAGGACAGGAAGGTTATGTAATTGCCAAATATGCTAAAGTTGAAGAAACCGATGATTACATCTACAATAAAACTTTTGAAGAAAATTTAACCGCACAGGGATTTCCTGAAAGCTATAAGGAATATTTGAGAAAACTTCATGCGGCTCATCCTAAATGGGTGTTCAAAGCTCAAAAAACTGGTTTGAACTGGAATGACGTAATTGCAAAGCAAAGTATAGTAGGCAGAAATTTGATACATGAAAGTTATCCGGATTCTTGGAAATCCAAGGAGTATGGAGCTTATGACCCGTCTACGGGTAAGTATGTTATATTTGACAGCGGCGGATATGTGGCTGCTTCTGAATCTATAATTAAATACTATGTGGATCCTCGTAACTTCTTAGATGAGACTGGGATTTTCCAGTTCATGTCTCATTCTTATGACAGCAGTACACAGACAAAATCAGGTCTGCAGTCATTGGTTGCAGGAACATTTTTAGCAGGGACTTTCCCGGAAAAAAGTACCAAGTATCCTACTTATTCAGATGTAATCATGGATGCGGGCAAACAGTCTAAAGCAAATCCTTATGTACTCGCTTCTATGATTTTAGTTGAGCAGGGAAGTGACGGCAGAGGACATAGTATTTCCGGTACTGAAAATGGATATAAAGGATTATATAACTTTTTTAATATAAATGCTTATAAGACAAGCAGTCACAGTGCTGTGGAAAATGGATTGATATATGCTAGGACTAAAGGCTGGACGACAAGGGTTAAGTCGATTATTGAGGGTGCTGCGTATTATGCTAAGGAATACATAAATAATAATCAGAATACTCAGTATCTTAAAAAGTTTAATATGATGAATGGATTGTCAAGTGTTGCCACTCATCAATATATGACTAATGTAAAGGGTGCGGCAGATGAGGCCTCAAGGCTTCGTCAAGGATACTCTTCCATTATGGATACTGCTTTGACATTTAATATTCCTGTTTATAACAATATGCCGGCAGTTGCATGCTCGCAGCCTGGAAAAGGTAATAATGATTATTTCTTAAAATCATTGTCGGTTTCAGGATATAGTTTGATGCCTGCATTTAACATGTATACTTCTGATTATGAATTAGTAGTTCCAGCCAATGTAACATCAGTTACTATAAATGCAGCAGCGAGAGATTCAGGGGCTAAAGTATCAGGCTCGGGAAAGATAAATCTTACCGGCAATACAACAAAGGTTACCGTAATAGTGACTTCGTCAAGTGGAGCAACAAAGAAGTACAATATTACTATTGCTAAAGAAGTGGGAAGCGAAGCCAATCCTACAAGTTCGAAGTACAAAATCGGCAAGCAAATTACAGGAGTTGGATTTAATACTTCCGTATCAACATTTAAATCAAATATTAAAGCGCCAACTGGTTATACTTTAAAAGTGACAAATTCATCAGGCAAAGAGGTTACATCTGGTAATGTTGGTACAGGAATGAATGTTGTACTTTATAAAGGCGGCTCAGCTGTAAAGAGCATACCTGTTGTGATAAAGGGCGATGTGAATGGAGATGGTAAACTCACTTCTGCCGATGTACTTTTTGCTCAGCGTCATATAATCAAAACGTACACTCTTAGTGGAGTTTATTTAAATGGTGCAGATATTAACGGAGATGGCAAATTAGGTTCGGTAGACGTGCTTTATATGCAAAGGCATATAGTAGGCACTTATACTATAAAAAATTAAAGTAGGGATTTGAGATGAAAAAAAGAAGTATTATATTAATTTTAGTATTATGTTTAATTACATTTGGTATTAATGTTTCAACTGTATTTGGGGCATCAGCAACAGTAAGTGTTTCTGGAGGAGGCAGTTATACTGTTGGTAGTACTGTTAAAATAACTTATACTTATTCTGGTGCAAACTTTGGTGTGGCTTCCACAGATATAAGATATGATTCCTCTGTATTGCAATATACAGGATGTACAGGAGGTACGGGACCAGAATTTGCTTCAGGGGCATTGACTGTCATTACAGGTGACGGAAATAAAAGATCGTCTTTAAGTGTTACATTGTCCTTCAAAGCATTGAAAGCAGGAAATTCTAGTGTAAGTGTTTCCACTGGAAGTGGAGGAGTTGTAAATTATGATGGACAAGAGTTAAGCGTATCTTCAAAAAGTACTAGTGTTAGTGTAACAAATCCATCAACTTCAGCTTCAAGTAATGCGAATCTATCTTATCTTAGAGTTTCATCAGGAAGCCTTTCACCGTCATTTTCGGCAAATACGACTGAATACAGAGTCAATGTAGGAAATGACGTTACTACATGTACGATGAGTGCAGATACGCAAGATCCTAACGCCAGGCTTGCAGTAAGCGGTTCAGCAAATCTTTCTGTAGGTCATAATGTGAGAAAGATTACAGTAACAGCCCAAAATGGTAAGACAAAGACTTATACCATAAATATATATAGAGCTGATGGAAATTCAAGTGATAATGATGATCCGGATGATAACGACGATAATGATAATGACGACGATAATAAGAGACCGGAAGTACTTGAGACTACCATAGGCGAGAAAAAATACACTATTGTTGAGAGTTATGATAATAAAGAGGTTCCTCATGGATTCACCATGACTACTGCAAAATTTGGCGAATATGAAATTCCGGTATTTACGGATAAGGAACTGAGATACACTCTTGCGCTCTTAAAAGACAGCGAAACCGGAGATGAAAAGTGGTTTTTCTATGATGAGGAAAAAGACCAATTTAGAAACTCTACTTCGCTTACAGCAGAAGAAATAATTGCTTATGAAAAAGCATCTGCTTCTAAAGATAATGTTTCTAAAGATGAGGAAAAGAAATTTGGAACTGATACTATTTTGTTTGTAGCTTTAGGAGCAACTGCGGCAGTTCTTTTGGGAGCCGTGATAGTTCTTCAAGTTAAGATTATTAGAAGAAAGAGATAGACAAAAGATATGAAATCATCATAGAATGATAAATAAAAAGGACTTTAGCGTTTGAACCTAAGGTCCTTTTTGTAATTTCATTCACTTTTTTTACCTTGCCAAGTATCTCTTAAACTAAGCTGTTCATTTATTCTGTTTAAAATTGTTCTTTTATTGAAACTCCATGGCGGATTTATTAATATAGGGCGCGGTGCATCGCCTGTCAGTCTGTGGATTGTTATGCTGGAAGGTATGATTTCCAGACATTTGACGACGATATTTACATAAGAATCTATGGAATCAAAAGGCATATAATCTCTATGAGTCGTTTCCATTGTTGAACCTTTTACTATATTAAGAAGGTGTAGTTTGATTCCAAACAGACCTTTTATGGAAGAAACATATTTTACTGATTCTAAAATCATTTCTTCAGTTTCACCTGGAAGCCCAAGAATGAGATGAACTACAAATTTTATATTGCGTTTGGCCAGCTCAGATACGGCGTTATCAAAGCATTCAAGGTCATAGCATCTATTTATGTTTTCTGCTGTCTTTTGGTGTATGGTTTGTAGTCCGAGTTCAACCCATAAAAAATGAGTTTTATTTATTCGTTCCAGCAAATTCAGTACGTCTTCTGAGAGACAGTCAGGGCGGGTACCTATTACAAGCCCTTCAATTTTTTCATTTGATAATATGTCATAATATTTGTGCTCTAAAACATCGACTCCAGCATAAGTATTTGTATGGTTTTGAAAGTAAGCAAGATATTTTGCATTAGGCCACTTTTTCTTATAAAGTTCTATCTGTTCATCTATAGAAGATGCAAATTCACCTGAACCGGTATCAGAACAAAAAGTGCATCCGCCTATACCTTTAGTACCATCTCTGTTAGGGCAGGTAAAACCTCCGTCAATAGAAAGTTTGATGGTCTTTTGACCAAAATAGTTTTTTAGCCATGCATCGGCAGAATAGAAACGTTTATCACCAAAAAAAGATGGAATTTTTTCATTAAAAATTTGGCTCATATTACTTTAAATCCTTTAATTTGAATGTTTATTGTGGTATAATTATTGTTATTATTTATTCGTGCTTATGTTGAATAGGATAATGGTTTTGTCTAAAATCAACAAAACTATGTCAAAAAGTCAAAGAAATTGCTCAAATGTTGTAAAAACTATTGTATAATCAACAATTTTGTCAATATATTTTGGCAGAATCGATTGTTATGTGCGAAAAATAAGCAAATTGTTGACATTTTACGTAAAAATGAAAATTTTGGTCAACATGGACTCGCATATAACAAATAATACGATATTAACGTTTGTTTTGCAAGAGACACGTAGTATTAAAAAGAAAGGAGGAAGCATATGAAAAAATCCCAGGCTGATAGCCAATTGATAAATGAAATAAATTGTATAGAACAACCATTTAACATTGATCCGGAAGTTAAAGTTACAAAGAACAGACTGCTTCTTCATTCTTGTTGTGGACCTTGCAGTACAGCTTGCATAGAAAGGCTTATAGGAGATTATAAGATAACAGTATTTTTTTATAATCCAAACATAACTGACAGAGAAGAATATGAACTTCGCAAAGAAAATCAAATCAAATTTTTAAATATATATAACGAAAAAGTCCCTGAAGAAGATAAAGTAGAATTCATAGAGGGAGAATATATTACCGAGGAATTTTATAATGTAGCAAGGGGACTGGAACAGGAACTGGAAGGAGGCAATAGATGTACGGAATGTTTTAAGCTAAGAATGGATAGAACCGCATTAGCAGCACTTCGTACAGGTAATAATATTTTTGGAACGACTCTTACTGTAAGTCCGCATAAAAATTACAATTTAATTTCGGCTATAGGATGTGAACTTGCTGAAAAATATGGACTTGAATTTTTGGATATTGACTTTAAGAAAAAGGCCGGATTCCAGAGAAGTATACAGATGTCTAAAGAATATGGTTTGTATAGACAAAATTACTGCGGTTGCAGTTTTTCTAAATAATAGATTGGAGGAAACTTATGTCACATTTAATTTTACCTGAGAACTATGATTCTCTTATAGATCTGATGGAAAGTCAGAGAGCAATCAAAAAGATTAAGGATTATTTCCAGCAGGAGCTGGCTTATGGGCTTAACCTTAGGAGAGTGTCCGCACCTTTATTTGTAGACCCTACCACAGGTCTTAATGATAATTTAAACGGCGTGGAAAGAAGAGTTAAATTTACACTTAAAGATATAGACGAGCTGGAAGTAGAAGTAGTACAGTCACTTGCAAAGTGGAAAAGAATGGCTCTTGGTAAATATGGTATAGAACCCGGACATGGAATATATACAGATATGAATGCAATAAGAAGAGATGAGGAACTTGACAATTTACATTCTGTATATGTGGACCAATGGGACTGGGAAAAGGTTATAACTAAGGAACAGAGAACAGAAGAGTATCTCAAAGAGACAGTTATGACTATTTATAATTCTGTTAAAAACTTAGGCGACTATGTAAACAGACTTTATAGAGATATAAAGACAGAACTCCCGAATGAGATTTTCTTTATAACCACTCAGGAGCTTGAGGATATGTATCCTTCTATGACAGCTAAGGAAAGGGAAGATGCCATAACTAAGGAACATAAAGCAGTTTTCATAATGAAAATAGGCGGAAAACTTGCTTCAGGAAAGAAGCATGACGGACGTTCACCTGATTATGATGATTGGGAACTTAACGGAGATATAATACTTTGGAATGATGTTTTAGATAGAGCATTTGAAATCTCTTCTATGGGTATAAGAGTAGATAAAGATGCTATGGCAAAGCAGCTTAAAGCAGAAGGCTGCGAAGAAAGAGCTGAGCTTGAATTTCAGAAGGCTGTTTTAGAAGAAAGGCTTCCATATACCATAGGCGGAGGAATAGGTCAGAGCAGACTGTGCATGTACTTCTTGAGAAAAGCTCATATAGGTGAAGTACAGGCTTCCGTATGGCCTAAGGATATGGTAGAAACGTGTAAGGAACATAATATCCACTTGCTGTAAAGGAAAAATATGATTTATATCAATGTGGCTGTAAATAATAAAAGTAAATATATCGATACTCTTTTTACATATAAAACTTGTGAAACAGTGCATGTAGGAGATTTGGTCTTGCTGCCGTTTGGCAAATATAACAGTAAAAAAGAAGCTATAGTGTGTCAGCTTGTTTCAAGCCCTCAATATGAGGAAGATAAAATCAAAGAGATTTTTCAAGTCACAGAGAGAGAATTTCTTACAGAAGAAATGGTCAAAACCGCGCTTTGGATGAAGCAGCGATATGGTATAAAGTATTACGACGCATTTAAATGTTTTACGGTCAAAGGAAAAGATCCTAAAGAAGGCAAGGCCAAAGAACCGTACAAAAACATCAAAGGAAGATATAAAAAGCCTGATGCTCTTACCTTTGAACAGCAAAAAGCATTGGAGCAAATAGAAAAAGCTGTGAAATCAGGAGAGCAAATGAATTTTTTGCTTCATGGAGTTACTGCAAGCGGCAAAACACAACTTTACCTTGAGGCTATAGAAAAGACTATTGCTATAGGAAAAACTGCAATAATGCTGGTGCCGGAAATTTCTTTAACAAAACAAGTAATAGAAGTATTTGCCGGCCGATTTGGCAAGGACAATTTAGCCGTATTGCATAGTAAACTTACTCCCAGGGAAAGATATGATGAATGGAAGAGGATTAAGATAGGAAAAGCTAAGATCGTTGTAGGGGCCAGGATGGGAGTTTTTGCTCCTCTGCAAAATATCGGCCTTATTGTTATGGACGAAGAACATGAAGGAAGTTATAAAGCTGATATGACCCCTAAATATGATACTGTGGATATAGCTTTAAAACGCCTTGGCTATTACAATGGAATATTGCTTTTGGGAAGCGCAACTCCGTCAGTAGTATCATATTCAAGGGTAGAACAAGGAATATATAAGCTTCTTAAACTTGAACATAGATATAACAATACTCCTTTGCCATCGGTATCCATAGTGGATATGAGAGCAGAGCTTAAGCAGGGAAATACTTCTATATTCAGCGGAGAACTTTATAGCGGTATTAGAGAAGAACTGGAAGAGGGAAGGCAAGTTATATTGCTTCAAAATAGAAGGGGATATGCTAATTTTGTTTCTTGCAGAAGCTGCGGCAAAGTTATGAAATGCCCTGACTGCGGGATTTCGCTTACGTATCATAAAAGCAAAAATAAATTGTTATGTCATTATTGCGGCAAATCTTTTGAGATACCTAAATTTTGTCCTGAGTGCGAAAGTTCTTATATAAAATATTTTGGGATCGGTACGGAGCAAGTAGAAGAAGCTGTAAACGAATATTTCCCCGGAGTAGAAACGGATAGACTTGATATAGATGCACTTAAGACCAGAAAAGATCTGGATAGAATATTAGGAGCCTTTGCAAAGGGTGATACAAAAGTGCTTATAGGAACCCAACTGGTTGCAAAGGGTCTTGATTTTGATAATGTGGGTTTAGTAGGAGTTATTGCAGCCGATACGACTTTAAATATACCGGATTACAGATCGTCCGAAAGAACCTTTCAGCTGATAACGCAGGCCGCAGGACGTGCCGGGCGAGGCGATAGAAGAGGAAGAGTAATTATACAGACTTACGAACCTGATAATTATGCACTTATAAGTGCTGCACATCATGATTATGAGGAGTTTTTCAGACAGGAAATACTCTTAAGAGAATTTATGAACTATCCGCCTTTCAGCGATTTGATAATGGTTAACTTTACATCTGAAGACGGAGCGTTAGCGGTTTCCTGCGGAGAAAGATGCAAGGCATATATGGAAAACGCATTGAAAGGTGATGAAAAAGTAAATATTCTTTCACCTCAGGTTGCTTTAAATTTTAAGGGAAAAGACGCTGTAAGATTTTATATATTGATAAAATGTCCTAGGGGAAAGCGCAACGAATATGTGTATTTTCTTGATAATTTTAACAAGATTATTGTGGAAGAAAAGATTGATTGTAATATGGATATAGATGTTAATCCATATAGTACTTATTGATGCGGAGGTAAATATGGCATTAAGAAATGTTGTCCTTGAAGGGGACGATATATTGAGAAAACATTGTAGGGAAGTTTCTGAAGTAACTGATAGAATCAGAACTACTATGGAAGATATGCTTGAGACTATGAGAGATCAGTTCGGTGTAGGCATTGCAGCGCCTCAGGTTGGAGTCATGAGAAGAATGTTTGTTGCAGAGCCTGAACCGGGAAGAGTGTATTATATGATTAATCCCGTAATACTTGAGCAAAGCGGAAGTCAAATTGACGATGAAGGGTGTCTGAGCGTTCCCGGAATGATAGGCACTGTAGAAAGACCTGATTATATTAAGATTGAAGCTCTTGATTTGGATGGAAATAAGCAAGTATATGAGTTTCATGATTTTGATGCAAGAGTTATGTGTCATGAGAATGATCATCTTGACGGAATATTGTATATTGATAAAGCTACCAATGTAAGAAACGCATCAGAGGATACTTATTTGGAAGAAGAGCAATAATAATAGAAGGTGATAATCTATGAAAACAGTTTTTATGGGGACTCCTGATTTTGCTGCTGATGTGCTTGAACATTTGTATGAAAGCAGCAATGAAGTTTGTATGGTATTTACGCAGCCTGACAGAGCTAAGGACAGAGGAAAGAAAGTCCAGTTTACGCCTGTAAAAGAATTGGCGCTTAAACATAATACCATAGTCATTCAGCCTGAAAGAATAAAAAGTAATCAGGAAGTTTTAGATATTTTAAAAAATGAACAACCTGATATAATAGTGGTCGCTGCTTATGGTCAGATTTTGCCTGAAGAAGTTCTAAATCTGCCCAAATACGGCTGTATAAACGTTCATGCATCTCTTTTGCCTAAACTTAGGGGAGCTTCGCCTATTCAAATGTCCATAGTTACAGGTGAAAAAGAGACAGGAGTAACAATTATGCAGATGGCAAAAGGCCTTGATACAGGAGATATGCTGTCTTCTGCATCTGTTGAAATAGGAGATCTAAATGCAAGTCAGCTGACAAAAGTCCTTTCAGATTTGGGAGGACGTCTATTGATTAAAACGATGGATGAAATTGTATCAGGACAGGTTGTTCCAAAAAAACAGGATGACAGCAAAGCTACTTATGCAGGATTAATTTTAAAAAAAGACGGCGAAATAGATTTTAATAAAACTCCTGAAGAAATAGAAAGGCTGATAAGAGGATTTGATCCATGGCCCGGAGCGTTTTGCCAGTATGATGGACAGCCTATGAAGTTTTGGAAAGCAGTGGCTACAGATATTAAAGATAATGCCGTAAACGGTAGTGTTGTTTCAGCGGATAATGAGGGGTTAAAAGTGGTCTGCGGCGGAAAAGTTCTCATAGTAACAGAACTTCAGGCTCCGGGAAAAAAGAGAATGAAAGCAGGAGATTATTTGAGAGGACATAATATTGCAGAGGGCACTGTGCTGTATTGATGTAAATAAATAGGAGGGATTTTATGCCATATAATGTGTCTGTGATTTTTTTGTTTGCTGCAATAATCATTACAATGATTGCACAGGCAAAAGTAAATTCTAATTTTAGAAGATATTCAAAAGTAAGAAATAATAAAGGCATTACAGGAGCAGAAGCTGCCAGAACAGTTCTTGATGCTAATGGCCTTAATGATGTTAGAATAGAAAAAATAAATGGTAATTTGACAGACCACTATGACCCAAGAAAGAGAGTGCTGAGATTATCTCAGTCTGTATATGGAGTGAATTCGGTAGCGGCTGTCAGCGTTGCCTGTCACGAAGCCGGACATGCAATACAGCATGCTACGTCATATGCTCCGCTTAAAATAAGAAACAGTATAGTTCCAATAGTGAATATAGCTTCAAGTTTAAGCTGGATATTGATTATAGTAGGTATAGGTCTTTTATATACCAATTATTATATGGGTGATTTGTTGTTTAATATAGGAGTAATTGCCTTTGTTACAGTGATTGCTTTTCATGCCATAACACTGCCTGTGGAGTTTGATGCCAGCAGAAGAGCTCTTAAGCAGATGGAGATGCAAAATATAATTGATGAAGAGGAAGATAGAGGCGCAAAAAAAGTATTAGGAGCTGCCGCTATGACTTATGTAGCTTCTCTTACAGTTGCAATAGCCAATCTTCTTAGAATATTGGCGCTGAGAGGAAGAGATTAATGGATCTTAGCAGAAAGACTGCTTTTCAAATACTACTTGAGATAGAAAAAGAAAATTCTTTTTCCAATTTGATTATAAACAAATTTATAAATGAAAATAATCCTGATGACACTTCATTTGTAAGGGAGCTTGCATATGGCGTTTTAGAAAATAAAATGTTGCTCGACTATTATTTGAATTGTTTGATTCCATCAGGAATAGAGAGAGTAAAAATTAGAGAAAAAGTTCTTTTGAGACTGGGACTTTATCAGCTAATGTTTATGAATAGCGTTCCCGAATATGCGGCATTGAATGAAACCGTGAATATTGCAAAAAAGGTTTGTAAAGGACGTGAAGGATTTATAAACGGAGTTTTAAGAGGATATCTCAAAAAGAAAAAGCAAATATCTTTGCCAAGTGATGATTATAAAGAGTATCTTTCCATCAAATATTCTTTTCCCCTGTGGATAATAAATATGTGGGAAGCGCAATATGGAAGTGACATTTTGGAAAGTCTTTTAAAAGCTTCCAATATGAGAGCAGAACTGTGCATAAGAATAAATCTGACTAAGATAAGTTTGGAAGAGATGGAAAGTCGTCTTGACACCCTTGGGTTTAAGACAAGAAGAGGAAAATTCTCAAATAGAGTTTTATACGTTCGAGGCAAATCCCTTATTGATACTAAAGAATATAACGATGGATTGTTTTCTGTACAAGATGAAGCGTCAGTTATGGCATGTGAAATATTAAAACCTAAACCACAGGATATGGTTATAGACACTTGTGCGGCTCCCGGAGGAAAAACATCTGCCATTGCAGAGATGATGAACAATCAGGGAACAATAATTTCATGTGATGTTTATGACCATAAACTTAAACTTATACGAGAGCAGGCGAAAAGATTAGGAATAGATATAGTAAGTACTAGGCTTATAGACGGTATAAAAGGAGATGACAGCTTTAAAGAAAAGGCTGATTGTGTTTTGGTAGATGCACCTTGTTCAGGGCTTGGAGTAATACGAAAGAAACCTGAGATAAAGTATAAGTCTTCTGAGGATATTAAAGAACTTATTTGTATACAAAGGCAGATTCTTTTTAAATCCTCAGAATATGTAAAGATTGGCGGTACATTGTTATACAGCACATGTACTATAAATAAAAATGAGAATGACAGGCAGATAGAAAATTTTCTTGAAAGTCACAGGGAATATGAGATAATAGAGAAAAGACAATTCTTACCGACAGATGATGTTGATGGATTTTTTATATGTAAGATGATGAAAAAGGGGAACTAAGGAGGATATATGGAGGTTGGATTTAAGTCTGATAAAGGACTTAGGAGAAGCAATAATGAAGACGCCTGTTTTATACTGCTTCCGGATAACGTATATTTGGTTGCAGACGGAGTAGGCGGAGGCAATGCGGGAGAAATAGCAAGCAGAACCGCCGTAAGTGAAATTGCCAACTACATAGCGAGTAATCCTATAGAGAAAGCAACCAATAAGTACGCAGTTGTAAACTATTTGCAGGATTGCCTTGATAAAACCAATGAAAAGATATTTAACCAGGCTTTAAAATACGAAGAAAACAAGGGAATGGCTACTACCATTGCCGTAGTATACGCAAAAGAGGGTAGAGCTTATATTGCCAATATAGGGGACAGCAGAGTTTATCTTTATAGGGACGAAGAACTGACTCAGCTGACAGAAGATCATACTTATGTAAATACTCTGCTTAAGGCCGGTATAATTTCGGAAGAACAAGCGGCCATAGATGACAGAAAAAATGTAATTACTAAGGCTTTGGGGGCAGATAGTACAGTTGAACCGGATTTTTATCAATTAAATATTATTAAAGGCGATATATTCTTGGTATGTACAGATGGCCTTTATGATGAGGTAAGTAATCCAGAAATGATAGATATTATAAAAGAAAATGAATCTATGTCAGATATTTGTAATAGAATGATTGAGAAGGCTAACAGCAACGGGGGACATGACAATATTACAGTTATATGCCTTAGGGTGACGGAGGAAGATATTCATGAGCAATAGGCTACTAGTAGGAAGATATGAACTTATAGAAAAAATAGGCGAAGGCGGTATGGCTATAGTTTATAAGGCTAAAGACAGACTTTTAAACAGATATGTCGCTATTAAAATTTTGAGACCTGAATTTACTAAGGATGAGAAATTTATTGAAAACTTCAGAAAAGAGTCACAAGCTGCTGCTGGACTTTCACATCCTAATATTGTTAATGTTTACGATGTAGGCAAAGAAGGAAATATACATTTTATAGTGATGGAACTCATAGATGGCAAATCTTTGAGTCAGGTAATAGAAGAAAAAGGCAGGATAGAGTATAAGGAAGCTATAAGTATAACTAAGCAAGTAGCTTCAGCCTTGGATCTTGCACATAGAAATCAGATTATACATAGAGATGTAAAACCTCATAATATTTTGATTACAAGTTCGGGAACTGCCAAGCTTGCAGATTTTGGTATAGCAATGGCAGTAAGTAAAGAAAGCATTGCAGAGGGTAAAGAAAAAATAATGGGTTCTGTGCATTATTTTTCTCCTGAGCAGGCAAGAGGAGCATATGTAGACGAAAGGTCAGACGTATATTCTCTTGGTATAGTGCTTTATGAAATGCTTACAGGAAAGGTGCCTTTTGATGGAGATAATCCGATAAGCATTGCTCTCATGCACATAAATGATACGATTCCTCCCGTTTCTGAGAAGGTACATGGTATTCCGCCTCAGCTTGAGAGAGTAATTGCAAAGGCTACAGACAAGTATCAAACAAATCGTTATGCCTCGGCAGAAGAAATGATAGAAGATCTTGATAACATAGACTTTATAACTAAAGTAATAGGAAATTCGGCCTTTACAGATCGTGGTGAAAGCAAAAAAGTTGAGGACGATGCAGAAGAATATTACAAAGCCTTAGAAGAAAAAAAGACTGTAGATGTTGATCATAAAAAGCCTATAAATAAAACTAAAATATTTATAATCGTTGCCGCAGTTATAATTCTCATAGCCGGAGTTGTGGGTCTTGGATTTATGATGGGATGGTTTAGCGGCACAACTGATGAGATAGAAGTTCCTAGTTTTACAGGCAAGACTTTAGAAGAGGCTCAGGAAGAGGCTGAAAACCTTGGATTAAAAATAGAAGAGGGCGAGAAAGTATATAGCCCTGATCAAGAGGAAGGACTTATAACTTCGCAAAGTCCGAGCGCAGGCTCTAAAGTAGCAGAAGGCAAAGTGATAAAGGTAAATATCAGTCTTGGTAAAAAGAACGGTGTTGTACCTCGAATAATAGATATGGATTATAAAGAGGCTGAAAGATATCTGGAAAGCTTTGGCTTTGAGCTTGGGCTGGTAAAGCAGGTAGTAAGTACTAAGCCTGAGGGTACAATCATATCACAGTCCATAAATGCCGGCTCTACTGCGGACGCAGGCACTAAAATTGATATAGAAATAAGCGACGGCAAGGGAAAAGAGATGAAAGAAATCCCTTCTGTAATAGGTAAGGATAAGGATACAGCTATAGCTGAGATTGCAGGAGCAGGATTTAAAGTTAACGGAAGTTTTTCATATGAAGAAAATTCAACTTATGCAAAAAATATTGTTATAAGAATTACAGATTCAAATGGAAATGAACTAAAAGCCGGCAGTGAGCTTGAAGAAGGTACATCTATAAGCATGGTAATAAGTAAAGGTGTTGAATCTACCGGAGGAGAAGGCGGAAGCGGAAACGGCTCCGGCGGAGATTCGCAAGGCGACGATGGTGATTCTTCCGGAGATGAGTAAATATTAAAAAGCATGAGAGGTTTAATTGTAAAGGGAATAGGCGGTTTTTATTATATAAAAACCGCCATTGGAATCATAGAAGCAAAAGGCAGAGGTATTTTTAAAAAGCAGGGAATTACTTTGTGTGTAGGTGATGAAGTCGACGTACAAATTATTGATTTTGAGAAGAAAAAGGGTGTTATCGATAGTATATTACCGAGGAAAAATTCTTTTATAAGGCCGCCTATTGCTAATATAGACTTGTTTTTAGTAGTATTTGCAGCACATAAGCCTGAACCTAATTATCCCGTTATAGATAAATTCCTTGTAAATGCTGAATTGCATAATATAGAGCCTATAATATGCATTAACAAATGTGATCTTGCATCTGACGAAGAGATTACAAAGATAGCAGATATATATAGAGGTGTTTATAATGTAGTGCTTGTAAGCAGTAAGACTGGAATGGGAATAGAGGATCTTAAATCTGTTATACGTGAAAATAAAGTAGCATTGGCAGGTCCATCAGGTGTAGGAAAATCTTCTATTTTGAATGCACTTCATCCGAGTGCTGATATGGAAACAGGGGAAGTAAGTCAAAAAACTGAGAGAGGCAGACATACGACAAGACATGTTGAAATATTTCATGTTGACGGAGGCGGTATAATATTTGATACTCCTGGATTTACCTCCCTTGAAATAAATGACATAGAACCGGAAGAGCTTGCACACTATTATCCTGAATTTGACAAATATCAGGGACAGTGTAAGTTTGATAATTGCAGACATTTAAAAGAACCGGGATGCGCTGTAAGAGAAGCAGTATCTACAGGTGAGATACACCAGTTACGATATAAATCGTACATCTATAACGAGGAAGAATTGAAAAAAAAGAAAAAGTATTGAGTTTATCAGGAAAGGTATTGATGACATGTTTAAGTTAGCCCCATCTATATTATCAGCAGATTTTGCAAATCTTGCATATTCTGTATCTGAAATTGAAAAGGGAGGAGCAGATATAATCCATGTTGATGTTATGGATGGACATTTTGTTCCAAATATAAGTTTTGGTTCTAATGTAATGAAAAGCCTTAATAATCATACAGATTTAAATTATGATGTTCATCTTATGATTGAAAATCCTGATAATTATATAGATGATTTTGTGACAGATAAGACCGAGTATATTACGGTACATCAAGAAGCATGTTTTCATCTTCATAGAACTTTGCAGCACATAAAAAGTTTTGGCATAAAAGCAGGAGTATCTATTAATCCTGCTACTCCAGTATCTGTTCTTGAAGATATACTTGCAGATTTAGATTTAGTTTTGATAATGTCTGTTAATCCAGGATTTGGAGGCCAAAAATTTATAGATTCTTCTCTTAAAAAGATAAAGCAACTGGACAAGCTGAGGAATGAACAAAATTTAGATTTTATTATTGAAGTTGACGGGGGAGTTACTCTTGATAATGCAGGCACTATATTAAAAGCAGGTGCTGATATGCTTGTGGCCGGTTCAGCAGTGTTTGGTGCACAAAATATACAGACAAGGATTAAAGAGTTCAAAAGTTTATAAACAATTAAAAAGGAGATGCTCATATCAAGCATCTCCTTTTTGTTTAATTTTTATTGCCTTGCGCAGAATCTACTATAGGTTCTTTATTTCCATTGTTTTCCTCGTTATCCTTATCCTTATCTCCGTTAGGTTTATCCGGTACTTCAGGATCAGGTTTAGGATTATTTTCTGAAGGATCAGTTACCGGCGGAGTCTGAATTATAGTAACGGTGCTTCCCGGCTTAGCAGGGTAGTCTGTATATGGATCGGGATTATGGAGATTACAATAGTAGTGAGGAAGCTCACTCTTTATGTCTCCGACTCTATCATTTGGAATATAAGGTCTCATTATGCCTGATTTTGTCTTTTTATGAGGACATACAGGCGTAGCTAAGAAACCACTGTCTGCACAAATTTCTACAGTTTGATGAACATTATCTTCCTCAGTAGGTTCAGTTCCTTTAATAAAGTATTCACTTCTCACATGGTCTCCACTGGCTTTGGTTGCAAGCAGACCGCTCTTCGTATCTATTGCTACTTGGATTACATTATCAGGTTTAGCTGAATATGAGCCGCCTTGAGCATTTTGAACTTGACTCATGATTTTTCCCCAGAGACTTGCAGTAGCATTGGAAGCAGAGGATAAATTGAGATTAGAATCATTTCCTATCCACAGTGCAGCACTGTAATTTGGAGTAAAACCACAGAACCAAATATTATCCTGCCTGTCTGTAGTACCGGTTTTACCACCTACGGAAGCTCCCGGAATAGCAGCAGGATAGCCTATACCTTCAGTAACAACTGTTCTTAGTATATCACGCATAATCCATGCAACTCCTGGATCTAAAACTTCGGTCTTTGTAATTTTAGGTTCTAGCAGAATATCACCTGTTCTTGTAGTTACTTTTGTATATACAGTAGGGCTTATATGAGTACCATTATTTACAAATGTAGTATAGGCACTTGCCATTTCAAGAGGTGAAATTCCGTTTGCCATACCTCCAAGTCCCAAAGCAGCTAAGTTTTTATCGTTATCTGTTAGGGATGTTATACCGAATTTTTCTAATATATCGGCAGAGTAGTCAACACCTACTTGTGCCAGAATTTTAACGGCACAAACGTTTACTGACTGTTGCAGTGCACGTCTGAATGTATAAAGACCGGAATTTCCACTATAGGAGTTCTTAGGCCATGATTTGCCGTTAATAGTAGTAGGCTCATCGTCAACTATTGAAGCTGCAGTCAGGTAGTTACCCCAAAGTTTGTCTCCTTGCTTATCAAAACCATTGTCTGTAAAAGTGAAGGTTTCGCCGCTTTCAACGAGATCAAAACTCTTTTGCAATGCAGCAGAGTACACAGCCAGAGGTTTGATAGATGAACCAGGCTGACGAGTAGAGGTTGCTCTATTAAATAACATTCTTCCTGAAGTCTTACGACCTCCGCTCATAGCTTTTACTTGACCGGTTTTATTATCTACTATAACCATAGCGGACTGAGGTTGAATGACACGTTGATTTAGTGTATATTGATTGGTTATAAGTTTTCCATCTGATTCCTCAAAGAAAGCAGGATAGTCATTGAAAAACTCAGCAGATACAACTAAATTGTCATCATTATCTCTCGATTTATATTTTTGAGGGATATTTAGATATCCTCCGTTTATGGAATAGAAGATTCCGTCTTCTATTAGATACATATTTTTAAATTCAACGCTGTAGTCTGTTTCCCCCTGTACAGTGGTATTATATATGTTAAGTCTTTTACCTGCATATATCGTGATAGAACCATCGTCGTTCTTCTTATATTCATCAGAGCCCAGCACAAATTTACTATCAGAGTTTATATAGTTTGAATATGCGTATAAAAGAACGTTGCCATTGGAAGCTTTTATGTTACCGGCAGAGTCTTTAGAATATCCTACGATAGAAGGATAATTTCTGTTGTTATCAAACTCTTTCTCAATAACAGACTGAGCTTGTGAATCCATGGTAGTGTATATGCGAAGACCGCCATTATATACCATTTCACTGGCTTTTTCTCTAGTATATCCACCTTGCTCTACCAAATCATCTATTATGGTTTGAATTACATAATCTGCAAAGTAGTTTGAAACTGTATTAAGAGCATCTAAGTTAGGATTTACGATATCTTTTATTTCAACTTTCTTAGCACCTTCATACTCTTCATCAGTTATATAACCTTGTTCATGCATTAAATATAAACATGTAGCCATTCTTTCTTTGCCTGAATCGTTCCAAAGGTATGCATACCCGCCATTTTTGGTTATAAGGTTAGGAGTATCTTCCGTGACTTCGCTTGCAGATACTGTTTTTATCAGCGTAAATTCTGAAGGCATTTGAGGTATTGCTGCTAAAGCCGCAGATTCAGCTATAGTAAGATCTTCAACATCTTTTGAAAAATAAGCTTGAGAAGCTGTTTGAATTCCAAAGCCGCAGCCAAAGTTAATAGTATTAAGATAAGCTTCTAAGATTTGATCTTTTGTAAGCTCCCTCTCTAAAATTATAGCATAATAAGCCTCTGTAATCTTTCTGCTTAAAGATCTTTCAAACATTTGATCCTCAAGGTATAGATTTCTGGCAAGCTGCTGTGTTATGGTACTTGTTCCGCCGATGCTGCCGCCGCTGAAAACCGCATCTTTGATTGCGCCGAAAATTCTTATTATATTGAATCCGTGGTGCTTTTCAAAAGTTTTATCTTCAAGCGCAATAAAAGCATATCTGGTGTGTTTAGGGATTTGGCCTATCTCTACGATAGTACGGTTTTGATCACCGAAAGCCGTATCTACTACGTTCCCCTTGTCGTCGTAGATGACGGAGCTTTGAGATAGCAAACTGTAAATATTATCGGTTTCAATTTTAGGAGCTCTCATTATTACTGATGCAACATAAATGATAGCAATCAAAATTAAAGCTAATATTACGCACAATGAAATTTTCAGAACTTTCTTCTTATTTACTTTAGAAGACTTCTTGTTTTTTTTGCTTTTATCCTCAGTGTTTGTATCACTCGATTTTTTATTTTTTGCAGAAGCAGAACTTGTCCTCTTTTTTGTTTTGCTAGAAGATGAATTTTGCTTCTTTTTTGTTCTCGATCTATGAGTGACTTCTTCATTGTTATTTTTTGTTGTAACGTTTAAATCATCATAATTACTCAAATTATCACCCGCTTTCTGCAATAATTATATCTATTATACCACAGCTTGCAAGGATATGTCGCTGTGATTCAATGAACGCTTCCTTGCGGCAACGCCGTAAATATTATCGTGTGTTCATTATACCATATAACAATAGTAAAGTTAAGAAATATTGTTTAATCATGTAAAAGTATTTTATATTGTAATAAATCAAAAAAAGTAATATAATGTAAATTGGTTTGATGCATAGATATGGAAAGGAAAATTCTATTGAGGCGCAAACTTTTTTTATTTGTAATAATGATAATTTTTGCCATAGTTATTTTTTATTATTCAGATGTTTCACTTATACATGACAATCTTGAGGAATATAGGGATAAAGAAGTATCGTACGAGGGTGAAATAGTAAGCATAGAATCTTATGATGAAGAAAAAATTTCATTTGTCATAAATGTAAATAAGGCTGATGGAAAAGAGATAAAGGGCAGAAGCAACGTGCTTATTAATCTCTATGAGTCTGATATACAGCCGTGGCAGATATTTAAAGCTTTTGTTAAATTTGAATGTACAGTAAATACACCTGAAGCAGCAAGTAATCCGGGATGTTTTGATTATAGGAAACATCTTTTGAGCAGAGGAATAACTGGAAAAGGCAGTATTAAAGAAATATATATTGAAGAATCTTCGTCTGGGTTAATAAATAATTTGCAGCAGAGGCTTTTGAAAGCAAGATATTCATTTTCTCTTTCTGTATCGGAAGAGAGCAGAGGAATTTTGATGGGGCTTTTATTTGGTGAAACAGATTTTCTTGATGAGGATATATATGAAGAATTTCGCAATAATGGAACGGCGCATATTCTTGCGGTAAGTGGATTACATGTAGGTATTTTATATATTTGGATTAAGAAACTTATAGGAAAAAGAAAGAGTTTATTATCTCTTGCTGTTGTAGCGATGATATTGTTTACTTATTGTTTTCTGTCCATGTGGAGTATATCCGCTGTAAGAGCTTCTTGCATGATTATAATGGCTGTGTATGCATCATATAGAGACAGAAGATATGACATGCTGACAGCAGGGTCGTTTATAGCGCTAATAATGATTGTCCAAAATCCGTATGTTGTATTCAACACAGGATTTCAGATGTCTTTTATTGCAGTAACGTCTATTGCTTTTTTTCTTAAGCGGATGCCATCAGGCATACCTGACAGCATAGCTGTAATGATATCTGTAAACTTAGGACTTTGTTTGTATCAAATATACGTATTTAATTATTTTTCTTTGTCATCATTTGCAGCAAATATACCTGTGGTTTATCTTGCAGGTATAATTGTTCCGTTTTCCCTTTTAAGATTTATAACTTACTATGTTCTTGGTAATGTTGAATTTTTAGAGATTATTACTGACTCTTTAGCGTATGTAATAATTCGTATTAATGAAATCATGTCTTTTGACGGCAAGATATCATGGGATATTACATCGCCTCCTCTGTGGATGGTAATTTTATTATATATATGTCTTTTTTTCTTGGCATCTGAATATTTTGAAATTATGTGCCTTAGAGGACAATTCAAAAAGATTTGTTTAATTATATGTTGTGCAGCGGTATTTGCAGCATTTATAGGGATAAAAAGTCATGAGCCTATAAGTTATGACGATTTGGTATTTGTGAATGTTGGCCAGGGAGACTGTTTACATATAAAAACCGGGAATAAAAATATTATGATCGATGGCGGAGGAAAGATAGATTATAACGTTGGTAAAAAAATTTTAAAACCATATTTGTTGAAGAATAGAGTAAGCAATGTTGATCTTGCCATAGCGACCCATTTGCATACAGATCATTTTAAGGGTCTTAAAGAGCTGCAAGAAGAAGGAATGATAAAAAATATGAAAAGCGGTATTGCTGCAGGAAAAACTTTTTCGGTTTCAGAAGATGTAAAGATTGAGACATTATGGCCGCTGACATTGGAAGGTGATGAAATTCAGGACGAAAATGACAATTGCTCTGTCTTTATGGTTTATTTTAATAATTTTAAAATACTTGTTACAGGTGATTTGGATGAAGCAGGGGAAAGAAAAATGATAGAATTTTATGGAAAAGAGGAAAAACTTAAAGCTGATATTTTGAAAGTCGGACATCATGGAAGCAAGACAAGTACGTCTGATGAATTTTTAAATGCGGTATCCCCTGAATATGCTGTAATTCAAGTTGGAAAGAACAACTACGGTCACCCTGATATTAAAATTATTGAAAAATGTCGTAAAAGAGGTATAATAGTATTAAGAAATGATACCCATGGTGCCGTGGGATTTTCTTTTAAAGAAGGAAAAATACAGCACCATGAGATGATGGAGGATAATTTATAATATGGCTATGGGAAAAGCGAAAACAGAGCATGCATTTCAAACCTTCCATAAAAATTTAAAAGATAATGATTTTCCTCCTGTTATCTTTATGTATGGCGGTGAAGAATATTTGACGGAATGGGCAGTAAAGTCCCTTGCGGATAAGTTTACAGATGCTAACATGAGAGATATGGACTTTATTAGGCTTGATGAAGAGGAGAGTTCTGTTGATGTAATCCTTGCAGCTTGCGACACTTTATCCATTTTTTCTGAAAAAAGAATAATATGGGTTCAGAACTTTATGCCGCTTATTAAAAAAAACAGTAAGGGCTTTGGCGAAAAAGAGATAAAACAGTTAAATGAATACATAGATAATCCCAATGAAATGGCAATTTTAGTTTTTTCCTGTGTTAAGCCTGACGAGGGAAGCAGTCTGGTAAAATTGCTGAAGAAACAGTGTAGAGTTTACAATTTTACAAGCCTGGATATGACACAGATTTCTGCTTTTGCAGAAAAGAGATTTAAGACGTCAGGAATTCAGATAACTAAAAGTGATTTAAAATATTTTATTGATGAAACAGGGTATTTTAATCGTGACAGTGAATATAAGATATATAACTTAGAAAATGATATTAAAAAGCTTATAGCTTATTGTGAGGCAAACACCGTTAAGAGAGAAGATATAGATATGACTCTTCACGGGGATTTGGACAGATTTGCTTTTAACTTTATAGATGCTATAAATAATAATAAAAAGGATACGGCTTTTAGGTTGTTAAATAATATGAGGGGAAGCGGAAGTGAAGTGTTTTCCCTTTTGGGACTTCTCATCAATCAGTTTGAACTCATGTATGAGTCAAAGGGACTTAAAGATGAGAGTATGTCCTATGAAGAGATAGCAAAAGTGCTTAAAGTGAACAGCTATCGCGTGAAAAAAGCGTTGGCAGCTTCAGATAAACTGAGTTATAAAAAGATAAAAAATATACTTAGCCAATTATATGAGACGGACAGGAATATTAAGACGGGATTGATAGATCAAAATTTGGCTTTAGAACTGATAATCGGAAGGATGTAAAATTTATGTCTAAACAGTTAAAGGCAGATGGAACGTTAATACTTGTAACGTTGTGCTGGGGCGTATCGTATTTGCTTATGGATATAAGCCTTGAAGAGGTTGATCCATTTACGCTCAATGCATTTAGATTTCTTGGCGCATTTGTTATTGCATCACTGATTTCATGGAAAAAACTTCTTACAGTAAATAAGACAACCTTAAAATACAGCTTATTAGTTGGAGTAGCGCTGGTATTTGTATACATAGGAGCGACTTTTGGAGTCAAATATACAACACTTTCTAATTCAGGGTTTTTATGCGCATTGACAGTAATATTTACGCCTATAATAAATTGGCTGTTTTTAAAGAAAGCGCCCGGAAAAAAACTCGGAATTTCTGTTTCCATGTGTTTTGTGGGAATTGCCTTGTTGACGTTGGGTGATGACTTTTCCATAAACATGGAAAATTTAAAAGGAGATTTGCTGTGCGTTATGTGCGCAGTTGCATATGCTATAGATTTGATACTTACAGAAAAGGCAGTAGGCAAAGAAGAAGTTGACGCATATCAGCTCGGTGTGTTTCAGCTTGGAGTTACGGGACTTCTTAATCTGATATTGTCATTTATAGTAGAAGAACCACATTTTCCACACACTGCGGCAGTGTGGGGTTCAGTGCTGTTTTTGGCGGTATTTTGTACAGGTGTTGCATTTGTTCTCCAACCTGTTGCACAGCAGTATACTACAGCAAATCATGTAGGCGTGATTTTTGCTCTTGAACCTGTGTTTGCAGCTATAGTTGCATTTTTTATCGCAGGTGAAGTATTAACACCCAAGGCATATTTCGGGGCAGTTATCATGCTTGCAAGCATACTTGTAATAGAAGTAGATTTTAAATCACTGAAAACGAAGAGAGACATGGAGGAGAAAAAACAGTGAACAGACTTTTTATCAAGTCCCAGGATATCGTCCAAAAGACGGTAGAGGGACTGCATAAGGACTTGGAAAGAAGAATCATTGCAAGTCCACCTGGACAATGTCCTGTGGATTTGACAGCATCTTTTTTGAGCTTATGCCATTCACAGAGCTGCGGCAAATGTACACCGTGCCGTGTAGGACTTGGTCAACTACAGCTCATTATTAATCGTATTTTAAATATGGATACCGATGCGAAGATGGAGGATATAGATCTTCTTGAAAAAACAGCTAAGGCCATAAGTGTTTCAGCAGACTGCGCTATAGGTTCAGAAGCGGCTAATATGGTTCTTAGAGGATTAGAAGGTTACAGAAAGGATTTTGAATCCCATATAAAAAATCATACCTGTGCGCTTAGCATAAGAACTCAGGCTCAGCCTGTTCCTTGTGTTGCCATGTGTCCGGCAGGTGTTGATGTACCAGGATATATATCGCTTCTTAAAGCGGGAAGATATGATGATGCAGTTAAGCTCATAAGAAAGGACAATCCGTTCCCTACGGTTTGTGCACTTATATGTGAGCATCCTTGCGAAGGAAGATGCAGAAGGAGCCTTGTAGATGCTCCTGTTAATATAAGAGGTCTTAAGCGTTATGCAGTTGATCATTGCGGAGATGTACCGGTACCTAAAAAAATGGACGATACGGGTAAAAAGATTGCAGTAATAGGTGGAGGCCCGTCGGGACTTTCAGCAGCATATTTCTTATCTATAATGGGACATCACGTTACAATATTCGAAAAGAGATCTCAACTCGGGGGAATGCTTAGATACGGTATTCCTAGCTACAGACTTCCTAGAGAAAGACTGCAGTGGGATATAGATGCCATACTTTCCACAGGAGTAGAATGTAAACTGGATTATGATATTTCAACTCCTGAGGCTATTGCAGAAATAAGAGACAATTATGATGCTACATATATTTCTATCGGTTCTCATAATGCCAAGGATATAGGTATACCGGGAGAATATGCTAAAGGAGTAATACCAGCAGTAGAAATGCTTAGAGGTATAGGCGATGATGCTATGCCTAATTTTGAAAATAAATCTGTAATAGTAATAGGAGGCGGCAATGTAGCTATGGACGTTGCAAGAACTGCAAAACGTCTTGGTGCAAACGATGTTACTATAGTTTACAGAAGAAGAAGAGAAGACATGACAGCTTTGTCAGAAGAAATAGACGGTGCTATAGCAGAGGGATGCAGTTTGTTCCAGCTAAAGGCACCATCAAGAATTGAGACAGATAAAGCGGGTAATGTAAAGGCTCTTTGGGTTAAACCTCAGATCGTAGGAAAAGCAGATAAAAGCGGTCGTCCTAAGCCTATGGATTCGTCGGAAGATGAGGAAAAGTTGCCTTGTCAGATAATCATTTCGGCTATAGGTCAGGCAACTGATATTCAGTTCTTTGAGGACTATGGAATTCCTGTCTTCAGAGGTAATATCAGAGCCGGAAAGAACAGTGTAGTAGATGCTAATTATGGAACTTATGCAGGAGGAGACTGTGTAACAGGTCCATCAACCGTTATAAATGCAGTTGCAGCAGGAAAAGTTGCCGCTGCTAATATAGACTCTTATCTTGGCTTTAATCATGAAATTGAAGCTAATGTTGATATTCCACTTCCGGAAATGGCAGATCATACTCCAAGCGGTAGAATAGAAATGAGAGAACGTTATGCGAAACTTAGAGGAAGCGACTTTGATGAAATTGAATATGGCATGACTTATGAAGAAGCTATGCACGAAGCTTCCAGATGTATGCGTTGCGATTATCACGGCTTTGGAGCTTTCAGAGGAGGGAGGAATACTAAATGGTAAAATTAGTAATTAATGGTCAAAAAGTCTCAGTCCCTGAAGGAACCAGCATAATGGATGCAGCAAAGAAAGTAGGAATACATATCCCACATCTCTGCTTCCTTAAACAAATAAATGCAATAGGCGCATGCAGGGTTTGTCTTGTAGAAGTTGAGGGAATGGATAAACTTGTTCCGGCATGTGAAACAGATTGCAGAGAAGGGATGAAAGTTATTACAAATAGTCCAAGACTGAGAAGAACCAGGCGTATAAATGTAGAAATGATTCTTTCAGATCATGCAACAGATTGTGCAGCATGTGTAAGAAGCGGTAACTGTTCACTTCAGACTATCGCCAACGATATGGGTATAATAATGAATCCATATGAAAATACTGCTGAAAAAGATCGCTGGGATACAGAATTGCCTATAATAAGGGAAGCTTCAAAATGTATCAAATGCATGAGATGTATTCAGATCTGTGAAAAAGTCCAAAGTCTAGGCGTTTGGGATTTGCAGGGAACAGGTCACAGAACTACTGTAGGTGTAGTTGATAATCTAAATATACAAGACGCAGATTGTGCTTTGTGTGGTCAATGTATAACTCATTGCCCGGTAGGAGCCTTAAGAAGCAGAGACGACAGGGATATTTTAAATGACGCTATAGATGATCCTGAAAAGATTATTATAGCACAGGTTGCTCCTGCTGTAAGAACTGCTTGGGGCGAGCAGATAGGTCTGCGTGATGAAGAAAGCACTATGGGTAAGCTCGTTTGTGCACTTAAAAAGATCGGAATAGACTATGTGTTTGACACTAATTATTCTGCTGATTTGACTATAATGGAAGAGGGCAGTGAATTTTTAGAAAGGCTTGCGCATAAAGAAGATTATGCATGGCCTATGTTTACTTCATGTTGTCCAGGCTGGGTAAGATTCGTTAAAACACAGTATCCTGATATGGTAAAGAATCTCTCTACTGCCAAGTCTCCTCAACAGATGTTTGGAGCAATGTCAAAGACATATATAGCGCAGAAACTTGGAATAGATCCTAACAAGGTATTTTCTGTTTCAATTATGCCATGTGTTGCGAAGAAATACGAGAGGGGAGTTCCTCAGGTAAATGACTCAGGTAAAGGAAGCGATGTAGATTTGGTGTTAACAACCAGAGAACTAGATAGCTTCATAAGAAGCGATAGTATAAGGCCTGAAGATTTGACTGACGAACCGTTTGACTCAATCTTCGGCGAAGGCTCCGGAGCTGCCGTTATATTTGGAACTACAGGCGGAGTAATGGAAGCGGCGCTTAGAAGTGCATATTACCTGGTAGCAGGAGAAAATCCTGAACCTGATGCTTTTAAGAATGTAAGAGGAATGAAAGGCTGGAGAGAACAGACTTTCAATCTCAAAGGCAATAAGCTAAAAGTAGCTATTGCAACAGGACTTTCCAATGCCAGAGATTTGATTGAAGCAATTAGGGCAGGAGAGGTCGAATATGATTTTGTAGAAGTAATGGCATGTCCGGGAGGATGTGTAGGCGGAGGCGGACAGCCGTTCCGCGACGGGTATGAAATGGCAGAAAAACGAGGAGAGATGCTTTACGATTTGGATAAAGCTAACAGAATAAGATTCTCTCATGAAAATTCTGCGGTTCAGCTTACATATGAAGAATATCTTGAAAAACCGTTGTCAAAGATATCACATCATATGCTGCACACAGATCTTGAAGAATGGGATTTGTCCATGCTTCTCGAAAATTAATCAGAATTGTTCAAAAAGAAAATATAAAAAAGCCCTAACGCTAAAGTTAGGGCTTTTTGCATAATTTAAATAGAATTTTCAATCAGTTCCTTTGCAGTTTTCATAGTAGATTCAGTGATTGATGTCCCGCCGAGAAGTCTTGCGATTTCATTGATTTTTTCGGATTCATTGAGACATTCAACATGAGTAAAGGTGCTGGTATCGGTTGAATCTTTATATATTTTATAGTTATGATCACCGCATGCTGCTATCTGAGGCAGGTGAGTTATACACAGGATCTGATGATCACTGCTGATTTCTTTTAGTTTTTTACCTACAATGCTGGCGGTTATGCCGCTTATTCCATTATCAATTTCATCGAATATTAGAGTTGGAATTTTGTCATATGAACTTATTATGTTTTTGAAAGCCAGCATTATCCTTGACATTTCACCGCCTGAAACTATCTTGTAGAGAGGCTTTAATGATTCTCCGCGGTTAGTGGTTATGAGTATCTCTACCTTGTCCAAACCAATTTCTGTAGGTTCGTCTAAAGGCTCTATAGCTATTTTAACCTGTGAATCGTTAAAGTTTAAGTCGACAAGTTCAGTTTGAATAGCTTTTTCAAGCTCAAGAGCCTTTTCCTTTCTGTTTAAAGTGAGGGCATTGCAGCTTTCAAATAATTCATCTTTTGCCTTTTTGAGCTGATGCATCAGATTTTTTTTCTCTTCGTCCATGTTTTCTGCAATAGAAAGCTGACTCTGTAAATTTTCTTGATACTTTAGAATTTCTTCAATGGATGATCCGTATTTTTTCTTAAGAGCGTCTATCAAATCAAGTCTTGCAATGGCTTCATCAAGCTCAGAAGGTGAGAAAGAAATGGAATCTTTAGCATTTTTAATTTCATGACAAATATCCTCAAGCCTATAGTAAATATCACTGAATTCTTCGCTTATGGAAGCAATACTTTTAGCATATGGAGAAATCTCTTCCAGTGCTTTTACACTAAAATTGAGCCCTTCCATAACAGAAGGGGATTCTTCATACATGGCTTGATATGCTTTGCTTATGTTATCGTATATTTTTTCACTGTTTTGCAATAATGATATTTTATCATGCAATTCTTTATCTTCACCGATTATTAAATTAGCTTTTTCTATTTCAGCTGATTCAAACTTATAAAAATCCAGTTTTCGTTTGCTTTCTTTTTCTAAAGATAGAAGATGGGCAAGATCCTTGCGTGTCTTGATATATGTATTGTACTTACTTGCGACATCTTCTTTGAGGCAAACAGTATCCTGCTGCTTGTATGAATCAAGCAGAGTTACATGATAATCGGGATTTAAAAGCGATTGATTGTCATATTGACCGTGAACATCGGCGATTTGTGATGATAGAAGATTGACTTGAGATAGTGTTACAATATCGCCGTTTATTCTGCATAAGTTTTTGCCTGTTTGAGATATTTCCCTCGTTATAACGAAATCTTTATCTTTCAGAGTGCCTGTTAGCTGAATTACAGCTTTATCTGTTCCTGTTCTTACATAAGAAGAATCTGCACGGCTTCCAAGGGCAAGACTTATCGCTTCAATTACGATTGACTTACCTGAACCTGTTTCGCCGGTTATTATGTTTAGACCTTCTTTAAAATCGATTTCGGTATTTTCTATTATGGCAAAATTCTTAATGCTGATGTGATCAATCATTTTTTGTCCTCGTTGAAAGCATCTCCTGGAATTTTTCTAGAATTACAGGAATGTTTTCTTGATCGTCAGCAAGGAGAAATATAGTATTGTCTCCAGCTACACTTGCAATTATGTGGGGAAGACCATAAGTGTCTATTGCTTCAGCAGCAGCAGGTCCGCAGCCGGATAAAGTTTTAACTGCTACGATGTTGCCTGAAGTTACAAAAGATGTTATGGTTTCACGGAAAATCTTAGTAAATCTTTCTGATGCCGGTAAATCTTTGTGATTACTGATTGCATACTTATACTTTCCGGAAGAGGAAAGTACTTTTACAAGTTGAAGTTCCTTGATGTCCCTTGAAACGGTTGCCTGTGTTACATCAAATCCGTTGGCTTTCAGCAATGCTGCTAAATTTTCTTGTGTGTCTATCTCATGAGTGCTGATTAAATCTAAAATTTTGTTCTGTCTAGAATATCGCATACACAATCTCCTTTGTACATAATATACTATACTTTGTATTTAAGAAAATTTTAACATAATGACTTTACCTTTGCAAGTAGACAAACAAATGTTTGTATGGTATAATTTTTCAAGATAAAAAATGGAAAAGAGGTTGAAAAATGCGGATTTTGGGCATAGATCCCGGATATGCAATATTAGGATATGGAATAATTGACATAGTTGGAAATAAGTTTTATCCGGTGGATTATGGCTCCATTACGACGGACCCATCAATGGACATGCCTTCAAGACTTGAGAGTCTGTTTGACGGTTTGACAAAATTGATCAACCAATATAGACCTGAAGAAGCATCTATAGAAGAATTGTTCTTTAATAATAACGCTAAGACGGCAATTTTGGTTGGAGAAGCCAGAGGTGTTGCCGTTCTTGCATGTTCAAAGGGAAATTTAAAAATAAATGAATATACACCGCTGCAAATAAAACAAGCATTGGTAGGCTATGGCAGAGCGGATAAGAAGCAAGTGCAGTATATGGTTAAAACTATGCTTAATTTAAAGTCTGTTCCAAGGCCTGACGATACTGCTGACGCCCTTGCGGCAGCCATATGTCATGGTCATTCGGCAGGCAGAAAAAATATTCTTAAAGGCAGGTAAAAAAATGATAAGATATGTCAAAGGAATATATACGATGAATGTAAACGGAGGAATTGTTGTAGAGACTCAATCCGGAATCGGAATGGAGGTTTTTGTCCCTGCCAATTCACCTGTATATAGATATGGCATCGGAGATTCCATAATGGTATTTACATCTATGATTGTAAAAGAAGACGATATAAGTCTTTATGGATTTCATAATAAAGAAAGTCTTGAATTATTTGAAAAGCTTATAACTGTAAGCGGAGTCGGAGCAAAGGGCGCTATGGCCATAGTAGGAACTTTATCTGTTGAAGAACTTAAACGTGCTATAGCTTTTGAAGATGCCAAGGAAATAAGCAGAGCCAACGGAATAGGCAAAAAGACTGCTGAGAGAATCATACTTGAGCTAAAGGATAAAGTAGGCAAGTTCGAAGGCGAACTTCCTGCGGAAGCTTTAGGCGAGGATGTGAGCATTTCTGCGGATAGCAGAAGTGAAGCTGTGACAGCACTTGTTGCACTTGGCTATACCAAAGCAGAAGCTTTTAATGCTGTTGCATCTGTAAACGATGAGGGCTTGACCAGTGAAGAATATATAAAGAAAGCTCTTAAAAATTTATTTTAATTTTACGAGAAAGGTAAAAGAATGGATAACGAGAGAATAACATCTGCCAATATAAGTCCGGGAGAATTGAGGCAGGAAACGACGTTAAGGCCTCAAACTCTTGAAGATTACATAGGACAAAAAAGTGCGAAGGCTAATCTCAGCATATTTATAAAAGCTGCTAAGCTTAGAAACGAGCCTCTTGACCATGTATTATTCTATGGTCCTCCGGGACTTGGAAAGACTACCCTTGCCGGAATTATAGCAAATGAGCTTGGAGTAGATATAAAGATAACGTCAGGTCCTGCTATAGCGAGAGCAGGTGATTTGGCTGCCATATTGACTAATTTGAATGAAAATGATGTGCTGTTTATAGACGAAATTCACAGACTGAATCGTTCTGTTGAAGAAGTTTTGTATTCAGCTATGGAGGATTTTGCTCTTGATATAATAATAGGAAAGGGACCATCGGCAAGATCCATAAGGCTTGATCTGTCTAAATTTACATTGATAGGTGCGACTACAAGGGCGGGAAGCTTGTCAGCGCCTTTACGTGATAGATTTGGAGTGCTCAGCAAATTTGAGATGTATACAGAAGATGAACTGGCAGAAATAATAAGACGCTCTGCCGGAATTCTTAATATAGAAGCTGACGATGAATCAGTAAGAGAAATGGCAAAAAGGTCAAGGGGAACGCCGAGAGTTGCCAACAGAATTTTAAAAAGAATAAGAGATTTTTCTCAAGTGCAGGGAAGCAATATGATAACTCTTGATATAACGAAAGAGGGACTTGATGCGCTTGCTATAGATTCTATGGGACTTGAAAGACTTGACAGAGAAATTTTAACTGCAGTGATTGAACGTTTTAACGGAGGACCTGTTGGGATAGATACCATCGCAGCATCAATAGGGGAGGAGAGAGTGACCATAGAAGAAGCATATGAGCCGTATCTGCTTCAAATAGGTTTTTTAAGCAGGACACAAAAAGGACGAATGGTTACGCCTCTTGCTTATAAACATTTGGGACTACCTGTACCGGAAGAAGATTGATATATAGGTGAATAGATAATGTATATAAATGATTTTGATTATGAGCTCCCTAAGGAGCTTATTGCTCAAAGACCTATGGAGCAAAGGGATCTTTGCAGACTTATGGTTTTGGACAGAGAAAAAAAGAGCATAGAGCAAAGAACTTTCAAAGATATTTTAGAATACCTAAATCCGGGAGATTGCCTTGTAATGAACGATTCTAAGGTAATTCCTGCAAGGATATTCGGCATAAAGGAAAGTACCGGAGCAAAAGTTGAATTTTTACTTATAAAAAGACTTGAAGGCGATCTGTGGGAAACTATGGTAAGGCCTGGAAAAAGGCTTAAAATAGGAGATGTTGTTTCTTTTACAGATGATGGCAGCTTTAAAGCTGTAATAAAAGGTTATGGCGAGGATGGAACAAGGCATGCGGAATTTATATATGACGGAGTATTTTTGCAGCGCCTTGAATCCATAGGGCATATGCCGCTGCCTCCTTATATAGAAAGACCAAGTGACAGCGATGATAAAGATATGTATCAGACTGTCTATGCACATGAGGAGGGCTCTGTGGCCGCGCCTACGGCAGGACTTCATTTTACGTCAGAACTTTTAGAAAAGGCCAAAGCTAAAGGTGTAAATATAGCTTATGTGACTTTGCACGTTGGAATAGGTACATTTAGACCTGTTAAAGTTGAAAATATAGAAGAACATCACATGCATTTTGAGGAGTATTCCGTAAGTGAAGAGACGGCAAAAATAGTGAATGATACTATTAATAAAGGCGGCAGAATCGTTTCTGTAGGAACAACATCGTCAAGGACACTGGAAAGCGCAGCAGAGTTTAGTGAGAAAACAGGAAGATATTATTTGAAAGCCGGGAGTGAAAGTACAGGAATATTCATATATCCCGGATATAAATTTAAAATTGTAGACAGTTTGATTACTAATTTTCATTTACCTAAATCAACATTGCTTATGCTGATTTCGGCTCTTTATGACAGAGAGGAAATATTAAAAGCATACGATGTTGCAGTGAAAGAAAAATACAGATTTTTCAGTTATGGCGATGCCATGCTGATATTATAGAAAGGATTAATATGAATCACGCCGTAACTTATGAATTGATTAAAAAAGATAAGAGGACGAAAGCCAGGAGAGGAATAGTCCATACTCCCCATGGAGATATACAGACTCCTGTATTTATGCCTGTAGGAACTCAAGCAGCAGTAAAAGCCATGAGACCTGATGAAGTTAAAAGTATGGGCGCAAATATTATCCTTTCCAACACTTATCATCTCTATTTAAGACCGGGACATGAGGTAGTAAAAGATGCAGGCGGACTTCATCAGTTTATGAACTGGGATAAAGCGATTTTAACCGACAGCGGTGGGTTTCAGGTATTTTCACTTGGAACATTACGTAAAATCACAGAGGAGGGCGTTAAATTTCGTTCTCATATAGATGGTTCACCGCACATGATAACTCCCGAAAAATCTATAGAGATACAAAATGCTTTGGGCTCGGATATAATGATGGCCTTTGACGAATGTGCACCTTATCCAGCAGATAGAACTTATGTAAAAAATTCTTTAGAAAGAACTACTAGGTGGCTGAAACGATGTAAGGACTATCATCAGGATTGGGAAAGGCAGTCTCTTTTCGGAATAATGCAGGGAGGCATGTACAAAGATCTGCGAAGACAGAGTGCTGAAGAGATAGTCGAGCTTGATCTTCCCGGATATGCGATAGGAGGATTGTCTGTAGGAGAACCTAAGGAATTGATGCTCGATATTTTAGATGATTGTGTAGATTATCTTCCGGAAGAAAAAGCAAGATATCTGATGGGAGTCGGAAGTCCTGATTATCTATTTGAAGGCGTAGAGCGCGGTATAGACATGTTTGACTGCGTTCTTCCGACAAGAATTGCACGCCATGGTCTTGCTATGACTTCACATGGAAGGGTAAACATTAAAAATGCCAAGTATGAGAGAGATTGGCAGCCCCTTGATACAGAGTGTGACTGTTATACATGTAAAAATTATTCTAGGGCATATTTGAGGCACCTCTTCAAATCGGGAGAAATGCTTTCATCAATGCTTTTATCTAATCATAATCTGCATTTTTTAATTAAGATGATGGAGAACATAAGAAAATCTATAGAAGAAGATCGCTTTTTAGAATATAAAAATGATTTTTACAATAAGTATGGAAAGTTTTAGTACGCCTGAAAGGAGGTTTACGATAATTGAAAACTTGTAAACATGATGAATTCTGCGGAGGCTGTATATATCAGGCGTATGATTATGAACAGCAGCTTATAATAAAGGAACAAGAAGTCCTGGATATTTTAGATAAAAAGGGCGTTGTACCTGAAAAAATAGATAAAATTGAAGGATGCCCTTATAAATACAGATATAGAAACAAGATGGAATATACTTTTGGCGATTTTGTGAAAGACGGTGAAATGACGCTTGGAATGCACAAAAAAGGGAACTTTATGTCTATAATAACTGTAGACAATTGTCAACTTGTAGATGAAGATTTCAACCGGATTTTATCGTTTACCTTATCTTTTGCCAACGAGAGAAAATATACCTTTTACCATAAAAAGAATCATAAAGGTCTCTTACGAAACCTTATCGTGAGAAAGGGAATGAGAACGGGAGAATTGCTTATAAATATTGTTACCTCTTCAGAAGAAGGATTTGAAGAGTCTGATTATATAAAAGGAATCCTTGACCTTGAATTAAACAATAAAGTAGTAGGCGTTTTAAGAACGTTTAATGACCAACTTGCAGATGCGGTTATATGCGACTCTCTCAAAACTTTATGGGGAAGAGATTACTATATGGAAAAGCTTCTCGGTCTTGATTTTAAGGTAAGTGCATTTTCATTTTTTCAAACCAACATTGAAGCTGTTGAAAGACTTTATAGTGAAGCGTTGGACTTGATAGATGATCTAGCGGGTAAGGATGTTTTTGATTTGTATTGTGGTACAGGCACCATAAGCCAGATAATGGGACTTAAGGCAAAAAGCGTTTTGGGAATAGAACTTGTTTCGGAAGCTGTTGAAGCTGCCAAAGAAAATGCCAAGTTAAATGGACTTGATAATTGCAAGTTTATAGCAGGAGATGTGTTTGAAGTATTAAAGACTGTCGATGATAAGCCTGATGTCATAGTGGTAGACCCTCCTAGGGTTGGCATACAGCCAAAGGCACTTGATAAAATTATAGATTACGGTGTAAGTCAGATTGTATATATTTCTTGTAATCCTAAAACACTGGCAGACAACATAAAATATATGGAATATTACGGATATAAGTGCAAGTATTTAAAGCCTTTTGATAATTTTCCGTTTACGAAACATGTTGAGAGCGTGGTTCTGTTGACTAAAGTACATAATTGATAGTGTGAAGATGCTTGAAATATAAGGTTTTTCCGAGGATTTGGAAGTAGATCTAGATCCTCGGAATTTTTTCGTTTTGGGTATTGCAAAGAGGCTGGTTTTTATAGTTGGATAGATAAAAGTGTTGATTTGGGGTTGGGTAGATAAAGATATTGATGTTCGTTTTTGCATTACCTAGAGTGATTTAAACAAACCACTTACTTTGATACAAGAATTAGAGAAACCGGGATTGAGAAATATAATGCACCACTTTTGAAAGATAGGCTATCGAGGTAATCGTTCACAAGTGTGTGTCGTTGCTATTAATAATATTAAGTATATAAAAGAGTATGAAACAGCATAAAATAATATTAAATATTATGAAAAATAATAAAAATTAAAAAAACATCAAATAACAGAATAAAACAACTTGAAAATCTTGAAAAACGGAGTATAATAATTAGGGGATTTATGTACTTTTACAAGGAGGAAGTTATGTCTGACTTAAAAAATGATAATTATATTGGAATAGAAGCAGCAGCAGAATACTTGGGAGTTAAAACATCCACTATTCGCACATGGATAAAAAAGAAGAATATGCCTTCTCACAGAATTGGTGATAAGTTATTGAAGTTTAAACGCTCAGAAATAGATGAGTGGGTTAACTGCGAGAAGAAAATTGAAACTGATGAGGAGCAATCAAAATGATAAGAGTAGGAACTGTATTTAGTGGAATAGGAGCCGTTGAACACGCTCTTGAGCAATTGGGGATTCCTCATAAAATAGAGTTTGCGTGTGATAATGGTGAGCGCAGACTGAAAACAAGTTATGAAGATATTTTGGTTGTAACCCAAAATATGAACAATGATCAAAGAAATCGATATGTGTCGGAGTTGTATGATAAAGAGTCTGGCATCAACTATGTTGAACAATCATATATGGCAAACTTTAAAATCGATGATAATCGATTTTATCAGGATGTAAAACTTTTAGACGGTAAAGAATTTAAAGAGAAAATAGACCTTTTTGTGGGAGGCAGCCCTTGCCAAAGCTTTTCTGTGATGGGGAAAAGGGGTGGCTTAGAGGAAGCAAGAGGTACTTTGTTCTATGAATATGCTCGCTTGGTAGAAGAAATTCAGCCAAAGGTTTTTATATATGAAAATGTTACTGGAATGCTTAACCACGATGGCGGACATACGTGGGAAGTGATTTCTAATATTTTTGATACATTGGGATATGTATGGAAATACTGGGTTCTCAATGCCAAAGATTATGGGCTTCCACAAAACAGAAGAAGAATTTTTGTTGTTGGCTTCAGAAAAGAGTTTTCGACCCTTTTTGAAAAAATAATGGATCCGCAAAAAATTAAATTGGCACATGATATGTCGGCATTGCTTGAAATGAATGTAGAAAATAAATACTATCTTCCGGAAAAAGGATTCAAGAGAGTTATTGACCCTAATCAGAAAAAGCACGTTGCTCTAAATGGTAAAATTGCAAGGTGTCAAGTAGCTTGTCAGCAGTATAACTGGTTTGGGGATATGCGTTTTGAAACCACGATTCCAGAGCGTATAGAAACTGATGACAGAATTTATAAAGGAGAATATAACGGGAAGCGAGGAATAGCACGTTGCTTGACTCCACGAGAATGTTTGAGATTAATGGGATTTGCTGACACCTTTAAAATAGTCGTTCCTGATACCCATATGTATCGTCAGGTTGGCAATTCGATTGCAGTGAATGTTATGCTGGAAGTTGTGAAGCGGATTAATCTGACAGGTGTATTTCATGAATCATCAGAAGATGGGCTAAGATCTAACAGATTGCAAATTGCAACTGTCTTTAGCGGAATTGGAGCTGCAGAATTTGCTTTAAAACGATTGGGTGTTCCCCACGATATTGTTTTTGCTTGTGATAATGGAGAAATCGATTTATTAAAATCAGATGACGAGATTTTTGAAGAACTCAAAAATATTAAGACTCTTGAGGAGCGCAAGGCTCACGTTAAGACCTATATTCCCCCAAGAAGAACCAATGCTGTGAAAACATCTTATCTTGCTAATTATGATTTGGACGAAGATCATTATTATCATAATGTGAGGTTTTTAGAGGGAGAAGAATACAAGGGTAAAGTTGATTTATTTGTAGGGGGAAGTCCTTGTCAAAGTTTCACATTACTTGGGTATCAGAAAGGGTTGGAGGAAGCAAGAGGTACTTTATTTTATGAATTTGCACGTTTGGTTAAAGAGATTGAACCGAAAGTGTTTATTTATGAAAATGTACAAGGATTAATAAAGCACGATAAGGGGCGAACATGGGAGGTTGTGCAAAGAGTATTTGATTCTCTTGGATATAAATTGCATACGCAGATTCTTGATGCAGTAAACTACGGAATTCCCCAAAAACGAAGAAGAGTGTTTGTTGTTGGCTTTCGTTCCGGTGGAGAAGATTTTATTTTTCCAAAAGAAAAAGAATTGAAGTTTACGATGCAGTCATTTTTGCTTGAAAACGCAGCAGAAGGTCATGTGCAGGCTAAGGACAAAGGAATCATTGTAAGTAGTGGCGGTCAAGAAGTACTAGACAAATATTTTTTATCGGAACGCATTTTGCCGGGTATTATGTGCGAAGGCACGGGAGGTTTCTCTATGAAACCTGAAATTGACTTAAAGATTGCTCGTCCGTTGATGAGTACAATGCACAAAATGCATCGTGCAGGCGAAGATAACTATGTAACCACAAACGGAAAAATTAGACGTCTTGCACCAAGAGAGTGTTTAAGGCTGATGGGATTCACTGATGACTTTAAGATAGCCGTGGCTGATACGCCAATGTATAAACAAGCAGGAAACTCGGTTGTTGTTGATGTGCTGATGGGAATTATCCAAGAAATATTAAAATGCATGGAAGGTGGTAAGTAATCATGAAATGGTCTATGGATACGCATAAATATATTAGTGAAATTACAAGGAAGGCTCTTCAAGTAATGACAGAACACGGTATTACGAGTGAATCAGAGCCAAAAGAAATTGATGCTGTTGAGAGGGAATTAGGCTCTTGCGGTGTGTATAAGGATTACGAAAGTGCAAAGGGACGAGTAAGACGTGCATTATTTACTTATTTCAAAGCGTATGGTTGTTTAAATGATTCTGAGCAGCTTACGGAAATCGGTAGGTTATATGCAGAAAACAAACTTACCATACAAGAATTTTCCTTTTACTACATCCTTAACTATATCTATGAAAACGATGCAGTAAAATATTATCCTGCAGAGTTGGTTTTGTGGTGTTTCTATAAACTGTATGAAAGAAGTGAAGCAGAGGCATATTTGTCACCATATGATTTTTCAAAAATTGTTGAGTGCGCTTCACTTGAAGATATTGATGATGATTTTATTGATGGATTAATAGCCGCAAGAGAAAACGCTCCCATTGCAGTTAATGAAAGAACTGTGGGATATGATGTATGGGCAAAGATGTTTATTCAAGCCGGTATTTTTAGGCGTAATGCTGATAGAAATTTGATTACAGATAATATCATGCTTATAAAATGGATTTTGGAAGCCTACCAACATCACTTTGACACCCATATGGGTACAGTTTGTACAGGGGTTTTGAAATACTTCCCTATAATGACGCTTAATAGTCCCAATGGGGATGCACGGGAGTTTTCAAATGAAGGTAAAGCTTTGCAGGCATATCTATTTGAGGGTATAAAAGATGCGATTATAGACAAATATATTATGGTGCGAGAGGGCAATAGTTGCGAACAGATGAGATTAGCGTTGGGACTCATCGAAAACAATAGAGGCTTTTTTGACACTTTTATAGGGTTGGAGAGATTAATAGGACACTGTTTGGCAAACAATAATCATCCACAAGTTAAAATAATCGGCGAGATTTTAGCTTCAATGCTGCTTACAGAAGAACAGGTATTAGAATCTCTTCGTAAGGAGTTAAGAGCGGATTATGATACCACAAATAGATTAATAACTGGATGTAATGTTCTTCTTTATGGAGTTCCTGGTTCTGGAAAGAGTTGGACTATTGAACATGAATATTGCAAGCCAGGTAGTGTTGTGGAGAGACTTGTGTTCCACCCAGACTATACTTATTCTGATTTCATTGGACAGATTCTTCCGGCAGTTGCAGAGGATGGACAGGTAAGCTATAAATTTACTCCTGGACCATTTACCAATATCCTTCGTGAAGCGTACAATCACCCTGGAACAGAATATATTCTCATTATTGAGGAGATTAACCGTGGCAATGCTCCGGCAATCTTTGGTGAGGTATTCCAGTTGCTTGACCGTAAGGTCGAAATCCGTGATATTGATGATGACGGTTTCCCTGTTGGAACAAGTGAGTACGGCATTACAAATATGAATATTGCAGAAGAGATGTATGGCAAAGATAGAAAGACAGAAAAGGTTCGTATTCCATCAAACCTTTCTATCATTGGTACAATGAATACATCAGACCAGAATGTTTTTACATTAGATACTGCATTCCAGCGTAGATGGGATATGCGTCTTATTGAGAATGATTTTGCTAATGTAGACAGCACATTTGCCAATGCAGAAATTCTTGATACAACTGTTACATGGAAAAACTTCTGCGTTGCAATCAATAAGATTGTTGTTGGCAACAGTGCTAGAATGACATCTGCAGAAGATAAGAGACTTGGAGCATACTTTGTTCATCTTCGTGACCTTAAGTTCAATGATGCGATGGGCAATTTAAAAGTATACGATGCACTTCGCAAAAAGGAAAGCAAAGGTACTCTTACAGATGATGAGAAAACACAAATTGCTATTATCCGTGATGCTATAAGACAGAACAGGAAATTCCCTGAAAAGGTAATCAAGTATTTGTGGGATGATGCATTCAAGTTTAACCGTGAAGTAATCTTTGAGGTTGCAGAATACCAGAGCCTTGAGCAGGTAATCCGTGCATTTATGTATGCCCAGGGATTAGATAGATTTAAGGTTTTCAAAGACAATGTGAAGGATGCCTTTACAGGAGAAGACGAAGAGTAAGGTGGTGATGATAGATGGATTTAGGCTCAGCTTTGAATTCAATCATGGAATATGATATCAAAAAGCACTGCCATATTAACACAAATGAAGATGGTGACCGTTTTGTAGGTATCAAAGCAGATTCAGATAATGCTATGGTCTATTTCCCTATCGGATATGAATTGCCGGAAACCGATGCCGAGATCAGAACGGATATTAAGCACTTAATACAAGTACTGTCTGAGTTTACAACAAAGGATGACCGTTTACTTGCTATTAATAAGTTTGCAGCACCGCAGACAGTTGATTTCCCAATCAACGCATATAAGAGTGTTATTGAGTATTATTTTTCCATCGGTGGTACATATTATGTTGAGAAAGAACAGGTGTATATCACGGCTCCAACCGGAAAGCAGGACTGGGCAAGAACTGCAAGAAAGCAGATGCCACTTGTTCAGAGTAGAAACGGTGTGAGTTCTTTTGTATTTACACAGTTCGAGGTTCGCTCATCAACACCGAATGACACAAAGGAAATAACTCAGATTAATAGATTTTGTGTTTATGAGGCATTCAAGAGACTTGGATGGTTGTATGTTCCATATATGCCGGAAGAACCAGGACCACACCCGGATGTGAAAACTTCAATCAGAATTGTTCAGAGCAAACTTGCTGCTACTAATGATGATAAGAAGAAATCTTTATTCCGCGGTATGAAGGATATGCTTGAGTACATGGATGAGCAGACTTCAGATAAGCAATTTTACTTTGGCACTGATGATTTTGACCATGTGTGGGAGAAACTAATCGATAGAGCCTTTGGAGAAAAAGACAAAGAGAAATATTTTCCTCGTTCAAGGTGGTTGCTTGATTATGGCAAGTATAAAGAGAAGAGACCTTTGATGCCGGATACTATCATGATTTACAACGGAAAGTACTATATTCTTGATGCCAAATGTTATAAATATGGTTGGACAGGCATTCCAGATCATCTGCCTAACGGTTCATCAATCAATAAGCAGATTACATACGGTGAGTATCTGGAAAAATATAAAGGTGTAGATACTGACTCATTATTCAATGCCTTTATCATGCCATACAATATGGCAAAGAACCATTTCAAGCTTACATCAGTTGTTGGCAATATCGGAGAGGCAGTTGGTGACTGGAGATACAATAAGAAATACTATGAACGTATCCAGGGAATCGTCATGGATACGAGGTATCTGATGTATCATTATTCTGGTAAGCCGATAAAGGAAAAGGTTGCTCTTGCAGAATGTATAGAGGCTGTTCTTGGAAAGAAGGCAATCACATCTACAGGAGAAGCACCGATAACAAAGATAACACCATATACAACTCCAGTTCCTGCAGCATCAATGGTTGCAGAAGGCCCTGCTCCATATGGTGTCGATAAAAAATAAAAAGCTGATAAATATTAAAACCTCTGTTTGCATTGTCGCAGACAGAGGTTCTTTTCTTATAAGCCTTCTTTTTCTCTTTTTCGTTTTCTGTAACGGTCTTGAGTGACTCTGTTGCAGCACTCCTGACTGCAGAAACGATTTCTTGTTGAAGTGGTCTTTACAAGGAAGTAACGTCCACATCTAGGATTGTCACAAGGACGATACAATTCGAGGTCTGGTTTCAAATAGAATATGGAGAAGTAAGCTGCACAAAGAAGTGAATCTACTTTCCATGATGGGGTCATTGTTTCTGAATTATAAACAGGATGGATACCATCAAGGTTAGCATTAATCTCTTCTCCGATTATGTACTTTGCGATTTCAATCAGTGCTGACTTCATTTCATCAGAAAATTCCCCAGAACTATTTCCGTTCATTTCATAAAGGAAATGGAAGAGGAAATCAGAAATCTTCTTGGTCATATCCTGTTTTTCATAATTAACAAACATCGAAGTGATGTTCTGATAAAATCCATTCTGATACCCTGGAATAGAAGAGTAGCCACCAATAATGTTATTGTAATCCTGGATGTTAAGAGCATAAGAACCATATATGCAATCGGTGATACTATAGGCGTCTCCTTCAAATGCTTCTTGTTGTCTGCTGTAAGATAACTGAACAGGTGGGTTTATAAGTGTATCTACATATTTATGATGGCAGCTGGAGTAGGTATTTTTCATAGAGTCGGTTTTTATTGTAAGATCCTCAGAGAACAATAAAGAAATTGTTAGGTCACAAATCTTCTTGTAATTCTTTCTGATCTCATTTGCGGCAGTCATTAACTCTACAGTCATTTTTAAGCGGTTTATTATTCCGTATAAAGATATCTCATCAAATATTTCATAGGTGCCTGCACAAACTGGAAATAGGAAACCATTGTCTTTCATAAATGATACGAGTTCCTTGGTAGGCTTATTTGCAAGAGACATCAGAGTACCGAGAATGTTTCTTTCTTCGATTGCCCCGTTGGGTGCAATACGAACCAAGCCATCTTTAGCTGCGTAGCCAAAAACAATAGAACGTTCCGGCATAGCCTGTAACTTAAATTTGCTGATAGGTTCTTTTCCAGGAGAAACGTGTTCTATATCTTCAACGCAGTCGCAGCTGCAACTTTCAAACTTAAATAAAATATTTTCAAAAAAATTTTCTTTGATTTGGGGCATTTTGGGCTCCTTTCTATGGTCGAAAAGTCATGGCTTATGTCATGACTTTATTTTTTTGCCTGAAAATAGTAATGGCAAATTATATGGAATATACTAATTATACTCTTTAATAACTAAAAATACAACATATTATCCATTACTAAAATAAAAAAGTTATGCAAAAACTTGCTATATTCAATTACTATTTGCTTTTCAATATACTAATTACAGAGTTAAGTAATAACTCCGATGTGATCCAAGTTAACGAAATCAAGAATCGTTATATAAGGTGAGAGCATCACTCAGTAATTAATATCACAAGGCCTGATTAGCTATAAGGGCATTGGGATACAGATATCGGCATCGATCACAGGACAACCTGTGAAAGGTGCGATAGAAGTACCCTTATTTCCTTATGCCCTTTTTCAGGCAATTTATGGGTCGGTACTTCTATAAGCACCGACCCTATTTGTTCCCTTTGCCCTTCTGTGAGAACCAGGCAGAAAGGCAGGAACTTTATGAAAATCAAGATTCGTTACGAGAACGAGTATCAGACACTTGAGGTCGAAAACATGGAATTGGAGAAATGGTTAAATATCTCCATTTCAGAAGAAGAAAGTCAGGAAGACTACGAAAAGAGAATCCAAGATGTAATCGAAGAGAAATTTAACAGACCCGATTACAACAGCTGGCACAAGCATGACCGTCATACTGGCAACGCTTATATGAAGAGCAAGGACGGGACAGTTGAGGTCAACACAGAAGAGGCAATCATGTTCAGAGCAACTGATAAGTCAGCTTTCAGCAGTTCCATTGATGGAGTACATAACCAGTTTGAATACGAAGAATGCTGTGAAACATTGAGAAGTCTTCTTAAACCTGCAGTAGCAGATATGGTTATTGCCATTGCACTTGACGGATACACCGTTGGCGAGTATGCAGCCTCAATCGATGAGGATGCCAATAATGTCAGTCATCGTTATAGACGTGCAATCAACAAATTAAAAAAAGTTTTTTCAAAAACGTCCTTTTAACCCTTCTCCCAAGGCTACTAGGTAGGAGGGTGACACCTCCGAGAAATTAATTTAAGGAGGTAATTCGCATGGAATTACAAGTATTTAACAGCACAGAGTTTGGCTCTGTAAGAACAGCAACTGTAAACGGTGAGGTTATGTTTGTCGGCAAGGATGTAGCAGACATTCTTGGGTACCAGAACGGTAGTCGAGATATTAACCATCATGTAGATGAAGAGGACAGACATAAGGTCATGCTTTTTGATGGTAACCAGGATAAGGAAACCATCATTATCAATGAGTCAGGTCTTTACAGTCTTATCCTTTCAAGCAAGATGCCTAATGCGAAGAAGTTCAAACATTGGGTAACGGCAGAGGTTCTTCCGGCTATCCGTAAGCATGGAATGTATGCCATCGATGAGATTTTGGAAAATCCTGATCTTGCGATTGCAGCACTTACACAGCTTAAGGAAGAGCGTGAGAGAAGAAAACAGCTTGAATGTCAGACGCTTATTCAGCGTCAGCAGATTGCAGAAATGCAGCCAAAGGCAAGCTACTATGACCTTATTTTACAGAACAAGAACACAGTTCCTATTACACAGATTGCAAAGGACTACGGTATGAGCGGCCGCAAGTTTAATGAACTTCTTCATGAACTTGGGGTTCAGTACAAGTTCAGAAAGACCTGGCTTTTATATCAGCAGTATGCAGAATGCGGATACACACAATCACGTACCTATGCAATTGATGAGAGCAGAAGTGTGATGCATACCTATTGGACACAGAAGGGCAGACTTTTCCTTTATGACCTTCTAAAGAACGAAGGCATCTTACCAGTCATTGAACAGGAGGATTAAAAGATATGGGCATTGATAAGTTTAATCATGAGGGTTATTCCGACCCAACTACATATGAGGCTCTTACCAATATCCATCGTGAAGAAATGGCAGCTGATAAAAAGGCTGCCTATCTTCCGTTGGTATATGTTTGCAGTCCGTATGCAGGTGATATCGAGAATAATGTAAAGAATGCAAAACGATACAGCAGATTTGCCGTAGAGAATCATGCAATTCCAGTAACACCACATCTTCTCTATCCACAGTTCATGGATGACGGCAATGATGCAGAACGAGAAATGGCTATGCATTTCAATTATGTACTTCTTGGCAAATGCACCGAACTTTGGGTATTCGGCGGAGTGGTTAGCCGTGGTATGGCTCGTGAAATCGGTGTTGCCAAGAAAAGAAGAATGAAGATCAGATGGTTTGACCATGCGATGAAGGAGGTAAATGAATATGCTTAATTTCACTATGTACACAGCAGATTGTGTCGGTAATAGCGGGAACTGTTTGTATCCCAACAAGATGATTGTTACCGACAAGGAATCCTTTATCAAAGCAACGAAGATGGATCATGTAACTGCAAAGTATAAAGGAAACTATCGCAGTAAGGATAATTTTGAATTCTCCGACTGTATTCCGCTTGACTGTGATAATGACCATTCGGATAACCCGAATGAATGGGTAACACCTCTTGATATAGCACTTGAAATACCGGGTGTTGCTTTTGCTGTATCGTATAGTAGACACCACAACCTTCCAAAGGGAGATAAGTCTGCTAGACCAAGATTTCATATCTTCTTCCCTATTGAGATTGTATCGGATGAGCAGGAGTATGCAGATATGAAACGCAGGATTGCAGACGCTTTTCCTTATTACGATACCTATATTATTTTAAAAGTTCATTGACTCTTTTTTGCACAGCATTGTAATCATAACCTGCTGCAGTGAGACGATTTTTTCTTTCAGTTCCATTACCCCAATTTCCACGAATAACTTCTCTTGCAAGCTCATCTACCGTTTTGGTACTTGAGATATCAGATCCTATAATTTTTCCATTCTCATCAAAGATGAAATATCCCGGATTAGATTTTGCACATCTCTTAGCGTTATCAAGGGACTTGAATGCACCTTTCTGTGATTTTGCATCACTCCAAGATTTTCTTACCCTATAAAAGCCACTTGTAGATGTTCCATTGCCCGTAGCAGAATTACTGCCACCAAGCTGTGCAGTGACCTTTGATGCAAGATCACCAAGTCTTGAGTAAAGCCAATCTCCCGGGCAGGACTTATTGGCAAACCATCTGTGAACTGTAAGTACCATTTCATCAGATTTGGGTGAGTAATTCAGAGTCTTATTTTTATCCCCAAGCCAAATGAGTTTCTTCTTTCCATTACGTTTACAGATATCTACGCAAAGTTTAATAAGAGTTGCATACACAGTGCTGTTCATAGTATAATCTGTAACAGTTCTTCCATCACATACCTCCAAGTGCTCTTGCGATTTCTGTTTCCAATGTTTCAATCGCATTCTCTTCTGCCCGGGTAATGTGAGGTCTTGCAGCCACTCTTCCACCACCACGTTTTGCGTGACCGTGTTCAAGAAGGTGGGTAAGCTGATATCGGTTCTTGGAGTGTACTGTCAGTTCAAGTGAATTTGAAGTTTCCTTCGTTTTCTTGACTGACCAGCTCTTCGCATAGGCTCCCGTATCCTTTGGAGCAGATGCAGCGATATCTTTCCTTACTGTATTTCCTGCCTTCCTTACAGACTTCTTCAAATCATCTGTAGCCAGATCAGCATACTCCTTGAGACCGTTCATGATTTCATCTGCAAGGTTATCAATCTTTACATTTGCCATCACTATCTCCTCACTTTCTCACATTTCAGTTTCAGGCATTTCTTCTTGTAGTTCATGTGGTCAACAGAAACAATGTTATAAAGGGAGCCTTCAAACAAAACTCTGTACTTTGTAACATCAAGGTCTACAAGAGCCTTACAGTATCTGACCGTAAAAGAAATATCCGAATCATCTACAATAAGACCTGCCACACTCTTTTCAGAACCACCTTCGCCACTTACCGTTGCAAAGCAGGTGTGATAGTCAGTCCAAGTATTCTTATGATTGCCGATGGCATTTACAACAGTTTCATTCTTCTGCACGGTAATCTTCACATTCAAAAGAGCAATATCCATCAGAACACACTCCTTCTTACACCTTCAAGCAGTGAACGAAGGGAAATGGTAAGCTGATGGTGGTCTGCATCTTCTCGATGTTCATACAGATAGGCAACTGCGTACATGACAGCAATCTTTGATGATGGAATCGCACCAAGTTCATCAACTGATAACCTGGCTATGTCTGCACAGAGATTCTGCCCGGTTGTGATGAAGTTCTCGATAAGTGTATCGTCATCATCAAAATCCACACGAAGGTAACCCTTCATCTCATCAAGATTTACAATCATTTCTATCACCACCTAATAATCTGTGACACCTTATGACTGGCATTCCCTATATCTATATATAGGCTTTATTTTTTATTCCCTATAGAAAAGGATAGTAGATAGCCGTCATATTGGGATGAGGTTTCATTTGAGAGAGATGGCAAGAAAGTTACATTCAAAACAGAATTTTTGGAGATTACGTTTACAAGTGTTGGTATAGCTGGCTCTTGTCCTGCGGAAAAGGACAATGCCGGGTGCTATTTTGCTGATAAGCTTAGAAAACCAGAGAATATTACTGCAAATAAGGAGTTCTGCGATTGTACATTCGCATGGCATTTTTCTGAAAATGATGCTTATGGAAAAAGTATTGGAAAAACTTTGCCTGCGCTCCCAACGTAAGTAATAAAAGTTTATCCTAAAGAATGGTTCACAGTCGAGAATGCAGCAAAGATTCCTTGTGAGCAAGTTTTGGGAACCTATGTAGTTGTTTTTGAGAGATAAAGAGAAGGAACCATGCAGCTATGCAGGTGCCTTTTTAGAGAAAGGAATAAAAGAATGTCAATAGATGTAGTTATAAGACAAAAGGGCCTTATAAAGAAAACAATGCCTCTTGAAGTTATACTGGGATCTAAACTTGAATACGGAGTATATGACGATGGACTGCGTTTAGAAAAAGGCAAGTTGGGAGAAACTGAATTTGCAGCATATAGTCCATCCAGCCTTGGGAGAGGTTTTAGCGTCATTTGGAATCCGAAAGAGAAAGAAGAGATAGTGTTAAGAGCTTTAAATCCCACGTCTGAAGGTGAACTACGAGAATTTTATAGTTCAATAGAACGCATGACAGATTATTGGAAATGTACTTTAGAGGTAGACGGAAATATATGTGATCCTGAGGAGTTTATGCAGGGTCTTGATGATATGGTACAATTTAATTTTAGAGTACTTAGGGAGATGGTATCAAAGGTAGCTTCAGGAGAAGAAAAAATGCTAACTTTGTTTTCTGCTATGTGGCCTTTAACTGTTGGCAAAGAAGAGGCTGAGCGGTTTTTGAAAGATATAAAAAGTTTCGATTTATGGCTTAATGAGAAACAGAGTATAGATGCTTATTATGCAAAACCAAATTTTTATAGAACAGAAGATGGAATAATAGGAGTATATGTTTTAACAGAAGAAACTCTTAGTATATTTCCTTTACAACCATCTGTGCCATTTGGAATTAAAGACCCAAATACGGGCAAAGCACTCCAATGTGATTCTTATAGAGTTTCACTTTATTCTATAACTGATGATAAGATAATAGGTCAGATGGATTATGATAAGTTTATTGAAAATATAGATAGCTCAAAATTTTCTAAATTTGATGGAGATAAGATTATAATAGATGGAGTGAATTTAAACGAGATGAAGCATATGCTTGGATGATTTAATGGCTACATAAAAAGAGATGAGTACAGATTTTAAGATAAAATGTTTGTATTCATCTCTTTTATTATACTATTTTGATTATTCTTTTTCTGCTTTTGTCTGAAGATATGTAATCAGACCTCCTGCAAAATTGTCTTTTGTTCTTTCTGTTACACCAAATGATATTACAGCCATATCTTTTACTTTGGTATTTATTTCAAAGCAAGGAGTCCATTCTGCAATATTTATTTTATCAAGTTTTATATTTTGATACCGGTTATAGGCTTTTGAAAAATCTACAGATAAAGCTTCTCCGTTTTCATTTGCCTTAAAAGGTTCTAAAAGCTCAGTACAATTATATTTAACATCGGTAAGTGCACTTATGGTTTCATAGGCCGAAGAAATTTCTGATATAAGTTCGCTGTCATAGCTTGCAGCTGCAATTTCTATATTGAGCATATTATTTTCTGTAGAAATACTGCCTATATTGGTTATAGACGCAATTTCACCGTCGTCATCCTTATAGTGGACACCGTCAGTAGCTGTATACAGCAGGCTGACTATACTTTCAGCATCTTCAGTTTTGATGACCTTAGAAGGTGTGTCAACCACTTCAAAAGTATACTGAAGATCAGGATAATCTTCTGAATACTTGTCAGTGAATTTATCTATAGCGTTTTGAAGATTCCTTTCAAGTTTTTCTGAAGAATCTTCATTTACTACTATTATTATAGAAGCTTCCTGAGGCAATAGAGATATATTTCCGCCTCCTGTAAAAGATGCAAGCTCAAAAAGTATTGAGGTTGATTTAAAATTGGCCAGCAGGTTTCCTAAAGTCTTTATTGGGTTAGGTACTGAAGAATACTTGCTTATAAAACCATTGGCAGGAAGACCCGATATCGTAACTTTATATGCTTTGTCATAGGAAGTTTCGGTGCTCTGCAGCTCTTTTGACAGAGTATATTTGTTGAATCCGCCTGTAGACAAAGCGATTCTTGACGAATAAGTGTCGCTCAGACAAAAAACTTTTGTATCCGGCGTAAAATATTTATTTGATAATGCTTTTACGTTGTCTTTATTGCCGTTTTCCTCTGATACAAAAATAATTTTATATTCACCGTGAGGCGCATCATTTTTAGCTACTGTAAGAGCGCAGGTTAGACTGTTTATATATGAATTCATGTTTGTATAGTCATATCCGCATAAGATTACAACAGGAGGGTTGTCTTTAAATTCTTCTGTTGCGTTTATGGAATATATTACATTACCGTTATCGTCTGTTTTGACTTCGATACCTTTGTTTTCTGCCCATGTGACCAAATATCTTAAGACAGAAGACTGATCTGTCATTGTGCTCATAGAGTCTGTAAGATCTGTTCCGTAGGCGGCAATTCTGTTGTCTACAGTTTCCTGCAGCGTGGGAGTTTTGTCATTTTTATCAATTATCAAAAAATATACGGCAGCTGCTATACATAACACAAGTACGATAATAATAGAAACTATAATAATGATTTTTTTATTTTTTGTCATAATATTTCACCTTATAATTTATTTAAAGTATTTTAATTGTCTTTAAAAACATCTATAATATAATAACATAATTTGAAAGGTAATGTTATAACTTCATAAAAATTTCACATATTCGTAAGATGTTTGTTCATGGAGGTGCAGTGTGATAGGTGAGAAGATATTTATTAGAGAAAGCAATTTTGATGATTGTAAATATTTTGCCAGATGGGAGTCAGACCCTAAAGTAACGGAGTTTTTTACTATAGATGATGGCAAAAATTATGAAGACACAGTAAAAGAATTTTTTAAACGTATGGAAGACTATACAAAAAGGCAGTTTACTGTATGTCTGACAGAAACAGGGGAGCCTATAGGCAGAGTGTATATAAGTAATATAAATTCTAATTATGATTCTCTTGATATTACAAGAATATATATTGCAGATCCATCTGTAAGAGGAAAAGGATACGGAGAAGAAATGCTTAGACTGCTTTTGAAGTGGGCTTTTGTAGATATGGGTTGTGAAAGGGTTACTCTTGATCACTTTACTGGCAATATTATTGCTAGAAAATTGTATGAAAAAATTGGTTTTGTAAGGGAGGGTGTTATGAGACACAGCGGCAAGAAAAATGGCAAATATGTGGATTTGTGTCTTATGTCCATATTGAGAGATGAATATTTCAAATAAATACTAAAATATATTGACATATAGCTTAATTAGTGGTAGATTCTTTATGCGGACACTATATATAGTGTTTATTGGTAAAATTTTGGAGGTAGGTACATTGGACAGCATTAAGAAAATAACTAAGAGAGATGGTCGTACAGTAGATTTTAATGTAGATAAAATCGCTGAAGCTATATTCAAGGCAGCACAGGTTTTAGGCGGAAGAGATAAAGAAATGGCAATGTATTTGGCTAAGCAGACAGAACTATATCTTCTTGAGATATGTCACAATCAGGTTCCGTCGGTGGAACAGATTCAGGATGCTGTTGAAAAAATTCTTATAGAGAACGGACATGCACGTACGGCTAAAGAATATATTCTTTATAGAGCAGAACGTACGAGAGCACGTGATATGAACACGAAACTCATGAAAATCTATGAGGATTTAACTTTTAAAGAAGCAAAAGAAAATGAGATTAAACGTGAAAACGCTAATATAGATGGCAACACTGCTATGGGAACCATGCTTAAATATGGTTCAGAGGGTGCAAAGGAATTCTATAAGATGTATGTAATAGACCCTAAGCATAGCAAAGCTCATGAAAATGGTGATATTCATATTCATGATATGGATTTTTATACTCTTACTATGACATGCTGTCAGATTGATCTGGTAAAATTGCTTAAAGGTGGATTTTCCACTGGACATGGACATCTCAGAGAACCAAATGATATCGAAAGTTATGCAGCCCTTGCGTGTATAGCTATACAATCTAATCAGAACGATCAGCATGGCGGACAGTCAGTGCCTAATTTTGATTATGGTATGGCTCCCGGCGTTAAAAAGACATATAAGAAACTGTATTTTGCAAATTTGGGAAAGATGCTTGATTTCTTGGAAGATGTAGAGGACGGCGTAGAAAGAATGAAGGCCATGGGTAAGAAGATAGAAGAAGAACATGGCGTATTTCCTTGTATGTCTTGGGACAATAATTATAAAGAAATCGAATTTGAAGAACTTAAAAAAATAGTTCCTGAGGAAACAGCTAAGAAGATGCAGGAGAGAGCAACCAGATTTGCCGATTCTGAAATCAGAAGAAAAACCTACCAGGCTATGGAAGCCTTTATACATAATCTCAACACTATGCATTCAAGAGCAGGAGCTCAGGTACCTTTTAGCTCTATTAACTACGGAACAGATACGTCTCCTGAGGGAAGACTTGTTATGGAGTCCGTTATGCTTGCAACAGAAGCAGGTCTTGGAAATGGAGAGACACCTATTTTCCCTATTCAGATTTTTAAAGTTAAAGAGGGAGTGAGCTATAATCCTGAGGATCCTAACTATGACTTGTTCAAATTGGCATGCAGAGTATCTGCAAAGAGATTATTCCCTAATTTCTCATTCCTTGATGCGCCGTTTAACAAGCAGTATTATGTAGAGGGAGATCCTAATACAGAATGTGCATATATGGGATGCAGAACAAGGGTTATAGGCAATACATATGATCCTACAAGAGAAATTGTAACAGGAAGAGGAAATTTAAGCTTTACATCTATTAATTTGCCTAGGCTTGCAATAAAGGCCAAGGGCGATCTCGACATGTTCTTCGAAGGTCTTGACAATATGATAGATTTAGCATGTGACCAACTTTATGATAGATTCAAGATACAATCACAGAAAAAGGTTAGAAATTTCCCGTTCTTGATGGGACAAGGTATATGGCTTGATTCGGATGATTTGGGTCCTGACGATACTATAGAAGAAGTTATAAAGCACGGAACACTTACTGTAGGTTTTATTGGGCTTGCAGAATGTTTAAAGGCTCTTACAGGAAAACATCATGGAGAGTCTAAGGAATCTCAGATTCTAGGTCTGGAAATTATAGGATATATGAGAAAGAGAATGGATGAGATGTCAAGAAAAACCGGTTTAAACTGGTCTTTGATAGCTACTCCGGCAGAAGGTTTATCAGGCAGATTTGTAAGAATTGATAAGGAAAAGTATGGAGTAATAGAAGGTGTTACAGATAGAGATTATTATACTAACAGCTTCCACGTTCCTGTATATTATGATATAAATGCTTTTGATAAGATAAAGATAGAAGCGCCTTATCATGAACTTACCAATGGAGGACATATTTCATATATTGAACTTGACGGTGATCCGCTGAAGAATTTGGATGCCTTTGAAAAAGTAGTCAGATTTATGAAGGATTCAGGAGTGGGCTACGGTTCTATCAATCATCCGGTAGACAGAGATCCATGCTGTGGATATACAGGAATTATAGATAATGAGTGTCCTCTTTGCCACAGAAAAGAAGAAGATGGCGATATAGGATTTGAAAGAATTCGTAGAATTACAGGATATTTAGTTGGTACTATGGATCATTGGAATAGCGCAAAATCCGCAGAAGAGAGAGATAGGGTAAAACACGATGTCCAAACAGGATTTGAAAAGCTTTGATGTGATAAGACTGGCAGGAGTCGTAAGGGAGTCCATTGTAGATGGTCCGGGGCTTAGATTTGCAGTATTTTGTCAGGGATGTCCGCATGGATGTAAAGAGTGTCATAATCAGGAAACTCATGATTTTAAAGGCGGATATGATTGTCATATTTCAAAGATAGTAGATGCTGTAGAGAAAGACCCTCTTTTAGATGGTGTTACATTTAGTGGTGGAGAGCCGTTTTGTCAGCCTGAAGCTTTCTATAACTTGGCTGTTGAACTTAAAAAAAGAGGACTGAATTTGATGGCATACAGCGGATATACTTATGACGAATTGCTAAGTCTTAAAAATGAGGCTGTAGACAAGCTTTTATCTCAGCTTGATATTTTAGTAGACGGAAGATTTGTGGCAGAACAAAAAGATTTAACTCTTCTTTTTAGAGGAAGCAGTAATCAAAGAGTTATAGATATGAATCTTACAAGACAAGAGGGAAAAGTTGTCTTGGTAGAGAAATATATGTAAATAAAAACGGTGATTCAGCTTATCTGAATCGCCGTTTTTTAATGTAGAGAAGATTATTCTTCTTCTCCTTCGTCGTCTTCTTTTACTTCCATATTTTCAAGAGCATATTGCAACGCCATACTTATGAGTTCATTGCGGGATCTGTTTGTGCTATTTGATAGTCTGTTATATTTTTCCTGTAAAGAACGATCGATTCTTATTGTCATGGTCACAGATTTGTCCTCTTTTGGTATAACAACAAATTTGTTCATAGCTTTTCTCCTTTAAATCTTTAATTATATTATAGAGTTAACAATATAAAGCAATCTATAACACAAAATGATGTAAAAATTTAATGGACTTTTAGAGCAAATTGTGATAGAATTTTTTAAAGAACTTAACGTAAGTAGGAGGAAGTTATATGAAAAAGGTTTTGGCAGGAGTGCTTGTATTGATGATGGTATTTGCCTTTGTAGGGTGTGGCTCAGACGAGTCTGATGAACCTGAGAAAAAGACAAGCTTTGCAGTAGGAGAGACAGCAGAAGTCGATGGGGCTAAGTTTACAGTTACTGATGTTCAGTATTCCCAGGGAGATGACTGGGATAAACCTGCAGATGGTATGGAATATGTTATCGTGAATATTTCTATTGAAAATGGTTCAGATGAAGATTTGGACTACACTCTTCTTGATTGGCAGATGATAAATTCACAAGGTCAGGAAGAAAGTATAAGCTTTACAATTATTGATTCTGATACAAATTTGGGCTCAGGAACATTAAAACCAGGCGGAACAAAGAGCGGTACATTAGTGTTTGAAGAACCAAAGGATGATGAATCACTTAAACTTACATATTATTCAAATGTTTTGATAGATGATGAACCTGAATTTGAAGTAGTTATAAAATAGTGGCAACTATAAAAGAGGCTTTCCTAGAAGGAGGCCTCTTTTATTATTGTTTAAGATTTTAAGATGATACTATAGAAGAAAATCTAAATTAACTTGACAAAAATATACAGGGGGGGGGTATCATATATGATACATAATAGAC
>CAJUQR010000006.1:0-112504 GCA_910588185.1 uncultured Peptostreptococcaceae bacterium
TTCACATTCCTGTGCTATCTTAATATCGCTCTTATATTCCATCTCTTGACCTCCTAATCATTTTAACTTTTTATATTATCGCAAAAATCATACCAAAATATATAAATCAAAAAATTTTTTTAAATATGCTCACTTCTCAAGGGTTTTAGCCATGTGACGATAATAACTGTCTACACTCTGCATTAAACATATTTACCAAAAAAGTGGTCAAAATTTCAGCAATCTTTAAACGCATGACCAAAATCAGTCACCAAGTTCTGATTTAGGCAGACTCCATCTAAACTTAGCCGCGCATAAACGCAAAGTTATTATTATTACAGTTCCTGCAAGCATAGATAGCGCCTGTCCAAAGTAAATCCATGCAATGCTTGTAATTGCCGCTCCTATTAGAGAAGCAGTTGCATAAAAATGTTTTACAAATATGTATGGTCGGTCTCCGGCCATAATATCCCTCAAAACACCGCCGCCTACTCCCGTAACAACACCCACAAATATGAGCAAAAATAAGTTGTGTTCAGGAGTCATAACATAAGCAGTTTGTATTCCTACCACCGTAAAAACACCAAGACCTACTGAATCCATAGTCAGCATAGCCAAATCATAATAATGCGGCTGCTTTAAAAAAATCTTCTGTATCGACGGCAAAAAAATCAAAGTAGCTGTCAATATAGCTATTATAGCATATATTGGATTCAAAAAGGTGATAGGGGGGGTTATTCCTAAAATAATATCTCTGATAACTCCTCCTCCGACAGCTGTGGTTAAGCCTAAGATTATTATACCAAAAATGTCCATTCCTTTTTTGACTCCAAGCATAGCTCCTGATATGGAAAACGCCACAGTTCCTATGATTTCAAATATAAGTAATAAAATTTCAGACATAATAAAAGAACCTCCCAAATAAAAGTTGATTTTTTAAATCACTCTGTCCTTTTACCTGAAAGATTCTCCGTAACATACGAATTGCTTCATCGGTGGTCACTGCACTTTCCAGAGGGCTGTCCGCATACGGTCCTTTTGCCTGAGAGTTTTGCACCTTCGGCGACATCCTTTGCTGTTCTCTCCCGTGTACATCTGCCAGCATCCAAAGTATACCATATAAGCCCAGTTGATGTCAAAAACGGACTTGCTTTTATAACAGATAATATTATCTGTAGTTATATCTCTTACTTGACTTTTCCAAGTGCTCTTTCATAGCCTTTCCTGCATCATCTGCATTATGTGTAAGTATACATCCGTATATCTTTTGATGTTCTTCATATATCTGACGGATCTGTTCTTCGTTGACCATTCCTGTACCGCTTACATGTCTCATCAAATTGCTTATAGTCTGAATCATACTATAAATAACCTGATTTTCAGAACATTCTGCAATGCTTATATGAAAACGCAAATCTCCCTCCAGAAATTCTTTATAATTTTTTTCCGTATAAGAATTTTGAATTTTATATGTGGCATCGTGAAGTTTGGCAAGTATTTCTTCCTTCTGGCATTGTGCCGCAAGTTCAGCAGCCTTTATTTCCAGCAAGTTACGTACAGTTATAATGCTATCGATCTGATTGCCGTTTAAAAACAAAGACCATGAAAGAGGAATGATAAAAAAATTAGTTTCGCTGCTGCTTATATATGTTCCTTGTCCCGGTCTTATATCAATCATACCCATTATTGCAAGAACTTTTAATGCTTCTCTCAGCGATGATCTTCCAACTCCAAACAGCTCTGCAAGTTCTCTGTCAGATTGTATTTTATCGCCTTTTTTTAATTCTTTATTAAAAATCTTTTCTGCAAAATACATAGTTAAACGGTTAACCGTCTGCCAAATTGCTCCCTCCAGCCCACTGTTTATCTGCAACGAATCAGTGCCTTGATTTTTTTCAGGCAGAACCAATTCAATTTTCTCCAAAAAAGCCTCAGGAGCCATTGAAAAAATCATAGCGTCAATGCCAAGTTTTTGCGCAACGTTAAAAATCACCTCGTTAACACGTGCTCCTCCTCTGGCTTCCATATTAGACAGAGTTGCCACGCTCATAGATGCCTGTCCATTATTATCTGATAAAAAATTTTGAATAAATTCCTTTTGAGTCATTCTCATGCGTCTTCTCAAAAGGCGAATATTTTCTTTTTTATTTACTGGGTTCAACCGCTTTTCTTCCATGATATTTTACAAGTCCTTTCTAAGTTCCTTGTCTACATAAATATATAGCATTTTTTGCAAAAGTGCAACCACACCTTCAAGTATAAATACCCGCAAGGCCTAAAAGACCAGCGGGCATTTATGGAGGCTATTTGTACTATAGAAATTATTTATAAGTTATTACCGTTCCCGTCTTTCCTTCCAATGCTTCACCTGCTTTTGCAAGAGAAGTTATTATGGCCTTTTTATCTGGGTTAGCCTGAACAAATTTCATACAAGCTTTTACTTTAGGTAGCATTGAACCAGGTGCAAACTGACCGTCATCACAGTGTCTCTGCGCCTCTTCATATGTCATGTGACTCAAATTTTCCTGGTTTGGTTTATTAAAGTTTACAGCTACTTTTTCTACTTCTGTAAGTATAATCAATGCATCGGCTTCAATATTTTCTGCAAGCAGCTCTGCTGCAAAATCTTTATCAATTACAGCAGCAACACCTTCCAATTCGCCTGTTTCTCTGCGAACTACAGGTATTCCGCCGCCTCCGCATGTTATAACTATTGTGGAGTCAAAAAGTCTCTTTACGGAATCAAGTTCAACAATTTCTGTTGGAATAGGAGATGCAACTACTCTTCTAAATCCACGTCCTGCATCTTCCTTCACTGTGTATCCTTTTTCTTCTACCAACATTTTTGCTTCTGCTTCAGAATAAAAAGGACCTATAGGTTTTGTAGGATTTTTAAATCCCGGATCATTACCATCGACTACCATTTGAGTTAAAATTGTAGTAACCGGAGTTGATTTTCCTCTCTTCTTTAAAGCAAACTTTAATGCTTGCTGAAGATGATAACCTATATATCCTTGAGACATTGCGCCGCATACGTCAAATGGCATTGACGGCGTAACATCCTTGGCTGTTTCTGAAGCAAGGAGGATTCTTCCTACTTGCGGTCCGTTTCCATGAACTACCGCAAGCTCATATCCTTTTTCTGATAAATCTGCCAATCTCTCGCACGTTTCTTTTACAACTTTAAGCTGAGCTTCTGCCGTTGGCTCTGCTTTGCCTGATTGCAGAGCATTTCCACCTAAAGCCACAACAATTTTCTTCGCCATATTAAAAAGTTCCTTTCATTCATAATCTTATGAAAATTCTCTGTCATCTTACTATCCCTAGCAGCAATACTACAGTTTTAAGAGAAAAATTCTCTTAAAACTGTCTTATATTGCCTAGGAAAATCTATTAGTATGATTATATGATTAACATCCTATCATTGAAGCAATGAGAGCCATACGAAGAGGTACGCTGAATCCTATCTGCTTAAAATATAGCTCATGTTCTGTTTTATCTATGTTGAAGTCAAACTCACCTGCAAAACGAGGCAGTGAATGCATAATTCCTATTGTTTTTCCATACTTTTTCTTTGCTTCTTCTAAAGTTTCCAGCTTTATGTAGTAATTTTTAGCTTTCTTCATGAAGATTTCACGAGCATCCTGACCCTTTGGAACACTGCATCCAGGAAGATAAACAAGATCACATGACTGAATCAGCTCCTCTTGTTCTTTCTCAGACAAATCAAAATGTTCAACATATTTACAGCCTGTAGAATCAAGCTTTTCTCTTATTGTATCAGGTGTACGCAGTTCACTTGGTCCTGAATACACGATTTCGGCGCCCATACGTGCAAGACCCATCGCAAATGACTGTCCGCTTCTTGCACGAGTAAGGTCAGGTGAAGTTACAAGAACTCTTATTCCCTCAAGAGTTCCAAGAGCGCGATATGCTGTATACATATCGAGAAGTCCCTGAGTTGGATGCGTAATGTTTCCATATCCACAGCTTATTACAGGAACTGTAGCAGACTTAATATCATCAAAAATAGTTGTATCATTAAAATGACGTAATCCGATGATATCTGCGTATTCAGAAACCACTCTCAATGTATCACTTAAAGATTCATCTTTTGCAGCAGATGAATTGGAAAGTGGATTTGACTCACTTATTACGCTTCCTCCAAGACGGAGCATTGCTGTTTCCGTACTGAATCTGGTACGGGTTGATGGCTGGAAAAACATAGTACAAAGAACTTTTCCTTTCATCAGTTCAAGACCTGATTTACTGTAAGGCTCTATCATTTCTGCCGCCTTAAATAGACTCATAAGCTGTTCTTTTGTCATATCAGTAAGAAAGTTGAGATTCTTGCCTCGTAGTCCTGTCTCTTCTAAAGTATCTGCAAGTCTCATTGTTTTAAAATCCTTAGTAATTGCCATAATTATTTCCTCCTTCAAACGCTTTTAAATTTTATATACATATCGCAATATACAAGATAAAACCTATCAATAATGTTATTGGCATAGTTATTGCCAACGCTTTCCTGAGAAGCTTTCCTTCGCTTCCAAGTATATTTGCAGTCGTCGTGCCCAAAATGATTTTACTTGGACTTACAATGCTTCCTATAGCTCCTCCTGCAGACTGTGCTCCAAGAACCGCAGGCTGATAAACGTCCAGCAATCTGGCAGTTTCCATTTGAAATCCTCCAAACAATATGTTTGAACTCATATTACTTCCCGTCATGAATGTTCCAAGAAGTCCCACAAAAGGCACTAGTATTACAAAAACTTCTCCCAGCACTTCCGTAATTCCGTTTGCTAATACTGTAGTCTGTCCTGTTCCATCCATAATTTTTGACATTACAGTAAGACAAATAACAGCAATGCCAGACGGCAGTGTCATAGAAAATGCTCTTGAAAATACAGCCTTTTCCTGTCCTCTTTCAATCCACACTTTCTTTTTGTAATATATCAAGCCTACAAGGGCAGATACCAAAAGGAACATACTTGCATGCTGAAAAGGTGTAATCGGTGAAAAACATTCTATTGCAGGATTCACATACCCATATCCGGTGGAAGTCTCAGGAAATGAAAATCCAAATGAAATCTTTCCTAAAAACTGCTTAACAGGACCGATCAGCAATACTATAAGCGTCAGTCCTGAAAGACAAAAATAAGGTATAAAAGCTTGCCCGAGTGTCATATCCGGCAGAGGTCTTTTATCTGTCTTCTCCTCAGAAACATTCTCCATAATAGGGCTTTCCTCTATCTTAAATTGGCTGCCGTACAGCCGTGTTCTACTAATAAGCAGTGCCGCAATCATCGATATACACGATGGAATAAAGCAAGAGATAGTAGTATTAAACTGAGTAAATAATAATTCTCCGCCCCCTTGAATAATGGAAAAAATCACTACTGCCGGCAATCCCTTTTTAACAGCATGCCATTTGCCATAAAACCAGCAAATTATCAAGCCGCCGAATAAATTCCATATCCAGATGAACAATCCTGTCCAAAACGCGGCAGAAAAGTAAGCTTCACTTCCCTCTTCAAGACCTACAGTCATGGCAAGAGAATCCCACGCCGCAGCCAGTGTTCCGAATGTATTGCCCCATGCCTGCCCTATAAGAGAAATCAAAACTGCCCACATTGGACTTACTCCTATTCCTATCAATAGAGGCGCACCTACAGCAACAGGCACTCCAAATCCCGTAATTCCTTGAAGAAAACTGCCGAATATCCATCCCATGGAAAGTATCAATACAAGTTCGTTAGGTATCAACCTCCTCATACCATCCCGTATTACCGCAAAAGCATTAGCCTCACTTCCAACTTGATAAAGCAATATTGCTGTCCAAACTATGAGCATTATAATAAGAGCATTCCATACTCCCTTACCGCTCTCTGAAAGAACTAATTTTATGTCTGCCTTATAAAACAACATCGCTGTAATCACTGTAATAATCAAGCACAGAGGCGCAGCTTTAGTAGCTCCCCATTGCATTTTTAGCATTAGAATCATCAGCACCGCAATAGGAACAGCCGCTATTATCCACATAAAAAGATTAGTTGGTATATTCATCAATGCCACCTATCCTTCAAAGCCAAGTTTTTGGGCATAAGCCAAAACTGCCTTTTCAAAGCATTCTATAGGCGGATGAACAGTTCCCGCTCCTACCTGTCCGTAACCTGCTTTTTTGTGAGCTATGCCTGTGTTTATTACAGGCGTAATTCCTTTTTCTACTACTTTGCAGGCGTCTATTCCAAGACAAGTTCCTTTAAAATTCCATGTAGGTATTATAAAGTTAGGATTATGGTCTATGCTTATCTCTTCCATTTCATTGCTGGTTCTAAGCGCATCCTCATATCCGCCGGCTCCTACAAATCTCGTAACGGCAGGAGCAGCTATCATAGCCATTCCCCCAACGCCAACAGTCTCTGTAATTGCACTGTCCCCCATATCAGGGCACGCATCCTCACTGTCATAACCCGTAAAATATAAACCATTCGGCGTATTTACCGGACCTGTAAACCACGCATCGCCCATACCTGATATTCTGATACCAAATTCATATCCGTTTCGGCACATGGCAGTTACTACTGTTCCTTCTTTAATAGTTCTCGCGCCATCCATAATGGCTTTTCCTGTTGCCATCATAATATTCAGGAAGAATTGGTCTGTATCTGACAAGAATTTTATTACATCATACTTATCCTTTTTATCCATTTCCATTGCGCATATGACCGGCGCCATTTCCTTTAAAAATACCAGTGAAGCTGCTATATTCCTCTGATGAAATTCATCTCCCATGGCGATAGCTTTAGCTATTAGAGGATTTAACGCAAGTCCTTCCTCCATAGAACGCAAGGCTTTTCCTATAGTAGGGCCAAGCACCTCTGCCATCCAGTGAAGTCTGTCTATAACTTCCTTTGAATATGCTCCAAAACGCAAAACTTTTCCTATTCCCTCGTTCATAGTGCAATACGCCTTATTACCATCTGTTATATTCTCAACTACGAATACTGCCATGTTAGGAGACGTAATTCCTCCCATAGGACCTACAGCATTAACATGATGACACGGTATAAAAGTTATCTGTCCGCTCTCAAGCAATCTTCTGGCTTCAGACTCGTTATCTGCCCAGCCTTCAAACAAAACTGCTCCGACACATGAACCCTGCATAGGATCAGGCATATTTTCATAAGCTACAGGCGGTCCAGCATGCAATATCACTTTTCCTTCCTTAAGCTCCGGAATCACTTCCTTTGCACAAACGTTATCACGGAGAACAGGCTGTCCCGAGACTATTTTTGCAATAACTTCCTGATTAGCCTGCAAGACCTTATCGTGACTTCTGAGAAATGCCAAAGCTTTAATTAATTTTACGTTACCGCCTGCCGGAGGTGTCCAGTCATACTGCACTGCCTCACAGCCAAATTCCCGAACAACATCAAAAAAACTTTTTAGACCTATATTTATAATTTTTGGTTTTTCTGACATCAATCTTTTTAATTCTACGGATGCCGGTCTTTTATCAGTTATCTCTGGCAAATTTCTTTTATGTATTTCTTTTTTTACTTCTTTAATATTTTTTCCTATTATCTTAAGAGCCAAAATACACGCTTTTTTATTATCTTCACATACTCTGACGCCGGCATCTTCAAGTTTTTTAACAGCATCATCATATCCTTGAAAATCCTTATCAGTTCCACAGACAGTAGCTACAAAGAACAATTTTTTTCCTGTCTTACCAATCTTTTCTCTCAGCTCTTGTATAGTGGGAATCAAAGCGCCTGCCATATCTTCATGAGATCCATATCCCAGCATCACATCGAAAAGAATAACGCCGGTAGAATCATCTTCTATTGCATTTTGCATACATTCTATTCGCTTGCCCGGATCTATCATAGGATGAGGCTTTCCCTTTGTATAAGCATCATCACCCAAATCTATTACGATATTACCGTCTATCTGAAGCATATATCCTTCTATATCTTCAGGAGGCGTATCTATATTAAGACCGTCTTTTATCAGCATTGCCGCTTCATTAGCCAGCGTTCCGCCAGAGTAATATGCCTTAATTGTTTTATTCTGTGCCGCTTCAAAGAACAATTCTTCCTGTTTATAAACACAGTCTTGTGTTTTCTCTGTCAAAATATCATTGCCTCTCAAAAGATTTACTGCGAGATTAGCTGCTTCACTCAATGTGTAAGCATGATACAGGTTTTCTTCGTGATAGGTCGGTTTTTCACCCATAAACAAAGTAATCACCGGTTTAGTACACTTTGAAAGCCTATCCATTATCTTCTCTCTGATTTGCTGAGCCGGTGGTTTTGACAAAACTATAAGGACTTTGACACTATCATCTTCTTCCATAGCATCAATGATATCCAGCATTGTGATTCCTCCGATATCACCGTTCAAATCACGACCTCCTACGCCTATAGCATTGGTAACTCCTTCTCCGAGTCTATCTATAATGGTAGTAAGTTCTTGAATACCTGTCCCTGAAGCCCCAATAATTCCTATAGAACCTGATGTTACATTATTGGTGAAAGCAATAGGTACGCCATGTATTATTCCGGTACCGCAATCGGGACCCATGACAACCAGACCTTTGTCATGGGCTTTTTCTTTGAGTGCTTTCTCATCTTCTATAGAAACATTATCACTGAACATGAATACATTTATTCCCTCGTCGATGGCTCTTTCAGCCTCCAAAGCTGCATATGCCCCTGGGACAGATATGACTGCAAGATTTGCATCAGGAAGCTTTTTAAGAGCATTTTCCCATGATTTCACTCCATAAGTTTCTTTATTTAAGTCATAGTCAGCTGTCTGTTCTTCAAGAAATTCATCGATTTCTGCCATCATGTTATCTATAATATCTTCGTCAGATACATCAGCAACTATAGCCATATCATTTGCTGTAGCTTCCATAAGTTCTTCAGTTGCCAAACCGCTCTGAGTGAATATATCCTTGTTTGCAGGCGTTGCCATCATAATTGAAACTTTGCTTACTCCGTCCATTGCAGAAATATGATTTGTCAAAAGCATGAGCGCTACCGAATCATGATAGCTTCCCTTTTTTACAACTGTCTTTAACATCGCTTTTCATCTCCCTCTTATCACAAATCAGTCAGCAAATCTGTTTTTATGATCATAGCGGTCAAAATGAATCTGATCACTTATCAAATATTCATATATTTCGTCGACAATCTCAATTCCGCCTGATTTATATGTATCTTCTCTTCTAAGCGCAGCTCTTTCTCCCGGATAATAAACTTTTTTATGACCTTCAACAGGTGTCATTTCTCCAAGTTCGTCACAAACCTTAGACATACTTTGTTTAAATTTTTCTATGCCTACAAAACGCTCAGGATCTATGACTATATGAATCTGTCCAAGATTTCTTCCCTCTGACAAATCATGATACATTGAGCTTACATGTTTCCCAAACGGAACTCCTATAAGTACTCCTGAGAAAACATCTACCATCATCATAAGACCATATCCCTTGGCGCCTGACATGGGTACCAATGCATTTACAAGATGTGGATCAGTAACAGGAAGTCCTTTTTCATCAACTGCCCAATCACTTGGAATATCCTGATTATTTGCACGTCTGTCTAAAATCTTACCCCAAGCCTGTACTGTAGTTGCCATATCAAACACGACCAATCTTTCATCCGCTGTAGGTGCAGCAAAAGAAATAGGATTAGTTCCGTAGTAAGGTTCTGTTCCCCCATAAGGAACTGCCATAGGATCTGACTGACAGAAAGAAATTGCAACCAAATCCTGCTTTGCTGCCATTTCTGTATAATAGCCGATAGCTCCGCTATGAGACATATTTCTAACACCTACTACAGCCACGCCATTTTTTTTGGCCATCTCTATAGCTTTATCCATGGCATATGTAGCAGCCACATATCCGCAAGCATTATCTCCTTCAAATATGCCGGAGCAAGGACCTGTCTCTTCCCAGCGGAATCTTGGATTTACTGTGATTCCACCCTTAGCAATTCTTTCTGCATAGTATTCAACTCTGACTTCACCATGGGAATGATATCCTCTCTCTGAAGACCAAGTTAAAATTTCAGAAGTAATCTCCGCATGTTCTTCGCTGAGTCCTGCCTGCATAAGTTTTTTCTTCATCAAATTTTTTAATTCTTCTCTTAAAAGTTTCATTTTACTTATGCCCTTTTCATATCTTTAAAACTACAGCTGTACATCTCTGTTACAGTCTTTGGAATAGATATAAGCAAATTCTTCATCTTTTCCTACGCCGTAACAAGCCTGCGGACAATAAGCGTCCATAAATACATAATCACCTTTCTTGATAGGAATCCACTCATCGTCCATACGATACATTCCTTTACCTGAAAGGAAATACATACCATGTTCCTGAATATGTGTTTCAATATATCCATGAGAAGCTCCAGGTTTAAAGCTTAAAATGTGCATGTTCATATCGAATCCAAGCTCTTTTGGAAGAAAATCAACTATATGACAATTTTCCATACCTTCGTACTCTACCCAAGGCAAATCGTTAGTATTGCCTACCACCGTATAAGCTTCATATCCGTCAAGTTTTTCATATCTGCGTCTGTATACATATAACTTTGCATCTTCCTTTGACTTATTTTCAAATGTAATAGGATTATCTGCCGGTGAATATATATATCCTCCCGCTTTTAATTCTGCTTCTGTATCATTGTTCTTTACTACAAGACTTCCTTCCATAACATAGAGAAAAGATTCTATACCTTCTCCGCCTATTCCTGTATTGCTTCCTCCTGCATGAGCAGTTACAAGATAATCTGCAAAAGATGCTCCCATAGCAGGAGATCCTAAAATCGTAACGTCACAGTCATCATAACCAGGCACTATATTTTTAACCAATCCGTCTGGTTCCAAAATCACATAATTTTCTTTTTTAATTACTGACCTTGTCATCAATAATTCTTCTCTGTATCCAAGTTGATCGTTTAAGTAACCCATTTTTTTCGTTCCTCCTGAAAAATTTTAATATTTTTTCAAAATCTGGTCAACCAGATTTTATATTGCGATTATATTACAATAATTGTTATATTTCAATACTTTTTTCACATTTTTCTATTTTTTATTAAAATATTTTGATTTTAAACTTTAATATGTTATACTATATACTAGAAATTAATCAACCAATTTTAAAGGATGTGCTAATATGATAAAGAAAGAAGAATTAATCATATCTAAATCTCCATTGACTAAGAATGCTACAATTTATACAAACTGTGACAACAGCATCAAAGCATGCCTTTTGTATTTTCACGGAGGCGGACTGCTTTATGGATGCCGCGATGATTTACCAAAATATCACCTTATGCGCTTAACCGAAGAAGGTTATGCTGTAATCGCTTTTGACTATCCCCTTGCCCCGAATTTCATGCTTCCTGAAATATTGGAGGATGTTATTGAATCCATCAATCATTACATCAGCAATTCACATCAATATGTAAGTCATAACTGTCCGTTCTATCTTTGGGGGCGATCATCAGGAGCATATTTGATACTTCTTGCAGCAACGTCAAGAAAACTTATCGAAGCTCCAAATGGTATAATCTCTTTTTATGGTTACGGTCTTCTCACAGATAATTGGATTGACATACCCAGTCCTTACTACAATACATTCCCTGCCGTTTCGTCACATATTATAGATAACATCAGCCATGATGCCCGCTTAAGTTCACCGGCAGAAGAAGGCTTTCCTATCTACGTTTACGCAAGACAAAGCGGCAAATGGCCTAAGTTCTTTTACAATGACCGCATAAAATACTTATATTCCATGTATTCTCTCCGCACATGCAGCAAACTGCCTGCGCCTCTTTTTTGCGCTCACAGCATTGGAGATACTGATGTTCCGTATTCTGAATTCACAGAGCTATGTAATAAATTTTCGGCATCAAAATTTATTGCACCGGGTCAGATTCATGATTTTGACAGAATGGAGTCTTCTAATGTCACAAAAAATCTTTTTGATTCTGTCATAAGTTTTCTCAATCTGCATACACCTTAGTTACAAGCCTTCCATATCCTTTTTTGCCGACAATCTGTCCATCTTTTGCGATTATATTTCCGCGGACCATGGTCATTGTCGGCATTCCCTTACCTTTTCTTCCTATAAATGAAGAAATCTTGTTCAAATAATACAGGGAATCTGATGTTATCTCCCATTCTTTATCAGGATCTAAAATCACTATATCTGCATCAAATCCCGGCTTTATATCGCCTTTTCTGCCATATAATCCAAAAGCTTTAGCAGCTTTCTTTGACATTACGTCAGCCAATATTACAGGAGAGATATTCCTCTTTATACAGCCTTCATAGAATACTGACTGAACAACGGTCTGCAATCCACTCATTCCGCCCCATGGGTCAAAAGCGTTCTTTATAGGCTTTCCATCTATCTCCACATATTTTTCATCATAAGTGGCAGGCGAATGATCGCTTCCTATTCCGCTGAATGTCCCATCAATTACATAATCCCATAATTTTTCCATGTCCTCACGGCTTCTAAGAGGCGGAGCACACTTATACAAAGCTCCGTTATTTATTAAGTCCTCTTTGGTCATCATCAAATAATGGGGGCAAGTCTCAGCAGTAATGTCATACCCCTCTTTTTGAGCTTCTTTTATCTTTTGTGCTACATCAGGACTGCTCACATGGCAAATATGTGTTTTGCATCCTGTTGACTTGGCAAGCTCGATAACTGCAACGGTTGCAACCATTTCTGCTGCTACAGGTCTTGATTCAAGATATCCTCGCCAGTCAGTCTTTCCATCTTTTTTCATCTTACTTTCAAGCCAATTTATCATGGCAAAGTCTTCACAATGAAATCCGGCACGTCCTCCAAACTCTTTAACAACTTTCATTGCTTCATATACCTGACCATAATTCAGCGGAGAGAATCCCGGTGCAGTAGGACTTACAAAAGATTTAAAAGCAACACAGCCTTTGTCATTTTGTCCTTTTAAATCTTCTATATTTTCCGGTATCATACCGCCCCACAAAGCATAATCAATATATGCACTGTCTTTTACTGAACTTATTTTATTGTCAAAAGATTTTTCATCTACAAGCGCCGGTTCATTTTGAATTGGCATATCTATTACAGTTGTAAATCCGCCTGCCGCTGCTGCTGCAGTTCCATGCTCGTAATCCTCCCGCCATTCATATCCCGGTTCATTAAGATGTGCATGCGTATCAATAAATCCGGGAAAAACATATTTCCCAGATGCATCTATAACTTGTTTTGCTTGTCTTTCCTCGCCATCCGAAAGAATTTCAGATATCTTGCCGTCTTTTATGCAGATACTTCCGCGTAAAATCCTTTCAGGTGATACTATATTTCCATTTTTTATAACTATATCAATCATTTCCATACCTCCTGTTTGTTTTATCTATTTATGATAAACTGCCGGTCTGACTTGACTTGCATGTTTTTTTCTGCTCTGATATACTCTCTTATATAAAATTACGTTCAAAAAGGTAGCGCTCTATGAATTATAAAATTACAAAGGCTTCTTGCTTTGCCCTTTCAATATTAAAAACTTGTTCCATAGCTTCGGTTCACTCAATATACAGAAACACAATAAATCTTTGCTTTAAGTTCCAAGGAAAGAATATAGTTCTATCTTTACAAACATCTGATACAGTTCTTTCTCCTGTCTCTTTAATTACAAATCTTAGCGAAAAGCAATTCAGAGAGCTCCCAATTTCTAAGGGCGATGCTGTAATAATAAAAGAACACTATATTTTCATAAATTCATCAGTACCTGAAGCCATATTCTTTTCTGCTGAAGATATAAGTACTTTTGACTTAAAACTCAAGTCTGAGCTGCCAAAATCTGAAATATCTGACCTCATATATAAACTTCACGATGCTATAAAAACATCTGAATTAAATGGATTTGACTCCTTATTTGCTGACAGACAAGCTCCTTCGCCGGTTCTTGATAACGCAAAAGCCATAATAAATACAAGTTCTTTTGCGCTTTCACAATATAACTGGGAAAAGGCCGCATCGGCTCTCAGCAGTTTAATCGGGCTTGGAATAGGTCTAACTCCAAGCGGTGACGATTTTCTCTGCGGAGTTCTTGCAGGAATTCATTTTCTTAATGCAAGCTCTCATCCCTTTTCTTCTATACTGCGAGAGAAAATTTCTCTTCACGTTGATGACACCAACCTTATAAGCAGTACTTTTTTGCTGTGTGCCATAAACGGTCAATTCAGCCTGCCTATAACTAAACTTCCTAAAATGAAATCTTCTAGTTCAATAATGTCTGCGTTTAAAAAAATCGGACATTCTTCGGGTATAGACAGTCTGTGCGGAATTTACTATATTTGCAGCAAATTCCCTGTTTAATAGCCATTTGTTTGTATAAAAAAGAGCTGCCGCCCGGGCAGCCCTTTTATTTTAGTTTTATCTTTCGAATATGATTCTGCCATCAACCATGGTCAAATCAGCCTTTAAATTTTTTAAATCTTCCGTATCTATAGTAGTCAAATCATCGCTTAACACTACCAGATCAGCTACCATTCCCGGTTCTAATGTTCCTTTATAAGACTCTTCGCCGTTGAGAATAGCACCATTTACAGTCATCATGCGAATAGCATCATCTATGCTGATTGATTCTTCTGTTCCCAGGCAGTATCCTCTGATTCCCTTTCTGGTAACTGCTGAATACATACCCCAGAATGGATTTACATCTGCACATGGCATATCAGTACTCATGGAACATATTACGCCTGCTTCCATATAAGATTTAAGCGGAAGGAATGACACCTGCTTATCCTTTGGAAGCAAGTCGTCATATCCGTCAGCCTCACCATATATGAAAGAGCCTTGAACCGATACCATAATTCCAACTTCGCTCATCTTTTTCAATGTCTCTTCTGTTGGGTAATAAGCGTGAATAATGTAATGTCTATGTTTTCTAGGATTTGCTTTTATAGCTTTATACATAGCGTCTACGGCTTTGTCGATTGCAATGTCGCCCATAACATGGATGCCTACGTTCCAGCCTGCATCATGAGCAGTTTTTACGTATTCATCAAGCTTATCTATATCCAGTCTCAACTTAACTTCACGAGGAGCATCATCACCTTTATACGGCCATGACTTAAATGCTGTACCTGAAGTCAAACCTCCGTCAATAGCCATCTTCAACGCAGTATAACGAATCCACTCGTTTCCGTATCCTGAAGCAAAATTATAGCTGTCTATCAATTTACTCAATTGTTCATCATCTTGCTTCAAAGTAAATCCATACCAGTTAGGCATCAAATCAATTCTGCAAGTAAGCTCTCCTCTTTCAAGAATATTATGATATGCTTTACATACGGTAGTACTTACTCCAGGCTCTGTAACGCTGGTAATTCCATATTCTTTATACTTATCCATGGCTGTCAAAATTGACTTTTCCATAAGTTCTACAGAAGGTTCTCCGCTTCCTGCACCAAACTCATCGGAGCCAAAAGGACCTGTCATAACTTCACGTACCAACAAAACTGCGTTTCCTCTCAACACACCTGTAGGTTCTCCTGTTATAGGATCTTTTTCAATTTCTCCTCTTTCAGGATCAGGAGTATCAACAGTAATTCCGGCAAGCTCAAGGGCAAGGCTGTTTACTGTACAAGCGCCAAATATTCTTTCAATTACAATCGGATTCTTTACTGATGCTTTATCAAGGTCATCTCTATTTGGAGCTCTGTTTTCTACAAACTGAGACTCAATAAAGCTAGCTCCTTGAAGCCATCTTCCTTCAGGAAGTGTTTCAGCCTTTTTCCTTACAGTTTCAATAAGTTCATCAATACTGCTTATACCGAATACAACTACTCCATCGTACATAAGTCCGGCTTCCCAGATGTGGTTATGTCCGTCATTTATACCAGGAATAAGTGATTTTCCTTTTAAGTCAATTATTTTTGTATCAGAACCGACAAACTCCTTAATCTCCTCATCAGTTCCTACTGCCAAAACCTTATTTTCTTTTACTGCAATTGATGAAAATACATCATTTTTTTCATTTACAGTATGTACTTTCCCATTACAGAAAACTACATCTGCTATATTATTGATTTGTAACATTTTGCTTTCCTCTTATCTAAACTAGCACTTTGTCTTCAATTGCACCGTATTTCTTGCTTGCATATTTATGAAGTGCAAAGAATGCAACTACTATTACAACTGCAGTTGTAATCAATCCCACAATAGGTGAAACAAGTCCGCCAACAAGGAAGCCAAGTGCTGAACTTACTCCTACAGTCAAACTGTATGGAAGCTGTGTAGCTACATGCTGAATATGGTCTGCACCTGCTGCTGTAGATGCCAGAATTGTAGTATCAGAAATTGGTGAGCAATGGTCTCCTAATACGCCTCCTGACAGGCAAGCACCGATCATAAGTTCCATAGGAACTCCAAACTGTGCTGCAACCGGCAATGCGATTGGCATTGTAATTGCCCAAACACCCCATGAACTTCCTGTTGAGAAACCAACAAACGCTCCAACAATAAAGATTACCATAGGAAGGATTCCCGGAGGAATATTGCCGGCTTCTACAAGGTGAATGATGAAACCTTTTAAGTCCATGTTTCCTGTAACAGAACCGATAGACCATGCAAGTACTAATATGATAGGAATATCAGCATTTAATGCAACACCTTTTGACCAATGTCCGATAATATCTTTATATCCATAAATCTTTGATCTTGCGCCGCATATTCCTGCTGCAATTGCTCCTGTAAAAAAAGCTGTTGTTATTGATAAAGTGATATTACAGTTCTGGAATGCGCCTCCAACTCCGTTTGTACCAACTTCACCTGTCCACATGATCATGACAAGCAATGTTCCGAAAAGAACAACCATCGGAAGTATAAAGTTCATCTTTGTGATGTTCTTTCCTGCAAATAACTGATCTTCGTCGATATCATACTTTGTCATAGGAACGTCATTTTCGCCTATAAGCTGTCCTGTTTCTACCGCTCTCTTTTCTGCATGATACATAGGACCTATATCTAACTTAGAAATAATAACGAATAATAATGCTAACATTCCGAATAAAGCATAGAAGTTAAACGGAATAGCTTTTAGGAACGTGGTCCAAGCATTGTCTGTAATTGCTAAAGTTGCAAAAGACGCTGCAATCAAGCTGGTTGCATAAGTACTGTAACTTGTAATTGGTGAAAGTGTCGCAAATGGGCAGCCCATAACGTCACATATGTAAGCCAACTTAACTCTGGAAACTCTCAAACGTTCAGTAATTGGTCTCATGATAGAACCAAGAGTCAATGTAGGTTCTGTAAAAATAAATGCGAATGCACTTGCATAAGTTATAAGTTGTGCCTGTTTTCTAGTCTTTACCTTCTTAGTTACAAGGTCACCAAATGCCTTTGAAGTACCAGATACCTTAATCATATAAACAAATCCGCCGCATGCAGTTATAAGCATTAGCATTCCTGCATTCCATTCATTTCCAATATTAGGAATGAAATAATCAGAAATCATTGCAGGAAAACCTTCCAGCGGATTCCAGCCGCAAAGGATGGTGGTTCCAACCCACAGCCCAACTACAAGGGATAAGATTGTCTGTTTTGTAATAAGCGCCAGACCAATCGCAATTAATGGTGGTAGAATTGATAAAATGCCATATTCCATTGCTACATTCTCCTTTCAGATGATTTGCAAAGTATGTTTGTTAGGATATCCTTTGTTAACATTATAACGACTATTTTTCTTCATTTCATTGGCATATGATTCCAAAAAAACAAAAAATGATTAGAACAGTTGGATAAATATAAAATGTACATGGCATCTATACCATGTACATTTTAACAAATAAAAATAGGCACCAAAATTGATGCCTATATATTACTCCATATGCGCCCCGCTTCCTGTTCTCAGATCATTAAGGCGTATCCCAAGCTCTATGTAAAGTCTATAATCAGAATTTCCAATATCAATATCAAATTTATTTTTAATCTTGTCGAGGCGATAAAGTATTGTCTTATAATGAACAAACATTTTCTCTGCTGTCTTTTTAGCGTTACAATTACACTTTAAATACATTTTAAGAGTATCATAAAGTGAAGTATTATTGTTTTCGTCATGCTCTATCAGCTCATGAAGTCTCTCAGGAATTATTTCCTCTAAAGAATTGGTCTCTTGCAGCCTGCCAAAGAGCTTAAGCAAACCGTTATCACCATATGAAAGGATAAAGCTTTTGTCTTTGCCAAATAGAATCTCTCCGTATGATATGGTCACCCAACATTGCTGAAAACTGTTTGAAATATTTCCAAGCCCATGGACAATATCTCCTATTCCAATCTGAAAAGTCATTCCAAAAAACATTTCATCCAACATTTTTTTAATCTTCTGACAAAACTTTTTTATCTCAGATATTGCACTTTTTCTGTCTCCTGTCTTTTTCCAATCTATCTTATGCATTATATATGTCGTATCATTAAATCGTGAAACAATATCTTGTTCAAAACTCTTGGTATGAAAATTTTTAATATGGCTCATGATTCTATCATACATAAATTGTTGTTCCGTTATATATCCGTTAGTATCAAGTTTAGCGTCTTTTATCTTTCCTACGGGATTTATGGCCACCATACAATAATACGCATTGCTATTGACGTTAAGACGTTTCGCACGCCTTGCAATCTCTTCCTCTTTATATTCTTTACGATAAACTACATCGTAAATAAAATCGCTTATAAATTTCGTTTCCACATCCTGAATGTTGAGAAGTCTGCGCATCTCTACAAGAACTGAATTTGCAAATATCTCAAGAATCATCATATCCAAATTTTCATATGCTGTTTCAACATCAAATATGGCCAGATATCCCTTTGGCATTTTTTCATCAGATAAAACAGGAAACAACAATCTGTTACATTCTTTAACAGGAGCATCTTTTCTCAAAAATGTCACTCTCTGTTTATAGTAAAACAAATTTTGCATTTCAAATTCTTCTATGGAATCTTCATGCCTGTCATACTCTTCCAAATAGTCATGGGTACTTGCCGTAATGTTAAAAAATTCATCGTATATGATCACAGGATTCTTCATTATTTCGTTGAAATAATTAACCATTCTTATAATATCAGGATTTTTTAATGTTATATCATTAAATTTAAGGTTGGTATCTATAATCTTTTCATACCAAATCCTCTCACGCTCATTTATTATGGAAAGAATCAAATATGCAGACAGATACATTTCTTTTTCATCGGTAAACGGGATTGCTAATCTATTATTTATTTCATTTTTCTGTTCCAAAGTACAAAAATACAGGCAATTATCATCCTGCGAAAGCGCATTGCGCTCATCAGCAATAACCACATGCTCAATCTGTTTATTAAGCATATCACCGCAATTTTCTTGCAAGAACTCTGCAAGTTTATAATATCCCTTTGCTCTAACGCAATCTATCAACTGCCCTAAACCAATACTCATATGCTGTATCCGCCTCTCATCTTAGCCTATATTATTATAATTATCATATATCATATATTTTTTCAAGTCGTCATAAATACTTTTAGCTGCATCATAACATCCTTGTACAATCCCCACGCCCTTTGACAAGATTCTGCTTTTTTATTGGAAAATGTCAACAATTCATTTGATTTAGTACATATACTGTCTGCTAATTGAATTCATTTTGACAAAATTATTATATTTCGAAGCGTATTTACAACATAACAGCAGTTTTCTTGACTTTTTAATTACTTTGACATGATTTTTGTCAACCGTTTAATATATTTCAATATCTTTTGGCACATTTATACGTTCTGTGTTGTAAAAATCTTCTAAAAAACTTATTTTTGTAAGACATCCCGGAACAACAAAAAACCGGCTGCCTTTCGGCAGCCGATTTTTAAAACTTAGTCTGTATAATTATCAAAATATCCTTGAATGTAGATAAACGGCGTTCCCTTATCTCCTGAACCTGATGTCAAATCGCACAGTGAACCTAACAAGTCTGTAAGTCTTCTAGGTGTTGTACCTTCTGTTACCATCTGACCTACAAGGTTATCATCCTTTTCACGAATAGCATCTTCTATTGCCGCTTTCAGCTCATCACCTCTCAAATCCGCAAAGTCATTGTCTGCAAGATATTTGAGTTTAAGCTCGTTAGGCTGTCCGTTAAGTCCCGATGTAAAGCCGGGTGAAACGACAGGATCAGCAAGCTCCCAAATCTTTCCCACAGGATCTTTGAACGCTCCGTCACCATACACCATAACCTCAACAGTCTTACCTGTTCTCTCTTTGATATCAGCCTGAACAGCTTCAACAAATTCCTGGCAATTTATAGGGAAAAGCTTGATAGTATCTTCTGTAGCTTTATTTGAACCCAGTATGCCATAATCAGGATTATATCCGGAACCATTTACAGGAGCATTTAATAACTCGTCCATGCCGAGCACAACTTTACCTCCTGCTTCCTTGATCAGTCTCTTGGTGCGCATTCTAGTATGAATATCTGCACATATTACCTTATCAGTATAATCTACTATCTTGCGAGGATTGTTGGCAAATATAATCTGAGCCTCAGCTCCTTCTTCTTCGATTATGTCTTTGTAGTAATTTACATAATCCATGTCCGTAAATGTATGGCGTGACTTGCCAAAGGTCGATTCAAATTCTTCCTGAGTAAGTACGTCAGTATAAGGATTAACACCTTTTGCATCAAGCAAATCTATATCAAGAAGATGATTTCCTACTTCATCGCTTGGATAGCTGAGCATCAAGACTACTTTTTTGCACCCCTTAGCTATACCTCTTAAGCATATTGCAAATCTGTTTCTGCTGAGGATTGGAAATACAACTCCCACAGTCTCTCCGCCAAGTTTATTGGCTACATCCTCTGCCAGCTGTTCTTTAGTAGCATAATTTGCCTGAGAACGTGCCAGGATTGACTCAGTCACAGCAAGAACGTCCTTGCTTCCTATCTCAAAGTCTCCGTTATCAATACATCCCATCAACGTATCTACTACTATTTTCTTAAGATCGTCGCCTTCCTTAATGATAGGACCACGAAGTCCCCTTGAGATCGTTCCTATTCTTCTTTCCATGTTATAATCATCTCCTTTACGGTTAAGTTTAATCTAAACTACTTAAAATATTTCACAGCAGATTCAAACATTTTCATATCAAACTGACCCGGAACATTCTTATAAAGACCATTTCCGATTCTCTCCGAATGTCCCATCTTACCCAGCACTCTGCCGTCCGGTGAAATTATACCCTCAACTGCCCAATCTGAACCATTAGGATTAAACTGTATATCATTTGTAGCATTGCCTGCCATATCCACATATTGAGTTATTATCTGTCCCTTTGACGCAAGCTCTTTAAGAAGAGTATCAGAAGCGATAAATCTTCCTTCTCCGTGAGAAATAGGAACTGTATAAATGTCTCCCACTTCTGTCTCAGAAAGCCAAGGCGAATTGTTAGAAGCAATTCTTGTTCTGACAAGCTTAGATTGGTGACGTGAAATCTTATTGTATGTCAGCGTCGGACAATTTTCGTCTGTATCTATAATCTTGCCGTATGGCACCAGTCCCAGTTTAATCAATGCCTGAAAACCATTACATATACCTGCCATCAGTCCATCTCTTTCATCAAGCAGTTCAGTTACCGCTTCTTTTATTTCCTCATTACGGAAGAATGCAGTTATAAGTTTTCCTGAGCCATCAGGTTCGTCTCCTCCTGAAAAACCACCGGGTATGAATATCATCTGGCTGCTGCGTACTTTTTGTGCAAATTCTGATATGGATCTGGCAACATCAGCTGACGTCAGATTGTTGATTACAAATATTTCAGGTTCTGCGCCTGCTCTCATGAAAGCTTTAGCCGTGTCATATTCGCAGTTAGTTCCCGGGAAAGCAGATATAAGCACCTTAGGTTTTGCTGATTTTACAGAAGCACTGAATACTTTGTCTGTATTGTAAGACAGATTTTTAGGTGCCTGACCGTCTGCCTTAATATTACAAGGATATACAGGCTCCAATTTATCTTCGTAAATTCCAAACAACTCATCCAAGCTAAGCATTTCGCTGCCATATGATATGGCACATGAATCTTTAGTCTCACCTATAATCAGACCGTCTATTTCGCTTTCAGTTTCTACTACAAACGAACCGTATTTATATCCAAAAATGTCTTCTTTATCAAGATTATCACTAAATTCAAAACCTATACCGTTACCCATGCACATCTTGAGAACTGCTTCTGCAATTCCCCCAAGGGTAGGCGTATAGCAAGCTTTGATAATACCTGATCTCATCAGTTCCGTAACTTTGTTATATAAAGATTTTAGGGACTCTCCCTTAGGAAGTCCTTTCTCATTAAGTTCAGGCTCAAGCAAATAAACTTTATGGCCAGCCTCCTTGAACTCAGGAGAAATTATATTTTCAACTTTATCGGTAGTTACAGCAAAAGAAACCAAAGTAGGAGGAACGTGAATATCTTCAAAAGTACCGCTCATGGAATCCTTTCCGCCTATGGAACCCACTCCAAGATCAAGCTGGGCTTCAAGAGCTCCAAGCAGAGCAGCAAAAGGCTTACCCCACTTCTTAGGGTCATTCCCCAGTTTTTCAAAATATTCCTGGAACGAAAGATAAACATCTTCAAATGATCCGCCTTGCGCAACCAACTTAGAAACTGATTCTACAACAGCAAGATATGCCCCGTGATAAGGACTCTTCTCTGTTATAAACGGGTTATATCCCCATGACATCAAACTGCAAGTTCTGGTGTCAGCCTTTTCCACGGAAATCTTATTTACCATGGCCTGAATAGGAGTTCTCTGATACTTTCCTCCGAAAGGCATCAGTACAGTACCTGCTCCTATGGTAGAATCGAATCTCTCAGAAAGACCTCTCTTTGAACATACATTTAAATCTCCGGCAACAGCCTTATATTTTTCTGTAAAGCTACCGCTTATTTTCTTCTCATATGACTCAGGTCCGGCAGTCTCCACATTTATGTGTTTTTCTGCCCCGTTAGAATCAAGGAACTCTCTTGATATATTTACGATATTTTTACCGTTCCAATCCATAGAAAGTCTCGGCTCAGCAGTAACCTTTGCCACAACTGTCGCTTCAAGATTTTCAGATTTTGCAAGCTGGCAGAAACGTTCAACATCTTTTTCTGCAACAACCACTGCCATTCTCTCCTGAGACTCACTGATTGCAAGTTCTGTGCCGTCAAGACCTTCATATTTTTTAGGAACTTTGTTCAAATCTATTTCAAGACCATCTGCAAGCTCTCCTATTGCTACAGAAACACCGCCTGCGCCAAAGTCGTTGCAGCGTTTTATCAATTTGGAAGCCTGAGGATTTCTGAACAATCTCTGAAGTTTTCTCTCTTCAGGAGCATTACCTTTTTGTACTTCAGCACCACAACTCTCAAGAGATTCCACATTATGAGACTTGGAAGAACCTGTAGCTCCGCCGCAACCGTCTCTTCCTGTCTTGCCGCCCAGCAAAATCACCCTGTCGCCAGCAGAAGGAACTTCTCTCACTACATTTTCTGCCGGAGCCGCTGCTATAACTGCGCCAATCTCCATTCTTTTTGCCACATATCCCGGATGATAAATTTCATCAACTTGACCGGTTGCAAGTCCAATCTGATTACCATATGAACTATAACCGGCAGCAGCGGTAGTAACCAGCTTGCGCTGAGGCAGCTTGCCGGGAATGGTTTCAGACACAGGCACAAGGGGATCTCCTGCTCCTGTCACACGCATAGCCGCATAAACATAACTTCTTCCTGAAAGCGGATCTCTGATAGCTCCGCCGACACAAGTAGCGGCGCCGCCAAACGGCTCTATTTCTGTAGGATGATTATGAGTTTCATTTTTGAAAAGAAGCAGCCAGTCTTCTTCTCTGCCCTCTACATCTACTTTTATCTTAACTGTACAAGCATTGATTTCTTCTGATTCATCAAGCTTAGACAGTTTACCTTCTTTTTTCAAATGTTTAACAGCAATAGTACCTATATCCATCAAAGTTACAGGCTTTGTTCTTCCGAGAGAAGCTCTGAGGTTCATATATCTGTCATATGCTCCCTGCAAAGTCTCATCTTCAAACTTTACATCGTCAATTACTGTATTAAAAGTGGTATGACGACAGTGATCCGACCAATAAGTGTCTATCATCTTGATTTCTGTAATGGTAGGCTCCCTATCTTCTTTTATAAAATATTCCTGACAGAATTTAATATCGGCAAGATCCATGGCAAGACCTCTGTCTGCAATAAAATCAGCCAGTTCTTTTTCTGTAAACTTGCGGAATCCTTCTACAATTTCAACTGAAGTAGGAATCTCATACTCTGTAACTAGAGTTTCCGGAAGCTTCATATCTGCTTCTCTTGCTTCAACTGCATTAATAACATATTTTTTAACGGCGGCCACATCCTCATCAGTAAGGCTGCCATACAAGGCATAAACTTTTGCCGTCTTAACTGTAGGACGTTCGCCTCTTGAAATAATCTGTATACATTCTGCTGCTGAAGATGCTCTCTGGTCAAATTGTCCCGGAAGAAATTCAACCGCAAATATAAAATCTGCCTCAGGAAGCTCTTTCGTAACGTTATCAAGCTGCGGCTCAGAAAATACAGTGTTCACTGAATAATCAAACAGTTCTTCTGTAATATCATCCACATCATATCTGTTAAAAATACGAACTTTCTCAATGCCCTTTATCTGAAGCAATTCTTTTATGTCGTTTTTTAATCCTGTGGCTTCATTATCAAGTCCAGGCTTTTTTTCTACGAAAATCCTAAAAACCATCAATTAATTCCTTTCTGCCATAAGGGCACGCTTTCCTATATCTTTCCTATAATACGCATTGGCAAAATCAACTGACTTAACAGTTTCGTATGCCTTGTCCAAAGCATCTTTAAGGTTAGGTGCAGTTTCGGTAACTCCTAAAACTCTGCCTCCTCCTGTTACAAGCCTGCCGTCTTTAAGCTTGGCGCCTGCCACATATATATTTTTATCTAAAGGCATGCTTATCTCAAAGCCTGTCTCATACTTGCCGGGATAGCCGTCTGACGCCATAACTACACATGCAGCGCTTTTATCTGAAAATTTGACTTCTATCTGGTCTAATTCCTTATCGTATATCTTTAACATTATATCCAGAAGGTCGCTTTCGAGAAGAGGAAGAACTACTTGCGTTTCCGGATCACCAAAACGACAGTTATATTCTATGACCTTAGGTCCTTTTTCTGTAATCATAAGTCCAAAATACAAACATCCGGAAAAGCTTCTTCCCTCTTTATTCATAGCTTCAACAGTAGGTTTAAATATGGTCTCCATGCAAATTGCCGCAACCTCATCTGTATAATAAGGATTTGGCGCTATGGTACCCATTCCTCCTGTATTAAGACCTTTGTCTCCATCCAGAGCACGCTTATGATCCATGGATGAAATCATAGGAACGATGGTCTTGCCGTCTGTAAATGAAAGCACTGAAACTTCAGGTCCTGTCAAAAATTCTTCGATAACCACTTTGTTGCCGCTGTCGCCAAACACCTTGTCGCCCATTATAGTTTTAACTGCATCCACAGCTTGCTCGCGTGTTTCTGCAATTATAACTCCCTTACCAAGAGCAAGGCCGTCAGCTTTTACAACTACAGGGATAGGGCAATTCTGTACATATTCAAGGGCCTTATCCATTTCACAGAAAGTTTCATACTGTGCTGTAGGAATATTATACTTTTTCATCAAATCTTTTGAAAATGCTTTGCTTCCTTCTATTATGGCAGCTTTGCTGTCAGGCCCGAAAGTCTTAATTCCCTTAGCATTAAGCGCATCTACAGCACCTAAAACTAAAGGATCGTCCGGAGCTACCACTGCAAAATCTATATGGTTTGATACCGCAAATTCAACTATCTTATCGATGTCTTTTGCTCCTATATCAACACATGTTGCATCTGCTGCTATTCCACCGTTTCCGGGAAGTGCAAATATTTCCTCAACGTTTTTATTTTCTTTTATTTTTTTGATAATGGCATGCTCTCTGCCGCCACCACCTACTACCATTACTTTCATAATACCTCCGGATTAAAACCCAATATCTGTTCTATTAATGATGGAAAAGTCTAATTCCTGTCATCGCCATGACCATATCATATTTATTGCATGTCTCTATAACATTATCATCTCTTATGGAACCGCCTGGCTGCGCAATATAAGTTACGCCGCTCTTGGCTGCTCTTTCTATATTATCCCCAAACGGGAAGAATGCATCTGAACCAAGACATACTCCTTTAAGGCTTGCCAAATAAGCACGCTGTTCAGATCTCGGAAATTCTTCAGGCTTGCTTGTAAAAAGCTCCTGCCAGTTTCCTTCACCTATTACATCCTCAAAATCCTCTGACAAATACACATCTATGGCATTATCTCTGTCAGGTCTCTTAATTTCATCTTTAAACGGCAAATTCAAAACTTTATCATGCTGTCTCAGGTGCCATTTGTCAGCCTTTTCACCTGCCAAACGAGTGCAGTGAATCCTTGATTGCTGTCCTGCACCCACACCGATAGTCTGTCCGCCTTCAGCATAACATACTGAATTAGACTGAGTATATTTTAAAGTAATCAAAGCGATTATAAGGTCTCGCTTTGCCTCTTCTGTCATATTTTTATTATCAGTAACTATTTTTTTAAGCAACTGGCCATCAATCTTAAGGTCGTTTCTGTTCTGCTCAAAAGTAATCCCGTAAACCTGCTTCTTTTCAGCAGATTCAGGAACATAAGAAGTATCTATTTTGATTACGTTATATCCGCCTTTTCTCTTATTCTTCAAAATCTCAAGAGCCTCTTCATCATAATCAGGCGCAATTATTCCGTCAGAAACTTCTCTTGCAATCAACTTTGCACATGTAACATCACACTTATCCGAAAGTGCAATCCAGTCTCCAAAGGAACTCATTCTGTCAGTTCCTCTCGCTCTTGCATAAGCTGTAGCAATGGGAGAATCATCAAGACCCTCGATATCATCCACAAAAAAAGCCTTTTTCTGCTTTTCATTCATAGGAAGTCCTACTGCAGCTGAAGTCGGACTGACATGTTTAAACGATGTGGCAGCGCACATTCCAAGAGCCTCTTTAACTTCTTTAACCAGCTGCCAGCTATTCATCGCATCAAGTAAATTTATGTATCCAGGTCTGCCGTTCAATATCTCTATCGGAAGATCTGAGCCATCGTTCATAAAAATTTTTGCAGGTTTTTGATTTGGATTGCACCCGTATTTTAACTCATATTCTTTCATAATTCACCGCCCGAATCTATTTATTCTTATTTATAAGCTTACTGTTTACTTTTCCGGTTTTCAAATCTATGTATCTTACATAAATTGAAATCTTATTCTGTTCATTAAGGTTATCCCAAATATCATACATAAACTCTTCTATAGAATCAGGAACCGTAATTCTTCTTGGCTCTCCCTTGAATGTAGGCAGCGGATTTCCATCATGCTCATAAGTATGTATAAAATGTCCTATACCGTTTATTGCAGGATATGAATAAGTATATCTGGCACAAGCGCTTCCCTCTTCATCAGCGCTTTTAAGAATACTCATCTCATAAGAAAAATCATCATTATCCAAAGTAAGCATTGCGCTTATTCTAGGGGTCCAGTTAGGTCTGTCCGGTTCAAATTCTCTTGTCTTTAGAGCATCTGAAAAACTTTTATTTTCTTTTACAAAATCATATATAGTATCTGTCTGATCTCCGTTAGTGACGATTACCTTGTTGTCAATCACTCTTAGCGGAGAATAGATTATCAAAGAAGGATCCTCTACCTTTGACTCGTCAAAAGGATAAATCACAACATCTTCCCCTTCTTCTCTAAAGACTCTGTTACGTGAATTTTCGCTTCTTCCCATTATGAAGTATGCAATAGCAGCTTTGCTTCCGTCAGCAGTCTTTCCGACTACAATTCCTCTGCCTGCATATGCATTATCTTTTATAACTTCTCCCATAGTTTTGGAAGTATATACATTCATCTTACCTGCCTCCTGCTATTTCCTTACAAATCTGCTGAGTTGCCTCAGGCAATATCTTCCACTCTGCTTCTTCCATAACTCTTCTTTGAAGAGTTTCAGGTGTATCTCCGTCTTGAACATAAACCGCTCTTTGCAATATGATTTGTCCGCCGTCAGTAACTTCATTTACAAAATGAACTGTTGCTCCCGTTACTTTAACTCCATATTCCAGCGCCGCCTGATGAACACGAAGACCATAAAAACCTTTACCGCAAAAAGACGGTATCAAAGACGGATGAACATTTATGATTCTGCCGTCATACCTGCCGGTAAAACTGCCGCTCAATATGCTCATAAATCCCGCCAATACGATTAAATCTATTTTATTTTCATCAAGTAAATCTATAAGTTTGCCTTCGTAGCTATCTTGAGAATCGAAATCTTTGCGCAGGACTACTTCAGATGCTATACCGTTTTGCTGTGCTCTTGTAAGAGCATAAGCATCTTTTTTGCTGGCAACAACGAGAACAATTTCGCCGTCTTTAATGATGCCATTCTTTTGTGCATTTATCAACGCCTGCAAATTGGTTCCTCCGCCGGAAACAAATACCGCAATTCTTGCCTTTAGCATATTACCACCTTTTCATCGGATTTAATGATTTCACCGATTATATATGCATCTTCTCCTGCACCCTTTAAAATCTCAAGAGCCTTATCAGCTTCCTCTTTGCCGACTACTACACTCATTCCTATACCCATGTTGAAAGTATTGAACATATCATGTTCAGGAATGTTTCCTGTCTCAGCAATCAATTTAAAAATAGAAAGTATTTTAAGTGAAGCCTTATCTATTTTAGCACAGTATCCGTCCGGAATACTTCTCGGTATATTTTCATAAAAACCGCCGCCCGTTATATGGGATACAGCTTTAACTTCTACATGTTTAAACAGCTCAACCATAGACTTGACATATATCTTAGTCGGAGTCAGAAGAGTTTCTCCAAGAGATGCACCGCCCAAAGCTTCAACCGGAGCCTTAAGATCTGTATTTTCTACGTCAAAAACTTTTCTAACCAGTGAAAATCCATTGGAATGAACGCCGCTTGATGCAAGTCCGATTATGACGTCCCCTTCTTTGACCTTAGTCTTGTCAAGTACCTTTGCCTTATCCACTGCACCCACGGAAAATCCAGCCAAGTCATATTCATCTTCGCTGTAAAATCCCGGCATTTCGGCAGTTTCACCGCCTATAAGCTCGCACCCTGACTGAACACAGCCTTCTGCAATACCTGAAACTATTTGGGCAATCTTTTCAGGATAGTTTTTGCCGCAGGCGATATAATCAAGGAAAAACAATGGTTTTGCACCACAGCAGATTATATCGTTTACACACATGGCAACGCAATCTATACCAACTGTGTCATGCTTGTCCATCAAAAATGCCATCTTGAGTTTTGTTCCAACGCCGTCAGTGCCGCTTACGAGCACAGGTTTTGGCATATCTGTAATATCCAGCTCAAACAGACCTCCAAAGCCTCCGATGTCCTCACTCTTTCCTGCTGTCATGGTTCTTGCAATATGCTGTTTCATCAGCTCTACCGCTTTGTATCCGGCTGTAATATCCACGCCGGCTGCCGCATAACTGTCCGATCTCGATTTAGTGTTCATTTTACTTATTCCTTTCCACTCCAGCAATATGTGCAGAGCTTACATGGTTCTATTCCTATAGCCTTTATGATTCCTTCAAGAGATTGAAATTCAAGGGATGCAAAGTTGAATTTTTTACATATTGCTTCCCTCAGTGCTCTTCCTCTATCTGTATTTGAATCACTGTATTCTTCTATATGTTTTTGTCCTTCGTCACCTTCAAGTTCTTGGATTACTCTTCTTGCCAAAAGTTCCATATCTCCTCTTCCTCTTGAAAAGTTTAAGAACTTACATCCATACATTATAGGAGGACATGCGGAACGCATATGTACTGCCTTTGCGCCATTGTCATATAAGAATTCGACAGTTTCTTTGAGCTGCGTGCCCCTTACGATGGAGTCATCCACAAAGAGCAAGTTTTTATCCTGAATCAGTTCATGAACAGGAATCTGCTTCATCTTTGCCACTTTGTCTCTTTCTTTCTGATTTGCAGGCATAAAGCTTCTCGGCCACGTAGGCGTATACTTTATGAAAGGACGTGCAAAAGGTATATCACTCTTGTTAGCATAGCCTATGGCATGAGGAGTTCCTGAATCCGGTACTCCGCCCACGTAGTCGATATCGCTTATATTTCCCTTTTCCATATCGCTGGCCGCCATGATTTCACCATTGCGGCAGCGCATTGCTTCAACATTGACGCCTTCATAGTTAGACGTAGGATAACCGTAATAAGACCAGAGAAATGCGCATATTTTCATCTCTTTTCCTGCCGGAGCCAGCTGTTTAACGCCATCAGCAGTAATCTCGACAATTTCTCCGGGTCCAAGCTCGCTGTCATCTTCGTATCCAAGCTTAGTATAGGCAAAAGACTCAAAAGACACACAGTATCCCTCGTCAGATTTACCTATATGAACAGGAATCCTGCCAACTTTGTCCCTTGCGGCAATTATGCTTCCTTTGTCAGTCAAAATCAAAATCGAAGCAGTTCCTTCTATAGAATCCTGAGCATATTTGATGCCTTCAACAAAGTCCTTTTTCTGGCTTATAAGAGCCGCCACCAGCTCAGTATTGTTTACAGCGCCGCCTGTCATGGAATCAAAATGTCCGCCGCTTACTTCAAGATACTTATCTATCAAATCCTTTGCATTATTTATAATCCCTATTATGCATATAGCGTATGTGCCAAGATGTGAACGAATAAGAAGAGGCTGCGGATCTGAGTCGCTTATACAGCCTATTGCAGCCTTTCCTTTCATTTCATCAAATATATTCTCAAATTTAGTTCTGAACGGCGAGTTCTCAATATTATGAATTTCCCTCTGCAAACCTATTGTCTCGTCATAAGCAGCAAGTCCGCCGCGTCTTGTTCCAAGGTGTGAATGATAATCCACACCAAAGAACACATCTACCATACAATCGTTTTTAGAGGCAACTCCGAAAAATCCACCCATTATTTCCTCCTGTTTCCTTGCTTCTTCACCATTTCTATGCAAAGAAAAGCTCGGAAAGTGTCATAGGGTCTATGTATTGACCGTCTTTATAAACACGCATGTTTCCTGATGCGATTTCATCGATTAACATAACTTTGCCGTCTTTATCATATCCGAATTCAAACTTGATATCATAAAGAACAAGACCTTTTTCTTTAAGATCATCAGCGACAATCTGAGTAATCTGCTGAGTCATAGTCTTAATATCTTCATACTGTTCTTCGCTCATAATACCAAGAGCAACCAACGCATCTTTAGTTACCAGCGGATCACCTTTTTCGTCATTTTTAAAAGTAGTTTCAACATATGCAGGAAGGTCTGCTCCTTCTTCGATATATTCTCCGTAACGGCGAGTGAAACTTCCTACAGCTTTGTGACGGCAGATAACTTCAAGACCTTTTCCGAACACTTTTGCAGGAAGAACTTCCATAGTAGTGTTTGCCAAATCTGCGCTCACATAGTGAGTCTTGATACCTGCTGCATTGACTTTTTCAAAGAAATATATGGACATACGAAGGTTTACATCTCCTACTCCGTCAATAGTAAGTCCAACTGAATTTTCACCTGGATCGAAAACTCCGTCTTTTCCGGTGCAGTCATCTTTAAACTTTAAAAGATAATTTCCATTGTCAAGTGCAAATACATTTTTAGTTTTTCCTGTGTAAACAAGTGTCTTTTCCATCGTTTTAATCTCCTTATGTGAATATAAAATAATTATCTAAAATCTTGACGATATGTCAGCATCTTTTGCTAAAACTTTTTTAGCGTCAGCTTCTCTTTTTGCCTGAAGTTTTGCCGCAAGCTCATCATCTTCTATAGCTATCATCTGACATGAAAGTAAAGCGGCATTGACTGCGCCATCAATGGCAACCGTAGCTACAGGTATCCCTGAAGGCATCTGAACGGTTGACAACAGAGCATCAATGCCATCTAAATTTGATGATTTTACAGGTACCCCTATTACAGGCAGGCAAGTATTTGCCGCAAGAGAACCTGCCAGATGTGCAGCCTTGCCGGCGAATGCTATAATTGCTCCAAAGCCCTTTTCCTTTGCTGTACGTGAAAATTCCGCTGCCTCTACAGGTGTCCTGTGGGCTGAGTAAACATGTACTTCAAAAGGCACTCCAAGCTCTTTAAGAGTATCCACAGCTTTCTCTGCTATAGGCAAATCGCTGTCAGAACCCATTACAATTCCAATCTTTTTCATGATGGTCCTCCTATCTGTAATACATCTCATTCTTGCATTTAAGATTGTTTTAACCTGCCAACAAAAAAAGGGTATATTTGTCCCTCCTTGCAAGGAACAAATACACCCAGACGGTCGGCTATCTAAGCTTCCTGCTTCCTTGCGGTTATCCGCATTTCCGTCAGTCACAAAAAGCTGTTCACTGTATTTTTATTATACCAATATTACAAAATCCTTGTCAAGGGAAAACAGGCAAATGGAGTTATTTTTACGGCACAAAATCAGACCGTGCGAAAACGTTCCACGCATTTGAAAAAACACAAAATACAAGAGAAATTACAACATCGACAGAATTCGACACGGATTTTTAATGTTAATTTAACTGAAATGTTGTAACTTTACGAAAAAATATAAAAAATTACAACATCGATAACCCCTCCACAAAACTCAAGAATAAAATATGAAATAATATTTAATTCATCTCCCGAAAAAGACGCAATTTTGAAGTAATTTTCGGGGTCAGACCCCGAAAATCTTTGTTTTTTCATTAAGTTTGCAGGGTACGAAACTTGATAAAATCGTATTTTTTATTTTCATATGGTTCATATAGTACGTATTTTTAAAAATTTCAAAAGATTTACCCCTGCAAATTTCGGAATTTTGACATGTTTTTCGGGGACACCCCCTGCTAAATCTCCATTATTTTTCAATTCTTCGTGGTTTTGATTTCATTCTCCGGGAAATAAAATTTGTCTACAAAATCCAAAACAAAAAATTGTCTGCCCTGCGCAAACTAGTGCAAGACGGACAAAACAAATTCTATTTTTTTCTCTTTGCCGCTATATCAGCTGCCGCTGTAAATAACACATCTGTAGATGAATTAAGCGCAGTTTCACAGGAATCCTGGATAACTCCTATTATAAATCCAACGCCAACCACCTGCATAGCCAAATCGTTGGAAATTCCAAACAGAGAACATGCCAGCGGAATCAAAAGCAACGAGCCTCCTGCAACGCCTGAAGCACCACATGCACTTACAGCAGATAGGACACATAATATTATAGCTGTTCCAAGGTCAACTGAAACTCCCAGTGTATTAGCTGCCGCTAATGTCAAAATAGATATGGTTACTGCTGCTCCTCCCATGTTAATGGTAGCTCCAAGAGGAATCGATATAGAATACGTATCCTTATCAAGACCAAGCTCCTCACAAAGTCTCATGTTTACAGGTATGTTTGCTGCTGAACTTCTAGTAAAAAATGCCGTTATTCCACTGTCTTTCAAACACTTAAGCACCAACGGATAAGGATTTTTTCTTATGTTTATATACACTATCAGCGGATTTACTATCAAAGCCACAAAGGCCATCGTTCCTACCAAAAGCAATATCAGCTTACCATATCCAAGCAGCGTTTCAATACCACTTGTTGCTATAGAATTAAACACCAGTCCCATTACGCCAAGCGGTGCAAATTTTATAACCCATCTTACTGCCTGCGATACAGCCTCCGAAATGTCACTGAGCACATTTTTTGTACCGTCAGACGCATGTCTGAGTGCTATACCTAAGATAATAGCCCATGCAAGTATTCCTATATAATTTGCGTTCATAAGCGCAGATACAGGATTTGACACAACATTAAATATCAAAGTCTTTAGCACTTCGCCTATACCTCCGGGCGGGACAGCTTCTTCTGAACCTGCCGGCAAAACCAATTCCAGCTTAAATACAAAGCTGGCAATAACCGCAGCAGTCCCGGCCAAAAAAGTTCCAAGCACATATAGTCCTACTATAGACTTCATGTTAGTCTTTTGTCCTGCCTTATGCTGTGAAATAGCCGCCATGACCAAAAATAACACAAGCACCGGTGCAATCGCCTTTAATGCACCGACAAACAGTTCTCCGAAAATAGTAATTCCGGCAAGCTGCTTTGGTAGCGCCAATGCCAAAATTATACCTATAACAAGACCTATGATTATCTGCTTGACCAGACTCATCTTGTTCCAACCTTTAAGTAAATTCTTCAACTTTCCTTCTCCTTTTCTCACGATAATTTGCTAAATTTACTAAGCGTTAACTTTTACTTCCCCAGCCAATACTTTTTTATAGTCTTCATAATTTTTCTTCAAAAGCTGGGGTATCGGAAGCTCATACGGACATTTGGTCATACACGCTCCGCATTCCATACAAGTTTCAATCTTTTCCATTTCTTTTTGCCATCTTTCTTCAAGAAAATTTTTAGACGGAGAGCGTCTTATCATCAAAGACATTCTGGCACACTGATTTATGACTATCTCCTGAGGGCATGGCATACAATATCCGCATCCTCTGCAAAAGTCTCCATCAAGTTCTTTTATATCGTTTGCAATTATTTGCGAAAGTTCATCATTCATAACCGGCGTGTCATTCATACAAGAAAGCCATTCCTCAAGCTCACTTTCTCTTTGAATTCCCCATATAGGCAATACATTTTCAAATTGTCCTATAAATGCGTATGCTGCTTTATAATTATTTATTAGTCCTCCTGCAAGAGCTTTCATGGCTATAAAGCCCATATTCTTTTCTTTGCATCTTTCAATCAGCTTCTTTTCTCTTTCCCCGGAAAGGTAACTAAACGGAAACTGCATTGTAGCATAAAGCCCTGATTCTACACATTCTTCCGCAACGCCAATTTTGTGGCACGTGATTCCTATATTGCGTATCAAACCTTGACGTTTAAAATCTTCCATAAGTTCATACATACCGCTGCCATCCTCCGGCACAATGCACCTGTCTGCCAAATGAAACTGATAAACATCTATGTAGTCCGTCTTCATGTTTTTAAGGGACGTTTCCAGATGTCTCTTCATATCTTCTGTATTTTTAGCGCCGGTCTTGGTAGCTATAAATATGTTTTTTCTCACATCTGACAGAGCCATTCCTATCTTGCTTTCACTATCAGTATATGCATTAGCAGTATCAAAGAAAGTCATTCCTCCTTCATAAGCTCTGCGAAGAATTTTAACGGCTGTTTCATCGCTGCATCTCTGGACAGGGAGCGCTCCAAATCCATTCTGCGGAGTTACGATTCCTGTCTTTCCCAATTTAAGGTGCCTCATATAAGCTCTCCTTTCGTTTTCATTACCATATGCCCATAACATGCTGTATTATCAGGCTCACACCTGTAATTCCTATCCAGCAGCACGCTCCAAGAATAAGCGGTTTGCCGCCGGTCTTTATCAACTTTACTATATCTGTATTAAGACCTATCGCCGCCATTGCAAGAACTATAAAGAATTTGCTCAGCTGTTTAATCGGTGCAAAAACTGCCACATCTGCTCCCATACTGATGGCAATTGTAGTTATTAAAGATGCAGCGATAAAGTAAATTATGAAAAAAGGAAATATCTTTTTAAAGCTTACTTTTTTGCCATTTTCCACGTTCCCTTTTTTTGTTCTCAAAAAAGCAAGTACCAAGGTTATCGGTATTATTGCAAGCGTTCTTGTCAACTTAACCGTTACAGCTTTATCAAGTGTAGCCGAGCCCAAGTTCCACATGCTGTCCCATGTAGATGCCGCAGCAGTTACAGACGATGTATCATTGACCGCCGTACCTGCAAACACACCAAACGCCTCACCTGATGTAGTATCAAAACCTATAAGATTACCTAATACAGGGAAAATCACAGCAGCCAGAACATTATAAAAGAATATTACAGAAATCGCCTGTGCCACTTCCTCATCATCAGCATCTATAACAGGGGCGGTAGCTGCTACAGCAGAACCTCCGCATATAGACGAGCCTACGCCTATGAGGGTAGATATATTGGCAGGCATTCTCATAGCCTTATATAATACAAATGCAATTATAAGAGATGTTGCTATAGTACACACTATTATAGGCAGCGATTGTTTTCCTGTATCAAAAACAATATTCAAATCAAGGCCAAAACCCAGCAATATAACAGCCCACTGCAATATCTTTTTTGATGTAAACTTTATTCCTGATTCAAAAATTTTCTTATCTTTAATAAACAATGTGACTACCATTCCAAGCAATATGGCTATCACAGCTCCGCCTATAAGCGGAAAATATTTGCCCAAAACCCATGAAGGCACGGCAATTGCAAGGCAAAGGCCAAGCCCTTTCCAATTGTTTTTAAAAAAATTCATATGGTCATCCTCAAGTTCTTTAGTTTTCTTGCAATCATAAATGTTGGCTAATTTCAAATTTAATTGATATTTTTACAACATAAAAGTCTTCTACTGTTAAAAAATCGCACATATCGAAATATTTTTTGACAAAAATCGCCGAAATATATACAAAAATCCAACAAAACAGCCAAAATGTTGCAAAAATTAGTGATTAATCAGCACTTTTGTCAACATCTACTCTTTTCGACACGCTAAAATTGTCCATAACAACAAGCTTGTTGTCAAAAAACTCAAAATTTCAAAATTTTTTCAACACGCCAAAATAAAATATAATAATCTTGATGCATAGACCAAATTTCAGCTTGCAAGATTGCCTTATTCATTATACCACCAAAATTACAAAACAAAAGCCCTAGATTTGTTAAAAGTCCGGGCTTTGCTTGTCATTCCAATACCTATGAAATCTCTTCCATAATTTTTAAATATTCAACTATAACCTTTATACATTGCTCTATGGTCATGCGGCTTGTGTTCAGGCAAAGATCATAGTTTCTAGCATCATTCCATTCCATATTGGTATAATACTTATGATACTGAGCTCTGGCTCTGTCAGTTTTTTCGATCAGGCGCTTTGCCTCTTCATCATCAACACCGTCATGCTCTTTTACCCTTTCGATACACTGAGGCAAATCAGCATGTATAAATACCTTCACCACATTTTTCTTTTCCTTTAAAACATGGTGAGCACATCTGCCGACTATAATGCAAGATTCATCTTTCTCTGCAAGATCATTTATAATCTTAGCCTGCAAATTAAACAGATTTTCTCTTGAAAGAAACTCATTGCTTGAAGGTGAAGCTATCTCTTTAGACGTATATTTTCTAAAAGGTATATTTTTATGGTTTTCATCTGCCAAATTAAACAAAGCCTCATTGATTCCGCTGTGTTCTGAAACCATACGTATCAGATCTCTGTCATAATACTTTATATCTAAAGCCTTAGCCAATGCTTTAGCAACGGTTTTGCCGCCGCTTCCATATCCTCTTGCTATGGTAATAACAAAACTCTCCATAAGATTATCTCCTATTCATATGTGCCTACTCGCCTAAGTAAGCTTTTTTAACAGAATCGTCGTTCATCAAATCCTTTGCACTTCCGCTTAGTGAAATTCTGCCCGTCTCTAAAACATATGCTCTATCTGCAATCTCCAAAGCCTTTTTCGCATTTTGCTCAACTAAAAGAACTGTAGTACCGCTTGCCTTTATCTCTTCAATAATTTTAAATACTTCACCTACGAACAGTGGCGAAAGTCCCATGGAAGGCTCATCCATAAGTATTATTTTTGGATTAGACATAAGCGCTCTTCCCATGGCAAGCATCTGCTGTTCTCCTCCTGAAAGAGTTCCTGCAATTTGCTTGCTTCTCTCTTCCAACCTAGGAAATTTTTCATACACCATACTAAGTGATTGTTCAATCTCTTTTTTATCTTTTCTGGTAAAAGCACCCAGCGTAAGGTTCTTATATACAGAAAGCTGCTGAAAAATTCTCCGTCCCTCAGGTACATGAGCCATACCCATCTGTACAATTTTATGAGGCGCCATCTTCAATATGTCTTTTCCTTCAAACATTACGCTGCCTGACTTTGCTTTAAGCAATCCCGTAATAGTATGAAGAGTAGTAGTTTTACCTGCGCCGTTTGCACCTATCAAAGCTATTACTTCTCCTTGGTTTACATCAAAGGAAATCTTCTTAATAGCATTAATAGCGCCATAGTTGACTTCTAAGTCTCTTATTTCTAGCATCGCCATTTTTACTGATCTCCTTTCGCTAATCTCCAAGGTATGCTTTGACAACTTCAGGGTCTTTCAATACTTTGCTGGTTTCTCCCTGTGCAAGCACTGTACCAAAATTTAATACGGTAATCTCTTCACATATACCTGAAACCAATCTCATATCGTGTTCGATTAAAAGTATAGTCATATCGAACTTATTTCTTACAAATCTTATCGTATCCATAAGCTCTTGTGTTTCGTTAGGGTTCATTCCCGCAGCAGGCTCATCTAAAAGCAAAAGTTTTGGCGATGTTGCAAGGGCTCTTGCAATCTCCAGCTTTCTCTGCTTACCGTATGGCAAATTAGAAGAAAGACGATCTTTGTCATCTGCCAAATCAAACACTTCGAGCAAATTCAAAGCTTTCTCATTCATCTGTTTTTCTTTGCTAAAAAAGCCCGGAAGCCTTAATACACCCTCAGCAGTAGAATACTTATAGTCATTATGAAGCCCAACTTTGACATTATCAAGTACGCTCAGCTGTTTAAAAAGTCTTATATTCTGAAAAGTCCTAGCTATACCCTTTTTATTAATCTCAATTGTATTATGTCCTGTAAGCTTCTCTCCGTCAAGGAAAAAATTGCCGCTGGTAGGCTTATATACACCTGTTAAAAGATTGAATACGGTAGTTTTTCCTGCACCGTTAGGTCCTATCAATCCATACAGCTGACCTTTATTTATCTGAAGGCTGAGCCCGTCAACAGCTTTAAGTCCGCCAAAAGATATGCCTAAATTTTTAGTCTCAAGCATTGCTGTCATATTAGCTCACCCCTTTCATTCCATCATTTTGATTCTTTTTTGCTGCAAACTTTCCTTTAATGCCGCCAAAAAGTTTTTCTTTATAATAACTCATATTTTCGTTATTGTTTACAAGCATCATTACTATAAGAATAATTGCATACATCAGCATTCTATAATCGCTCAATCCCCTGAGCAATTCAGGAAGCGCAGTAAGAATTACCGCCGCAATTATAGATCCTCTCATGCTTCCTATGCCTCCGAGAACTACGAATACGAGAATCAATATCGAATAGTTATAATCAAATTTGGTCGCAACCAAAGATGAAAGGTTGTGTGAATAAAGCACACCTGCAACACCTGCAAAGAACGCAGATATTGTAAAAGCTATAAGTTTATATTTTGTAATATTTATGCCAACAGACTCTGCCGCAATTCGGTTGTCCCTTATAGACATTATAGCTCTTCCCGTTCTTGAATTTACCAGATTCAAAATAACTACCAAAGTTATAGCAATAAGTATAAAACCCGCTATGTAATTGGAATCTTTAGGAGTTCCCGTTATACCCATTGCACCGTTTACTATTACATTTTTATTAAGCGGATCAAATTCCATATTATTGTATGCATCAACACCTATAAGCATATGAAGTCCGCTTGAATCTTTAACTATGTAAAGATTGTTAACTATATTTTTAATAATCTCTCCAAAAGCGAGAGTTACTATGGCAAGATAATCTCCCCTGAGTCTTAAAACAGGTATTCCTACCAAAATACCTATAATAGCCGCAGCTATACCTCCTATTATTATCGCTAATGGAAACCTTATAAATGCAGATTCAATAGACGATGATGTCATAACAGAAAAGATACTTCCTGCAAAAGCTCCTACGCACATGAATCCTGCATGTCCTAAGCTGAGTTCTCCCAAAATTCCTACAGTAAGATTAAGAGAAATTGCTAAAATAACATTTACACATATAGGCACCAAAATTCCCTGAAACAAATTAGATGCCGCACCTGTTGCAGTATACACAAAACAGAACACGAACATAGCTACAACAATTCCATAGGTGATCATATTTCGTTTTGTATTCTTGTTTAAATTATTTAAACTCTTCATAAAAACCACCTACACTTTCTCATTCATCTTCTTACCAAGTATACCGGTAGGTCTTATGGTAAGCACGATAATAAGCACAGCAAATACAATTGCATCCGAAAGCTGAGATGATATGTATGCTTTGCTAAGATTTTCTATTATTCCAAGCAAAATACCTCCTATCATAGCTCCCGGTATAGAACCTATTCCGCCAAAAACTGCTGCTACAAAGGCCTTTATTCCCGGCATTGCACCTGTATATGGACTTATCTGAGGATAAGCAGAGCAAAGGAGCAAACTTGCAATAGCAGCAAGAGCCGAACCTATGGCAAAAGTAAGAGATATGGTGCTGTTTACATTTACTCCCATGAGCTGCGCCGCACCTTTGTCTTCAGATACAGCCTGCATCGCTGCTCCCGGCTTAGTATGCTGTATAAATAATGTAAGTCCTATCATAATCACGATAGTAACCAATATAGTCACTATAGTTTCTCCTGATACTGTTAGCCCTTCTGAGATTCTCCAGTCAGGGAAATTGATCATTGCCGGAAAGCTCTTTGCAGCCGAACCAAATACTAAAAGTGCTGCATTTTGAAGCAGATAGCTGACTCCTATAGCCGTAATCAATACTGCAAGCGGTGTAGCGTTCCTGAGCGGTTTATATGCAACCTTTTCAATTACTACTCCAAGCGCAGTGCAGACAATTATTCCAGCAATTATAGCTATTGCCGGAGAAGTCCCCTGGGAACTTACTGCTGTAAACATTACAAATCCGCCAATCATGATAACATCACCATGGGCAAAGTTAAGCATCTTGGCTATACCATATACCATTGTATATCCTAAAGCTATCAGCGCATATACACTTCCTAAGCTTATTCCACTGATTAAGTAAGATAAAAAGTTCATTATTTATACCTCATTATACGTTTGGAGAGGGAGCCTAAAATTATATAAGGCGCCCTCTCTCATTATTTAATATTAAACTAAACTGCTGCGTAAGAACCGTTCTTGATTACCATTGCCTTAGGTTCCTTTGCAGGTTCTCCTGAAGCGTCCCAAGTCATGCTTCCTGTTACGCCGTCAACAGTGATTTCAGTCATAGCTGCTTTTAAAGCATCACACAGATCGCTTACGCTCATATCAGGAGTGGCTTCTGCCTTTTCGATAGCTGCTTTGATAACATAGATAGCATCATATGCGTCTGCTGCAAACTGGTTAGGAGTTTCGTCATTGTAAGCTGCCTTATAAGCTGCTGTAAATGTCTGAGTCTTTTCATCCTTTGCATCTGCTGCAAATGGAGTCAAAAGCATTACGCCTTCTGCCAATGATGCTTTGTCTCCAAGCTGTCCGATTACTCCGTCAAGTCCGTCACATCCAAAGAATGTAACATCAAGTCCTATCTGATCTGCCTGAGTTAAGATTAAAGCTGCTTCTTCATAGTAGATAGGTAAGAAAAGAACTTGAGCTCCGCTCTTTTTAATCTTCTGAAGCTGAACTGTAAAGTCTGTCTTGGCATCTTTTGTAAATGCTTCTGTTGCAACTACTTCTACTTTCTTTTCTTTTGCTTCGGAAGCAAACTTTTCATATATTCCAGAAGAATAAACATCAGATGAATTGTAGATTACGCCTACTTTTTTACCTGAGAAATTTTCAGCAATATAGTCTGCAGAACCGATACCCTGGTTAGGATCACTGAAGCAAACTCTGAAAGCATTTTCCCCTGAGATTGATTCTACCGCAGAACCGGAAGGTGTAAGCTGGAACATGTTATCTTTGCTTGTTTCTGCTACTACTGCTGCACAAGGCTGGCTTGTTACAGTTCCCATTAAAATCTGCATTCCCTTATCTTTTAAAGTATTATAAGCGTTAACGGATTTTTCAGCATCACCTTCATCATCCTGCCATTCGAATCTGATAGGTACTCCGTTGATTCCGCCTGCATCATTAATTTCTTTAACTGCAAGCTCTGCACCGTTTTTAACAGCTTGACCGTAAGTAGCACCTCCACCTGTTGTAGGTCCGATTCCACCGATTACAAACTCTTTAGCGTCTCCGTCACCGGAGTTTTCTTTCTTATCACCGCAGCCTGTAAACAATGCTGCTGCCATAACAACTGCCATAGCTGCTACAGCAAATTTTTTTGCAAAACTTTTCTTTTTCATTTTTTAATCCTCCACATTAATTGTAATGTTTAAATTTTGCTTTTCAAATGGGATTCCCACAAATAAGAAAAGCCTATGACCACAGTCACAGGCTTAATTTCTGGGCTTGAGTCAGTTCTTATTGCTAGACTGACAATTCATAAAAAGATTCGACAAACCGCATTTGATTACCTGCAACAAAACGAGCACTATTTTTAATTAGGCTGACCGCCTTAATGACTAGAATAATGCTTGTAAGAACTATTAAGCTGATAATTATTGCTGTAAAGTTCATCGTCTTTTCCCTTTCCTCAAGTGATATGTTGATATTATCACAGTGAGTTCAACATGTCAACACATTTTTTCACTTCTTTCTCAAATTTTTCTTATTTTTTTTGTTTTTTGACACAAAACTTGTCAGCTCGTCATATATAGCATTTCCTCTGTTTTCATTTATATAAGATGTTGTACATTTTTAATAAATAATCAGTTTTCGCCAACAATTACGATTAAAATTGTTGGCATTTTTATGCCGGTTTGAATATTTGTACAACATTCTACAAAGTTCGACAAAAAACGATATAATTAATCCCATTCCAAAGTACAATTTGTTGGCTATTTTACGCAAAATCACAAAAAATAGCAACATCAGATGAAGTTGACCTGTTTCCCGTCTTCCCTCCAGTGAAAATTTGCTAAAAATAATATGTAAAGGTTGAGAATCATTTTTAACTCCTGCTAAACAATATTCTTTTCGATTCAGTATCCACAGTACATAAAGCGCCGAGAGGAATGGTAAGCATAGGCTTTCCATGGCCTGACTGAATGTTAAACATCACAGGAATATCGTAATCGCTAAGAAAGTCTTCAAACAATCGAATTACCTCATAAGTCTCGTCAGCCCTATTTCCACATCCTTCAAATTGTCCAAGCATTACGCCTTTACATTCTTTAAACTTATTACAATGCTTAAGCTGACATAACATCCTCTCTATTCTTCCCATAGGTTCGTTTACTTCTTCTATAAACAAGATTTTATCTCTGGAATCCATTTCATAAGGTGTACCCATAGACCCACAAAGCACAGACAAATTTCCCCCTGTAACTCTGCCTGCCGCACATCCTTTTTTAATAACACCTATCTCAAACCCTTTGGGATTTTTAAATTCAAATGATTGATCTTGAACTGCTCTTGCAAACGAATCTGCACTTTCACTATCAAAATCATACATCATATTGGTAGACACCATAGGTCCATGAAAAGTCACAAGATGACAGCTTTGGTTGAACAAGATATGAAGCGCCGTCACATCGCTGAAACCAACAAAAATTTTTGGATTTTTTCTCACGTTTTCCAAATCCACATATTCCAGAATCCTGCTTGCACCATATCCCCCTCTTACACAAAAAATCCCGTCAACTTCAGGGTCTGCGAACATACGATTTATCCACTTCCCTCTATCTTCACAGCTTCCGGCTGCGTATCCAAAGGAATTATCAGTCAAATTGGAAGCTGCATTAACTCTATATCCCATATTTTCCAAACTCCTTATGCTGCATTCTTTTTCATATTCAGTTATAGGCGAGCTGGTCGCCACAAGTCCAACCGTGCTGCCTGCCGCAAGCTTTTTAGGCCATATCACGCTGCCACCTTCTTTCATAAAGCTTAAATTAAAAACATAACTTCTATATATGAATATGATTAAACAGTGTATAGAAATAACAGAAAAAATATATCCTGAAGTTTTAAAGATAAGACGGCATCTGCATTCTCATCCTGAACTAAGCGAGCAAGAAATTGAGACCTCAAAATTTATCTCTCAAATCTTAAATTCTTTATCCATAGAAAACGAGCATACATCAAACAGCGGTATAACCGCTACCCTCTACGGCAGTCATCCTCAAAACAAAAATTTAACCATAGCAATACGTGCGGATATGGACGCTCTTCCTATTGAAGAAAAAACAGGTCTGCCCTTTGCGTCTAACTTCCCGGGGAAAATGCATGCCTGCGGTCACGACATGCATACTGCTATACTCCTGGGTACGGCTATGCTGCTTTCTAAAATAAAACATGAGCTTAAGGGAAACATAAGATTTATATTTGAACCGGCTGAAGAAACCGTCGGAGGCGCAAAAGTTATGATAGAGGAAGGTGTATTGAAATCACCTGATGTCTCTGCTGTAATCGGGCTTCACGTACAACCGGAACTCCCCTGCGGCAGCGTAGGATTTGTAAAAGGAACCATGTGCGCTGCTTCCTGTGAATTTACTCTCATCGTAAAGGGAACAGGCTGCCATGGCGCACATCCCGATCAAGGCAGCGATCCAATACTTGCAGCTGCGTCTGTAATATGTGCACTACAGTCTATCATATCAAGAAATACTCCGCCTACTGATCCGTCAGTAATCACAATAGGCAGTATACAAGGCGGCAAAAAAGGCAATATAATACCTGACAAAGTTATATGTACAGGTATTATACGCTCCTTAACAGAAGATGGAAGAATTTTTATTAAAGAACGTCTGCGCTCTTTATCACATCTGATTGCCTGCGGCATGGGATGTGAATGTGATATAGAATTTAAAGACAGTTACCCACCTCTCATAAACGATGATGTACTTCTCCAAACCATGACAGCTCTGTCTAATCAAGTGTTTGGGAAAGATAAAGTTCATATTTCAGATATTCCAAGCATGGGAGCAGATGATTTTGCATACTTTTCACGGGAAGTTCCTTCTCTGTACTTTGATATTGGAGTCGCACACGAAAATACTTCCTTGAATTTTCCTATTCATAGTGAAAAATTCAATCCTAAGGAAGAAGCAATCAAGACAGGCATACTTGCAGAAGCCCTTGGCGTCTTAAAGATGTTCGAATAAAAAAGCAGGGCTTCCGCAAATATCATTTGCGAAAACCCTTTGTTTTTTATTCAACCGGAACTATCCAGCCTCTTGTATCTTCTTTTTCACCAGTCTGAATTCCATACAGTTCATCATACAATCTCTGCGAAAGTTGACCAATTTCTCCGTTATTGATAACAAGTTTCTTGTCTTCCCAGGACAACTCTCCTACAGGTGAGATAACTGCCGCAGTTCCTGTAGCAAATACTTCTTCAAGTTTGCCTTCTTCACCGGCTTTAAATATTTCATCTATAGTAAATCTTGTTTCGTTTACCTTGTATCCCCAGTCTTTCATAACTTCAATCATTGAAGCTCTTGTGATTCCCGGCAAAATTGTTCCGATAAGAGAAGATGTGTATATTTCACCGTCAATCTTAAAGAACGCGTTGGAAGTACCGATTTCTTCAACATATTTCTTTTCTTTGGCATCAAGCCACAGCACCTGATCAAATCCCATATCATGAGCTTTCTTTTCTGCAATCATCGCTGCCGCATAATTGCCGCCGATTTTCGCAAAACCTGTGCCTCCCATAGCTGATCTGATATATTCGTTTTCAACATAAATTTTTGTAGGCGCAAGCCCATTCTCATAGTAAGGGCCCACAGGGCTCAATATTATTATAAATTTATACTGATTAGAAACAGATACGCCAAGTTTAGGCTCTGTAGCGATCATAAACGGTCTTATGTAAAGAGCTGTGTTTTCCTTATTAGGAATCCAGTCTCTGTCAACGTCTACGATAGCTTTTACAGCATCTACATAAAGTTCTTCATCTATATGAGGCATGCACATTCTGTCATTAGTGTTGTTTGTTCTCTTGGCATTCATATCAGGTCTGAAAAGCTGCACTCTGCCGTCTTTTGTCTTGTATGCCTTAAGTCCTTCAAACATTTCCTGGCCATAGTGGAACACAATGCTGGCAGGGTCAAGTTCAAGAGGCGCATAAGGTACTATTCTTCCGTCATGCCATCCCTGTCCTTCATCATAGTCCATTATAAACATGTGGTCTGTAAATATTTTTCCAAATACCAGTTTGTCCGGATCCGGTTTCGCCTTAGGTGAAGTTGTAAGAGTTACACTAAATTTATTTTTCATTTTTTCTTCCTTTCCGGCGTCTATTTTAATACAGCGCCTGTATTAGCTGATGATACAAGCCTGGAATATCTTTCAAGCCATCCACCTTTTACTTTCTGTTCAGGTTTTACATATGAAGCTCGGCGCTTATCAAACTCTTCATCTGATACTCTTGCATTGATAGAGTACTCAGGAATGTTGATATCAATTATATCACCCTCTTCAATGAGACCGATCAATCCACCATCGGCAGCTTCAGGACTTACATGTCCTATAGATGCTCCTCTGCTGGCTCCGCTAAAGCGTCCGTCTGTAATCAAAGCTACAGTTTTATCAAGTCCCATACCTGCAAGAGCGCTGGTTGGATTGAGCATTTCTCTCATTCCGGGGCCTCCCTTAGGACCTTCATATCTTATGACTACGACCTGGCCATCTTTTATACTGCCTTTATATATTGCTTCTATAGCTTCTTCTTCACTGTTAAATACTCTTGCAGGACCGGAATGTACCAGCATTTCAGGTGCTACAGCACTTCTCTTAACTACACATCCGTCTTTTGCAATATTGCCCCATAGAATTGCAATTCCTCCGGTCTGGCTGTAAGGATTATCTATCGGTCTGATTGCACCTTCATCTTTAATAATCCTGCCCTTAATATTTTCACCTACAGTCTTTCCTGAAACTGTCGGCAAAGATGTATCTATCAGTCCTTTGGACGCAAGCTGAGCCATTACAGCATGAACTCCGCCTGCATTATCAAGGTCATGCATATGAGTTCCGCCGGCAGGCGCCAGATGACAAAGATTAGGTGTAACCTGACTTATCTCATTAAACAGATTTAAATCAACTTTTATACCGGCTTCATGTGCTATAGCCAGAAGATGCAGCACACTGTTAGATGAACATCCAAGCGCCATATCACATGCAATGGCATTTTTAACAGATTTCTCGTTTATTATATCTCTTGCTTTGATGTCTTTTTCCACCAGATTCATTATTGCCATGCCTGCATGTTTGGCAAGCATAACTCTTCTGCTTGAAACAGCCGGAATACTTCCGTTACCTGGAAGTGCAATACCTATAGCTTCGCAAAGACAGTTCATGCTGTTTGCAGTATACATTCCGGAGCAGGATCCGCATCCAGGGCATGTATTCTGTTCATACTCCATAAGGCCCTCATCATCTATGATTCCTGCCTTTCTTGCACCTACAGCCTCAAACATCTTTGAAAGGCTGGTCTCAACTCCTCCAACAAGGCCCGACATCATAGGACCGCCGGAACATACTATGGCAGGTATATTCATTCTTACTGCCGCCATAACCATTCCCGGTACAATTTTATCACAGTTCGGAACAAGTACTGCTCCGTCAAAAGCATGTGCCATTACCATAGTCTCAACGCTGTCAGCTATAAGCTCACGGCTGGCCAAAGAATATTTCATTCCTATATGTCCCATAGCTATGCCGTCACATACTCCGATAGCAGGAACCATTATAGGAGTTCCCCCTGCCATCCTTACACCTGCCTTTACCGCTTCTGTTATCTTATCAAGGTGCATATGACCTGGTACTATTTCACTGTGAGCCGAAACTACTGCGATGAGCGGTCTTGCCAGTTCTTCTTCTGTATATCCCATAGCATAGAACAGACTCCTCATAGGAGCCTTTTCTACACCCTCTGTAACTTGTTTACTTCTGGTTTTCATGATTTTCTTGCCTCTTATTTCTTGAGCCAGCTCATCATCTTTCTCAGTTCTGCGCCTGTCTTGCAGAGAAGATGTGATGCTTCTTTCTTTCTTGTTGCAAGGAATCTTGCTTTACCGCCGGCGTTAAATTCCTGAATAAATTCGCTGGCAAAAGTACCATCCTGAATTTCTTCCAGAACTTTCTTCATTTCTTTTCTTGTATCTTCTGTGATGATTCTCTTTCCTGTTCTATAATCACCATATTCGGCAGTATTGGAAATTGAATATCTCATCTTGTCGAATCCGCCCTGATTAATCAAATCTACAATAAGCTTCATCTCATGGATACATTCAAAATAAGCCATTTCAGGTTCATATCCTGCTTCTACGAGAGTATCGAATCCTGCTTTCATAAGCTCGCAAACGCCTCCGCATAGAACTGCCTGTTCACCAAACAAATCTGTTTCTGTTTCTTCCTTAAATGTAGTTTCAAGGATTCCGGCTCTTCCTGCACCAATTCCACATGCATAAGCAAGTGCATAATCTTTAGCCTTGCCGGAAGCATCCTGATATACAGCGATCAGACTAGGTACACCCTTTCCTTCTACATACTGACTTCTTACAGTGTGTCCAGGTCCCTTAGGTGCAATCATGATTACGTCTACGTCTTTTGCCGGCTGAATTTGATTAAAGTGAATGTTAAATCCATGAGCAAATGCTAAAACATCGCCTGCTTTAAGATGCTTTGCTACTTGCTTGTTATATATATCTGCCGCTAATTCATCAGGAACCAGCATCATAACGATGTCGCCTGCCTCTGCAGCTTCTTCAATATCCATAACTTTTATTCCTGCTGCCTCAGCTTTTGCAGTATGAGAAGAGCCAGGTCTTAAACCTACTACTACGTTAGCTCCGCTTTCTTTCAGGTTCATAGCATGAGCATGACCTTGGCTTCCGAATCCTAAGATAGCGATAGTCTTACCGTCAAGCATACCAAAATTACAGTCTGCATCATAATACTTGTTAACCATTTTTTCTTTCTCCTTTATTTTCAAATAAAATTGTTTATTTTTCGATACCGGTTACTCCGGTTCTGCATATATCAATGATCTCATAATCTTTCACAAGATCTAAAAATGCATCAAGTTTATCAGGGGCTCCTGTAAGTTCAAGAACCATTTCCTCTTTTGTCAGATTAATTATCTTAGCTCTGTAAATATCTACAATTTCTTTTACTTCGCTTCGCTTTGACTTATCTGCTCTTACCTTTATCATAAGCAACTCTCTAAAAAAGCTTTCTTTGCTCTCAAGAGTCTTAATACTTCTCACTACCTCAAGTTTCTCGGTCTGAGACACTATCTGATGAAGGGTAAGATTATCTCCCTCAAACACTATGGTTATTCTAGATATATCAGGGTCATTGGTAGCTGACACAGTCAGTGAATCTATATTAAATCCCCTTCTTCCATAGAGGCTCACAACCCTTGATAATACATTTGCTTTATTATCAACATAAATACTCAATACTTCTTTTTTCACAGTTGTTTCCTCCTAACTACCTATATATAATATCGTCTACAGTCTTACCGTTTTGAATCATAGGAAGCACCAAATCATCTTTAGCTATATTGCAATCTATCCAGCACGGAACATCTGATTTTAAAGCTTTTTCAAAAGCATCTGCAAGTTCTTCCATATTATCTGCTCTAAAGCCTTTGCCTCCAAAAGCTTCTATAACCTTTGGAAAATCAGTTTTTCTCTCAGGCGTAGTCTGAGAATATCTTTTGCCAAAATTCAAAGTCTGCCACTGATATACCATTCCAAGTATTCTGTTATTAAGAATTACTGTTATTATAGGTAAATCGTTGGATACTGCCGTACATGCTTCTGTCATATCCATATGAAGAGAACCATCTCCTGTAAAGTGTATTACTCTCTTGTCCGGATTTGCCATCTGTGCGCCTATTGCAGCTCCATAACCGAATCCCATAGTGCCAAGACCGCCGCTTGAGATAAAGTTTCTCGGCGATGTCTGCTTTACATATTGAGCCGCCCACATCTGATGCTGACCTACATCCGTAACATATATAGTTTCTTTATCTGTGTTGCTGCAAATATACTTTATTATCTCCTCAGGATTCATCTTAGAATTGCATTCCTTAACCTTAGTAGGTTTTTCTTCATCCCACTTATTAATCTGGTCTACCCACTCTTTATGGTCGCTGTCTTCAACTTTTGAAATAAGTTTTGAGAGAACCTCTTTGCAATCCCCTATTATGTTTTCTGCTGCAAATATGTTTTTATTTATTTCACTTTTGTCTATATCTATTTGAAGTATCTTAGCATTTTTACCAAAATGTTTTGTATTGAGAGCTACTCTGTCACTGAATCTTGTACCTACAGCCAATATCAAATCAGCCTCCGCAATACACTTATTGGCTGCATATGACCCGTGCATACCGAGCATTCCAAAAGCTTTTTCTTCTGAACTTGGTACTGTTCCAAGTCCCATAAGAGTATTAACTACAGGTATATCTGCTTTTTTCATCAGCGCTTTGACTTCATCAGAAGCTTCAGACGAAATTGCTCCTCCTCCTACAAGCATCACCGGCTTATCCGCTTTATTTATGTATTTTGCAAACTTCTCAAGCTTGCTTTCTTCATGTTCATCGCTAACTTTTTTCAAAGGATAATTAGGCATAGGCTCATAATCAACAAGTTCGTTGGCCACATCTTTTGTCATATCTACAAGAACAGGACCCTTACGGCCTTCGTTAGCAATTCTGAAAGCGTTTCTCATCGCATCTACTAAATCTTCTTTTTTATTTACAAAGAAACTGTGTTTAGTAATCGGAAAAGTTACGCCTGTTATACATATTTCCTGAAAAGCATCTCTTCCTATCTGGCTGTTAGCTACGTTAGCAGTAATAAAAACCGTAGGAACACTATCCATATATGCTGTAGCTATTCCAGTAACCAGGTTTGTTGCCCCAGGGCCACTTGTTGCAATCGCAACTCCTGTTTTGCCTGTGGACCTTGCATATCCGTCTGCCGCATGAGCTGCTCCCTGTTCGTGAGCAGTCAAAATATGATTTATTTTATCTCTATATTTATATAATTCGTCATATAAGATTATTGCTGTACCGCCTGGATAACCAAAAACCGTATCTACGCCATGTTCCAGCAATACCTTCATAACTGCTTCTGCGCCTGTAATTTTCATCTAGTATTTTCCTCCGTTCCTTTTATGTAGTCGATAAACTGTCTTGCACTTCTGCCTGAAACACCTCCATGGCGTATCTCCCACTTGGTAGCTTCTTTTCTAAGTTCTTCTAAATCTGTCTTGATGTTTTCCCTAAGCGCCAATGTCTCAACTATTTTGTGGAATTCATCTTTAGACGGTTTGCCATAATATATCTGAACTCCGAACCTTTCAGACAAGCTAAGTTTTTCTGCCATCGAATCACTTCTGTGCATATCTTGATCTTGCTCCACATCGTTTCTGTCATTCCATGTCTCTTTTATCAAATGTCTGCGATTAGAAGTAGCGTATATCAAAACATTTTCCGGTCTGGCCTCAAGTCCGCCCTCTATGACAGCCTTAAGGTATTTATATTCAGTTTCAAAATCTTCAAAGGACAAGTCGTCCATATAGATTATGAACCTATAATTTCTTTTTTTAATTTTATCTATTATCTGGCTCAGATATTTCATCTGATGTCTGTATACCTGAATTATCCTCAATCCATCTTCATAATATTGATTTGCGATAGCTCTTATACTTGTGGATTTTCCTGTGCCTCCGTCTCCAAACAAGAGTACGTTGTTGGCAGGTTTTTTGTTCAAAAATGCTTTTGTGTTTTCTTCAAGCCTTTGTTTTTGAATCTCATATCCTATCAAATCAGAAAGTCTTATGTTCTCTGTATTTCTAACAGGTGAAAAACAAGTCTTTCCGTCGTCAACTTTAACAGTAAAAGTTTTGCTCAATCCAAGTGCGCCTGTCCCATATCTTTCATAAAACCTTGATATAGTCTGAAAAAAGAGTTCATCATCGGAAGATTCTTCTTCCAAATCATCTCTCAGTTGCAAAATCGCTTTGCTTTCATCTGATACCTTGAAATCAACATTATTAAAGTCTCTTATTTTTACAAAAGAATCTATCTCAGGATATTTTTTCACCAATACAGCGTCCAAATTAAACAACTTCCTCAAGACCTTACAGTCTTTCTTTGCCATATCCGCCATACCGCCATTGAATACATTCCTCTTTTCTTTAATCAATGAAAATGGATTCTCATTCATGGCTATATGATATGCAATGTATCCGTGCCAAAGGTTGCCGTCAAATCCATGTTCTGCCGCAAAACCTAAAAGAGTCCTTACAATTCTGTTTATTTCAAAATCCACATCTTCGCTGTCAACTTCTGCAAGCTTTACAGCCTGATTTAGAAGTCCTGATTCTTCTGCAAATGAATATAGGATTAAGTTGTCTTCTAATGTGTACATACTTTTATATCCTCTTAGTTTATATTCTCTCTGCAATCAGAGTTCCGGCTTCGGATGTTGTAATCAATCTCTTACCGGATGTCATAATATCAGGTGTTCTATATCCCTCTTCAAGAACTGCTTTGACCGCATTCTCTATGGCGTCTGCTTCTTCTGACAATCCAAATGTATATTTTAACATCATTGAAGCCGAAAGTACAGCAGCCATGGGATTTGCTTTTCCTGTTCCTGCAATATCAGGAGCTGAACCATGTACCGGCTCGTACATTCCAAACTCACCCTCTGCAAGGCTTGCTGACGGAAGCATACCTATGGAACCAGTAATCATGCTTGCTTCATCTGAAAGAATATCTCCAAAAATATTGCTTGTAACGATTACGTCAAATTGTTTAGGATTATATACAAGCTGCATTGCAGCGTTGTCAACATAAAAGTTTTCTAAAGTAACTTCAGGATATTTCTCTGCCACCTTTGCTACAGTCTTTCTCCAAAGTCTGGAGCTTTCCAGTACATTGGCCTTATCAACGCTGGTCACCTTTTTATTCCTCTTCATGGCCATGCTAAAAGCGATTTCAGCCACTCTTTCAACTTCCTTTTCTGAATAAAGTTCCACATCATAAGCAGCCTTGCCCATATCAGGAGTGTCTTTGATTCCTCTCTCTCCGAAATAAATGCCTCCTGTAAGTTCTCTGACTACCATTATGTCAAGACCGCCCTGAACTTTTTCTTCTTTAAGCGGACATGCTCCTTTTAATTCATCAAACATTATTGCAGGTCTCAAGTTAGCAAAGAGGCCAAGAGCCTTTCTGAGTCCCAGCAAGGCCTTTTCCGGTCTTTCTTCACCAGGCAGATTATCCCATTTAGGACCTCCTACAGCTCCCAAAAGTACTGCATCAGATTTTTTAGCAGCTTCAACGGTTTCATCCGGCAGACATCTTCCTGTCTCATCTATTGCAGCGCCTCCTGCCAAGAGATATTCATATTCAAATTTATGTCCGAATTTATCTGCAACCGCATCGAGGGCCTTAATCGCTTCCCGCGTAACTTCGGGACCTATGCCGTCTCCGGGTATAACAGCTATTTTATAATTCATTTTTGCCGCTCCTTTTCTTATTTCTTATCTACATTATGACGCTTATCTGCTTTGGATCGTAGCCGTCCTTTTCGAGAGCCTTACATATAGAATGTTTATGATCTGTTCCAAAAGCTTCTATAGTTATCTTAAGCTCTACTGCTGCCGTACGGTTTGTCGTAACAAACTGATTATGTTCTAGCTTAACTACGTTTCCTTGATTCTTTGCAATTATAGAGGCTACTCTTACCAATTCGCCAGGCTTATCAGGAAGAAGCACAGAAACAGTAAATATCCTGTCTCTCTTAATAAGTCCCAGTTGTACTACAGAAGACATGGTGATTATATCCATGTTTCCTCCGCTTAAAATTGATACTATCTTTTTATCTTTTACATTGAGATGTTTGAGCGCCGCCACCGTAAGCAACCCTGAATTTTCTACCACCAATTTATGATTTTCAACCATGTCAAGAAATGCGACTATAAGCTCATCATCCTCAACAGTTATTACATCGTCAAGATTCTTCTGCAAATACGGGAAAATATTACTTCCCGGAGTCTTTACCGCTGTACCGTCAGCTATGGTAGAAATTTTTTTCATTGTAGTAACTTTACCGTTTTTTAAAGATTCCTGAAGGCAATTTGCTCCTGCCGGCTCAACGCCTATGACTTTTATTTTAGGATTTAAAAGCTTAGCAAGAGTTGATACTCCTGTAGCAAGTCCGCCTCCGCCTACCGGTACTAATATGTAATCTACAAGCGGAAGTTCTTTTACTATTTCCATAGCGATTGTTCCTTGACCTGTAGCCACTGATAAATCATCAAAAGGATGTATAAATGTATATCCGTTTTCTTCTGCCAGCTTTGCAGCATGGGCGGCTGCTTCATCATATACATCTCCATAAAGCACCACATCTGCTCCATAACTTTTTGTTCTGTCAACTTTCATAAGCGGAGTTGTAGTCGGCATTACTATAGTAGCTTTACAGCCGTAAGCTTTAGCTGCATAAGCCACTCCCTGAGCATGATTGCCTGCCGATGCAGTTATAAGTCCTTTTTTTCTTTCTTCATCTGTAAGGGTACTTATCTTATAATAAGCTCCTCTAAGCTTATATGCTCCGGTCATCTGCAAATTTTCCGGTTTCAAATATACTTTGTTTCCTGTCTGATCACTTAAAAATCCGCTGTATATCAGTTTAGTCTCTATGGCAACTTTTTGAACTACCTCTGCAGCTTCTTCAAATGCTTTTAATGTCAGCATATGTATTTTCCGTCCTTCTCTTTAGCTTCTTTATTTTATTGAGTTAAGCAGCCCGCCCTTTTTTATTATATTATCGATAAAATCAGGGAACGGCATAGCTTTATATTCCTCATTCTTAGTAATATTTGTTATCATGCCTGTTTCAAAATCGACGCATACTTCATCTCCTGCTTCTATGCTGTCTGCCGCCTGCGGACACTCCATAATGGCAAGACCTATATTTATGGCATTTCGATAAAAAATTCTCGCAAATGATTTTGCTATAACGCATGAAACACCACAAGCTTTGATAGCTATCGGAGCATGTTCTCTTGAAGAACCGCATCCGAAATTAAAGCCGCCTATTATTATATCACCATCTTTAACATTTTTAAAGAAATCTTCATCAATAGGCTCCATACAATGGGCAGCCAATTCTTTACTGTCTGTGGTGTTCAAATACCTTGCAGGTATGATTATATCCGTATCTATGTTATCTCCGTATTTATAAACGCTTCCTTGTGCTTTCATCTACATTACCTCCTTCGGATCAGTAATTCTGCCGGTTACCGCAGATGCTGCAGCAACAGCAGGGTTTGCCAGATAAACTTCAGAAAGGTTATGTCCCATTCTTCCTATAAAGTTTCTGTTAGTTGTTGCAATACATCTTTCATGTTCTGCCAGTATTCCCATATAACCGCCAAGGCATGGACCACATGTAGGAGTTGATACAGCACAGCCTGCGTCTATAAATATATCAAGATATCCTTCTTTGATGCATTCTTTATAAATACTCTGTGTTGCAGGGATTACAATACATCTTACATCTTTAGCAACCTTTTTGCCCTTTAAAATCTCTGCTGCTGTCTTCATGTCCTCAAGACGGCCATTTGTACATGAACCTATTACAACCTGATCTATCTTAATGTCACCGACTTCATCTATAGTCTTTGTATTTTCAGGAAGATGCGGGAATGCAACCGTCGGCTTAAGTTCTGATAAATCTATTGTAACAGTCTGGTCGTATTCTGCGTCATCGTCCGGTGCAAACACTTTGTACTCTCTGTCTACTCTGCCTTTCATATATTCCTTGGTAATTTCATCTACCATAAATATACCGTTTTTAGCCCCTGCTTCTATGGCCATATTTGAAATACACAATCTATCGTCCATGGACAGCGATTTAAGACCCTCTCCCATAAACTCAAGAGATTTGTACAAAGCTCCGTCAACGCCTATAGTTCCTATAAGATGAAGTATCACATCTTTTCCGGATACATATTTATTGAGTTTTCCTTTAAGTTCAACTTTTATTGCAGCAGGAACTTTGAACCATGCTTTGCCGGTCGCCATTCCTGCAGCCATATCAGTGCTTCCGACGCCTGTGGAAAAGGCGCCCAAAGCTCCATAAGTGCAGGTGTGTGAATCTGCTCCTATTATACATTCTCCTGATGCCACAAGTCCCATTTCTGGCAAGAGCGCATGCTCAATGCCTACGTTTCCTACATCAAAAAAATTATCTATATCAAATTTTCTGGCAAAAGTTCTCGTCTGCTTGCACTGCTGTGCTGCCTTTATATCCTTGTTAGGAGTAAAATGATCCATTACCAGGGAAATCTTTGATTTATCAAATACACTGTCAAAGCCAGATTTTTCAAACTCATTTATGGCAACGGGAGATGTAATATCATTTCCAAGTACCATATCCAGTTTCGCTTCTATAAGCTGACCTGCTTTTACTTCTTTAAGTCCTGCATGGTCTGCCAAAATTTTTTGTGTCATTGTCATACTCATAAGATTTTACCTCCCTAAAATGCTCTGTTTATGGCAGATATAAGAGCGTTGATTGAAGCATATATGATATCGTTGTGTATTCCTACGCCCCAATAAGTGTTGCCTTTTTTATCTGCTATAGCTACATAGGCTGCCGCTCTTGAATTAGACTCTGATTCAAGCGCATGCTCTTCATATGTTATAAAGTCATAATCCAGTTTATGCGGTCCTTTTCTCAGTGCAGTGGTTACTGCGTCCATACGTCCGTTTCCCTGTCCCTCCAGAGTATATGTTTCGCCGTCTATAACTGCCTCAATTGTTACAGACATACCGTTATCTCCAAGGCTTTCGGACTGAGGAAGTCTTCTGAATGTAGCATCCTTAAGCTCAAACTTGTCTTTTCTGTTTACATATTCTCTTTGGAATATCTCATAAATCTTCCCTGCCGTTAATTCCTTATGATTAACATCTGATACATGTTTCATCAGATAGCCGATTTCTTCTCTCATTGCCTTTGGTATGTTATATCCATAGTTGGTTTCTAAGATATATGCCACACCCCCCTTGCCTGACTGGCTGTTTATCCTTATTACATCTGCCTCGTATACTCTGTTTATATCATGCGGATCAATAGGAATATACGGCACATTCCAGTTTTCGAGGTTAAATTCTTCTCTATAGTGCATTCCCTTTGCGATAGCATCCTGGTGAGAACCTGAAAATGCTGCAAATACCAGCTTTCCTCCATATGGCTGTCTAGGGTGAACTTTCATATCTGTAAATTTTTCGTACATATCCACTATATAAGGCATATTGGTAAAATCAAGCTCCGGATTGACACCATGCGAGAACAAATTCATAGCTACTGTTACTATATCCACATTACCTGTGCGTTCACCATTACCAAAAAGTGTTCCCTCGACTCTGTCTCCACCTGCCAAAAGTCCAAGCTCACAGTCTGCCACTGCCGTTCCTCTGTCGTTATGAGGGTGAAGTGATATGATCACATTCTCTCTGCAATGAAGATTATTACTCATGTATTCAATCTGAGAAGCGTATACATGAGGCATGGACATTGACACTGTAGCAGGAAGATTGATAATAGTCTTACGTTCTTTGCACGGCTTCCATATATCTATGACCGCATTGCATATTTCCAGTGCATATTCCACTTCAGTGCCTGTAAAGCTTTCAGGTGAGTATTCAAACATGAACTGAGTCTCAGGCATCTTTTTTGAATACTCATCAACCATTTTAGCGCCTGAAACAGCAATCTCCTTTATTTGCTCCTTATCCTTTCTGAATACCTGTTCTCTCTGCGCTACTGATGTAGAATTGTAAAGATGTACTACTGCTTTTTTAACACCTTTTAAAGATTCAAAAGTTTTTTCGATTATATGCTGTCTCGACTGAGTGAGTACCTGTATAGTCACATCGTCCGGAATTAAGTTTTTCTCAATCAATGTTCTTAAAAACTCATATTCTGTCTCTGAAGCTGCCGGAAATCCTACTTCTATTTCTTTAAAACCGATATCACATAGTAGCTTGAAGAACTCCAACTTTTCTTCCAAGCTCATAGGAACTACTAGAGCCTGATTGCCGTCTCTAAGGTCTACGCTGCACCATCTAGGTGCCTTATCAACGTGGTCTTTTTTTACCCAATTGTTGGATTCTGTCGGCGGCATAAAATATCCTATACCATATTTAGTATAATTTTTCATGCCTCTGAATTTACCTGTAATGTCTGTCGTCATTTTTTCAAAGTCCTTTCTTTTCTATAAAAAAACCTTGTTTCTAACAGAATAGAAACAAGGTCAAATTTAACATAATTATAAGTTTGTTTACTCGGATTCGGTTAGAATATCAATGCTTAATTATTTTGTGGGATATCTAGTTCTAGTCCGACTAAAATAATATGCAACATCAACATTCTTCTCCTTTCTTAATATATTGTTATACTAACGCTTTTTTATAATAATGTCAATAGGTTTTTTGTGGTTTTTTACAATTTTTTTGCAAAATTTTATGTATTTTTTACAATACATCTGCATGATGAGATTGTTACTTCTAAAGAACACATGCAATCCCCGAAAATTTGAAAAATAATGTGGATTTGCAGGGTCAGACCCCGAAAATCTTTGAATTTTCGTTAAGTTTGCAGGGCAAGAAATTCGATAAAACGCCTATATTTGCTTGCCATATGCTTCATATAGTACATATTTTTAAAAATTGCAAAAGAATTAACCCTGCAAATTTCTTAATTTGGACATGTTTTTCGGGGTCAAACCCTGTTAATTGCTTTAAAATTTCCAAATTTTCGGGGTTCGAGAAACGTTCCCCAAATCATTACAACAATCAACAATCATCCGAATTATCCCGGCGCATTCAGACTTTGCATATTTTTTTGAACTTTATTGTTATAGTATTTGATTAAAGTTATACTATATTATATAGCAATCGTTCAAGGATAAGTGCACGGACTATGCAAGGCAGGAGGTGACGATTTGCTGTTTAAGTCTAAATTATCCAAGAAATTCCAAGAATCTGCAGCATCTGTGCTGCCTATAGCAATAATAGTTATTCTGCTATGCTTTTCTATAGCGCCAACCCCGACAGATCTCATGCTCTCATTTATAATCGGTACGGGGCTTCTCATTTTAGGTCTTGGCCTCTTTACTTTCGGTGTAGAAAAATCAATGACGTTAATAGGTACATATACAGGTACACGTCTTACTAAGTTCAGAAAATTATGGCTTATACTGATTATAAGCTTTATTCTCGGTATTATCATAACTGTTGCAGAACCTGACCTTCAAGTTCTGGCAGATAATGCCCCTCATATTAATACTTTCGTTTTAATAGTAACCGTATCGGTAGGCGTAGGATTATTTCTTATGCTTTGCATGCTTCGTATAATTATGGGAATTCAGCTTCGCTGGATACTGATGTTTTTCTATGCTGTCGTATTCATTCTCGCAGATTTTGCTGTTCCTGATTATATAAGTATCGCCTTTGATTCAGGCGGTGTTACTACAGGACCTATGACAGTTCCGTTTATAATTGCCATGGGTATAGGTGTTGCTTCTATAAGAAGTGATAAAAATGCTGAAGCAGACAGTTTTGGTCTGGTCGCTCTATGTTCCATAGGGCCTATACTTGCAGTACTGCTGCTTGGATTCTTCTATGAGGGAGAAAGCAGCGGCATTACAACTTCTGTCATAGAAAACTACCAAAACACATCTCAAATAGGTCTCAGCTATGTCGAGGCCATCCCTAAGTATATGACTGAAGTCGCAATCGCATTATCTCCTATAGTAATATTTTTCTTATTGTTCCAGGTATTTGTATTGAAACTTCGCAGACTCCCGTTTATAAGAATCCTTATCGGTCTTGTATTCACTTACACCGGTTTAGTTTGTTTCTTACTCGGTGTAAATGTAGGATTTTCTCCTCTGGGACTTATTTTGGGTACTGAACTGGGAGGCGGATGGACTCTATATCTCCTTATACCTATAGCCGCTCTAATGGGATGGTTTATAGTATCTGCAGAGCCTGCTGTTCATGTGCTCACTAAACAAGTGGAAGAAATAAGCTCTGGTGCCGTATCGCAAAAGGCTATGAAAGTCAGTCTTTCCATAGCTATATCAGCCGCTATGGCTCTTTCAATGCTGCGAGTAATTACGGGAATTCACATATTTTATTTTCTCATACCGGGATATATAATTTCACTGGCTTTGAGCTTTTTTGTACCTCAAATGTTTACCGCAATTGCTTTTGACTCAGGAGGTGTGGCTTCCGGCCCTATGACCGCAACTTTTATGCTTCCTTTTGCTATGGGAGCATGTCAGGCTGTAGGAGGAGATATACTCACAGACGCTTTCGGTCTTGTGGCTCTTGTGGCAATGACGCCCCTCATCACAATTCAAGTAATGGGCGCAGTTTATGTTGTTAAAAGCCGCAAAAACGAACAAGTTAAATCACCTCTTTATATTTACAGCGATACAGAGGTTATAGAACTTTGGGAGGAAGAAGAATGCAGTTAAACTTTATTTTAACCATAATTGACAGAGCAAAGGCAGAGTTTGTAACTTCAATCTATGAAGAATTGGAAATCCCTTTAGTTCTTGCCATGCTGGGACGTGATACAAACGCAGAAGAACAGCTGGACAAATACGGTTTTCAATCAGAAGAGAAAGCAATTGTTGCCGCTGTAGCTGATTCAGAAAAAACCAATCAGCTTATAAAAAACGTCAAGCGAAAATTATTTATAGATGTACCCGGATATGGAATGATGCTTGGTATACCTATCAAAAGTGTAGGAGGAGGAAGAACATTGGCTTATTTGACCAACGATACAGTACATGATAATGAGAAAGTAGAAATGAAATTTGAATATGAGCTCATATTGGTTATACTCAATCAAAGTTATATGGACGATGTAATGCAGGTTGCAAGATCCGCAGGTGCTACCGGAGGCACTGTAATTCACGCAAAAGGTACCAGCGGTCATTATGCTCAAAAATTCTTCGGCGTATCTCTTGCCAACGAAAAAGAAGTTATAATGATAGTTTCCAAATCTTCAGAAAAGGCAAAAATAATGAAAGCTATTGCAGAGCATACCGGTCCTGAAACTCCGGCAGGAGCAATAACATTCTCACTGCCTGTTTCAGCAGCAGCCGGTATTAGAGATGCTTTGCCTGAAGAATAATTGTTCAAATAATAAACCATCGACATAGCCGATGGTTTTTCTTTACAACAAAAAGCAGGAACATCTTTAAAAGAGTTCCTGCTTTTATATTACATATCCTCAAGTCTGCCATGCTTTTCATAGCGAGTGATACGGCTGATTTGGTTATTTTCATCTACGAACACAACTTTTGGAGAGTTTTCTTTAGCCTCTTCAGGTGTCATACTGGCGTAACACATTATTATGATTTTATCACCTTTCTGTACACATCTGGCAGCAGCTCCGTTTAAGCAAATCATCCCGCTGCCTCTTTCTCCCGATATGGTATACGTCTCAAAGCGCTGTCCGTTGTTTACGTCTACAATCTGAACTTTTTCATACTCCAAAATTCCGGCAGCATCAAGCAAATCTTGATCAACCGTAATACTTCCAACATAATCAAGTTCTGCCTGAATTACTGTAGCTCTATGAATTTTTCCTTTAAGCATCTGCAAATACATCCCTTTTCTCCCCTTAACATTCATAAATAAAATTATCTATAAGTCTAGTCTTACCAATATAAACAGCCATTGCTACAAGCACGCTTCCGTTCATCTCTGATATCGGGCTTATTGTTTCAGCATTTACAGCTTTAACATAGTCTATCTTTGCCATAGGCTCTTTTTCTATAAGCTGTTTCATCTCATTTACTATCTTACACGCATCTTTTTCGCCTGACTCTGCCATACTTTTTCCAAGAATAACTGCTTTGCTCAAAACAAGAGCTGCCTGTCTTTCTTCATCACTTAAGTAAGTATTCCTGGAGCTCTTTGCAAGTCCATCCTCTTCTCTTATGATAGGGCATCCTATTATCTCTATATCAAAATTAAGGTCGCAGACCATTCTCTTTATAACTGCCAGCTGTTGTGCGTCCTTCTGTCCAAAATACGCTCTGTCAGGACATACAATATTAAAGAGTTTGGATACAACAGTACACACTCCTCTAAAATGAATCGGCCTGGTCTTGCCGCAAAGCTCACTTGTAATCTCTCCTGTCATATCCACCATTGTACATGCACCTTTTTTGTACATTTCATCTGCCTCGGGATGGAAAATCAAATCAGCACCTGCGTCTTGGCATATTATCGCATCCCTTTCAATATCTCTTGGATAACTATCCAGGTCTTCGCCTGCGCCAAACTGAGTGGGATTAACAAAATCGCTTACTACCACCTTATCATTTTCGGCAGCAGCTCTCTCAATAAGGCTCTTATGTCCCTCATGTAAAAATCCCATAGTCGGCACAAGTCCCACGCTAAGACCTGCTCTTTTCCACTCTTTGACCTGCTGTCTAACTTCGCTGACCGTCTTTACTATTTTCATCAGTTTACCTCTTAATATAATTTTTCTATAACTTCATCATCAATTTTGAATGTATGTTCTTCAGCTGGGAAAGTACCTTCTTTAACTTCTTTTATATATGCTTTAAAGCCTTCTTTCATAAGACTTCCCACATCTGCAAAATGTTTTACGAATTTAGGCTTAAAGTCAGAAAACAAGGCAAGCATGTCTTGATATACCAATACTTGTCCGTCGCAGCCTGCACCTGCTCCTATACCTATGGTAGGAATGCTTATCTTTTCAGATATAAGCGCTGCCAATTTAGCTGGAACGCACTCCAGAACCACTGCAAATGCTCCTGCCTCTTCAACTGCTTTTGCTTCCTCAAGAAGTTTTTTCGCTGCTTCTTCAGATTTGCCCTGTACTTTAAATCCTCCGAAAGCATTGATAGACTGAGGAGTAAGTCCTATGTGCGCCATTACAGGAATCGAACTCTCAGTAATAGCTTTAATCTGAGGACAAACAGACGCTCCTCCCTCAAGTTTAACAGCATTGCAGCGGCCTTCTTTCATAAGCCTTCCTGCATTAGTGACAGCATCAAATATTGAAGCCTGATATGACATAAACGGCATGTCTCCCACCACAAGAGAATTTTTAGCTCCTCTTGATACTGCTGCCGTATGATGTATCATATCTTCCATAGTTACGGATATGGTATCTTCATATCCAAGCATTACCATACCCAGGGAATCCCCTACAAGCAGCATATTGATTCCCGATTCATCCATCAGCTTTGCTGTAGAGTAATCATATGCCGTAAGCATAGTAATCTTATCTCCGTCTTTTTTCTGCTGCCTTGCCGTAGCTACTGTGTTTTTCATTTTTCCAGCTCCTTTTTTATCTGTTCATAATCTCTTTCAGGATGTTTTTGTTGAGCCACATCAACCAGCTTCCTTGACAGCGTTTTATAAATTTTAAGATTATCTCTGCTGCTGCACTGTAAAGCTTCAATATGACTCCTTATCGTTGTTAAATCTCCCCGCTCAACCGGACCGGTCAATGCTTTTACAGGTCCCATTTTAACCATGTTGTTGATATTACCAATGACAAGGGGAGCTAGTGCTTTTTCTGCATCTTCCCTGTTAAATCCGCATTTAGTAAGCATTTCAGCGCTGGTGTTTAAAAGAACTGCCATCTGATTGCTGACCATAACAGCCGCACAATGATATAATGCCTTTTTATCTGTATCTATGGCTATAACCTTATTGCCAAGATTCTCAAAGGATTGCTTAATCATTTCCAGATTTCTCTCACTTCCCTCAATGGCAAAATAGGCTTCTTTTAACTTCATAAATGAATTATATTTGTCGCTGACTGCATAAAGCGGATGTACAGAATAGGCATATGCACCTCTCTCTTCTGCATCAAAAAAAGCGGCAGATGAAACTGAACCGCTGCAATGACATATATTCTTATCTTTTATTGGCAGAGTACGCATTTTTTCCCAAACATCGCCTATCATGCCATCAGGCACTGTAACGAAAATGGTATCGCTGGCTTTAACAAGATCAGCCAAATCTCTATAGTACTCGCTCCCCGTAAAATCTGCCGCATCCTTGGCAGACTCCACACTTTGGCTGTAATAACCGCTCAAGGTTATTCCGCCCTCTACAAGATATTTTCCAAGTGAAAAACCGACTTTGCCGGCTCCGATAAATCCTGCCTTCATACGCATCACCTCCCAACATATAAGCGACGGTACGAAGCGTTCTCTTTTTTCTCAGTGCCACTCTTTATTTAAGATGCAGCTCGAAAAAGTTCCAATAAAAAATATTAAAATTTATATGGTACAGCTTGTTCCAATGCCATCCAAACACTAATATAGCACCGTCGGCGCCGTTTGTACAGAGGAATTTTTTAAATATTTTAATATCATCTATGAGAAACCTTTTCAATTTGGCTTTTGTCTACAGCCTAAACCAGCAGCATAGCCGACGGTTTATTGTGCCTCGTGCTTCGCTCTCCGAACCTACGCTTAAGCAACAATAAAAACCGTATCCAGATTTGTCAAAAATTCAGAATTTGGATACGGTTTTCGTTATATTTGGTTGCCTTTTATACATAAAAAATGATTCGGCACCGGCAAAACCTGCACCGAATCATAACGTATTTTATTATTTATACTGCTCAAGCAGAGCCATCTTGTCTGCAAGAGGAATATCGAATGCCTCAGCGGTATCCTTAAAGGTCAGGTTGCCTTTGATAAAGTCAAGACCATGAATCAGTCTTCCATTATCAAGAGCTGCCTGTCTCCATCCCTTATCTGCAATTTCCTTAATATAAGGTATTGTCGCATTTGATAAGGACTGAGATGCTGTATTTGCAACTGAGCTTGGCAGATTAGGAATACATATATGTCTTATTCCGTCTACCTCATATATAGGATCTTCGTGTGTAGTGTAACGAGAGCTTTCAATTGCTCCGTCAGGTTCTGCATCGATATCCACTATCAATGAACCAGGCTGCATTCCTTTTAACATATCTCTGCTTATCAAAGTCAAGCCAGGGAACCACTTTACTGCGTTCAAAACAAGATCAGCATCTTTAATTTCTTCAACTATATTGTCATGAGTTGAGAAAACAGTTTTTATACCAGGGATAATCTGGCTTGAAACCAGATCAAGCTGTCTTAGATTTACGTCCATAAGAACTACATCTGCATTTAAAGAAGCTGCAAGTCTTGCGGCTCCTATTCCCACATGACCGGCTCCAAAGATGACTATTTTCATAGGTTTGATTCCTGGATTGCCGCATACTATTTTACCGATGCCGCCTTGAGTGGTAAAAGAGTAAAACAGTCCTGTCAAAAGTCCTGTCTCTCCTGCCAGCCTGCTCATAGGTTCCAGCAAAGGGAATCTTCCGTCTTCATCTTTGACATCTTCATAGGCGAATGCCACTGCTTTAGAATCAAGCAATGCCTTTGTCTGTGGTAATCTGTTAGCAGAATGTATGTATGTACACAACGTATGTCTTTCTTCAAGAAAACCAAATTCAGGCGGTAAAAATTCTTTTACCTTAACTATCATATCTCCTTTTTTATAGACCGTCTCTGCATCAGGCACAATCTCTGCTCCGGCACAGACATACTGTTCATCTGTAAACCCTGAAGCCAGACCTGCATTAGTTTCAACATAAACCTGATGTCCTGCTGACGTAAGCTTGCTCACATTGTGAGGTACAATAGCTACACGAAATTCATTTTCTTTAATTTCTTTAGGCATTCCAATTTTCATAAGTGGTCTCCTCCTATTTATGTTTTATGAGCTCATTCTATTCTACCATCATGTAAAAGTCAATCATTTCGTTTCCAAAGAAGCATATTATTTTCAAAGTATGATGTAACTCTTCCTGTATCTTTTAACCATGAGAGATAAGAGCGCACAGTGCTTCCTATAAGAACATACTGTTCAAAGTTCATAATAAGACCATAATCCGAAAAAATCCTCTGCAAAATATTTTCAAAACAACTAGGTTCACTGCATAACTGTGCAATCTTGTCACCGACTTCAAACACCTTATCTATGTTATACTGAGCAAGTGGTTTTATATCATCTGTAGCCTCGGCATGGGAGGGAACGAACATTTTTCCTTTCATTTTTTTAACTGACTCAAGGGTATCTATGTACGCAGCAACATCATATATAAACCCTATCTTATATTTATCCAAAGTTTCCTCGCTTGACAGACAATCTGCAAGATATATCACGTCATCCGGCGTTCTGAATCCCACCATATCAAAAAAATGTCCTTTAAGCGGAATTATCTCTATTTCTCCCGGAAACTCCATGTCGCTAAAGTCGCTTACTGAACTTTCCTGCGCCATCAAAAACTTATGCCTGAGATCTTTGCCGGGATAACCGCCATATAAAAAAGAAGGTTCCAAAACAGGATATCTGGTAAAAGCGGCCTCAATTCCTCCGGAAAACACCTTGCAGCCTGTCTGCTGCTGTAAGTAGCGATTGCCTCCAATATGGTCTGCATTGGAATGAGTGTTTAATATTCCTTTAAGTTTCCAGCCCTTTTCATCGAGAATCTTCCTAACTTTTCGTCCGGCATCTTTATCGTTGCCGCTGTCTATCAAATACACTTCCTCTTCATTTATTCTATACAATCCTATTTTGGCAGGACAATCTATGTAATAACTTTTTTCGCCTACCTGATATAATTCAAACACGTCTGTTCTCTCCCTTTTTAAATTTTATTTACAAATAATTATACTTCTAACCAAATATTAAGCACAACCTAAAATTTGCACAAATTTTGGACAGCCATTTATTTTTGTATATGTGAATATTTTTCAGCTAACCGTATAATAGTATAACAAGAAAAGGGAGGTATGAATAATGGCAAAAAGTATTGCACACATTGCAGAAAGAAAAGCTTTCGGAATGGCTCTCAATTCATTGATAGAAAAAGGAAAAAATGGACATTTTTCTGATGAAGCTTTGGTTCTTATTGATAGAATAGAAAAAATCATGGGGAATTCATGGGAAAGCTCCTCATACGAAATGCTGCGAAGTATAGCCTGCTCTCCTGACAGCAAATGGGCTCATTATGCCAACAGGATTGTAAGGGAAACCGATTCCAACATACTTAAAACGTTCTTGCTGAACGCAGGATTTGAAGCAGGATTCAAAGGCTATAAAAAATCTGTAGCCATGAAAGAAAAATACGGCTGCAATATTCCATGGATAATACTCATGGATCCTACTACAGCATGCAATCTTCACTGCACAGGATGCTGGGCCGCAGAATACGGCAACAAACTGAACTTATCCTATGAAATTATGGATAAAATCATCACCGAAGGAAAAGAGCTTGGAATCTACGCATATTTATTTACCGGCGGTGAACCTCTGGTCAGAAAAGACGACATAATCAAATTATGTGAAAAGCACAAAGATGTAGCCTTTCATGCTTTCACCAACGGGACTCTCATAGACCAAAAATTCTGTGACGATCTGCTTAGAGTGGGTAATTTCTTCGTGTCAGTAAGCATAGAGGGCTTTGAAGAAAGCAATGATGGTAGACGAGGAGAAGGACATTATAAAAAAGCTCTTGCAGCTATGGATCTTATGCACAAAAACCATATTCCATTTGGAGTTTCCATATGCTACACAAGTCAAAATTATCTCACAGTTACCAGCGATGAATTCTTAGATATGCTGGTAGATAAGGGCTGTGTATTCGCTTGGTATTTTCACTATATGCCTGTTGGCGTTAATGCCAGCACCGATTTGCTCCTAAGTCCTGAGCAGAGGAGTTATATGTACCACAAAATAAGAGAAATAAGGGGTCTTGAAGGAGGCAAGGAATTGTTTGCCATAGACTTCCAAAACGACGGAGAATTTGTTCACGGATGTATTGCCGGCGGAGAAAGATATTGTCATATAAACGCAAACGGAGATGTAGAACCGTGCGTGTTCGTACATTACTCAGGAGCAAATATAAAAGAAAATTCTTTGCTTGACTGCCTGAGGCAGCCTCTCTTCCTTGCATATAAAGAAGGGCAGCCGTTTAACGACAATATGCTTAAGCCTTGTCCTATGCTTGAAAACCCTGAAATTTTGCAGGAAATGATAAAGAAAACCAGCGCCAAGTCGACAGATTTAGAAGCCCCGGAAAGTTGCGAGCATCTTTGCGGTAAATGCACGGAATATGCGATGGAATGGAGTCCTATGGCAGATAAACTCTGGAAAGAAAGCCACTAAATTATACTAAAACCCCCTTTTGCCGGTCAAAAGGGGGTTTACTCTTTAACATACTATAAAATAATCAGTTCTTTTGGTGAATGTGTAAGGTTGGCATATCCGAATTCAGTTACAATAACTAAATCCTCTATCCTCACGCCAAACTTGTCAGGCAAGTAGATTCCAGGTTCAACGGTAACAGCCTGGTTTTCTTTAAGAACTTCACTGCTTCTGGCGTTCAGAGTCGGCGGTTCATGGACTTCGGTTCCCACTCCGTGGCCTGTACCATGAATGTAAAATTCACCGTATCCCGCTTCTTCAATCACATCTCTTGAAGCTTTATCTACATCAAAGCATTTGACTCCCGCTTTTACCATTTCAAGACCTGCAAGCTGTGCCTCCAAAACTATATCATAGATTTTTTTCATTTCGTCCGTTGCATATCCAATTGCCACAGTTCTGGTCATATCGGAACAATATCCTCTGTATACACATCCTATGTCAAGAGTAAGAAAATCGCCTTCTTGAATTTTCCTGTCTGATGGTTCTCCGTGAGGCTGATTGGAATTCACCCCGGATACTACAATAGTAGGAAACGATAAGCCCTCTGCTCCAAGAAAGCGCATGCTTCTTTCTACTTCATCAGCTATCTCAAGTTCTGTCATTCCAACTTTAATATAATCAAGCAAATGTTTAAAAGTCTTATCTCCTATAGCTTCAGCTTTTGTAATTATCAAAAGTTCCTCAGGAGTCTTTACTGTTTTGTCCATAAAACACCTCTCACTTATAATATAGGAATAGTATAACAGAAATTTTTAGTGTTTCAAAGTCAATTTGAAAAGCTTTTCTTCATCAGCATTTATAATATAGCTTTCTTTTGATAATGGTGATATTCCCTTACTGAGCCATCTTTCTTCATATCTTTCAGGCAATATCACCTGCCCCACTTTTGCATCTTCAATGTTAACGTAATACAAATTAAAGCCTTCATCGACCATAAGACAATAATTGCCTACAGTACCTGTCATACGATACCATCTTTTTGTCTGCTTTATGATTTTTTCTTTTTGCTCATCAAGAGAAATCCCCAAAAGCTGTGCATCTTCCATCTCTTTGCCGCTGGAATACACCAGGTAATCGTCCGTTATACTATAAGAATTGCAAATAGCCGGCAACTCTTTTTCAATATATATTCCGTCTAAATTTCCGGCAAATATAGCAGAAGAACCGTTTTTTCTATCGTTCAATTCAAAACAATATGACGTACCATTACTTTCTAATACATTCCAAGATTCATAGTTTGAAAAATCTTTAAGAGTAACATAATTTTTATCTTCTATTTTCCTTATTGATACATTATAACTATCTTTATCATTGTTTTCGCACACATATATGGGTTGTCCTTTTGCTAAAGCTATTTCGGGAGCTGTACCCCTGCCGCTACATCCACTGTCAATTAGATATTCATTATTGCCGTCAAAATATACTACTTGCCATTTGTAAAGAATAGACTCTATTCCATCGCTTTCTTCATTGGATATGTATGATGTATATACAATTCCGTCTTTATAAGGCACTGCTTCATATATCGTTCCTTTATTTTTAACATTGAAAAAATTGATGTTTTTCGAATCAAGCTCTATCAAATATATTCCGTCTGTCCTGATTTCGGGAATTATTGGCGTAGTATCTTCGTTATAACGATCCATATTGACATTAGAAAGAATCAATACCTTACTGTCAGAATAACAAACAGCCATGGTATTCAACATACGACCAGTTAACTCTTCTCTTTCTATTGCAAAGGGAATATTTATCTCTTCCACGTCACTTAATACAGGTTCTGCATAAGTTGCTGAAGTATTTTGAGATTTGCCTGAGTCTATCGTCATACAGCCCACATATAAGAAACAAAAAGCTATCATTAGCGCTATAACTTTCTTTTTCATGTATAATCACCTCCCAATCACACTTCCTTATAATTTAAATATATATTATAGTTAATTAATTGTCAATCTCTTTACATTTATGTAATAATAAGTCAATTCATTTTTGAGAGAAATTATAAGAAAAACTCATAATCGCCTGCTTTGTTCTCAAAACCTGCGTCTTTAAATAACACAACACAAAAACACCCTCAAAATTTAACTTTTGAGGGTGTTCGTTAATTCAAAACTATGCGTTCATCTGCTTAGCTACTTCTTCTGCAAAGTTTTCTTCTTTCTTTTCGATACCTTCGCCTACTTCGTATCTAACCATTTCAACAACTTTCATTGACTTGCCTACTTCTTTGGCTACGCTGTCAACATACTGAGCAACTGTCATGTCGCTGTTCTTAACGAATTTCTGATCAACAAGGCAAACTTCCTTTAATATAGCTTTAACCTTGCCAGGAATAATTCTTTCGAGCATTGCTTCAGGCTTACCTTCATTTAAGAGCTGCTGTTTAGCAATTTCCTTTTCGGATTCAAGCCATGCCTGATCCACCTGAGTTTCATCAACGAACTTAGGGCTCATTGAAGCAACCTGCATTGCAACGTCTTTTGCACATACAGCAACCTCATCAGCAGTAGCCTCTGTTTCAATACCAACGATTACTCCAATTTTGCCGTTACCGTGGATATATCCTGTATAAACAACGCCAGGTGTTGCCATCTTGTGGAATCTTCTAACATTCATGTTTTCGCCGATCTTAGCAATTTTGCTGTTAAGAGCGTCCAGAACTGTTCCCTCACCGTCGTAAGGAAGAGCCTTGAATGCTTCCATGTCGTCGCTTTCAGCTGTAAGAGCCATATCAGCAAGTTTTTCTACGAATTCGATGAATTCCTCATTCTTTGCAACGAAGTCTGTTTCAGAGTTTACTTCTACTACTGCTGCTGTCTTATGATCATCTGTAAAAGCAAGTTTTACAAGACCTTCGGCAGCGATTCTTCCTGCCTTCTTTGCAGCCTTGGCAAGTCCTTTTTCTCTTAAAAGTTCGATAGCTTTTTCAATATCGCCATCAGTTTCTACTAAAACCTTTTTGCAGTCCATCATGCCTGCGCCGGTTCTTTCTCTTAATTCTTTTACTAATTGTGCAGTTACTGCCATTTTTTTTATCCTCCCGAAATTTTGACTATTCAGCGTCTGCTGCTTCTTCTACAGTGTCTTCAGCCATCTCTGCTGCTTCTTCCTCAGGAGCTGCCTCTGTACCTTCATCAAAGCTTTCACCCTGGTTAGCTTCGATAACAGCGTCTGCCATTCTTCCTGCGATTAATTTTACTGCTCTGATTGCATCGTCGTTTGCAGGAATTACATAATCAACGTCGTCAGGATCACAGTTAGTATCTACGATACCAACAATTGGAATACCAAGAATTCTTGCTTCCTTAACTGCGATTCTTTCTTTTTTAGGGTCTACTACAAAGATTGCTCCAGGCATACCCGGCATATCTTTGATTCCGCCTAAGAACTTTTCAAGTTTTTCAAGCTCTGCTCTGAGTTTGATAACTTCTTTCTTAGCAAGCTTATCAAAAGTTCCGTCTTCTTCCATAGTGTAGATGTCGTTAAGTCTCTTGATTCTTGTAGCTATTGTCTTGTGGTTAGTCAGCATACCGCCAAGCCATCTTTCGCTTACAAAATACTGTCCGCATCTCTTTGCTTCGTCTACGATAGCCTGCTGAGCCTGCTTTTTAGTTCCTACAAAAAGAACAGGCTTTCCTGTCTCTGCAACGCTTCTCATGAAGTCATAAGCTTCTTCAATTTTCTTTACAGTCTTCTGAAGGTCTATGATATAGATTCCGTTTCTTTCTGTAAAGATGTAAGGAGCCATCTTAGGGTTCCATCTTCTTGTCTGATGTCCAAAATGAACACCGGCTTCCAGCAACTGTTTCATTGAAATTACTGCCATTTTTAAAATCCTCCTGGTTTTTACTTCCACCAAATCCATGAGCAAACACCGCTTGCAAAGCCTTTCTGTCAGGCTCTTACTTGCACCCTTATTGCAGGGATTTGCGGCAACCATAGCCGGTTTTGGTGTGCTGATTATATTTGCTGGTGCGTCATAGACACACTGCCTTTCTAATATATAACAAAATTGTTGAAATTGCAAGAGTTTTTTCAGCCAAAAGTGCTTTAACCTCAATTCTGTCTGTTAATCTGCTCTCCCTGAATAAGGCCATACCGCACCAAATTATAAGAGTCCAAATCTTCCTTATACATATCGACTGCCGTAATCTGATGATTTTCGTAAGTCGTATAATAATATATTCCCTTATCTGCATTGCAGCATGACGTATACACCGTAATTTCAAAATCTCCGTTATCCACTATGCAGCATCCCCTCTGCTGCTCAACAGAGGCCATAATATGGAAAAACTGGCTGACACTCTCTGATTCCGAGTCACCGGAAACAGAATTCATCTTTACAAAAGACGCCCTTACGAATCTTGATGATGAAGATAAGTCTCCCGGCAGTCCCATAGCTCCCATACCTCTACTGTAAGTTTGCAAATTAACTCTTCCGGAAAAATTGTTCTGTGGCTGTTTTGGTGACAGCATCATATAATTATTAAGTCCAAATAATTGATTCTCAAAAGGCGGATTATTTGTCAAAACTCCCACAGGATTATCATAAATAAAAAGTCCTTTTTCGACTGATTCAACCGTGATGGATTCTTTAGAATCTGCAATAATCCAGTGAAGCTGAGCCGGCGGCAGTTCATCGCTGAAAGCTGTGTCAACAATATTTATATTTTCTATTGCCTTTCTTGCCTCTTTTACTGTTGCACATTTCCCAAGAATCCACAGTATAAACTCAAAATGTGCAATGTTGTCCTTTCCAGGACTTTCTTTTTTATAGCACGCATTTCCCACAAAATTGAGCCCTGCCATTCCAAGTCCTTTCTCATTGACAGCATCATAATAAAGAGGACAGCCTCCGGCAACATGAGCCATTCCAATCATAGCGTAATGTTCTTTTATAATACCCATGTGGCGAAACCTAATAGGATAATTACGCGGCATTATGGCAATTTCTTCTCCATAAGAACAGTCGTGATCAAGAGTTCTTCCTATATAAAAGTCTTTTGTCTTATAAGTAACAGCTGTACACATAAATCAATCTCCTTTAAATGGTATATTGGGGCCACCTCGATTGTAAAAATCAAGAAAAATTTTAAAAAAAGTCAACCGAACGTATTTTTTAGCACAATTTCATCGCCCCATCGTTACAATTGTTGACAAAATCTTAAGATTTCATTTACTTTTTTCAACAATAACGGTATTTTGTTGACTTTTTAGTTTTATTTTACTGATTTTGTCAAACATCATACCACCACGTCATTCCCCACCATCAAAAATGCTGTATTTTTTCAATAAATCCCGAAAAAATACAGCATTAACAAAATAATCAAATCCTAATAAAAGCGTATATAACCAGTGCCAGGAAAATTACAAAGTTCAGCGCCACAAGCCAGCCCACAGGTTTTTGAAGCACATCATCATCTTCAAGGCAATCACGGCTTACCGGCGGTTTACTTGTAAAAATCATCCTCGGATTGTGCAGATATTCATTGGCTTTTGCAAAGAAAACGCCTAGACCATGACCCACTCCGCACCTTAATCCATCTACACCTTTTGAAAGCCATAAAACAGCATATTTTAAAGGCTTGCGATAAAACCAATCTGTGTCTAAAGTTATCTTTTCCTTAGGCTTCATATGTTCTATGTACATTACAAAAGCTATAGTTGCCGCAGCAAAAAGTTCTATATACTGGGTAACATGGTCAACTGTAAACGGATGTCCATCCGTTCCGTAAGGTGTGAGCCCGTAGACCAATCCCGGAAAAAGTCCGGTAACCGCACACGCTGTGGCACCCATGAGCATGGCAGCCTTTCTGTTAAAAGGCACCGAAGACTCATCCACATCTATATTCACATCACTTTTACCGAAAAATACAAAATAATTGACTTTCAGCGTTACAGACATCAATGTTCCCACACTGGCAATCATCAACAAAATCTCTGCCCAGTAATAGCCTCCTCCTGCCGCTGCATTCATTATAAGAGACTTGCTGACAAAACCGTTCAAAAGCGGAAATCCCGCTATTGCCAGTGAAGCTATGAGAAAACACCCTGCCGTCACAGGCATCTTTTTTGCAAGTCCACCAAGCTGACTTATCTTGCGTTTACCTGTAGCTGCAATCACCGTTCCTGCACACATCAGCAAAGTACCCTTGTACAAAATATGATTAAATGCATGGGCTGAAGCTCCGTCTATGCCTGTTTCTCCGCCTATGGCAAGAGAAGCTACCATATATCCCACCTGGCTGATTATGTGATATGCAAAAAGCCGTCTGAAGTCGTTTTCTATAAGAGCCATTGCAGCTCCCCAAAGAGCCATAAATACTCCGAAATATAATAGCAGCTCGGTTCCGGCAAAAAGCCTTATCAGACAGTATACGCCCACTTTAGTCGTAAATGAGCCCATATACACTGTTCCGCCCATAGTCGACTCAGGATAAGCGTCGGCTATCCATGCGTTTAAAGGCGGTATAGCAGCGTTGACAGCCACACCTGCCAATATAAGCCAGTAAGCCGCATCTTGAGTTCCTGTCAGACATTCTATCAAAGTCTGTCCGTCAGCCAGCTTCATTACGATTCCCGCCAAGAGCAAATTTCCTCCCAGCATATGAACAAGCAGATATCTGAATCCGGCTCGGCTTGCTTCTTTGGTTCTCGATGAAACCACTATAAGCCAAGAAGCTACCGCCATAAGTTCCCAGAAAATAAGCATTCCTATCCAATGGCTGGCAAAAACTACACTTATGCTGCTGCCCGCATATATTGCTTCCACCGACAATTCAAATCTGTCTTTAACATGGAGATTATATACAGCTCCAACTAAAGAAATCAGTGAAAATATTATTCCGAACATGATAGCCATCTTGTCTTTATCCCATATTAAAACGGCAAATATAGTCAGAATAGGGCCTGCCAAGACAGCGACTTTTTGCAATGCTTTAGGCACAATAAGAATCAATACTCCAAATACTATCAAAATCAGACCGGGCTGAAAAAAGTCATTAAGCATTTTCGTCACCCCCGTCATCATAGTAATCTTCTTTGCGCTGGAATAAAAATGTTATCAGCTTTTTAGAAATCAATATCAAAAACCACGCACCGACAAATCCTATGATAATATCAGCACCGGGAGTCTTATTCCAAATCATGTCAAAATGAGGATGGGCAAATAAAATCTCAACAACAACCATGACAGCCATTATAAAAATCAATATAAGATAGATTCTTTTCTTATCCTGCAAGATAAACGCCCCCTTCCTCTGTTATGGCCTCTGCTGCCATCTGCGCCATATCATAAAGATGTGGTCCTGCATTAGGTACAAAGCCAAGAATTATGGCTATTACAGCAGTAAGCGCCAAAGGCACAACCATTGCAGTCACTGCATATTTGGAAACATGATGACCATTCTCGGAAACAACCGAAGTTTCTTTTCCAAAGAAAATCCTTACTACAGGCATCAGATAGCTGAGAGCTAGAATTGCCGCTGCTACTAAAACTACCATAGCAAATGGTTTGCTGACCATAAGTGCGCCTTCCAATATATTAAACTTACTAACAAATCCTGCCATAAGCGGAAGTCCTGCAATTCCAAGAGAAGCCGCAGTAAAGCACACACTTGTCACCGGCATTTTCTTTACAAGACCTCCCATAGTGCTGATTTCCGACAAACCTGTATTCACAAATATTGCCCCTGCGCTCATAAACAATGTTATCTTAAGGAAAGCATGCGCAACTATATGAAAAAGCGCTCCTGTTATGCTATATGGTGAAAGTAAGCTTATGCCAAGAACTATATAAGAAAGCTGTCCAACCGTAGAAAATGCCAGCCTTGCCTTAAGATTATCCTGCCTCATTGCAACCAATGAAGACAATAATATGGTTATAACTGCAAACCAGCTTAAGACAGGCGCTCCGCCGCACCATGAAGCGCTTTCAGGGCCGAACACATAGCATATAACTCTTAGCACACAGAAAGCCCCTGCCTTTACTACAGCAACAGCATGAAGCAGCGCGCTTACCGGTGTAGGCGCTACCATAGCAGATGGGAGCCATCCATGGAGAGGCATAACTCCGGCTTTTACGGCTCCTCCGACTATCATCATAAAGAATAATAGGCACATAACTCCTGCTTCCATTGAGCCCGGCTCTATAAATCCTCCGGCAACAAAATCAAGAGTTCCGTATTTTACATATACCCACACTATGGCCGCAAAGAAAAGCTGTCCGCTTATCAGCGTATATGCCAGATATTTTCTTCCCGAAGCTTTTGCTTTATCATCTCTGTAATGTGCTACCAAAGGATATGTAGCAAGGGTAAGCATTTCATAGAATATAAAGAAAGTTATCAAATTTGCAGCGAGAGCTATACCTGCCGCAGATGCGAGACATGCTGCAAAAGCTGCAAAATAACCTGTTTGATTTTTTTCGTGATGACCTCTCACATACCCTATAGAATATATTGACGTCAATATCCAAAGGAATGAAGCTATGCACGCAAACACCATTCCTGCTCCATCAGTCTTAAGCGTAAGATCTATTCCATCTACTATGGTCCACATTTTGGAAACATATATGTTCCCCTCAAGGACTCCGGGTATCATGGAAAATATCAATCCGGTCATTATCACTGCCGCAGTCAGCGTTATAGCTTCTCTCAAATTAGCCTTGATACGATTTCCGAAAAACAATATCAAAACTGCTGCCAGCAGCGCTGCTCCCACAGCCAATGCCGGTCTAATGCTCGATATCATCATGCCAGCACCACCTCCCTAATCGTAGGCTCAAGTACGTCTCCAACTATGTAAGAATTAAACAATCCCAGGAGAATAACTGCGCATACAACCACTATCATAGGAACTATAAGCTGCCAAGGCAGTTCAAGTTTTCCTTTAGGCTGTACAGTATCTGTCCTTTCGCTGGCAGTCTTTTTATCCATAAACAATTTTTCCATAACTCTGAAAAAGTAAATCGCACTGAGCAAACTGCTCAATATTAAGACAACAACAAATCCATACTGACCATTTTCAATGGCGCCGATAGCAAGATACCATTTGCTGAAAAACCCCGCAAAAGGAGGAAGTCCTATCATGGACAGCGCACACACAGTCATGGTCATACCTGTCATAGGCATATCTCTGTAGACTTGTCCCAGCTCTGTGGTTTCATGAATTCCAAATTTATATTTAAGAGCACCGGAAGTATAGAAAAGTCCGGACTTCATAAAAGCGTGGCTGACAATATGCAAAACCGCACCTATAAGACCATAAAAATTACCTATGGCAAAACCCATAGCTATATATCCCACTTGTCCTATACTGGAATATGCAAGAATTTTATTATATGTAGTGTATCTAAGAGCTTTAAGAGAGCCGAACAATACTCCAAACACAGCCATAACTCCCACCGCATCAAAGAATACTTCCATTACAGCGCTGGATTCGCTGAATATACAAAAGAAAAATCTGAGCATGGCATAAGCAGGAACTTTAATCATTATACCTGCAATCATTGGATCTGCTGCCGGGTGTGCATAAGAATGAGCTGCCGGCTGCCATCCATGCAAAGGAAACAGCGCCATCTTGATTCCGAAACCCACTATCAAACATCCCACAGAAAGTATTATAAGAGGGCTGTCCACAAGCTCAGGCATCGCTGCTGCCAGATCGGCCATATTCAAAGTACCCGTCGCCGCATACAAAAATCCTACTCCGAGAAGATACATAGAAGCACCTATGGTTCCGGTCAAAAGATACCTGAACGCCGCTATAGGTCCTTTTTCTTCTCCTATGGCTATGAGACCATACCCGGAGATTGCAGTTATTTCCATAAATACGTACAAGTTAAACGCATCTCCCGTAGATGCCATTCCGAGAAGCCCAAGGGCCAAGAATGACAACATGGAATAATATCCCGCAGAACGAAAATTTCCTTCTTCTCTTTCTAATTTTTCAAATGGGCTGCTAAATAAAGAAGTTATCCAAGAAATTACAGCGACCAAAACCACTATGATTCCATTAAGTCCATCTATAACAAATTCTATCCCAAAGGGCGGCTTCCAGCCTCCGAGATAATAATGCAAAGCCTCACCTGTGCTTACTACCTGCCATAACTGTGTTACAGCACACACCACCGATAAAAACAAACCGGTCATCACAACTTTTTTGCCAAATGATGGTTTAAAGTGACTTATAAGCGGACACAAAAGAGTTGCACACAATGGGAACAATATTACAAGTACGGGAAGATGTTCAAGCAGTTTAATCATTTAGACTTACCTCCCTTTCCTGTAATCTCCTTTTCCTCTATTGTTCCGTATATATCCTTTATGCGCATTAGCAAAGCAAGTCCTACTCCTGTAATACCAAGACTGACAACAATAGCCGTCAGCATTAGAGCATGAGGCACAGGATTTATATATGCATCAGCAGAAAATATGTCACCAAGAGCTACGGGGATAGTCGCTCCATTTTTTTGCCCGAATGTCAAAAAGAAAAATATAATAGCAACTTGCATCATATTCATACACATTATTTTTTTCATATAATTGCTGCATACAATCATTCCGTAAACACCTATGGCAAACAAAATCAATGCCAGCATATATATCCCTCTGTCGGCAAGGAAATATTCCAATTTTTCAATCAGATCAGTCATCAAAATTAGTCCTTTCAAGTACTACTTCCAAAATAGTTATTATTACGCCTGCAACACATATCGTAACGCCTATTTCAATCATAAGAATTCCATCGGCATGGAGTTCGGCTATAGTTGAAGCTGCAAAAGGCAATTTTCCAAAGGCAAGAAAGTTGCCTCCGAAAATCATAGGCAAAACACCTGTAATCACATAAAAAAACGCACCTGCCGCAGCAGTTATTATCCCAAGCTCTTCCCTGGCTTTTTGTTTTCTCAAATCAAATTTTGGAATTATACGGTTAAGAAGATATGCACATGCCAAAAGAGCTCCTGCCTGGAATCCGCCTCCAAGACTTATCTCACCATGAAAAAGCACGTATATCCCGTATATCAAAATAACAGGAACCACAATACGGAACGCCCCGTCCATAAGCGCACTGCCAAATGTAGAATGTCTATAATATTCAATCATCTCTTTATCAGATTTTTGAGCAATTTTTTCTTTAGATGAAAGTATTGTAAGCACAGCGATACCTGACAAAAGCAATACGCATGTTTCAAATAAAGTGTCAAATCCTCTGTAATCTGCAAGCACAGCAGTAACTATGTTGTGCGCATGGGTATCTTCATAAGCATGATTTATATAATAATCAGAAATATTACTATTGGCAGGCGTATCGAGAGCTCCTATGGTTGGCAAAAAACTTCCCACCTTTAATGCACCTATGCCCACCAAAACCACTACAATCAAAAGCCCAAGAGCCACTTTTCTTTTAGTCTTTTTTTCTTCCATTCTTGGCTCCTTTGCTTATAGATTTAACAGCGATTATAAAATATACGGTGGAAATCGTACCTATTATCGCCTCTGTAAAAGCCACGTCTGCCGCTCCTACCACAATATACAAAAGTACAGCGGTGAAGCTAAACGCGCAGTAAATAATTATAGCTGAAAGCAAATTTTTGCCTAATATAATTCCCACTGCAATAGCTATAAGCGCCAAGAGCAGCACTCCCTCAAGCAGCAAAATAGGCATTTTACTCCACCTCCTTATTCTTAATACTCTCCTTGTACGCAACTCTTGTAATTATGTGCGTACCTATAGGACTTGCGATAAACACAGCCAAAAATACTGCAAATATCTTAAGTCCTGTAATAGAAGGTCCTTCATATATTAAAAATCCTACACTGCACAAAACTAGTCCTGCCGCTTCACAAATTCCTGCGGCATGAAGTCTGGCATAAAAATCCTTTAATCTAAAAACACCTATAGCGGTTATAAGAAAGCATATAAAACCCAAAGACAGAAAAAGCACTGTCAAAATTTCTCTAACGTCCATCTTTGCCGCCTCCTTTGCTTCCAAGTATTTTAGCAACTATAACTGAACTTATAAATCCAAGCACCGCATAAGATATGGCTATATCTACATACATATCTCTTCTTCCATCTATAAAACCTATCAAAATAAGCATCAATATTACATTGGTACACATTACGAGAATTCCTATAAATCTGTTATACACTCCTGCATTTCTGAACAGTCTGATAAGCATCAGCAAAGTCAATATTATAATTCCTACGAGATACCAAACAAAAAAAGTTTCCAATTGTCCTACACCTCCTTAGGAATATCTCTGACCTCAGCCTCAGGCATAGGTCTAAACTGACACGTTTCACCAAACAAAGCCGCAACTCTCCTTGGCATATTCCCACTAAGCATATCATCTGCCGCCTTTTTATTTATTGCATGAACTTCAAATATGCCTCCCTCCATAACATCTATAGTTATGGTTCCGGGAGTCAATATAATGGAATTTGCCAAAACAATATCTGCCATAGGATTTTCATATGGCATCGAAAAATATATTATCCTAGGCTCATAGTCTACATGAAGTTTTAATATTTCACGAGCCACGTCTATGCTTGATTTAAAGATTTCCTTTAGCACCCATATGCAATAAGGAATCAGTTTAAAATAATTCATCTTAAATATGAAGAATTCTTTTCCTGTTTTTGCATTTCTTATCATTAAGAATGGTAAACACACAAAAGAAATGACCAGCGAAGCGGCCAATCCTACAAGAATAAATTTCATTTCAAATTTTCCTGAAAGCAATATCCATATTGCAAATAATAGAACTGTCAAACCAAAGAAATGAGAGAGGTCCTGTCTCCGCCGTTTATGCACTGATGTTGTCCTCCTGTAAAAAATAAAAACTTTCCTAGAATAATTATACATAAGCATACATTTGGTGTCAAGAAATTGCTAAGATTGTCGAAATGTGATTGTGCTGAATAAATCGTGTTTGTACGCCAATGTAACAGCATTGTACATTTTGCTGAAATGATTGTTTTTTGGCAACAGTTTTAATAAAAAGTGTTGACATTTTAAGATGATTTTTATCAGATGTACAACATTCGACATGATTCGATAATGTTTGACAAGAAAAATCTCAAAAATGTTGGCATTTTAATTGCCAAATGCGAAAAATGACAACAAAATGGCAAGTTTAGTAAAAGTAGAAAGGATTGTTATGTAGGTAAACCCCGATAAGTCCGTGATTTAGTAATGTTTAGCAGGGTCCGACCCCGAAAATCTTTGATTTTTCGTCAAGTTCGCAGGGTAAAAAAGTTGATGAAATTAGCTTTTCACCTTGATATACGACCAATATAGATCATATTTTACAAAATTATAGGAAATCTAACCCTGCAAAAGTCTTGATTTAGACATATTTTTCGGGGTCAGACCCTGGGCAATGCCAGAAAAAAGGTGAAATTTCGGGGTTTGGCATGATACTTTTATTGAAAACTTACAGCGCGGCTTACATGTAAATCACAAGTCAATCAAAGCAACAAAAAAGCGCATCTGAATTACACAATCCAGATGCGCATCAATATATCTGCTATCCCCTCTCTTTTACAATATAAATCGGTCTTTTCTTGTTCTCTAAATAGTCCTTTGACATATATGCTCCCAAAATATATATAAACAGCATCTGCATACTGCTAACCATTAAAACAACAAACATTATTATATCAAAATCTGTAACAGCATCAGCTGCCCATATACTCCGGACCAAATTGTAAATCATGAAAATCATACCTCCTATGAACAGAAGCACCCCTGCCAATCCTGCCGCTTTAAGAGGCATTGTAGAAAAAGACAATATTCCCTCAAAAGCATATGAAAATAAACTTTTAATACTCCATTTAGTTTTGCCTGCAGCTCTTTCAACGCTTTCGTATTCTATCCATTTTGTATCGAAACCTACAAAAGAAAACAATCCTTTCATATAACGATTATATTCTTTCATATCCAGTATGGCATTGACCACTTTGCGATTCATCATTCTAAAATCACCGTGTCCGTCTGACATCTCCATATGAGTCAGACTTTTGCTTATTTTATAAAATGCTCTGGAAAACAGGCCCCTAATCTTGCTGTCCCCTTCTCTTCCCATCCTAAGACCTCCGCAGCAATCAAATCCCTCTTCGTTTACTGCCTGATACATGTGAGGAAGCAATGCAGGCGGATGCTGCAAATCAGCATCCATGATTACGCAGTAATCGCCACTCGCTTCAAAGAGACCTGCATACATACCGGCTTCTTTACCAAAGTTTCTCGAAAAAACAATATATTTAACATGTTCATCTTCCCTTGCAAGATTTTTAATTATATTAAGCGTACTGTCGCTGCTGCCGTCATCAACAAAAACAAACTCATATTCTGCGCCTTTTATTCCTCTAAGGACTCTTGCCGTTTCTTCATAAAACATAGGCAGAGATTCCTCTTCATTGTAGCAAGGTACTATTACACTTATTTTATTCACGAGAAGCACCTCCCTCTTTAAAAATTCTGTATTTACAAGCAACATAATTGAGTACCACTGTTATTACACTGACCAAAACTTTAGAAATCATGCTCCCAAATCCGGCAAAGTCCACCATAAGATAAAGCAAAATTGTTTCTACTACTAAAGTTGTCATCCTTAGAGAAAAGAATTGAAAAAATTCCTGCAATTTAGAGCCGTCTGAATGAAAGACTATCTGCCTGTTGGCAAAGAATGCAAAGATGACAGCGCCAAGCCATGCAATGCAGTTGGCTGCCAAATAGTCTACTGATATAGTCTGTAACATGATATATATAATATAATTGATTGCTGTAGTCGCCCCTCCCGTCATAACATAACGTGCGATCTGTGATTCTTGCAGTATTTTCATATTCTCTTCTTCCTTTCTCTGATAACTATTATTGCCGCTGCTGCAAAAGATATTATGCTTACAACCGCTCCGGTCCAAAATCCCGGTGCAGTATAGCATATCTCTATGCTGTGTTCTCCCTTATCTAAAGGAAAACCTACAAACGCTGTGTTAACTATCTGAGCATCTGTTTCTTTTCCATCCACTTTTACTCTGTATCCATCTTTATATGGATAAGAAGTTACAAAATACCCATCTCTTGCCATATCTATGGTTCCTTCAAACACCTGATTATTCTTGAGTTTCGAATAAGATATGGGAATTTCCACATCTCTGTCAGGTAAATCCATAATATAAACTTTAAAATCTTCTATTGTATACTCGCTTTCTGTCATATCTGTTTCAAGTACACTCGTACTTTCATCTATAGACAACACATAATTAAAATGGTAGTTTTCATTTGGATATGGTGCATCTTTTGAAGACAACTTATTTGACATACCGTTTATTTCAATGACAACTTCCTTTCCGTCCTTGCGATTTATATTAAAAGATACTATTACAGCCTTATCTTTCACCGGTCTTGACAGCTGTATTTGCCTGCCCTCCCAAGTTGCGCTGATTTCTTCCGCCGAAGGCGTAACTTGACTGCCTGTGCCTGTTTTGACCACTGTACTTTCAGTAAGAACCGCTAAAGTATCGGGAAATTTGATTTTTCTGTAATACTCTTCAGATATAACATCATAACTGCCATAACATATCGGAAGCACATTCTTGTTTTCAGCAATAACGTGACCGTCCTTTTGGAGAAGTTCTTCATATCCAGCAGGTATCTTGTCTTCTTCAGCAAGTACATATCTGATTCCCATAAAATAATTAAAAAATATATTTTGATTGGGAATCAATGCCACTCTGTTCCTCGAACTTATGGGATTGGCCATAGTATCATAATAAAAATTGCTGTATAAACTGTTGCTCACCGATGAATACATAGCCGTTTTGTTTACCCGCCCGTCAGCTACAAAGTTACTGCATACAAAATTGTCGCTTAGATAATCGAAACGGTATCGATAGTCGCTGGCTGCACGTGATATTTCTTCAGAAGAAAATCTGTTCTGCCGCTCATCACCGATTTTAATATAGTCCTCGCCCAATCTATTTATGTTATAGCTTAAAGCTATGGCAACTATCATCAATATGGATATCGCACAAGTCCATGACTTTTCATAAAATTTTTCAATTCTGCTTAAAGCTGCCCATATTAGTATCAGTGTCACCTCTGCTATAATCAGCCATTTCCACTGGGAAAAAGCTGACGGAATCAGGCAAATCAATGCACATACGACAGATACCCTCTCTTTATCTCTAAAAATTTCTCCCAAAGTATCAATACAAATCCATATGATAACAGGAAGAAAAGGCATGAGTATTTTGCCTCTGGAATACAGGAATCCGCTCAGCGCCAGAGAGACTACAGGCAGCATCAAACACGCCAGGACTGCAATCGCAAGCTTTCTCCTTCTTCCGTTTTTGACTGCAAGTATAAGCCCATACAGCGATATAAGAGTTAAACCGCATCCATACGAACTATACAAAAGCCCATCAAAGGAAAGATTTATCGCTTTAACAGCCTCCTTTGCAAATACGCCGCCGTCCTTTTCTGTGGATAATATATCCATGGCAGTGGGTAAAAGTAATATTGCTGCCATTCCCACCGAAACAGCCAGCGATAGTATAGCTTTAACAGTTACAGAGAACTTATCGCTTATTTCACTGTTCCAAAGACAGCTAAAATAATACATTACACATACAATCAGGCAAGTTGGTGCATAGAAGAAACTATGCAGACAAATCAAGAACGACGATACAATCAAAAGCAAACTCTTTCTTTTTTCAATAAGTACATCAATTCCTATCAATGCCATTATGAGAAAAGGCATGTAGTTTACAAACATTATCTGTCTGTGAGCATGAAAGAAACACGTTGCCGATGCCATCATTACGGCTCCCATAACTGTAAATCTCATATCGATGCCCTTACGTTTCAGCCAGAAAAAGCAAAGATTAACGGAAGCAGCCGCTCCTATCAGCGCATATACAGCTATAATGTATTTCATCGGTATATCTTTAAACAGACATGATATGAGAACATCCGGTCTTAGCAAGCCGTAATATGCAAGATCATAAGAATTTATCCCTGCCCCTATGTTGATATGCTGAGGAAAAATCGTGTCCTGCTCAAGCATGGTCTGCCTAAGCGCTTCCGCTGCGCCAACATGCTGACTGTACCAATCTCCCTCAGAACCAAAAAAATTCCCTTCTCCTATGGGAAGTAAAAGAAGAAGTAAAGTAAATAAGGTTAAAACAATGTAAGGTGAAAATTTAATTTTATCTTTTCTGATTACTTCCATAATTAATTCCTCTGCTATTTTTTCTCAAGGAGTATGATAAAAAATCCATCTTAAATAAACATAAATACAAGTCTTAAGATTTCTTAAATAAAACTTAAGACAATTTCAAAATCGTATAAACAGCACAAAAAAGTGTGTAAGGAAAATTATCCCTACACACTCATATTTGACTTTATCATATTTAATTATACTTAAACTGCCTCATTTTCATCTTCAATAGGAAAATACAGCATAGCCTTGAATTGATCACAATCGATGTTTATATCAAAGGAACCGCCAAGGGCACCTGTATAAGTGCTGACTATGGCAAGACCAAGACCGTTCCCCTCGCTGCTTCGTGCCTTATCGCCTCTGGCAAACCTCTCAACTATGTCTTCTTTATCAAAATCCATCATATACCCTGCTGTATTGGTAATTTCAAGGCACAGCCTTTGCTCGGTCAAGCTCTTTTCAATAAAAGTTTTGACAAAGACCCTAGTGTTTCTTGCTGAATATTTTAAAGTATTCTCTATAAGATTTTGACATATTCGATACATATGAATATTGTCAGTAATCATATGAGTATCTTCATCAGTCAAAAGGGTAACGAAACTCAAATCACTTTTTTTAATCCTGTCCTCCATATCAGCCAATATCTGTTCTATAAGGCGGTTAAGCTCTATGGATTCCATATTAAAATCCATATTCCCACTGCTTGCCTTGGCTATGGAAAACAGACTTTCTATCATTTCTTTAAGTTTTTCTGCTTTATCTGATATTACCTCCACATAATCTCTTGGCACATCGGTAAGATCTTCTTTTTTTAGAAGTTCAAGATAACCGACCATGGAAGTAAGAGGCGTTTTCAAATCATGGGATACGTTGGATATGAGATCAACCTTAAGCTGTTCACTCTTTGCTGCTTTCTCTATACTTTGTTTCTCAAGGTCTACGGCCTCTTTAAGTCTTTCTTTATTTATCTCATTAACGCATTCCATTAGCAAATCAAGACGACTTCGCATAAATTTTATCAAAACCATCTCCACTACTGTAAATTGAATCATAGTAGTCACAAGCGCAAGATATCCGGTAGCGAAATTAGAATAATACCAGCCTCCGTTCATCTGTAAATTTAGGAACCACATTGAAGCAAACAGCAATATAGCACATGATATGAGCAAAATTCTCTGTTGATGCTTCCACTGTTCTTTCCACTCCGGATAAAAATCGCTGTTCTTAGGTCTCCAATCTTGATATATGATTTTAATCAGCACAGGCAAAGTCAGCCATATTCCAAAGCCTATAACAGCATTTACAATAATGCCTATTTTCCAGACTTGTCTTGTGCTTATATAATAAAGCTTGGCTTCATGCAGCAAAACTCCAAGTACAATTATCCCTATCAATATAAGCAAAACTCCCGGTATGGTTCTCTTGCCATTGCTAAAAAAAGATTTCATATTTTTAGCTATATTTTTCCATTTTATATCCAATTCCCCACACCACCTTTACATATTTTGGCTTTTTTGAATCAATCTCTATCTTTTCCCTTATATGTCTTATGTGCACCATCACAGTGTTTTCTACGGCAAAGGTCGCAAGTTCATCCCAAACGCTTTCATAAATCTGCTCTGCCGGAAACACCTGGCCTGCATGCTCCATCAAAAGTTCCAATATCTTGTACTCTGTAGCTGTCAGCTTTACCTCTTTGCCATCTACTATGACGATTCTCTGCTTTCTGTCAAGTACCAGGCCGCCGTTTACAATTGTATCTTCATCTTCTTTTGGCAAACTGCCTCCCCATGTGTTATAACGTCTGAGCTGTGCTTTTACACGTGCAATCAATTCTGCGGCGTTGTATGGTTTACTGATGTAATCATCAGCCCCGAGAACAAGACCTGAGACTTTATCACTTTCCTCTGTCTTTGCTGAAAGTATTATTGCCGGAATCTTGTAGTTTTCTCTTATCTTCATAAGAGCAGAAAGGCCGTTAAGCCTTGGCATCATCACATCTAAAAGTATCAGATCAACGTGATTATTCTCAAGTTTTTCCAAAGCTTCCATGCCGTCATATGCAGTTATAATGCCATACCCTTCAAGTTCCAGCAGTTTTCCCAAAGAATCAACGATTTCTTTGTTATCATCTACAACCAAAATGACTTCGCGATTCATTTTATAAATCCTCTCTTGCTTCATGTATTACCAGAAGTATAATAACGCGCTGTTAAGAAAAACTCAATAAAATTCTTAAAAAAGCCTTAATTATTGACTTCTACCACAGGGGAATAGGACTTACATCAATTTTTTTAAATATGCGGCATATCTTTGCTTTGTTTTTATGTAATTTTCTCTGCCCAAATATATATCTGTTCCGTTTTGAAACTGAACTTTTTGTTCCTTAACCATCAAAATCTTTTCCAAATTTATCACAAGCTTTTTCATGCTTCGAAAAAATCTCCCGTCTAAAAGTTCTACAACATTATCCATCTTTTCATAGTAAACAAAAGTTTCGTCATCGGTAACTATAGCCAGCTTCCTCTGTTGCTGCTGAATATAGACTATATCTTCTATGTTGACTTTACAGCTATACTGTTTCGTAATGACAGGTATGTATCTATCCATATTTCCCTCCTGCCCTTATACGCCAAAACATATCTTATGCTCTGATTATATCACTTACAAAGTCGGACGTTTTTCATCATTTTGCGACATATTGCGACCTTTTAGACAATATTTGACAAATTTAAGATTCAATCCTATTTCAAATTGAGCCATACAACAAAAACTACAGTCTCTTCTATGTCAGAATCAAGCCAAAGTCCCGAATATTTGCCTTTTTTCTGCCATTACCCGGGGTTAGACCCCGAAAATCTTTGCTTTTTTGCTAAATTTGCAGGGTAAAAAAGTCGGTTAAATTAGCTTTTTCCTCGCTATACACCTCATGTAGACCATATTTTATAAAATTCCAGGAAATTTAACCCTGCAAAATTCCTGATTTATATATATTTTTCGGGGGTCGACCCTGCAAATCACTTAAAAATTACAGATTTATCGGGGTTGTAGCTGCATATCCTATCTTTTATTTACATCTTATGTTATAATCAGATTATAAAATAGCATATAAACGCTGATTTGAAAGAGAGGTTAATCATATGGGGTTATTTTCAAAAACCAAAAATAAAAAAGCATACACTTGGAAAGTTTATCAAGATGTGCTCGGAGATAAAAAATTAAGTGTGAGAGTAGATACAAAATATAAAGGTAAAAACTATAAAAATACTTTTTATATTCAATTAAAATATAGTGAACAAGAAACAGTAGAATTACCAGATAAGGAATTTTTAAATAAGTTGACAAATTTAGAAGAAAAAGCAATGAATTCAGTAAGCGAAACATTTGAAGGAAATATTGTTTTTTTAGGAACGGCAATATTTGGCGGAAGTAGTTATATCACCTTTGCTTCAAATTTAGATATTAGATGGGAAGATTATATCAAATCAACAATTGATAAAGATTTAATAGTAGGAATGTATCCAAACGATAATATGGGCTATTATAATCAAATATTATATCCTGAATTTATAAGATAATATTAAATTATTAAGGAGAACTATATGGTATTGCAAAATAATATATGTAATATAAACATCTCAATAGACCATACATACACGATTGAATCAGCAGACAATAAATCTTATGATTTAATAATAAATCCAATCCATCTGAACCGCAATGATATGTATAGAGCTTTTTCGATTGAAATAAATTTATTTTATAAAACAATTAGTATTGTTTTAATAGGTGATTTTTATAGTTATGATACAGATTGCGCCATACTTGAAGAAGAAACATTAACTATTTTACAAAATAATATTATAATCCAATTGGATGTAAACAACGGTACTGTATTAAATTTTAAAAAAATTGACAGTTTTGGCTTTAACTGTGGGATATATAAAGTGAAGAGCGGTTATATCATATATGGAGAAATAGAAATAACCATGATAGACTTTAATCTAAATAAAAAATGGGCTTTTTCCGGTAAAGATATATTTGTATCAACGTCGGGGAAAAAGGCATTTGAATTATGTGAGGACTTTATCAAGTTATATGATTTTGAAGACAACTTTTATATGATTGATTTTTCAGGAAGACTTATAAATTAAATGTACTTATTTCATCAAAAAAATATACCTGACTCGAACGCCCCTTGCGTCAAATCAGGTACATATTTCATTAATTTTTCTTTAAAGTTCTTCTCTTTTATAAGTTATCAAGTCTTCTGCTATTTCGTTTGCGGCTAATGATACAGGTTTATCGATATCGATATCTGTAAGAATCGGCTTGCCGTCAATTATGTCTCTGGCACGTTTTGCAGCTAAAATTACTATAGTATATCTGCTGTCTGCTTTCTTTCTGATCTCGTTAATTGATGGATATAACATTATGCTTCCTCCTTGTAGCTCTCAATGAGTTCTTCAGCGGTAAAGGCAACCTTTGAATGTTCTGCTACTACGATAGCTTTAACTCTTGCCACAGCCTCTTCCAATACACCATTTACCACACAATAATCGTATTTATCTATATACGAAAGTTCTTTTAACGTTTCCCCAAGCCTCAGCTCTATAGCCTCGGCTGTTTCTGTTCCCCTGCCCGTAAGTCGCTTGCGAAGCTCTGACATAGACGGAGGCAGGATAAATATAAATACCCCATCAGGATAGTTTTCTTTGACTTTAAGGGCACCTTGCATGTCTATTTCGAGGATAACATCTATCCCCTGCGCAAGTCTCTTAAGGACCAAATCCTTAGGAGTTCCATAATAATTACCATAAACTTCTGCATATTCCAACAGATCACCATCCTCAATATGCTTCTTAAAACTTTCCTTGTCGGTGAAGTAATAACTGACTCCCTCTTCTTCACCCTTACGCGGATTCCGCGTAGTCATGGACACAGAGAGCTCCAGTTCCTTTGTTTCTTCAAGAAGTCTCTTGCATATTGTGCCTTTGCCTGCACCTGAAGGTCCTGACAGTACAAATAATTTTCCGGGATGTTTTTCTGTGAAATTCATTTTGAACTCCTGCTAACTTCAGAATATGTTTATATGAATGATAATTATATCATATTTTTTATATAAATTCAAGGGTTATTCTATGTTTTGCACTTGTTCCCTTATTTTCTCTATCTCGCTCTTTATCTCAAGCATATGGTTAGTTATGGTTATATCGTTTGCTTTGGAACCAATGGTATTTGCCTCGCGGTTCATTTCCTGAACCAAAAAATCCAGTTTCTTTCCTTCAGCCTCTTTGCCCTCTTTCAATATCTTTTTAAGCTGCAGCAGATGACTGTTCAGCCTTGTTATCTCCTCATCTATAGAATATTTATCAGCGAATATAGCTGCCTCGGTTAAGATTCTTTCTTCAGGGAGATTTGCATTGCCATCCAGAAGTTCCGTAATTCTTTCTCTCAAACGAGCAGTGTAGTCTTTAACAACTCCCGGAGCTCTTTCGGCAATTTTATCCAATATACATTTAATCTTTTCACCTTTTTCTATCAGATCCTCTGCCAGCTTTTCACCTTCAATCTGTCTCATGTTTTCCAAATTTGAAGAAGCCTCTGAAACAGGAATCAAAATTGCTTTTGTTATCTCCTCTTCATCTTCCACATCAGGAATTGCTTTCATCACATCTGGCATAGTTGCAAGAAGTCTCAGTGAAATTTCTCCGCATAAGTCAAAATTCGACTGTAACATTTTAAGATTTTCATAATACTGCTTAGCTATAGGCTCATTGAGCTTTATATTTATATCATTTTCTGTTATATTCTCAACCATAATGGAAACATCTACTTTACCCCTACGGAGTTTTTCCTTGACTGCGGACTTTACCTTGTCCTCAGCAAAGCTGTAACGTCTGGGCATCTTTATTGAAATATCCGAATAACGGTGATTTACCGATTTAATCTCTACAGTGATATTTCTCTTTCCATCTGTATATTCACCGCGGCCAAAGCCTGTCATACTTTTTATCATCTGATTTTGCGCCTCTTTTCTTTTAATCTATGATAACGCATTTATTGTACATTAATTGGTGTGATTTGGCAAGGCTTGTTAAGAACAGGATTGTTCTCCTGTCACTCTGTGTTTTATTAAGTATCATTCCTTCCCCCCTCGCTCCCCAAAATTTTAGCTTTTTTCTTGTATTGCCCAGGGTTTGACCCCGAAAAACACGTCTAAATCAGGAGTTTTACAGGGTTTGATTTCCCGAAATTTTATAAAATATGTACTATATGAGGTATATTGATAAGGAAAATGCTAATTTCAACGAATTTCTTACCCTGCAAATTTGATAAAAAAGCTAAGTTCTTCGGGGTTAGACCCTGCAAATCACTTTAAAATCGCAACTTTATCGGGGTTTTAGTTATGCGCATTAAATAACAAAACAAAACTATCATACATAAATGCCAGATTTAATGATACCCTTCTCTCACTCTTACTTGTTAAAACTCCTGCGTCATGCTAGAATATAAATTTGAAAGGAGATACTATGGCTTTTGACGGAATAGTAACTATGGCTGTAGCAAGTGAGCTTCAGTCTGTAATAACAACAGGTAAAATCGACAAAGTTTATCAGCCAGAAACTGACGAACTTGTTTTTAACATACATACAAAATCAGGAAATGTAAAACTTTTCGCTTCTGCAAACTCAGCATCATCAAGAGTCCATCTCATAGAGGACACCTTGCCAAACCCTCCAGCGCCTCTTTCTTTTTGCATGCTTTTAAGAAAGCACATCCAAGGTGCCAGAATAACCGATGTTTCACAAAAAGGCAGTGAGCGTATCCTTGAAATATCGCTGGAAACTCTCAACGAACTGGGATTCACAGTTTCTAAAAAGCTCATATTTGAAATAATGGGAAAGCACAGTAACATAGTTCTCACAGATATTGCTACAGGAAAAATAATAGATTGTATCAAACACATTTCAATAGATGTAAATCGTATACGGCAGCTGCTTCCCGGAGTTATTTATCAGTACCCTCCGGCTCAGGACAAACTGCCTTTTAAGCAAATAAGCCATGATACAGTGCTGCCGGCAGATTCAAAATCCATACAACGTTCGGTTGCCGGAATCTCTCCTGCTTTGGCCGAAGAAATAGCCGCACATAATGATAAAGCTGAATTTTTGCTTGACATTATGCGCCAAACTGAACAAAATGAATCAACTCCAACAGTTTATTCTGATGATAAAAACTCACCAAAAGAATTCCATATCATACCTCTTTCCGAATACGAAGATGTATGCCAGAAAAAACAATTTAATTCTATCAGCAAATGTTTAGAATATTTCTATTCAAATAAACAGAGCACAAATAAAGTTCGTCAGAAATCTTTGGATTTAATAAGAGCAGTATCGTCACAGCTCGACAAGCTCCATCTCAAAGAACAAAGGCTAAGAGAAGACCTTCTTAAAGCAGAAAACTCTGATGATTTAAGGCTTTACGGAGAGCTTTTAACTGCCAATATCCATGCGGTAAAACCGGGAGCTGATAATGTAGAAGTCATAAACTACTATGATGGATCTACAGTACACATACCCCTTGAGCCTAGATTTTCACCATCGAAGAATGCACAAAATTACTTTAAAAAGTATGGCAAAGCAAAAACCGCCATAAAGGAAAAACAGTTACAATTAGAATACAATGATACTGAAATCTCATATCTGGATTCGGTACTTGCATATCTTGAAAATTGTGATGATTTATCACAAATAGACGAACTGCGAAAAGAACTGGAAGACACGGGATATTTAAGGAGAAGAAAGATTCCCGGCGGATTTAAAGAGAAAAAATTCAAAGCTGAGCCTTACAAATATACGTTAAAAGACGGTTCATATGTTTTAGTAGGAAAAAATAACAAAGAAAACGATATTCTCACTTTCAAAACGGCTTCTTCACAGGATTTGTGGTTTCATACAAAGGATATCCCCGGCTCACACGTTATACTAAAAATAAAACAACCATCAGAAGAACCTGACGCTGATACCATATATCAAGCCGCTTCAGTTGCAGCTTATCACAGCAAAGGCAGAACATCTGAAAATGTACCTGTTGACTATGTTAAAGTCAAATATGTAAAAAAGCCTGCTGCCGCCAAGCCTGGAATGGTTATATTCACCAACAACAAGACCGTATGGGTCAACCCAAAATTGCCTTAGATTATAGGCTGCTGACCACTTGATACTTTTATATGCGATGCTGTAAATTTTTATAATTTATTGAGAATTTACAGCATTTTTGCTTTTTATTGTCCAAAAGTCTGTGCCGAATCTTGCCGATGTTGTAAATTTCTAATTAATCTTAAAAATTATACAACCATTTTTGAAAAATCTGCTGTAAAAGGCTTAAAAGATTCTAAAGTGTACAGCATTACACCGATATGATACGTCATGATAAGTTAAAGCTCAATACTTGTTGCCAGTTTTAGAAAATTTCTTTCGAAACGCCAACAAATTAGGCTTCATATCGAAAATTTTCATGTCAAATTTGGTCAAATTATGTCATATGTTGTACAAATTGTAGAATCAACTCTAAAAAGCCAACCATTTTTATCTAAAATGTTGGTAAAAAGCGCTGTTTACAAAAAAATGTACAACATTCATAATCAGCACGGTCCATTCAGCAAGTCTCAGCCAATACGTCATTTCCCATCAAATTAATCAAACAAATCGCCTTATTTTCATTTAAAGTCTTTTTTCCGACATTTAGATTCCTTTTTTTGCACCTTTTTACTCTTTCACTTTTATTTCCATCGATGGCAGGCTATTATTTAATTATTCTCAAGGTGTTGATTTGAATTAAACAAAGGAGGTATAGAGGTGTGGAAGAAAAATATTGCTCCCTATGCGGGAATGAATGTGAGAACAAACCTTTTAAAGACATGTACGTCTGTGAGGATTGCATAACTTACATCAAGTCAAATTCTTGGGATACTAACGAATAAATAAATTAATAAATGAAAATCTTATGCGCCAAACCATATTTTCATGTGCAGCATGTAAAGCAACTGATTTTTCCCGGGACAGATTTACTTACTCCCGCTCCTTAATCGTTGCTTTTGCATATTACACATCGCTTAACAACTAAATACGTATTTTATTAAGAATTTCTTCAAAAACTTCAGGTTTTGGGGTTTCAAACTCCATATACTGCCCTGTTCTAGGATGAATGAATCCCAAAACTTTAGCATGAAGAAGCTGACCATCTACATTAAAAGGCTGTTTTTTAGGTCCATAAACCATATCGCCGACCAACGGATGCTTTATATATGCCATGTGAACCCTTATCTGATGGGTTCTGCCTGTCTCTAATTTAGCTTCTATCAGCGTATATCTGCCAAAACGCTCTAAAACATGCCAATGTGTAACCGCATGTTTAGAGTTTTGATCGGTTACTGCTTGACGCAGTCTATTATATGGATCTCTTCCGATAGGTGCAATTACACTGCCGCTGTCTTCTTTTAGATTGTCAAAGACCAGCGCTTCATATTTCCTAGTAATTGAATGTTCTGCAAGCTGCATTGAAAGGGATTCATGGGCCATATTATTTTTGGCAACAACTAAAAGACCGCTTGTATCCTTGTCTATCCTGTGTACAATTCCCGGTCTTATAACGCCGTTTATTGAAGACAGCCTTTCGCCGCAGTGAAACAAAACTGCATTAACTAAAGTTTGGGACTCATTCCCTGCCGCAGGGTGCACTACCATTCCCCTTGGTTTGTTTACAACGAGAAGATCCTCATCCTCATAGACGATATCAAGAGGGATATCCTCTGCTTTTATATCAAGCGGCTCAGGCTCCGGCAAAGTCACCTCTATCAAGTCGCCTGCATTGACTTTATACTTTTTTGAAGTACACATATGCCCATTTATCTTTACGGCTCCCTTTTCAAGAAGCTTTTGAATAAAACTCCTTGATATTTCAGGTAACTGCAAAGAGAGCACTAAATCAACTCTAGTGCTCTTGTTTTCTTCAGATATTAAAAATTTTAAAGTTTCATGCGTATCCATGACAACTCCTGCTATCAAATATTATTTGCTTCACTTGTCTTACCGTAAAATGCCAGTGTATACAAGATCAAAAATCCTGCGCCTAAACATACGGCTATATCAGCAACATTAAATACGGGCCAAATTCTAAAATCAAACATGTCGGTAACAAATCCCATAAAAACTCTATCAATAAGGTTACCAAGACCGCCTGATATTATAAGACACAGGGATAAAGTTAAAGTCCAGTGTTCACCTTTGTGTTTTTCCATGTACCAAATAGCCAGCAATAAAGCCGCAATAGGTATAATTATCAGCATTACTCCTGAGCCGGAAAACAAGCTGAACGCTGCTCCCCTGTTTTGAACATAAGTTATATGAAATATATCCTCAATAACAGGTATACTTTCACCTATGTACATGAGACCCCTAACTGAAAATTTTGTTATTTGATCTAAAAGTACAATTGCTACTATCAACAAATATCTGATTTTACTCATTTCAAAAGACAAGTTTGCCTTGTGTCCCCCTCATCACTATTTTAAGTTGACTAATGTTTTAGACAGGTCAACTTTTCCGGTCTGTTTTTTTGTCTCTTCTTCTTTTAATGCAATAGTATCGCCATCTGAAAAAGATGGTAAAAACTCTTTCTCAAAGTCTGCCAAAATATCTCCGCTTCCAAAATTCATCCTCTCAAGTTCATCTTCAAGCATTCTCTTATATCTTGACCTAAGGGTTTCTACCTTAATTCTGAGGTTATTCCCCTCTTCGTTAAGTCTTGAGATAGATTCTCTTGCTTCTCTAGTAATCAAAGAAGCCTCAAGCTCTGCATTTTTCAGAAGAACTTCGGCTCTTCTTTCTGCACTTGCAGCAATGTCATTCATGAGAGATTTTGCTGCTTCCAAAGTTTCATATACAGAAGTTTCCGTACTGATATGTTTATCAGCCTGCCCTCTTGCTTTTTCCAAATCCTCTTTGAGTTTTCTGTTTTCTCGCATTAACTTTTCCATATCTACTATTATTAAATCTAGAAAAGCGTCTACTTCTTCTTCTTTGTAACCTCTTACTACTTTAGTAAATTCTTTGTACTCAATGTCTGCAGGTGTGATCATCTTAACCTCCCAAAATCTGTGCTAGAGAATCATAAAAACTAATCTACTCAAAATATTTGCTGCCATCTCGATAAACAACATCGCAAGCAACACCGAAAAATCAAACATTCCGGTATTAAATCTGCTTAACAGCTTTCTAAAAGGCATAACCAGCGGCTCAGTAAACCTTGCCAGCACATTATACATCTTCCCAAGGAAACTATAAGGATCGCCGGCAAACCAGCTCAATATGGCCCTTATCAAAAGCAATGTTACTAAAATGTTTGCAAACCAATGAATGGCATAAACTAAAATATAACCCATTTTTTCTTTGACCTTAAGGCTATTTCCAAGGATTCTTGTTACCGCCGAAGTCAAAACCCCTTTCATCTTGATTAGCGGCAATGTCTACGCTTTCAGGGGCGAATATAAATATATTGTTCGCAACTTTCTGCACATTGCCATTTAAAGCATATGTAGCTCCGCTTAAAAAATCAAATATTTTTTTAGCAGCGTCTGTCTCTATTTTTTCTAAGTTTATTATTACAGGTCTTCTTCCTTTAAGGCTATCTACCAGTTTAGGGCATTCGTCAAAACTCTTAGGTTCTATAACGACTAATTTAAATGCACTGGTTCCTGCCACTGAAACTCTTCTTTCAATGGGAACTGTCTTTGGAGTATCGCCTGATGATGTCTTTGGAGATCTGTATTCTGTTACTGATCTGCGGCTGTTTTCTTTTGAAATTCTTTCTTTTTCAACCTGAATTTCATCATCACCGAAGTCATCTTCCATCTCTTCAATGCCTACCAACTTTTTAAATGTGTCTGAAAATCCCATTTCAGTCCCTCCTATTTTTTTGAATAATCTCTGGCTCCGAAAATTGACGTACCTACACGAATCAGATTAGAGCCTGCCTCTATTGCAACTTGAAAATCATTGGACATACCCATCGATAGATATTTAAAATCCAGTCTTTCGTGCTGCATCTTACCGTACTCATCATACAGCTTTTTTACCTCTTCAAAGTAAACTCTCGCATCTTCAGGATCGTCTTCAAAAGGAGCTATACACATGAGACCCTTTATTCTCACATTGTCACATGTATCCAATATATCTTTTATCATCTGCCCTGTTTCTTCCGTAGTAATGCCGAACTTACTCTCTTCCATTGCGGAATTTACCTGTATCAAAATGTCCATTGTTAAATTGTGCTGCTGCGCTCTTTTATTAATTTCCTGAGCAAGCTTAAGCGAATCTACTGAATGAATCATGGACACTTTATCAATAATATACTTAACCTTATTGGTCTGCAAATGTCCTATCAAATGCCAGCGAACAGGTTTGACGTGGTCAAACTTGTCCATTATTTCTTGAACCTTGTTCTCACCTATATCGGTGATTCCGCAGTCTATGGCTTCATTGATTTCATCTGCCGAATGCAGCTTAGTTACTGCAACAAGAAGCACGTCATCCCCGCTGCGTCCTGACCTTGCTGCTGCTTCTGCCTTTAATTGATTAATGTGGTTAATGTTTTCTCTGATTGACATTCTAATCACTCCTCATTAAAACCAGTTTATTTTCCTTTTTTTAATATCTCATCATAGCTTTCGACAGTCTCCACATATTTGCCTTCACTGTCATAATAATAATTCTTCTCTACTACTGTCTTGTCTCCGGTTGACAGCAATATGCTTACTGGTGTGAACACAGAATTGCCCAGTTTATTTACCACGTAGACTCCCTTGACTTTGTCTTTTTCCACAATACTGTCGGTCTCAAGTATTATTCCACTGTAGCTTGAAGTTATGAGTTTACATTCTTTAATTCTGTATCTGTCAAAATCTTTATAAGAATTGTTGCAGGAAAGAATAAGCTGATATTTGCTGCCCTGTTTGGTATTGGAATACACTTTCATGTCAACTGGATCATTGTCATCAAAAGACGCCTTCACAGCTCGTCCCTCTTCAAACTTTTGACCGTCTTCTTCGTCAAGCCAGCACATCAAAAACCATCTCTTATTATCTACTATTTTAAAGATTACATCTCCGGCCTCAGCAGTATCTGATACTGCTTCTTTTTCTTGATTTTGGCCTTCGCTGAATTCGTTAAAGAAGTTCTCCTTAATCTCAGACAGTTTCTCAGAATTAATTTTGTTTTCATAACCGTCATAGTAGTAACTGACTATGCCTCTTCTGTCTGTATATTGTTCTCTTCCACCTACAGTGGCAACAAGACTGTCTTTACGAATCAGCTCTCCTGCTTCTATCTTCCTGTCTACACTGCCTCCGACACTGGCCTTATAGACTTGTTCATCTCTTATTATTATGCATTTTGAATCGATACTCATCTCCAAAGTTCCATATTCTGCAGTATAGGTCTGCACAAAAATATCAGTCACTTTAGGGACTATATAAATTATAGTATACAATACGGCGAACACTATGAAAAACAAAATAACCGCCGATTTGCCTTGTAATTTTTTCCTAGTCTTTTTCATAATTTATCCTTCGTATTATTTTACCACAAAATATTGTATATTACAATATTTCTAAAGGGGTTTTGCCACAACCTTTTCTAATATTTTTTTCTCATCTTTCGTTAAATTTTTTTCTTTTTCCAAATAGGCGTCAAATAAATCTTTTCTTCTCTCTTTTGTAAGAGTAAGCGCATTCTCATACTGCCAAAGATGTATAAGTTTATGGTTTCCGTTTGTCAGAACTTCCGGAACCTCAAGGTCTTGAAATTGTCTCGGTTTAGTATACTGATCACACTCAAGAAGACCCGAGTATATAGACTCATCAACTATAGAATCTTCACTGCCTAGTACCTCAGGTATAAATCTGGCCACGGCGTCTATAAGCACCATAGCCGGAAGCTCTCCTCCTGTGAGGATATAATCACCTATGGAGACTTCTTCCATATTCCAATAGTCCAAAGCTCTTTGGTCTACACCCTCATAGTGACCGCACAAGATTACAATCTCTTTCTCTCCTGCAAAGGACTCTATAGACTGTCTGTCTATAACTTTTCCCCTCGGAGACATATAGAGGATTTTTTTACCTTGGGCTTTGATAGATTCCAGCGCGCTGAAAATAGGCTGAGCCAGCATAACCATCCCCGGACCTCCGCCAAAGGGAGTATCGTCAGCCTTATTATGCTTATCCTCACTAAAGTCCCTTATATTTATCAAATTGATGTCTAAAATCCCCTTTTCCCTCGCTTTTCCCAGTATACTACTGTCAGTAACAGGAACAAACATTTCAGGAAATAATGTAAGAATGTCTATTTTCATATTTCAAAAGCCTCATCAATAAATCCAGGTATCAAGCTGACTTCAACTACCTTTTCGTCGATATCCACACTTTTTATAAATTCTTCGACGGCCGGTATTAAAACTTGTCCGCCTTTTTCCAAATCTACCTGATAAATATCCTGAGCAGTGTTTTGCAGTACATCGCTTACAACGCCTATAGTCATGCCAGATTCACTGTCGCAGACTTTGCATCCTATCAAATCTCTTATATAAAAGGTATCGTCCGGAAGCTCCCTGAGATCTTCTTCCGTTATAAATACTTCTTTCTCTTTAAGGGCTTCTGCGCCGTTTCTGTCATCTACTCCCTTAAATTTGATTATAGCCATATTTTTCTGATACCTGACATTTTCAATTTTAAATTCTCTGCCGTCTGAAAGTATAACTCTGTCTATCTCCTCAAAGCGTTCTTTATAGTCAGAATAACTATATACTTTTACCTCGCCTTTTAGAGCAACGGCATTTACAATTTTACCAATTTTAATTTTCTCCATGTTTTACATACCTTTAATAATATAGGCACATAGATACCTGATGTAAATATGTGCCTAATTTTGTAAAAACTATTCTTTTACAATTTCCACTGTCACCTTTTTATTTTCTCTAATGGCGGCAGCATTAACAACGGTACGAAGAGCCTTAGCAATTCTACCTTGCTTGCCGATGACTTTTCCCATATCATCAGGATCCACTTGCAGCCTGATAACTGTGCCCTGTCTACCGCTGGTTTCTGTTACGATAACGCCATCAGGATTATCAACGAGTGCTCTCGCGATTCCTTCAACCAGTTTAGTCATTAGTTTTCACCGCTTTCTTCCTACTGTAAAATTCCGGATTTTTTGAATAAAGCTTTTACGGTGTCAGTTGGCTGTGCTCCGTTGGCGAGCCACTTCTTTGCCAGTTCTTCATCAATCTTGATTTCTTTTGGTTCTTTCATAGGGTCGTAGTATCCTACTTCTTCTATGAATTTGCCGTCTCTAGGTGCTCTAACATCTGCTACTACGATTCTGTAGAAAGGTTTCTTGTGTGCGCCCATTCTCTTTAATCTAATCTTTACCATTTTTTCCTCCTTAAAATAGTCCTCTGAATCTTTTATTTTTTTTCATAAAGCCAGGATTATTAAACTGTTTCATCAGCTTTTTTGCATCCTCATACTTCTTTATTAAGCTGTTTATTTTGCTCACAGGCTGTCCGCATCCTGATGCGATTCTCTTTCTGCGGCTGGCATTCAATACTTGAGGATTTTTTCGTTCCTCAGGCGTCATCGAATAAATAATAGCCTCCATCTGTCTGAATTCCTGCTCGCTTCTTTCTATATCACTGTCGCTGACAGACTTATTATTCATTCCGGGAAGCATATCCAACATTTTACCGATTCCGCCCATCTTCTTGACTTGCCCCAGCTGTTCCAAGAAATCTTCAAGAGTAAACTCATTTTTCCTCAGTTTCTTTTCAAGCTTAGCTGCCTGTTCTTCATCAAAATTTTCTTGAGCTTTTTCTATTAATGAAAGCATATCTCCCATTCCCAGGATTCTGCTTGCCATTCTTTCTGGATGGAAAGGTTCAAGGGCATCGAATTTTTCTCCCATACCTATGAACTTAACCGGTTTGCCTGTAACTTTTTTGGCGGAAAGAGCTGCTCCGCCTCTGGAATCACCGTCCATTTTAGTCATTATGATTCCATCGATTCCAAGTTTATTGTTAAAGCCTTCTGCTGCGTTTACCGCATCCTGGCCTGTGAGTGCATCTACCACAAGTAATATCTCATGAGGTTTAACTGCTTTTTTGACTCTTGCCAGCTCTTCCATAAGGTCTTCATCTATCTGAAGTCGTCCGGCAGTATCGACAATAAGTACATTATAGCCTTTTTTCTCTGCCTCATTACGAGCTGCCAACGCTATGTCTTCTGCTTTTTTATTGTTTCTGTCTGTGTACACCGGTACATCAACCGACTTACCCACAACTTCCAGCTGGTCTATGGCCGCAGGTCTATATATGTCACAGGCGCAAAGCATAGGCTTTTTGCCGTTTTTCTTAAGGTATGACGCCAGCTTGCCGCATGACGTAGTCTTACCTGTACCTTGGAGTCCCACCATAAGAAGTACTGTAAATCCGCTAGGTGAATAAGTAAGTTTACTTCCGGTTCCTCCCATAAGATCAGTAAGCTGCTCGTTTACAATCTTGATAACTTGCTGTCCAGGAGTTAAGCTCTGCAAAACTTCCTGTCCGAGACATTTTTCTTTGACGTCGGCCACAAACTCTTTTACTACCTTAAAGTTTACGTCAGCTTCTAAAAGTGCAAGCTTGACTTCTCTCATGGCATCGTTAATATCAGCCTCCGACAAAACGCCTTTTCCCTTTAATTTTTTAAACGTATTTTGAAGTTTTTCAGATAGTGATTCAAATGCCATCTTTACTCCTTTAACTTGCTATCGTAATTTGCTCTCTGGTATGGGCTGATTACGACAGCTCTTCTATGATTCTCTTTATGCGCTTAAGTCCATCAACAGTATCTTTTTCTTTGGATACGGCTTCAATACCTGCTATTTCCTCTTCAATGAGTGCAATGGCTCTGTCTGTCTTAAGCAATTTATCTATAAGGTTAAGTTTACTTTCGTAATCTTCTAAAGCCTGCTCGGCTTTTTTCAGTGTATCATGTACCGCCTGTCTTGAAATTCCAAACTCTTGAGCAATTTCAGAAAGTGACAGGTTCTCTTCATGGTAAAGAGCCATAACTTGTCTTTGCTTCTTGGTGAGCAAAGCTCCATAAAAATCATATAGCAGACTTGCTTTTGTTATCTCATCTACCATTTCTCTGCTCCCTGGCTCAATCTCGGCAAAACTGCCTTTGTGACTGTTAAGTGTTTTCACTTGACAACTTTGATTAGTTTAGCACACCGGTGGGCTGGCTGTCAAGTATTTTTGCTTGAAAGAGGCTTGCCATTCAAGAATTTTTGAAAAATAATAGGGATTTAGCAAAGGCAACCCCCGAAAATTTGTCTTTTTTCTTGCATTACCCAGGGGCAGACCCCGAAAATCTTTGCTTTTTTGTCAAATTTGCAGGGTAAGAAAACCAGTAAAATTAACTTTTTCCCTGTTATTCACTTCATATAATCCATATTTTATAAAATTTCATGAAATCTAGCCCTGCAAAAGTTCTGATTTGGACATATTTTTCGGGGTCTGACCCTGCAAATTACTTTAAAATTGAAGTTTTTTCGGGGTTAAAGCGAATGCTGCGACTTATAATTGCAACTCGGCAAAAAACTCTCAGAAATTTTACAACATTTTAACGAGCAGTTCGGCGTTTCGTACTATAGAATTTACATCTATGGATCCATCCAACGTTTCTGCCGTTATTATCAAATTTACAGACGGAATTATTCCGTTTTCTATGTATGTATTCAATTTGCGCAACGCACTTTTTCTATATTGTTCAACGCCCAACATCCCAAAATGTTCCCAATAAACAGATTGACCATATTTATTATCAAAAGTAAAATCCGGATGAACCGTTATCATCTCTCCATCGGTCCAAAGCTCGATTGGTCGCTCATACTCAAATCGCAAATTATAAGAAGATACTACTTCTGCAATCATAACTTCCGATTTGGATCTTACCTTTATTCCTGAACTGGTCAAATGAACTCTGCCTCTAAGACAATTTTTCGAATCAAGTTCTTTGTGCCCGCTTTTAATCCTATGAGCGCCATCCCTATATGCTTTTGGCAATATCCTCTGCACAAAACCGTAGTCATAGGGCATGTAAATCTCCAAAAGCTTTTTCTCTTCTGCTATGTTGTTTTTCATAATCTTCATTGAGTGCTCAATATACTTTTTTCTCTTTAAATCTTCTATTATGGGAGACTCATTTTTATTGATATATCTACGTTTCTTTGTACGGGAGTCGACCAAATAATACTCCATTTTATCTCCGTTACATTTATAAGTCAAACCATAATCAGGCAGTCCCCTAAGCTGCTTATCATATTCTCTGAGCAGTCCCTCCTGTGTTCTCAAATCCCTTGTCAAAATCTCTTTAAAATCCATATTCTACCTCCTTAAGCTGATTATATATCCTGGTCACAAATGTAAATATATGTAAGTAAGTGAGCATAAAAAAAGAGCGGAGCTCACTAGGCTCCGCCAAAAAATTGATTAAATATCTTTTTTATCTATCCAGCCTGTAACCTGACCATTTACGCCAACTCTAGACTTAAGATTAGTGATTCTCATACGGCCTTTTATAACTTCTCCGTCCCATAAATAATAGGTTCCTGTAACGTGTGTTGAAGGAACTTTGTTTGTGGACGTCGCATAAAGCGGTTTTGCTGAAAGTTTAACTGCCGCGCCTTTAGAATACTTTTTATCCGGTTTTGAAGGCTTATCCGGTTTATCCGGCTCCGTCTTATCCCCATCTTTGAAGCTGACTCCAAAATAGTTGCAAATTCCCTTTGCCAGAGCCTTTCCAACCATCTCCGGATTGTGAATAAACTCATCACAGTCTTTCTTGTTGGTGTGGAAACCAAGCTCGCAGTACATAGACTTTGCTATGGGACGATTTATCTCATAAAGATCAGCACGCTTTGCAAATTTAGCCTTGAGCTTGCCGGGATAAACTGCTTCTACTGACGGCGCTACCTTATCGAAAATTTTGCGATAAGTGTCACTATCCTTATAAAACATAAACATCAGATATCTGGCTGATTCTGTGCTAGATGCATTTGTATGAATCGGAACATGAAGCGCCGCTTTTTTAGCATTGGATTCACTGCATCTTGCCGCCATATTTTGACTTGTTTTAGCAATGATTACATCAAATCCGTTATTCTTTAAATGTCTTGCACAAACTTCTGCAATAGGTCTGGTGTGCTTATCCTCATAACAATCAGATTTCTTGCATTTGTTTGCTCCTTTTCCGTGATTAGACGGACTTAAATATATCAATTTTGCCATAAAATTCTCCTTTCTGCTGCGCTGAAAGCGCTTTTATATTATATGCTTATTATCATGTTAGCCGTGAATTTTGAACGATTACGCTGTTCGTTTCCAAAAATATACGGTTATATAAGGCTGAACTGAAGATGCCGCTGTGGTTGCAACTGCACCGCCGCTCCCTGTATTTCCATGATTATGGGCGCCGCCTCCTCCTGTAGAACTTACAGCAGTCAATGTACCTCTGGAGTTACCTGACGGTGCTCCGGAAGGTCTTACATAATACCAACCTGTGCTTGATGACGTCGCATCACTTCCGGTATACCTATAAGGCGCGCTATGACTATGGCTGGGTATCTGGCTGACCTTCAATGTACAATTATTGGTCGAATGATTATGACTTCCTCCTGTGTGGGTATGCGTCTTTGCTCCTCCCGTTTTTTCCACAGTATTAAAATCAGTATCTGATGAATTGAGTCCAACAAGAGTTCTTCCTTCTGCAAATCTAACCCATGTAGTATTTTTATATATTAAATTAGGGTTATAGTTCGGATTTACGGATGTTGTCACTGAGCCTACAGGATATATCCAGTCTATAAGTCTTATCTGCGAAGGAGCAGATTTAAACAGCTTCTTTGTTTCAGTAACTTCAGCTTCTGTGATTGAGTAATTTGCATTTGCTATACTTAAATTTCCGTCAATTGAAACAGATTCTCTGAATCTTGCATTCCAACCCACGTCAAAGCCTTCTATTTCAGACATTTTTCCAACTGCCAGACCTTTGTTATCAGCTTTCAGATCAAGAGGAACGGAACGACATGGAATTATGAAGGTATAGTTTTCACTCTTATTTCCAATCTGGTCTGAAAGAGTAACCACACCTGTCAGCGTATTTTCAGGATCCAAATCCATAGTGTCGAATCTTTGAGTAAATTTTTCTGAATCTACCATATACGCTCTCAGTTCGCTTTCTTCTAAATATGCCGTAACTGTTCCAAGATTGGAACCGCCTACTGTGGACATAGTTCCCTCTGCAGTTATTATTATTGCCAGAGGATCATCCTCATCTCGCGTAACCACAACGCTGGTAATTGATGGAGATGAATACGGATATACATAAAATGCACTGCTTGTTATGGTCTTGTTCTTTCCTCTGCTGTCGCTTATGGTAGTTGTAACAGTATTATCTCCTGTCACTTTAAGAACACCGCTTGTAAAAGATGCCGCCGTGTACTTGACTCCACCAAATGTTGTTGAATAAGAAAGGGTCGCACCATAATTGGCAGTCGATGAGATATTAACTGCAACTTTTGAAATTCCTTGGACGTAATGTTCTTTATAAAGGCTTACACCTGTCAATGCAATACTTCCGCTGATCTCATACGCAGGAACATTTACAGTAATATTCTTTGAAAATGCACTGCCTATAAGCGTACTTCCCGATAAAGTTTCCACCTTTACAGTTGCAGTCCTTGACATAGAAGTATTTATCAAATTTGCCCAGCTTGCCGGTATGGTGACAGACTGAACCTTTTTTGATGAAGACGCACTCATATTATAAGTAAGCGATGTTGCCCCTGACATTGATACTGTTACTTTATGTGAAAAGCTTGCATGAGGAGTTACAGTTACATCAAACGATTTGCCGGCTGTAACACTTGCAGCCGAAATCACTACAGATGAAGCTCTCGGTATGGTTGCCGGAGTAAATGTGCCGCTGACGCTGGCAGTTCCAAGGCCTACTCCCGACTTAAACTCAGCCGAACAGGCAACAGATTTGCTTCCGTTAGCATTATGGCTTACTGTTATATATTTAGTTGCAAGTGTCTTTGTACTGCCTGCACTTACTCCTCTTATGTCAAACGTATTGGCAGAATAAAGAGTTGTGCCGTTTATTATCATTTTTATTGAAGCGTCGCCTGATAAGTTGTATGACGGTGAAGTCACTTTTGATACATATGAAAGCACTGCTTTCAAATACGACGTATTATTTGCTACAGACTGGCTCTCTGTCGTAACTGTAAGTTTGAGAGTTCCCCAGCCTGATGAAAAATCTTTTGTATAAGTTGCCATTTGTTTACACCACCTTTGTCAATGATAAATTACCTGTTACTCTAGGTATGAAAGCAAAATTTCCTATTCTAAATCTGTCAAGCTGTACGATTTCAAAAGCTGAATTACTGAAAAATGCCAATTCATTGCCGCTTTTTCCATCGCAAAAGCTTATTCTGTCGTTTTCTTGTCTTAAGACTATAGTATTGTCTGCTGAGCCAAGCTCAAGATAAAGCTCTCCTGTATTTTCATCAGGCTTCACTCTGAAAAAGTCGTCCAGACTTTTTCCTTCCTCTCCTTCTTTTCCGCCGTATACCTCAATCTGTGAAGTGGCGATTTTTCCTGCTATGACAGCATCTGCTATAATCCTGCCGTCCATGGTTATGGCAGTCTTTGAAACAGTTCTGCCTCCATCTTCAGAAAAAATCAGACCGGCTTTGGTCATGCGCCACAGACTGGTAGTCGGAGTAAGCGTTGGAGTGTCTCTTACTTCCCAGCCCTCAGGGAATCCTTCTTCCCCCATCTTAAGTTCAAAATATCCGCCTTTTGTACCTTTGATAAGTTCAGTTGCTTCTTTAAAACTTTCAGTTATAGTTTTATAAAGCTTATTAAGCTTTTTTTCTGTAGGGGATTCTCCCATAACAGTTTCTGTCTCAAAATTGCCGTACGAATATATGGTTGAACCGATTCCGCCGGACAACTCAATGGTCTGAGTCATTACTGCTACATCATTTTCTTCGCCATCCTTGTCTATTGCAGTTATGATATCACCGCATTCAACGGCAGGATTTCCTCTGTATCTTATTTCGCATGGTACAAATGACTGCTGCCCTGTTCTTTCATATATTTCGTTCAAAATTTCCTGATTGATAAATGGATTATAGAATGAAATTCCCTGTCCCGAACCAGCCTCATAAACTGTTTCTTCAATGCCTGAACGCAGCGAGCCAAGCACAAATATCTCTTGTGAAGTATGTTTAAATCCATCCATATACTGAACATCCGGTGTGATGGAAAACTTCTGCTTTTCATACCATTTAAACTCCAGCTTTCCTTCTCTGTTAATGTTGGCATTGCTTCCCATGAGACCTGCTATATATCCGATCATTTCTCTTTGAGTGCAGTTAACTATATTTACATTCATGTCGGGAAAAATAGTTTCGGCTATTTCAAGTCCTCCGTTTTGAAGAGCTATATCTTCGATTATCTGTGCAACAGTGGCAGACTCGCCCAATCCGTTTTTAGGCTCATAAGGCACATCCATCTTATTAAATATGTCATAACCTGTTATAGTCACCGTCTTGTAGTTATCGCTGGTCTCAACATCACTGACATAATATTTGCCCATGGGACAGTATTCCCTTGTTTTGCCTGTCTCAAGTCCTGCATACACCTGAAAATATCCGTCGCTGAATGCTATATCCTGCTTCGGCATATACATCTCTATTACTGCTTTGTTGGCACACGCATCTCCCATGGACAGATTGCTGTTTGCAGTTAATGTCTCATCAATGGTGATTTTTTTCAAAAATTCACCGTCAATTTCATAAGGAAGTCCGTTGAATATTACTTTTAGCAATACTTTTCTGCTTTTTGAAAATGCTGCATTATTAAATAATTCGCTGACATTATACATATGAACCACCTCCTAGACTTCCATAAAATTAATTGAAAGACCCTGCCACATCCACTTCTCAGGTGTTTCTCCCTGCTGCTCTTGGTATCTGTACATAGGAGCTGTTCTGCTGTTTACATAAGCTTCCATAGTGCGCTTTTCTCCTGTATACGCATCAGGGTACTCAAGCAAAAATGTATCTTCTTTTATGACAGACAAAAGCTCTGCTATTTCTTTATCTTCAAGTGGTCCCCATGAAGCTCCGACAGTTATCTTTTGGTCGACTACGTCTCTGAAATATTTCCCAAGCTGATTGGTTCCGCTGCTTCCTTCGGCTTCTACATCTGCTGAATCCCACTGCATGGTCTGAGGGTCTTTGAGCGGATAAGTTTTTTCTATACATATCTTTGCATCCGGAAGTTGTTCCTCGCCGTCCGGCAGCTCCGGATCAGGCTCACTGTCGAATGTAATCAAATTTGCCATTATACTGTTTACGGTTATTTTTTCAGGACAATTATCCCAGTTTTCAACACTGACTATATCAAACACATCTCCTGCTTTTATATGTTCAAGATTTTCATCAGAAGTTGTCCAACGGTACTCAGCTCTGCTATAAATAACTTCCATTCTGACTTTTACATTTAAAATTGCCATTTTTTATTCCTCCTTTTCTAATAAAAAAGACCTTGGGCTTATGCCAAGGTCTGATAATTTTTTGCGCTGTTTTATTGTTATTTTTTACCATTAATTTACTTTATTTTACATAAAATTCATGATATACTTATGATGTTGTCTTATCCATTCCAGACAATGGAAGGGAGGTGAAAAGCATATGAGTGTTTTACTCACGCTGACGATTTCTGTTATAGCTGGTATAATAGCAAATTTTATCAGCAAATGGCTAAACAGAAACGACAAAGACAATTAGCCTACATAAAAAACTCCGCAACCAACACTTGCGGAGTTTTTAATTTGCATATGAGTTATATGCTTTACTCACTGTTTATAAAATTATACAATACAAAAATAATAATGTCAATAAAACATATGTATTGTTCTTCTATATTTTACATTAATTTGCAACATCTATGCTATATCAAAAGCGGCGATACGCCTGTCTGTTTTACCACTCCGTTGTGATACTTAATGACTTGCTTGCCGATTTCTCTGCCGTCAAGGGTATTGGTAATATTGAAAGTATAATTTCCTTTGCCACTGCCCATTGCGTTTCTAACTGCATCGTAAACACCTCGCGATACAGACTCTACGATCTGATTGTTGTTCATAACGGCTGTCTTTGAGCCAAAGCTGCCTACAAGCTCAGGTCCGGCTTCACGAGCTATAAACATCTGTCCCGGTTCCATAAGACCTCCGGAAGCAAGTTTAGGAATAACTAACAATTCAAGAGGCTGAATATCAACACCGGGTATAAGGTTTATCATCTTTATGGCAAAGTTAATCGCCTTAATGAATCCATTGATAACTTTTTCAGCAAACTCCAGTATTCCATTAACCACAGTCTTAAATGCACCACTTATGGCATCTCCTATTTTGGTTCCGACTTTCTTGAATATGGATACCACCTTGTCCCATATTCCGCTGAAAAACTCTCCTATTCCGCTGAATATTCCTTTGATTCCTTTCCATATCTTGCCGAAGCCCTCTTTGATCTTTTCTCCGTTTCCCGTGAATATGCCCACGATAACGTCCATGATTCCTCCGAAGATTTCCTTGGCTCCTTCAATAATTCCTGATATGAACTCCCATATCTCTGTAACTACTGCCATGATCTCGTCGCCATGTTCTTCAAAGAATCCTGCAATCGCCTCAATTACACCGCTGAATATCTCCATCAAGTCTTCTGCTATTTCGGAAATGAATCCCCAAATGCTGTCAACTATGTTCATTATGCTGTCTCCATGTTCCTGGAAAAATCCAGCGATGGCTTCAATGACTGTACCGAAGATTTCCTTGGCTGTCTCTATTATTCCTGAAATAAATTCCCATATAGATCCTACGATTCCTCCTATTACATCGCTGTTTTCTTGGAAGAATCCTACTATCTGAGATATTACTTCACTTATGAATTCCGCAACTCCTCCGATAACTTCTACAACAGTATCAAGGACTGAGCTTGTCCCTTCTCCTCCGCTTATGAAAGAATCAAAGAGCGAAGTCACTGCATCTATTACAGGTGACAATGCCTCAGTAATTTTACCCCAAACCTTTTCCATCTTGCCGCTGAGCTCTTCATTGGCGGAAATCATATTTACAAAGTAACCTACAAGAGTTCCTACCACCGTTGCTACTGCTGCTATGCCGCCGAAGCTGAACTTGGTCTTAGAAGCTTTCTTGGCTGACTTTTCTACGGTATCTGTTATATCTCCCATGGCATTTTTGACTAATTTGCCTCCATCTCTAATACCGTTGCCCATGCCTTCAGGAACTGATTCGCCTATTGCTTCCATTACTTTAGATGGTGAATTTATTTTTAGTGTATGTTTACTTTCACTAATTATATTTCCAGCCATATCTTTCACAGTATCTGTTATTGTAATTTGTTTGCCTCTTATACCATCGATTATTCCCTTTCCCAGGCTTTTACCAATAGCCTCTGCGGCTTTATGGATAGTTTCTTTTTCTTTCTTGATTACTTCTGCAATTTTTCCCATTTGCTTTTTTACAGTATTGAATTGATTTACAATACCTATCACAAATGAACCTGCTGAAGCAAATGCTCCAATACCATTGACTACATCTTTAAAAGAAGTTTTACTGATGCTTTTCAATTGTTCTTCTATGCGAGCAACTATCTTTTCAAGCTCTGTTAAAGAATCAAGATTAATATTCAAATCTACTTTTAACTCTTTATTTGCCATTTTTTCTCCTTTCGTTATATTTTTTAAATACTTCTTCTGTTTTTAATGTTTTTGTTATATAATTAAACTAATTTTTAGCAGGAGGTTAACATATGTACATATATACTTACAGTCCATATAGCACATTAATTGCCTTAATTCTTTTTGCTCTTATATGCTTCTGTGCATACTTTCATATGACTATATTTGTAATCATACGGGCTCATCTAAAATTCTTACCTTTTTACAACAAGCTTGAAAAAGAGTGTAATGCAAAATACCCTACTGTTATGGATGGTATAACTGGTTTGCGTTCTTTCAATGTTGATACAAGAGATGAGCTTGAAACATTTTTTTTGTATCAGATTCTTCATTTCATATAGTAAGCAGCACTCGACCTGATTTACAGATTGAAATACCTTACAAATCTGTTATCTGTCAAGCTTGCGATATGAATGTATATTCAAAATATGATTATGAATATTATATTGATATAACCTTTAAAACAGGACGTAAAAAAGAGAATCTTAGTTTTCATACATTAGAATATAATCATAGAATTGATAAAATATACGGTACGCGTCTAAGTGGTGAAGAATTATATAACTTCATAACAAAAAATTTTAAAGAAGAAAAGTTATAATAAAACCACCAATTCTAACCTCCCACTAATTCTCGCAAATCCACATCCAATAGCTGGATGAATGTTGAACATGGTTTTGCTCTAAAATATTTAAGGGCACTAAAAACCCCAATCACAGCCGGCTTGTGACTGGGATTTTGTTTATGTCCTTGCAAAGCGTTTCATATTTATGCAGCGCTTTGCAAGAGCATAAAGTTAATCGCCTTAATAAACCCATTGATGATATCTTCTGCAAATTCTAAAATCGTATTTACTACGCTCTTGAATGCCCCTCCTATGGCATCTCCTATTTTGGTTCCGACTTTCTTGAATATGGATACTACCTTGTCCCATATTCCGCTGAAAAACTCTCCTATTCCGCTGAATATTCCTTTGA
>CAJUQR010000006.1:112604-160651 GCA_910588185.1 uncultured Peptostreptococcaceae bacterium
CTATGCCGCCGAAGCTGAACTTGGTCTTAGAAGCTTTCTTGGCTGACTTTTCTACAGTATCTGTTATATCGCCCATGGCATTTTTGACTAATTTGCCGTTGGCTTTGATACCGTCGCCCATGCCTTCGGATATGTAGCCTCCTAGTTTTTTCATAACTTTGGATGGGGATGAAATCTCAAGTCTCTTTCTTGCAACTGATTCTATATTTCCGAATACATCATAAGTTATGATGTCAATATCTAGTTTTGACCCTTTTATTCCTTTTACTAATCCCTCTCCTATACATGCACCAATTTTTTTTGCGGCAGTTTCGATGGTCGCTTTTTCTCCGTCAATTGCTTTTGCAATTTTTCCCATTTGCTTTTTTACAGTATTGAATTGATTTACAATACCTATCACAAATGAACCTGCTGAAGCAAATGCTCCAATACCATTGACTACATCTTTAAAAGAAGTTTTACTGATGCTTTTCAATTGTTCTTCTATGCGAGCAACTATCTTTTCAAGCTCTGTTAAAGAATCAAGATTAATATTCAAATCTACTTTTAACTCTTTATTTGCCATTTTTTCTCCTTTCGTTATATTTTTTAAATACTTCTTCTGTTTTTAATGTTTTTGTTATATAATTAAACTAATTTTTAGCAGGAGGTTAACATATGTACATATATACTTACAGTCCATATAGCACATTAATTGCCTTAATTCTTTTTGCTCTTATATGCTTCTGTGCATACTTTCATATGACTATATTTGTAATCATACGGGCTCATCTAAAATTCTTACCTTTTTACAACAAGCTTGAAAAAGAATATAACGCCAAATATCCCACTGTTATGAATGATATATATGGTTTGCAGTCTTTTAATATTGATGAAAGAGATGACCTTGAAACATTTTTTTTGTCTCAGATTCCTCTTTTCACATAGTAAGCAGTACCAGACCTGATTTACATGTTGAATTACCCTTTGAAGCTGTTCTTTACCATGGTTGCCATATAGATATATATTCAAAATATGACTATAATTACCGTATATATTTAGGGATTCTAATCGACAATAATAAAATATTAAAAGTTGCCTTTGACACTTTAGAATACAACCATAGAATTGATAAAAAATACGGTGCACGTTTAAGCGGTGAAGAGCTATATAGCTTCATAAAGGAAAACTTTATAGATGAAGAAACATATGAACAGTCTCCACTTTGCTTTTCTACCTCCCACTAATTCTCGCAAATCCATATCCAATAGCTGGATGAATGTTGAACATGGTTTTGCTATATATAATATTTAAAGACACTAGAAACCCCAATCACAGCCGGCTTGTGACTGGGGTTTATTTATGTCCTTGCAAAGCGTTTCATATTTATGCAGCGCTTTGCAAGGGCATAAATGTGTATTTTTCAACCTCTCCTTTCGTTATATTTTATTATTCTTCTTTACTTACTTTGTGATATAATAAGTAATAATTTAGGAGGTTTTATTATGTATATGTATCTTGGTCAGACACCTGCATACGTTCCTTTCATCATTATTTTTGGGTTTGCATTGATATGCTTCTGTGCATACTTTCATATGACTATAGTTGCAATCATACTGGCTCATCTAAAATTCTTACCTTTTTACAACAAGCTTGAAAAAGAGTGTAATGCAAAATACCCTACTGTTATGGATGGTATAACTGGTTTGCGTTCTTTCAATGTTGATACAAGAGATGAGCTTGAAACATTTTTTTTGTATCAGATTCTTCATTTCATATAGTAAGCAGCACTCGACCTGATTTACAGATTGAAATACCTTACAAATCTGTTATCTGTCAAGCTTGCGATATGAATGTATATTCAAAATATGATTATGAATATTATATTGATATAACCTTTAAAACAGGACGTAAAAAAGAGAATCTTAGTTTTCATACATTAGAATATAATCATAGAATTGATAAAATATACGGTACGCGTCTAAGTGGTGAAGAATTATATAACTTCATAACAAAAAATTTTAAAGAAGAAAAGTTATAATAAAACCACCAATTCTAACCTCCCACTAATTCTCGCAAATCCACATCCAATAGCTGGATGAATGTTGAACATGGTTTTGCTCTAAAATATTTAAGGGCACTAAAAACCCCAATCACAGCCGGCTTGTGACTGGGATTTTGTTTATGTCCTTGCAAAGCGTTTCATATTTATGCAGCGCTTTGCAAGAGCATATAACTAATATGTTAATATTGCTTTCTGTGGGTATCCAAATTCTTTAAAAATCAGGAATTTGGATATCATTTTTGCGAATTTTGGTTGCCTTTTATCTCTCATTCCTGATGTTTTCATCTCTCAAAACACTGAATCAATAGCAAGACAAGGCTCTCCTGTTAAGAAAGCCTTGTCTTTTATCTATATAAATCCTTCTAATGAAGGTATTCTACTTGGAAGCGAGCTGCTCCTGTTCTTCTCCTGTGCCTGCCACGCTATCTATATTCTTTTCTGCGATTGCAAGCCCTCTTATCAACACTTCCGGAACTTGTACACCCATTTCTACAAGATTTTCTGCTATACTTCGTGCTTCATTGACTATGAGCATCGCCAGCGTGAGCCAACCTAAATAATTTGCCGAATCTAAAGAAATTCCCATTTCTGTTCCCATTATCATCAGGTTTTGACCCGTAAGGAATGCTACAAATATGAGCACCCAATAGCCGAGTTTTTTACATATGCCCTTAAGTCCGTCGATGCTGGACTCCTTTTTGCAAATCCTTGCTTTGCAGGTTCCGGTTATCCAGTCGAGAATATTAAATATAAGGAATGTTACAAGCACCGTGCCATACTGATCAAAAATTTTGGTGAAGATTGCTAAAATCGCTCCCACTGTGAGGTTGTATCCATCTAATAATCTCATATCTCCTCCTTTTTAAGCTGCAGATTGTATTCACGCACATAAGCTTCAAAAATCTGAGCAGATCTGCGGCTCTGTTCCTCGCAGGATATCTGCTCAGGAAACAGATCGAAAGGAGCATCCGGATACGAATTGCTTTCAGAAAAGGCACATCCGATGGAATGAGTAAAGTACACTCCCATCATCCAGCATTGGAAGTTTACCTGCTCAATTTCTCTTTTCTGCCTTAGCTGATCAGCCTTTATATAAGGCGCCAGCTTGACTGGGTTCATATACCAAAAGTCATTTGCCGGCACCCCTATAAGGATTGCGGCAGGAAGCCATTCATTTAAAACAGCCTCCTTAAACGAACTATAGTTTTCCGTTTTTCTTGCCTTTTCGCTTCCTTCTGAGCCTTGTCTTTTCAAGTTTTCTTCTGCGACTACGCTCTGAGAGCTCGAAAAAAACCGCTTTCCTCTACAGCACTGCTGATGTCTTCCATAATTTCATCAAAACTGCCGCCTGAAGCTACATGCGCTTCTATTTCACTGCCTGCTTTTTCTACATCCCCGCCCATAGCAAGTGCCAGAAAAGCCCTGACTGTCGAAAGAACTTTTTTATCCATTTCTGTAAAAGATGCTCCAAGCTCCTCAAGTGCGCACATTGCGTTGAAATTTAATTCAGGAATTCTGTATTCGCTGTTGTTAATTTTCATATTTTTCCCTCCCTGTTTTCTAAATTATGCTACTGCGATTTCGCTGCTTGGCAGTACAGAAATCTTCATATCAACTGCTGCGTTGAGACCTGCTCCTGCTACTGCAACAGAGTGAGAACCTGTGAATGTGAAAGTTCCGTTTGTTCCAAACTCTACAGAGTAAGTAAGAGTTTCGCCTTCCTGACCTTTGAGTGCTTCAAAAGCATCCTTATCATAATTTGCTAAAAATTCCATAGCTGCAAGAGCCTTTACTCCCGGTATGAATTTCTGCACTGTGTCAGCTAAAGTAGTTACATCAATAGCTGCAGGTGCTGCTCCTAAATCAGGGAATGATTTGATGTTGACTGTTGTTACTGCGTCTTCGCCTTTCTTAATTTTTAAAACTGTTCCTTGTGTACTAATTGCCATAATATTATTTCTCCTTTTCTTTATATTTTTAATTTTGCGGCTTATAAGGCGTGCCGCTTCGCCTGTTTAATATTTAATTTGAGATTTTTTTCAAGTATGCGGTGGTGTCCTTTTTAAGATTTCCGTAGCTTTCGTATATTGTAGTTTCGATGCTGATTATTTCCCAGCCTTCCGTAAGCATGGCTGAAAGCTCGGTTTCCATGTAACCCGTCTCACCTGAAATACATTTTACCTGTATCATAATCTCCTTCCTTTCTCTCCGGTTCCGATAGCAGTTGGCTCTGCTTCATAGGCTCTTTCGCCTCCCCGATTTCCTCCGGGACGCACCATGGTGTGACCCGGCAATGCGTAAGTATCATTATCCTCTCAAAGCCTCATCGCCTTAGGATTCGCCTTTTAACCTATTTTGTACAGTAGTGTTTATCGCATGATCGGCGCACTTGCACTTTGGCTCATCTCTGAAAGAACGTACCGGACCGGTAACTATTAAATTGTAAATTTGTTCTGTTTTTCATATTGTGTCCTATTTGGTACCATTCGTCACAATTTTCTTTGTCCTCTCGGGACATTTTAATAATATCATGTCCGTTTTGGTCTGTCAACACTTTTTTTAACAAATTTTTCTAAAATTTTTCTTGCATTTTTGTCCTAAATGGTCTATAATTATGATATACCAATTGAAAGGGCGTTTTTAAAATGAATAATAATGAGGCAAAATTGTATGAAATAATAGGTTCAATGCTCAGGGATGCACGTATAAGAAGTGGTTTCACTCTCGAACAGGCAGGCGAAAAGATAGGCGTTATCGCCAAGACCATTCAGCGCTATGAGACCGGCGAGAGAAAAATCAGCTTGGATAAACTTATGGAGCTTACTGCCCTATTTGGAACAGACTATACATCTTTTGTCGCAGCCGCCAAAAGACGCCTCAAAGAAAGTGTTTCTGACTCTGATGATTCTCAATTTTCAGAGCCCATCAATACGAATTCACAGCAAGATGTATATTATCTTGACGATGAAGCAAGAGAAATTGCACAGCAAGTGTACGAAAGACCTGAACTTCGTATGTTGTTCAGCGCATCAAAAAACGTAAGCGCCGAGGACTTGACAGCCGTAATTGCGCTTGTAAATCGAATGAAGAAAGAAGATGATTAATTATGATAGACTACGACTGCATTAGAGTAGTGCTTATTGATATGCCGCCGTCTATACACGGTTTTACTATTTCAGATGGCTTTGATTATTATACTATAGTCCTGAATCCTCGTTTAAGTCAGCAAAAACAAGAAGAAACTTATGCCCACGAAATTTCTCATATAATGAATGGAGATTTTTCGAGAATGCAGGATATTAACCGTGATTTGCTCGAAGAAATGACAGCAGATCAGCTTGAGACAATAAGACATGAAGAAAATGTGACGGGTTCCGTCGAGGGACAAAAAGAAGCTCCGAGTTCTGACGATCTCGGAGCTTCTTTTTCTTTGCTCTGCTAAGGTTTTCTCACTAAATTTGAAAAATATTGCTTCTTGAGAGAATTTTTCCGATTTAGTGGGAAAAGGTAAAATAACAACATCAAAAAACCCCGATAAATTGAAAAAATAATAGCTTTTTGCAGGGTATGAGCCCCGAAAATCTTTGTTTTTTCGTTTAGTTACCAGGGTAGGAAATTCAATAAAATCCTATATTTACTTGTCATATGCTTCATATAATACACATTTTTTAAAATTGCAGAAGATTTACCCCTGCGAATTCCTCGATTAAGACATGTTTTTCGGGGTCCTACCCCTGTTAAACACTTAAAAATCGCATGTTTTTCGGGGTTCAGCCACATAGCCGACCGCCACCGGATAGAAAAAACTACTTCCCGGCGTTGATATCATCTGCTGCGGCTCTGGCTGACGAATAAGCGAACTGCAAATTGTATCCGCCTGTATCACCGTCAATATCTAAAACCTCACCTACAAAATACAATCCTTTATATTTTTTCGAACACATACAGCTCATATCAACCTCTGAAAGCTCAACACCGCCTTTGGTCACCATGGCTTCTCTGAAACCTGCAAGGCCGCTGACTGTAAATGAAGCTGCTGTCAGTGCATCAGCCAGCTGTTTTATCTGGCCGCCTGAAAGCTGAGAAACTTTCTTATCGCTTATGTCAAGTTCCAAAGCAATCTTCTCCGCAAATCGCTTTGGCAAATACATATCGCCGGCCATATAGCTCTGCAGCGATTTGCCATTACCCGGAAAGTCACTTTTAAAACGGGTAATGGCTTCCGGTCCGCTTACTGGCGCTATAAAGTTTACAGTCAAAACAATTCCGGGCTTCATATACCTTGAGCTGTTTAGAATCAGCGGGCCGGAAAGATTTTTATGTGTAAAAAGCAAATCGCCGCGAAAAGTTTTTTTGTCTATGGTCATAACCACGTCTTTAAGACTCATGCCGGACAAATCTCCGTAATTATAATTTTCTACATATACAGGAGTTAATGCAGGCAGTGGCTCTGATATCTTTATTGCCAAATCTCTGCTGAGTACTTTAAACATTTCACCATCTGACCCGGTGCTCGGATAAGAGCAGCCACCCGTCGCAACTATCAGATTTTTGCACCTAAATACTTCTTTATGCGTAAACACTGCAAAACCGTCATCCAAAGTCCTGATTCCGGCCACAGGAGAATTGTACTTAAGCGTCGTATTTCTTTTCGATAATTTTGCAAGCAATGCGTTTAATACATCTCTGCTGTTCATTGAAGAGGGAAAAACCTTTCCATCTTCACGCTGTGTAAGAGACAGACTTATACTCTCAAAAAACTTGCAAAGTTCAATATTGTTATGACGCTGCAATATCCCTCTTATTGCTCTGCCGCTTTCACCATAATGAGAGATGAAGTCTTTAATCGATCCGCCGTGCGTAATGTTACATTGACCACTCCCGGACATAAGCAGCTTAGTACCAGGTCTTGCAGTCTTTTCTAAAATCAGCGTGCTGTGGTTTTCGGCGATATCCGGCAGTTCTGAGCAGTATAAGATATCCGACTCATCTTTCTTTAATTTCCCTGTTGATAAACTGCAGGCGCAGTAAAGCCCTGAAGCTCCTGCGCCTACTATTATGTTTTCATAATATTTCATTTTTTCACTCATAAGAATTCTACCGCTGTCTATCCTTCATTTTCTCCTACAATAAAACCGTAACCCATCTCCGATAAATATGCCAAAGCGTTATTATTATATTTATACAGGGTAATACCTATGATATCTTGATTCTTTTTCTTTTTGCTCTTTTCAAAGAAAATCTCTATGTTGGCTATTCCTTCCATATAAGTTATAGAGCTATTATTGTGTATATAACCATAACCGGACGTATCCTCATCAAGCTTATTCAAAAGCTCTTTTATAACTTTAGGATTTTTAATTACAGCCATACCTCCGCTATTCTTAACCTGTTCTTCATATTCATCATAAGCAGCGCTGTCATAATCGTAATAGTAATACTCTTCTTCAAGACCGGTAATTTGGATATAACTGATATTATCCATATTGACATATGACGTAATTTTATTCTTTTCCTTATACTCTTCTCCCGTTAAAATCTCATCAAGAAGTTTTGCCACATTTTCATCCATCTCAACATCATACACACGCTCCATAACCTTTCCGTTATTAAGCTCGTACTTTATATGTATAATCTCATTTGCTATGTCACATGGCATACCTTCCATATCATAGACTTCTACTCCATATGAGTCTTCTGATGCATATATTAAATTATTATCTATAATATATTGATGAAGCTCTATAATCTTCTCCAAAGATTCAGGTGAATCAAGTTTGCCGTCGTATTTCACATTCTTACTCGATGTTCCTTCTATACCTGAATAATTTTCAAATCCCGATACCAAATCTGTCATATCTACCGACTTTACATCTTCAAGTTCAGGCACTTTTTTACTGAATCCTGTAATATCAAATACAGTCAATCCAACAAATACTGTTGCTATGGCAAAATAAATCACTATGGATTTGAGCGTGTCTTTATCAAAAATTCTGGTGCTCTTTTTTACTATAATTTTTACTATTACAAAGGTAATTACAGTTCCAATGAGCATCCCTGCAATAATCAGCGCCTTTGAGTCACTATAATTCCAGATAAGAAGCCCAAACAAACTCATTCCCACAAACACAACCATATATACCATAACTTCTTCAAAAGCTTTTGATAAAGTTGAACTTCCTATTAGCTCGAGTTTTCTTGTCTTATATATGTATTTTGCCAGTAAAGACAACACAATTCCGATAATAAAATATATCAAATATGTTCGCCATGTATTATTCCCTGACTGAAAAACCAAATGCAATATAGGATTATACTTATTTGCCAAACTTGTTACAATCTCAGGCATCGTGTAATATCCATTTATAAATGCTTTGCAATAAGCATCAGAAATAGCCACTGCTACCGGGAAAATGACCATCAAAACACCTGAAGCTAAAAGATTCATCACAGTTGTTCCCGTCAATGAACCTGCAAACACAGTAGTCGCATAGAACAAAGTCATAGTAGCAACCGATGAAAATATCCAAAAGATTATATCTTTATAGCCCAGATAATCAATTTTAAGCGACAAACCCATATATGAAATAATCATAAGTATAAGCGGCAAAACACAGCACATAAGCCAGCCTGCCAGATAATATGAATTAAAAATCCTATTTTTAGACAAAGGCTGAGCATGAATCATCAACGCTTTTGATTCTTTATGCACAAACCCCATAATAAGCACGCCTGTAACTACAGGAACCAGCCCCATTATAAAAGCATATGCTATATTCATATTTTTGAGGCAGCCATATATATAATAATCCATCGACTCTATATCAGAAAAATTCGATATGAGAGGCATAATGCCAACAAAAAAATAAAGCAAAAATGTAAATATAGGTATATACCAGTGCATTCTGAGTATTTCCTTTATAAGAGCTCCTGAAACGCAAAAAAGGTTCTTAAACTTCATAGTTTTCACCTCCGAGCTTTTCAATAAATATCTCTTCTATAGATGTAGGCATGATTTCCAGCAGATCTCCTTCAAAAATCATCTTTCCTTTGGCAATTATACCCACATAGTCACACACATCTTCCATTTCTCTGGCATTGTGAGAAGAAATCAAAACTGTCATTTGTCTTTCTGCCACATCTCCCATTATGTAATGCCAAAGCTTTCTGCGCACTATTGGACCGAGCCCGTCTATAGGTTCGTCCAAAATCAAATAATCGGGCATCGTTGAAAGTGCAAGGCAGAAAGCGGCCTGCTTTCTCATGCCCTTAGAAAATTTGCCCATATTTTTCTTTGTATTAAGAGAAAAATCATTTACTATGGTCTGAAATCTGTCCTCATTCCAGCCCTTATATATTTTTTTATAATACCCCCTCATATCACTGAGGCTATAACTGTTGAAGAAGAATACTTCGTCAGGAATTATAAGAACTCGTGATTTGAGATCTTCGTTATCTTCAATTTGCTGCTCATCTATAGTAACACTTCCGCTGTCAGGTTTTATAAATCCTGCCAAATGCTTGATTATAGTAGTCTTGCCGGCTCCGTTAAGTCCCATAAGTCCATACACTGAACCTTTTGGAACTGTAAGATTAAAGTCTTTCAAAACTTCAGTGTCACCATAGCGTTTGCAAAGATTCTCAATTTTAATCACAAGTCTTTCCTCCTTTCCTCAAATAGTTCTTCTGTAACTTTTATAGCCTCTTCAAAATCCATACCAAGGAAGAGCAGTTCCTTGAATCCACTCCACAGTGTTTCTTTTATCCGCTCCAGCTCTTTAGGATCTCCGGAAACATTTTTCCTATCCGTCACAAAGGTTCCCACACCTGTAGTGGTATAAACATATCCTTGCCGTTCCAGTTCTCTGTATGACTTCTGAATTGTATTCGGATTCACCCCTAAATCCTTTGAGAGTTCCCTAACTGACGGCATTTTTTGTCCGCATGCCAAGGCACCGGTCATAATCATTTCTTTAAAACCGTTCATTATCTGTTCATATATTGATTTGTGATTGCGCAAATCAAGTTCAAACATACCTTGGACTTCCTTTCATATCCCTTTTCAAGTCAAGTGTACCATGCTGAGTAGTACACTGTCAATACAGTAACTCCCTCTTTTCATTACAGTTTTTTCGTGATAAAATATTAATACAAATTTACAAATTGGAGGGCTTCATTTTGGATTCTTTTAATAATGATACTAAAGATAATAATAGTAAACAAGTAAAATACTATTCTAACGGACAATTTTCAGATAGTAGCGCTGTAAACTCTAAAGCTGATGAGGGAAGCGATACTTCCGCCAGCGGCGAGCAAAAAGATTATGCAAATTCTCAATTCAGACCGGAAAATACCAGTACGCCGATGCGCAAAAAGCCTTTTCCTTCTTGGGCAAAAGCTCTTATAGTCATAGGCTCTATAATATTGTTTATAGTTATTCTGGGTGTAGGCTGCAGCAGATTTTTCTCAAACATAACAGACGCCGGAAACAATCAAGTTAATACAGGCTTTGGTCATGACTATATTGGAACAATATATATAGAATCTACTATTGACGAATACGGTACAGGTGTTTATAACCACCAATATACGCTCAATGCTATAGACGCCATGATGGAAGACAGCCAAAACCAAGGCATGATCTTATATATAAACACTCCCGGAGGCAGTGTATATGCTTCTGATGAACTTTATTTCAAGATAAAAGAATATCAGGAGACAACCGGCAGACCTGTGTACTCTTCAATGCAGTCGCAGGCAACATCAGGAGGCTACTATATATCTGCTCCATGTGACAAAATAATTGCAAACAGAAACTGCTGGACCGGTTCTATCGGAGTAACTATGGGGAATTTTATAGATCTCACTGAGTTTTTAGATAAGCTCGGGATAAAAACTGAAACTATAACTTCAGGACCTAATAAATCTATGGGAAGCTCTACAGAAACAATGACTGCCGAGCAGCGTGCTATACTGCAAGCCCTGATAGATGAATCTTACGAGCAATTCGTAGAAATAGTCGCAGAAGGCAGAGATATGAGTGTTGCAGAAGTTAAAAAGCTGGCAGATGGAAGAATATACTCTGCACAACAAGCTGTAGACAACGGATTGGTAGACCAGATAGGAACATACTCCGAAGCCGTTTCAGATATGATGGATTCTTATGACCTGGATTATTGCTATGTTGAGCATTTTACTCCTGATTATCAAGTTGACCTGTCCTCTCTTCTGGGAATCTTAGAAAAGCAAAAAGGTGAATCCAATCTAACTGATGCAGATGCTCTTAAAGCTTTGATTGAGCTTAACGGAACTTTTAGAGTAAGTTATATAAGCAACGTAGTTAAATAGTTTATTAAATGCCCGGCTATGCCGGGCATTTTGATGCCTAGAGGTTATGTTTTAAAATTTCAGTAAACCTTGGGTCGAAATTTGTCGATGCTGCAGATTCACTGCGTTTTTCAAGAATTCTACAGCATTTTCTTTCGCTGGTTATCGTTCAAACCCCGAAATTTTAGCTTTTTCTGGCATTTCCCAGGGTCAGACCCCGAAAAACATGTTCAAATTAGTGGTTTTGCAGGGTTAAATTTTCTGAAAATCTATAAAATATGTACCGTGTAAGGCGTATTCTAAGAAAAAAGTTAATTTTATTGGCCTTTTTACCCTGGGAATTTAACAAAAACACAAGTTTTTTCGGGGTCTAACCCTGCAAATCACTTTAAAATCTCAAGTTTTTCGGGGTTGGCGCAAATCTTTGATGCACCTCACCACCTATCCCATCCAATAAAATCTCTTGATTTTGAAACCGCTGCATGATAAAATATTTATATTACTAGATTGGAGATATCACTATGAAAAGAATTAAAACTCTTGAAACTGCTTCTCTTTGTGAGAGTGCAAAAAACGGCGGCTGCGGCGAATGTCAGACTTCTTGTCAGTCAGCTTGCAAGACCAGCTGTGGTGTAGCAAACCAAAAATGCGAGAACGAAAATAAATAAGCGTTCTAAAATTGTTTACTTACAGAATGCCGCCTGATTTGGCGGCATTCTTTATGTGATACAAAACGGAGGAATTATATGGTACATCAATACAAATTAAATGACTATAATATCGTGCTTGATACTGCTTCCGGCTCTGTTCATGTTGTTGATGAAGTAGCTTATGACATCATCGCCATGTACCCTGAAAATACAAAAGAACAAATTGTATCTGCCATATTAAACAAATATGGCAGCCGTCCCGATGTTACTGAAGAGGATATAGTCATGTGTATAAATGACATAGAGGAATTAAAACACGCAGGGAAGTTATATACAGAAGATACTTTTAAGGATATGGCAGGAACATTCAAAGAACGCAGTGGCGACGTCATAAAGGCGCTCTGCCTACACGTAGCTCATACTTGCAATCTCAACTGTTCTTACTGCTTTGCCAGTCAAGGTAAATACCACGGGCAGCGTGCTCTTATGAGCTTTGAGGTTGGCAAGCGTGCTCTTGATTTTTTAATTGAAAACTCAGGAAGTCGTACTAACCTGGAGGTAGACTTCTTTGGAGGCGAACCTCTGATGAACTTTAATGTTGTCAAAAAGCTGGTCGCCTACGCCCGCACTCAAGAAAAGATACATAATAAGAATTTTCGTTTTACCCTTACGACAAACGGCGTGCTCATAGACGATGATGTAATTGATTTTGCCAACAAAGAAATGAGCAATGTAGTCCTCAGCTTAGACGGCAGGAAAGAAATACATGATAGTCTCCGCATAGATTATTCAGGAAAAGGAAGTTACGATATAATCGTTCCTAAATTTCGCAAACTGGTAGAATCAAGAGAAGGAAAAAACTATTACATGCGTGGAACCTTTACTCATGCCAATCCTGACTTTACAAAAGATGTTTTTCATATGGCAGACCTTGGTTTCACAGAATTAAGTATGGAGCCGGTCGTTTCATCTCCTGATGATCCGTCTGCCCTTACACCGGAAGATATTGAAACAGTTAAAAATCACTATGAAATCCTAGCCAAGGATATGCTCCGCCGCAAAAAAGAAGGCAAACCTATAACATTTTACCACTATATGCTGGACCTTAAAAACGGACCATGCATATATAAGAGAATATCAGGCTGCGGTTCCGGCACAGAATATATGGCAGTCACACCGTGGGGAGACCTCTACCCCTGCCATCAGTTTGTAGGCGACGAAGCTTATAAGCTGGGCAATATATGGGATGGGGTTACAAACCAAGAGCTTAGAGAACAATTCAGAAGCTGCAACGCTTATTCCCGCAGCGACTGTCAAGATTGCTGGGCAAAACTATATTGCTCCGGAGGATGCAGTGCCAATGCATACCATGCTACAGGTACAATTAACGGTATATATGAACCGGGGTGCGAGCTTTTCAAAAAGCGCATAGAATGTGCCATCATGATGAAAATAGCTGAAGAGGAAATTTAATATTTTATCATAATAAAAGAAGGGAAATGCATTAAGCATTTCCCTTCTTAATTTAATTACCCTTCTAAAACAGCATTTATTCTATTTCTGACTTTTTCAATTTCTCCGTCATTTGGATAGAAATAATATTGATAATATCCGTCGCGAACTTCGTCATAATGCCATTTATACGTTCCGCTTATAGTATGATTTTCCATATTTTGAAGCGCAGGCAATAATTTTACCACAAGTTCAAATGCTTCATAGAAGTCCTCTTCAGGCAAATTTGTAACAAAATTCTCTGAAAGCGCATCCAGCACAGCCATGCTGTTGTCATACGTAGGGTTTTCAGCAAATTTCCTAAAAATGCCCTTTATAAGCTCCATCTGATGCTGTCCTCTTGACAGCTCATTTTCAGGAAGCATTTTTCGGGCTCTTGCAAACATAAGGGCTTTCTCTCCGCTTACAAAATTCTCGCCCTTTACAAAGTTATACTGCCCTGCTGTATAAGTATAATGACTGTTTACTGTAACACCTCCAAGGGCATCAACAAGCTTTACTAAACCGTTAAAGTTTATTTTTGCATAGTAGTTTATTTCAACGTCAAACTTGTCCTCTATACTATCTATGGACGACTGAACGCCTCCCCACCATCCGCTGTAAGAAAGCTTGCTGCTTCCGCCTCTGCAAGGTATATATACAAACGTGTCTCTTGGTATAACCTGCATATTTACCTCTTTAGTGTTAGGGTTCACAGTCAAAAGGATATTTACATCGCCTCTTCCCGTAGAAGTAATATCCTGACCTGAAGACAAATCTGCACCGCAAAGATAAACAGTAAACGGCTCTTTGCTTATATCAACAGCCTTAGGTTTGACATCTTCAAGTTCATATTTCTTTTCAAATATAACCTTAATTTTGTCTTCGTACTCCTCATCTATTACAGATAAATCACTTCTCGTATTGCTGGTAAGTACCATGAACTGCGTCTTAGATGACAACAAATCATTATAGAGCTTTTCTGTATCAGAATATGGTTTGCTTTCTTTAACTTTTTTATCATTTTCTACGAGTATCTCGCTTGACTTCTCGTATGCTCCGTCATCGCTGTTGGTATATCCCAGAACATAGCTGTTAAAATCTTCACCGGCTTCTATAGTACTGTCTTTAAGTGCCACTATCTGAACTACTTCATACTGCTTATTCTGCCCTATTGCACCGGCTACAGAATTGACCTTTCCTACTATCACCATAGCCACAATCAGTATTAGCATTAAGATTACTTCAAGTACAAGCGCGACTTTAGTTTTTTTAATATTACACAATATCAAGAGCGCTCCTACAAGAAGTATGACAGGTATTGCACACAGAAGCACTATCATACCTATATATTTTGAAACTTGTATTGTTACATATAAAGCTAAAATTATCTCTAAAGTTAGTAATGCAAAAGTTACCTTGGCAAGATTTGACTTTTGCAGATGTTCCTTAAAATCCATTTTATTTCCCCTTGTAAAACCAATCTACATTTCTTTGTTCTTTATTTCTTCTAAGAGTTTAGATATAAATTCTTCCACAGACATTTCTCCAAGTTCCCCTACTTTACTTGAACGAACTGATACTGTTCCTGCCTCAGCTTCCCTCTCGCCTATGACACACATATAGTTTATTCTTTCGTTTCTTGCTTCTCTGAGCTTATAACCGATTTTTTCATTTCTTATGTCTGCTTCAACTCTAAGTCCCTTTTCCTCAAGCTGTTTCTTAAGTTCAAGAGCATAATCGGCAAATTTTTCTGTTACAGTCATGAGTCTGACTTGAACAGGCGCCAGCCAAAGAGGGAACTTGCCTGCACAGTGCTCAGTCAAAATTCCTATGAATCTTTCTATCGAACCGAATATTACACGGTGAATCATTATAGGTCTGTGCTTTTCACCATCAGGTCCTATATAAGTAAGATCAAATCTTTGCGGCATCTGCATGTCTAGCTGAATAGTTCCGCACTGCCATGTTCTTCCGATGGAATCTTCCAAATGGAAGTCAAGCTTAGGACCGTAAAATGCGCCGTCTCCTTCATTTATTACAAAAGGCACGCCCATCTCTTCGATAGCATTCCTCAGAGCGTTCTCTGCCATTTCCCATTCTTCATCGCTTCCCATAGAATCTTCAGGTCTTGTGGAGAGTTCAACATGGTATTCAAAGCCGAACATCTTATATACATCATCGCAGAATTTTGCAACATTTTTGATTTCTTCGTTTACTTGCTCCGGAAGCATAAAAATATGCGCATCGTCCTGAGTAAAAGTTCTTACTCTCATAAGACCGTGAAGAGCGCCTGAGAGCTCATGTCTGTGAACCTGTCCAAGCTCACCGCAGCGAATAGGAAAATCTCTGTACGACCACATCTTACGCTTATAAACAAGCATAGAGCCCGGGCAATTCATAGGTTTTACAGCATAATCTTCATCATCTATTTTAGTAAAATACATATTGTCTTTGTAATGATCCCAGTGTCCTGAAGTTCTCCAAAGCTGTTCGTTCAAAATAAGAGGTGTCTTTATCTCTTCATATCCTCTTTTTCTGTGTTCTGCTCTCCAGAACGACTCCAGTTCGTTTCTTATGGTCATTCCCTTTGGCAGGAAAAACGGAAATCCCGGACCTTCATCTGTAAGCATGAAGAGGTCCATCTCTTTTCCTATTTTACGATGGTCACGTTTTTTGGCTTCTTCCATCTTGGCGATATATTCATCAAGCTCCTCTTGAGTAGGAAAGGCTGTAGCATAAATCCTCTGAAGCATCTGTCTGTCAGAGTCACCTCTCCAGTATGCTCCGGCAACGCTCATGAGTTTAAATGCTTTAATCTTGCCTGTAGATTCCATATGAGGTCCCGCGCAAAGGTCCACAAAATCTCCCTGTTTATAAAATGAAATTACTGCATCTTTGGGAAGATCTTTGATAAGCTCTACTTTATATGGTTCATTCTTTTCTTCCATATACTTAATCGCTTCTTCTCTTGGCAGTTCAAATCTCTCTAAAGGATAATTTGCCTGAACGATTTTTTTCATTTCTTTCTGAATCTTCATAAAGTCCTCTTCACCGAACTTATGCTCAGATTCAAAGTCATAATAAAATCCGTTATCGATAGCAGGTCCTATCGCAAGCTTTGTATCAGGCCACAAGTGTTTAACTGCCTGCGCCATTATATGAGAAGCTGTATGACGGTAGTCATGTCTTACCTGTTCATCTTCCCAATTAAGTTTTTCTTTTGCCATTTTGTTCACCTTTTTCCTTATATTTATATAATTCGAAATTTATCTTTAATAAATATAAATGTCTAAATATTGCTCATAATAAATTCTGTAAATTTACTGCTACATCCACTTTGCTGATCAATATACTTACAACTGAAATTTTTTACGTTTTCAAGATCATATCTATCTTCTTTAATCGCTAATGCCAATTCTTTCGGGTCTGCCGATATTATACCTGGCATTTCTTCCATATATTTAATATAAAAATTCCTGTCTCCAGAATAACCAGCATAATCAAAATTATAAAAAAACAATGGTTTATTTAATAAAGCTGCCTCAAACACTACCGCAGAATAGTCACAAATAACATAATCAGCGGCAAAAAGCATGTCCAGTGTGGAAAAATCATTGTCAATTATACCAAACTTACAATCCACATTCATAAGAGGATGCTTTTTTACTACAAAAATATATTCATCATCATTAAACTCTTTTGCCAAGTCTTCTATATCTTTTGAAATATCTTTATTTTTTCTAAAAGTAGGAGCATATAAAACAACCTTCTTTTCTTTAAATAACGGATACCTTATATATATTCTTTCTAATACATCTTCAACATAATATTTATCCGTCATTTTATCAACTCTAGGCAACGGTATAGTTATAATTCTTGATTCCTCATATCCAAAGGCTTCCGCAAAATAAGGTACGCATCTTTTGCCACTAGTAAGTATCCATGTATAATTCCTATGCATTCCCATTATTTCTGCTACATCTTTATCTCTGCCTTCACCTTCTCCGACTATGCTAAAACCAAATTTTTTAAGAGCTCCTAAAGCATGCCACATTTGGATAACAACAAGATCAGACCTTTGATGAAGTACGCTTACTGATATACAATAAGAGTCAAGTATAACTACCTTTGCAGTGGCGATATGATACATTTGTTTCAATAAATGGAAACAATAACCTATCTTTTTTACTATACCACTTTCTAGTTTTTTACACAAAAACACCATCTCCGGGGTAGTATCTGAATATGAAATAATTGATTTTTCCAAAAGCTCCATATCTTCTGTTTTACTATTTGCCTGTCTGCTTATAAATACAATTTTTTTTCTAACAGGTAACAGTTTAAAAAAGAAAAATATTAAATTTAGAAAGTATATACTAAGTTTTAAAAGAAACTTCATAGTTTTGAAAATTCTCTCCGTTATTTATTCCAAACCATAACAGTTTTGCCACCTGGTTTTCTTATATCTGCATCAAAAGCATAATTCATATCACCGATACTTTTTACTTCAATAATCTCTCCAATAATACTCTCTAAATATCCTACTATTTCATTATTTTTTTTATACAACTCTATAGTTCCCTTAAAATCATCGTATCCACTTCTGCTGCTTCCAAATATTTGAAGACCTTTTTCAAGTACCATTCTTGTATTTATCGGAACAGGATTCTCAGAAACACCTAATATAGAAATTGCTCCTTCTGGATTGATATGATCTATAATTTGATTTATAGCATCGCCAGAAGCCTCTCTGCCTACACATTCAAATGCGTGATCAACAAATAAATCTTTTGGCAAATCTGTTATGTCATATAAACCGTCTGCGAACACAAAATCCTTCATTTTATAATCGTTTTTACCAAAAATATAAACTTTGGAATCAGGATATCTTTTTTTAATAAGCAAAGACGTTATAAACGCAAGATTTCCATCTCCCCATACTCCTATTTCATTTTTCCTGCTATGCGCAAATCTCTGAAATCTGTTTATGGCATGATAACTTACTGAAACCAGTTCAGTAAAAGCTGCAACATTAAGATTTATCCCTTCCGGTAAGGGCACTAATCTATTTCTATGCATAGAAACATAATCCTGCATAAACCCATCAAATCCGCTTGCTCTAAACTTACTGCTTCTGAGATAATTTTCAGCAATTATTGAATCTTCTTCCTGAGGCGTATTAGGTATCATCACAACATACTGACCAACGCCAAATTCTCCTCTAGGATCATACTGTATTTTGCCTATTCCCTCATGAATCAATGCCATCGGCAATTTTTGTTTCAAAACTTCTTTGGAACGTTTCCCTTGATAATATCTTTGATCTGCATTACAAATAGACAAATGGGTAGGTCTTACAAGAATATTATCACTAAATATATCAATATCTGTAAAATTTGCCTCAAATCTTCGAGGCTCTACCAGCCTATATACTGTATTTAACAATCTTTTCCTCCTCCCAAAAGGACCTCTGCCAGCTGTAAATCATAAGGATATGTTACTTTAATATTAAAAGTCTCTCCGTCTACAAGTTTAACCTTTTCGCCCTTCATAACAAACACTTTCGCCGCATCTGTCAAAATCTGCTTTTCATCTTTTGACAATTCATTGTATAGTTCTTTAAAACGCTTAGCCTTAAAGCTTTGAGGGGTCTGCCCCTGATAATATTTAGATCTATCAGGGATATTGCTTATGATCTGATTATCCATACTTTCTACTATAGTATCCGTTGCAGGTATAACTGTATCGCACGCTAAACCATCTAAAGCACAGTTAATATTATCATCAATAATTCTATGAGTTACAAATGGTCTAACGGCATCATGGGTAACCAAGATAGTACTATCATCAATACCTTTTTCTGATTCAATATATCTTATAGCATTCATAATAGTTTCATTTCTTGTCTGCCCCCCAGTAATAATGCTTATCTTATCGGTAAATTCAATATGTTTCTTCAACAAATCTTTAGTATATGAAACCCACTGCTCAGGACAAAGTACAATAACATGGTCTATTCTGCTGTTAACGCAAAACTTTTCTACAGTATGAACTATAATCGGTTTATTGCCTATATGCAAAAATTGCTTTGGTTTATCCACATTTCCCATGCGGCTTCCTATTCCGCCTGCTAATATAACTCCGTAAATCATATCTCTTCCTCTATCATTTGATTTTCCATAATTATATAACAATTATCATAAAAGTTCAAGGCAACAGCCTTTTTGCACGTTTTGCACCAATTGTTAATAAAACAGTACTTATAAAACTCAGTACAAAGAATATATAAACGTTATATACATTTAATCCAAGTTCTGTAAATATCATCATCGGTAATCTTTGCAAGATATAAATCCAAAACAGATTCTCACCGCACCACATTATCAATTTATTTTTAAATCTGATTTTCATTGTAACAAACACTATGGACAGGCAGAAAAATACAGCAATTATATTTCCTCCCCATACCTTGTCAGTACAAAAATCTTTCGTTAAAAAATAAAATACAATCACAGCAATTGTCGAAATATAATATGCTATAATATTTTTTTCAAAAGCTTCTTCAATTTTTGTCTTAAAAAATGAATACCACATGCCCAAAACATAGCATAAATAAGTGTCACTCCACCAATATTCTTTAACTTTTGACATCATAAATATGTAGCCAAATGAACATATAGTCATCGCAGTCAGAGCCGCTGTCTTATTCTTCCATAAAAATTTAAATATTACAAAAGTAAAAATATATAAAGTAAATATAGCAAACATATACCAGTTTGAATTTCCTATACTTGTCCATCCGGTAAATGAAAGTAATATATGTTTGGCAGAATATGATTTACCCAAAACAGCATCTACTGCTAAAAATATTAACACCGCACTTGCAAAGTCCAGCCATACCTTCCCAATTCTTTTCTTTCCAAAATTATCAATATAACTTTTCCCCTTGCTCTTTACAGCTTCAAAAACCCCATATCCACCATAAAACAAGAACATTGCTACCATGAGCTGGCCAATATAATTCAATACCTTTATGCAAAACAAATCTCCCTGTGATTCAAATGCCGCATAACCCCTTATGTGACTCATAAACACAATTAAAATAAACGCACCTTTTATTACTTGCGTGTTATCTTTTGCAATGTATTCTTTATCTATACCCTTGGTACATATTTGCATTTTTGTTAGCATGCATAAGGCTAACAATATAAAAAAATACAGCATTCTACCTCTTCCTTAATACAAAAATTTTCCTATTATAACTTCTTCTTGTCCACAGTCCGGCTCTATGATCATTTTGCTATATTCCATAATCATACGTTCAAATGGATTCATGCTATACTTAAGTACTCCATTTACATAGTTACTTGCAGCAGTTATAACGCCCATATTAGATATAATTTTATCTGACGCAATACAAGTATCCAGCAAATCTCTTTCATTTATCATTACAAGCTTATCTGTATATTTACTTTCTACTTGTATTGATGCATCCATTAGTTCTCTGCAATTAGTAATAATTATAGAGTCTATAGGAATATTATCAAGAATCTTCTTAATATTTATTTGTTCTATACGTACCTTTTTATCTTTTTTTCCAAAAACGAGAATTGAAAAAATATTTTTATTACAAATCTGTGGATATTTTTTATATAAGTTAACTCTCGCCTGTTTTTTCTTTTCTTCATCATATAGTATTTTACTAAAACAGTTTTCAGATCTAATTTGTTTTATACCTTTAAGTTCACAAATTTTTTCAAAATAATCATCCCATTTTTCAGAGCCGGTATACAAACAATCAAATCCATCTAAATATTTCTCTTTGTCTTTAATTAAACCCTCATCTTCTATAAAAACCAATATCTTTTTGCAGGTCAACTTATTTAACACCAAACTATCCAAATAGCCTTCCAAGCTTATAAGGGAATCATAATTTTTAGATAATGACTCTAATTCTCTATAAGATGCTATTCTAATTTCATGATTTTCATCATCATGTCGAGATATAAAAAATCCCAATTCATAATCATTAAAAAAATTCTGTAAGTATTCTTTCAATAACTGAATATAAATCCTAGGGGTGTTTTTCTGCGATATTAATATAAATATTTTCTTATTTGAGCTCATCTTTTTCTCCTAAATAATCTTCAATAAGCTTCACTATTCTTTGTGAGGCCTTACCATCACAAGATCCCATGTATTTGTTCACAAAAATATTAAAGTTTTCACCCAATTCAAATCTATCCTGACCAATAATACAGTTACACAATTCCTCCTGCGTTTTAACCAACCGTCCAGGAAGTTCAGAATTATAATCTAAATAAAAACCTCTATCATAGTTTTCTATATCATAACAGAAGAATACTATAGGTTTATTTAAAAGACTATATTCAAATATGACAGAAGAATAATCTGTAATAAGCATATTAGATACAAACATCAGATCAATAGTATGAATATCCCTAATTTCTATTATATTTTTGTATTCCTTATCCAGTATTTTTTTCCTCATGACCGGATGTGGAGCAATTACAAAAACTTGATCCGGGTTTAATTGTTCTGAAATATAATCAAAATCAATCTCAGGTTTAAATATGGAACGATCACCGGCTTTATCTCTAAATGTAGGCGCATAAAGTAAAATTTCCTTTTCTTTTAAATTTGGATATTTCATATAAATATTTTCGCAACGTTTTTTTATTGCATCTTCATCAAAGAAAATATCTGTACGTGGTACACCAAGTGCTACGACATGAGATACATCGATATCAAAAGCATTTGCATATATATCACGTATCCCCTCTGAACTTACGCTTACTAAATTATATTGAATGTGTGTTGAACGCTCAAGACCAAGAGAAAGCGTAGTCCCTTGTATGCCAAACTTTTTAAATGCCCCACAAGCATGCCATAGCTGTATTACTCTTTGCTCTTTTCTAAGTGGGAAAAGTCTCAAATATCTTACATAATCATCAGTTACAATAACACGACTTGTAGCCATATAATAGTACATTTTAAGTTTAAATAGACTATCATGTGGAAGCATTTTAGCTACTATTAACTTTTTAACATTTAATTGTTGCTCTATTATTTTTAAATTGTCATTTAGATCTTTATTTCCTCTTATACTAAAAAATAATACTCTATTTTTGACAGGCAAACGACTAATCTTTGAAATCAATAGTCTTTTCCATTTCGATTTCTTATCATTTGAAAGTCTTAATTTTTTATATACTTCCAGAGGATCTGTAAGAAATCTTGAATCCTTAAGTCTTAGTTCAGATAAATCATCTTTTTTAAGGGAATCTTCCTTACATCCCAAATACTTCAATAAGTCTTTCTCTTCTCCATTGTAAATTACATAACATTTTTCTGTTACTGCAAAATATCCGTATTTATATAAACCCGATGGATTTATAGCCGAACAATCATTAAGTACCATATTTAAAAAATTCTTTGATATAAATTTATTTCCTAATATATTATCTACTTTAAGCGCAGAATTTCCATCTCTAAAATTTTTTACTTTTAAAAGACCTCTTCCATGAGTTGAGCAAGGAAAAGATTGCATACCATTTTCAATATAAATTGTAGCAGTCAAAAAATCAACATTAAGACTTGTTGAAAGTCTATATAACTCATTCAATGCAGATTTATCATATAAAAATTTACTATCTGCAAAAAGCACATATGATGCATATAAATTATTTATGACCTTTTTATCAAATTCATCTTTAGTTTTTGCATCTACGTATTGGATTTGATTTCTTATTTTAACATTACTGCAAATAATATCTTCCATATGTTTAGGAACAAATATATTATATGGAACAAATCTTTGTAAAGTAAGTGATCTTAAACAATTTATAAATTCTTGTGAATTTTCTCTTTCTCCAAATAAAACTACTGAAACTGCAACCATATCCATTGCATCATTATGACATCTAGGCAATTTACTTAATGAAAGTTCCGGTATATTAGCACCTATATCGTAGTATGTCTTCAATCCGACTTTTTTTAAAAGCATATTAATATTATCAACTATAAATTCTATAGTCTCGTCATCAAGCGACCAAAAAAACTTATAAAACTGATTGACCAATATGTTTATTTCTTTACGAAGAAATTCATTTGAATACTTACTTGCATCTTCATTTTTTTTAATCAATTCACTAAAATCATCATATTTTCGATTTACACTTAAATACTTTTTTTGTATTTCATCATAAATCATTTGATGCGATTCTATATAATCTTCTATTTTCTTTCTACTCACAGCAGAAGTAATTGACTTATTTTTACCCTCTGTCATTCTTCTGTAATGAAACACTATTCCATCATAACCAATTATTTTTGATGCATTAAACACATATTTCATTACAAATACACCATCTTCAGAATAATTGGTAGCGGGAAATCTCAAATTTAATTCTTCAACTTTCGCGTTTCTAAATAATTTATTACATAATGAAAATGTCCATAATATCGTCCTATCATCCCAATCAATATTCTCATTAACAGAAAGTTTGTCCATCATCGGCACTTTAAAAGTCCTATATTCATTAAATATATCATAACTAGATATTACCAGATCAGCTTTTTTTCTTTCCGCTTTTTCACACATCTTTTCAAGGACATCAATTTCAACCAAATCATCTGCATCCAAAAAATATAAAAACCGACCCGCAGCCACATCAATACCTTTATTACGTGCCACAGAAGGCCCTGAATTTTCTTGAGTAAGAATTTTTAAATTATTATATTTTTTCTGAAAATTCAATAAAATTTCCAAACTTGCATCAGTTGAACCATCATCTATTGCTATTACCTCAAGATTTTGCATATTTGATCCAAGTGCACTCAATAATGTTTTTTCTAAATATTCTTCTGAATTATATACAGGCATTATTATAGATAACAATAAACTTTCCTTCGTCATTGCTTAATTCTCCTCTTTAAAAAAGAAATTTACAAATCTCTCTGAAGATTTTCCATCACAACTGCTGCAAAACTTTTCTTTAAAATTTCTTAACTTTTCATTGTCAAATTTCTCATTCTTGATTGACTCAATAAGTTCACCTTGATTCTTTGCAACACTGCCATAAGTATAATCTTCAAACGGATAATAAAAATCTCTGTTCTCAACATAATCATCATAATCTGGCGTATAAAATACAGTACAAATATCAAGAAGCGAAGCTTCAAAAATTACTGATGAATAATCTGTAACAAGTATGTCTGTGATAAATAAAAGATCATTTATTTCCCTTTCATCTGACAAATCCAAATAAAAAGATTTATCCAACTCCTCTTTTGATTTATTCTTTATAAACGGATGCATTTTTAATACAACTACATATTCATCACCTAAATTTTTTTGTAGGTTCTCAAATGAAATCCATGAATAATCATAATGCGCCGTTTTTATTCCATTTCCTCTAAAAGTAGGCGCAAAAAGAACAACCTTCTTTTCTTTCAAAATAGGATATTTTGAATAAAGTTGTTCTTTTATATGTTCTTTATAGTTACTATCAAAAAATACATCTGTTCTAGGTATGCCTATTGCATGAACTTTATCCACAGAAATTCTAAAAGCTTCGGCATAATTTTTTCTTATTTTTTCAGAAGAAACTATAACATCTGTATAATTGCGATGTGTTATAGATCTTGGCGAAGGTCCTCCTTCTTTCCCTAATCTTGAAAAGCCAACAGTCTTAAAAGCTCCCATAGCATGCCATACTTGAATTAGTTTAGAAGCTTTTCTAAGCGGTATAGGATATATTATTGGCATAAAATCATCAATTAAAATATATTTTGATGTTGCAAGCATCTTACAAAGGATTCTTTTTTCTTTTGCAGACCGTTTTTTTATTATATTTTCTTTAAGCGAATAAACAACGTCAAATTTTTCTTTGTCGATTTTATCATCTATATATTTTAAATTACCCGATAAACTCTCTCTGGATTCTGAAAGTATCAATATTTGATTAGACTTTACAGAGTTTAATACCCTATAACATAAATAATATACAATATAGTCAATTCTGCGCAAATGTTGAAGTTCCTTTGCAAAACACCAATTAATATAATACCTTATCTTCCTGAGCATTTGTTTTCCTCTCTTTAATATTATAAATGCTTTTGATAAAGTATATCATATTTGTCTAGTCTAAGCAACGACTCACACTACTGTTCATCAACGAGCTTTTGTACAAGCTTATAAAGAGATTCCGCACTGTTAAAATTAATAGGTATAATATCAGCTGCTGAAACCTTAACATCGTATTCTTCTTCAATCATCATGACTATCTGAATTATATCAAAAGAATCAATAAGCTTTCCATCAACTAAATTTGTACAATTTTCAAAATCAACATCGTCTTTTGCTTGATAATCGAATCTACACAAGCATCAATATATTCTTCAGCATTATAAACCGGAACTATAACTGAAATATCGAATTCATATTTATATGCTTTCTCTGCCTTAGTAAATCCTCAACCTCTCCTTTTACTTTTCATAAACACTTATTGCATCTTCAATATCTCCGTCAAAGATTATCTTACCTTTTTCAAGCACTATTCCTCTATCGCAAAAGGATCTAGCCATACTAGGAGAATGTGTAACAAATAAAAATGTAACATCACCACTCTCCATTATTTTCTTTACTTTATCTATACATTTTTTCTGAAAAGCTTTATCTCCTACACTTAAAGCCTCATCAACTATTAGAATCTCAGGCTCAACGTTGACATTTATAGAGAAACCAAGTCTGGCCTTCATACCACTTGAATAAGTTCTGACCGGCTGGTCTATATAATCGCCAACCTCGGCAAAATCTACTATCTGTTCCTCTACTTCAGCAACTTGAGCGTCGGTCATGCCCATTATGTTACACTTTAGGTAAATATTTTCTCTACCTGTAAATTCTCCGTCAAATCCAGCAGTTAGCTCAAGTAACGCGCTTACCCTTCCGTCTATGGTAATAAGGCCTGATGTAGGAAAAGTAACTTCTGTTATCATTTTCATTATAGTAGATTTTCCAGCTCCATTTCTACCAAATAAAGCAACACTTTCTCCTTTTTTTACCTCAAAAGAAATATCATTTACCGCTTTATTTTCTTTATATTTTATTTTTTTTGAAAAAATGCCTAAAAATCTATGCTTATCATTTTTATATAATTTATATATCTTTGTTACATGGCTAAACGTAATAACATTCTTTGTCATCTTGTCTCCTCTAAAGCACATCTGCAATATCTTTGTAGAGTTTTTTATAAGCCCATACTGCTAAAATTATCATCACAACTAAAACTATAAAATAATTTCTAATTTCTGTTGGACTTTCAAAAAACCATGTCTTATCTATGAACACATGCCTATATCCATTGGCAATTTGAGTCACTGGATTAAACATAAGTATATCCCTAACCCATCCTTGCTTAATTTTACTTACATCATACATAACTCCGGATATCCAAAATATAGCAGTCGTAAAAGCTTTTACTAAATTCAAAAAATCCTTGCTTATTGCTGACAACATTCCTGAAAACAATGCCCAAAAGTTAAAGAAAGCAAACATCATTAAGAGATATATTGGCAACTGCAAATAATATATATCCGGGTAGTATCCAAATAACATAAAGATTACAATCATCACTGAAACCAAAAGAATATGGACAACAAATTTAGATATACTTGTAAACGTTGGTATTACAGATATCGGAAATTTCATCTTTGTCACCAAATGTCTATTAGCTCTTATGCTAGCAGCTCCACTAGTTATCATTTCACTCATAAAAAACCATGGAACAAATCCTGCAATCATCCATAAAAAGAATGGATATCCGTCCACATCTCCTCCAGACCTCAATCCAAAACTAAAAGCAAACCAAAAAACAAATATGGTAACCACTGGTTTTATAATAGCCCATGCCCAGCCTAGAGCCGAGCCTCTGTATGTTTTTATTAAATCAGATTTTGCAAGCTTTATAACTTGTTTTCTGTAAGTCAAATGTTCATTTAAAATTATTTTTATTGTACTCACTTATATCTTTCCTTTAATTTTATCCAAACAATATACTATAACTAAAATATTTTACTAATTTTTTAAATTTATGTCAACATTACTAAGTACAAGTATAAAATATAACTTGCTTATATCACTATTATTTTACTCCTCATTCACATTATCAGCATAAATTATGCTGATCTTTCTGAATCCTTTTAACTGTTCTGTATTGCAAGTTCTAATTATATCAATTATATCTTCGCAAATTCTAAATGCTTCGTCATCTTCATCTATGGAATACATATTACCTGCTACGAGATAATCTGTGGTCACACCTAATGCCTGACTTAATAAATATAAACTCTTAATCGAAGGACGCTTATTACCATATTCTACACCTGCTATAAATGCCGCTGATAAATCTATCATCTTCGCAAGATCTTCTCTCGTTATATTTCTCGCCTCACGTATAACTCTTATTCTTCGCCCCATTGCTTTTACATTTAACTGCTTCAAATCCTTTTGCATAATATTACTCCTTGCTTTTTATATATTCTCTTATTACATATATACTCTCCCTTCTTAAAGTTAAACCTTTTCATCTAAAAGTTATATAAACTATTAGTTATATTTAATTATACTATATAGTAAAACTCCATATATATTATCAAAAAAGGCAGCCAAAACAGCTGCCCTCTTAAAATTTTTAAATTTTAGCAGATAAATCGTACAACCTTTATTCTCCATTCATTACACTTGCAATCTGATTTTTAGCTTCATCAACAGACGACTGGTCAGGGACCATAACATATACATAGGAATTAGGTATAGAATATACAGGTGTTGAACTTCCGCTTCCTTTCAAGCTAAATTGCTTTATCGTCCATCCACTCATATCACCAAGCTGCATTTTAACTAAGGATGTAATATCCTTTTGTGACATACTGGTTTGAATATTATCTTCAATAGCGTTGAGTATTCCGTTATAATTGGTCAATATAGATGCGCTGCTTGTACATTTTTTTATTATTCCTGTTAAAACTGCTTGTTGATTCTTTACTCTCTGATTATCACCAGATGCAAAAGAATATCTTTCTCTTGCAAAAGCTAGTGCTGCCTGTCCATTAAGATTATTAGATCCAGCCACATAATTGTATGTTACACGATCCATTCCCAGTGCCGAGAAACTATATTCTGAATTTACAGTTATACCTCCTAATGTATCTACAAGTTTAACAACAGTAGTAAAATTAACCTTCACATGGTAATTAATATCTATTCCCAGCAAGTTTTCTATTGTTTTTGTAGTTTCTTCAATCCCATAAAGCCCCGAATGAGTAAGCTTATCCATAGCGCCTTTTGTCGCAAGTTTTACATAATAATCTCTAGGTATAGACGTCAAAAGAATTGTCTTTGTCTTAGGATTTACAGTCATAACCATATTAACATCACTTCTGGCAATGTTTCCTATTGATCCTGTAGTATCTATTCCGCTTATATATACATTGAATGGTTCTTTGGTCACATCTACACTTTTATTATTTGCTTCTTCTTTTGATTCAACTTTGACCGAAATTTCTTCAAGAATTTTTGTGTTCTGCGATGTAAATCCATCAACCTCTTCAACGGCCATATCATAATAAGCACTATTCATAAAAATCACTTCCACCTCATCACTTAACAGCGATTTGGCCAAGTTGTCAAAGCTTCCTTTTTTTTGTAAACTTACGTCCACCTTGTCTTTAAGTTTTTCCTGAGCTTCTGTATAGATTTCATCTTCCTGCTCCATTATTCCTACAGTTTTTTTATCAATATCTTTGAGTTTTTCATATTGGCTGTCAGCCTTTACGACTACATAAAAATTATGTACCTGTACATTCCCGGAAATTTTACCAAAAAAATCTAAAGTATTTGCCATATAATAAGTTCCTGTACTCATAATTAAAATCATTATGACCGCTGTAACTGAAGACACAACCTTTTTTTTAGCTTTTTTAGGTTCCTTCCCGCTCCTAGTCTTTCCACTTTTTTTAAACAAAGATCTCAATATAGGTAAGCTTATCAATGCTAAGATCAAAATTAAAATCCCAAAATATAAAATTGGTAATACATCCACCAGGAACGTAGTTGCAATAAATGCAACCATTATAATAATATATATTATTGCCAAAATTACATAAAAATTAATTTGAATATTTTTTTTACTCTCTTCTTTTTCTCTTTGTTTCCTATCTGCTCTCATCTAATCCTCCTTATTTTATACCCCTTTAACTTTTATATATGTTACTACAAATTATACTTTATTTTCTATGTATTAATAGTGTCTAACCATTTTGTTTTTAATATCTTTTGTATAGGTTTTTCATATAACTCATGCACACATACACATACTATGATTAGCAGCAACATTGCAACTAAAAAATCAAATTTATTATTTCCTATTTCCAAAAATTCAATTATTTCTAAACTCGGTGTCCATATAAATATTTGAAATATATAAAAGCTATAAGTAAGTGCACTAGCATAACGTAGAATGACACTTCTTTCAAGACATCTGCATCTTATTTTTGCAGAATAATATAAAATTAAAGCCAGTGCAAATATTGCAAACGATTGGAGCTTATAAATATTTTTATAAAATATAGCCAATAAAAACAATCCACACAATATCACGATACATAAGGATTTAATATTTGAGCTAAAATTATTTTCTGTTTTCTTATCATTATTATTTATAAGTGAAGCCAAGACTACACCTATAAAAAACTCAATCACCCTCATAAACGGATTTGTATATAACGTCATACTACCACTAAGTACTGCGTAATATGGCATATATGCTGCTAGTAAAAGAGATATCAATAGAATAATAGCTCTGTCTTTCATTGATAATTTATTAATAATTTCTTGCATAAGCGGATAAACAAAATAACTTATTATTATGCAACTTATAAACCATGTTCCTCCATTATGCAAAACACCAAACACTGTGCTAAATACACTTTGTATACCTAACAATTCTAATGGCGTTGCTATAATTCCTTTTATTAAATCTTCTTCATAGAAAAAAATCCATACAAAGTGAGTTAAATAATATATTGGTAAAATACTAATCGCTCTTTTTTTATAAGACTTACATAGATTGTCCTTATTAAAAAGATTCCCTACTCCATTAGAAATATATAGTGAAAATCCTGAAAGCATGAAAAAGCATGTCATTATTATACTTGTCATATTAATACATATATTATTTATAACTATGCCAAAAGAAAATCCTGCCATAGTTTGAGCATGTCGGCCAAAAATAACTAAAGCACAGACAATTCTAATAATATCAAACATAAAGTACCTATGTTTATAATCTGTCTTCACATCGCTTGTTCCATAATTCCGTATTTTGGTCAAATTATTCTCCATGCTTCGTATCTCCTAACCTTCTTAGTATAACGTTATGATATTTCATTACAAGAATAATTGATATTCCAATTAAAATCCAATGGTACGGATATGTCAAAAAAACACTTGGTGCAAAAGATGCAAATACATATGCAGAGTCCATAGATATTGCACAAAGAACTACCTTGTCCCTATTTGCTAGGTATATTTTTACCAAACAAATATATAAATACAATAATGCCCCTACAAATAATATGAAAATTATCAGACCATATTGCACGAGTATCTCTACCCATAAACTATGAGGATTAATCAGTAAATTTGCATTATCACTATTTATTAAATACTGATTAAAATTAGCCGGACCGTATCCCAAGCCAAAAGTATCTGCAAACATATTACTTATACTCTCGCAATAAGTATCAATCCTTATATGTCCTGATGAATTTACTGAATTTTCTCCTAATTGTGATGTTATTACCTGGCTGATACTTGGTTCAGTAACCTCTGTAGGCGGCTCAATTCCTTGGATGATGTCCTCTGTACCTTGATTAATATCACCAACTGAACTTTGTAGTTCAATGCTGTTAAAAATTTTTCTTCCAAATTTATAACCACAAAAAACGGTTATAATCATCATAATATAATTAATTATATTATTTTTAAAATTATTTTTTTCATAACTTAATACTATGTATATCAGCAAAGATATTGCTACAGCAAAGAAACATATCCACGCATCATTTTTTATCAGAACAGATACACTTAAAAAAATCATTATTAAATTAAATATTTTTTCTCCAAAATTTCTTCCTTCAAAGAAAACAGGCAAGAAAATCGCTAAAAAAGCCGAATAATCATTAACATTATAAAATATCGTACTTGATAAGTACTTGCATCTTTCATCACCTTCATTTAAAAATTCTTGAAGCTTAGAGCTCGCAAGATGATTTCCAGTTACTATTTCATATATAGAAAATATAATTAACGCTACATAAATCACTTTTACAGTATATAAAAATATTTTAGCCTTAACTCCAGATAAATGTAACGCTATCATTATCGCTATACTTAAAAAACCAAGCGAAAGCATATACATTTCTTGGATACTTTCCTTATAATTAATTTCTTCTGCTAATAGTACTTGTACTAATCCATATATAACCCAAAAGGCACAAACTAACATTGCGCTTAGCGTAAGTTTTTTTTCAATATAATTTTGAAATATAATATTCTTTTGTTTATAAAAAATCAACAAATAATAATACACAATCATTATTGGAACTGCGATTCTATAAGCAGTAAGAGTGATTCCTAATACTTTAATATGTAAAAACGAATACATTCCAAAAATAGATAATGCACATAAAATTACTGCTATTAAATTATGTTTATTCCCAATACTTTTAAGCATCTATCTCTCCCTAATAAAATTTTTTATTACTATGCAAACTTTTCTAAGGGTTCTGTTATATACCAATAAAATTCCTGCAAACATAAGAATTTCTATAATTAACCTTCCTATGAACGAAATATAAATCAATGAAAAATATATAATAATTAATGGAATTGCATTACACAACATTAACTTTTTCATATTATATGGACACTCATATACTTTTTGTGAAAAATAATTTGTCATTATGACCATTACGCCATATCCAATCCAAGCTGTTATAGAAGCTGCTACTACTCCAAATTTAGGTATAAACGCAAAATTTAAAATAATACTTATTACAGCAGATACAGTTACACACAGAAGCATTAAATTAGATTTTTTTTGAAAAGAAAGCCCATAACCAACTATCGTATTAGCAGCATAAAATAGCTGAGCAAATAATAATCCCGGTAATAATATATACGCTCCAAAATATCGTTCATCGGTCATAATCTCAGTTATTTCTTTAGAGAACATACACACTGTCGATACTATTATCGTCAATGCACAATTCATAATGTCCAATATGACAACATAGACTTCCTTACTGTTCTCTTCGTCTTTGGTACTAAACGCAAACGTTGTATACGCCATGTATATACTATTTGTAAATACATTTATAATATTTACAAAACGAGCCCCTATTCCATATAAACCGACACTTTCTTCTCCTAAAAGATTTAATAATATAACTCTGCTTGACGTGGTCAAAATCCATGTTGAAACTACCATAGGAACTAACGGGGCCGAATATTTAAGCATTTTTTTACTAAGATTTTTATCAAAATCTCTAGGACTTGGCCAATGTTTTGATATAACAACATAAAAAATTAGCATAATTATATTTACAGCTAACGTACTTATTATTAACGCTGCTTCACCCATTTTCAAAATACTTACAGTTATAACATTAAAAACTATCATTAGTACTGATGCAGTCGCATTAATTACAGCAAATGCCGTCATCCTATTTTCTACTCTAAGAAATAGTGAAAAAGGCAAGTACCATAAATTACAACACATAGAAAGCAACGCTATTATGATAATCATATAGTAAGTTTCTCGATCAAAAATTAAAATAGATATGTTTTTCGAAAAAAAGATACCTATAATAGGCAGCATACTTGTTACCATAAGTATTGTCATAATTGAAGAAAATACCTTATGTTTATATTCCTTAGAATCTTCATCAAAATAAAATGCGCTATATGCAGAATCTAATCCTAAAACCAATAGCGGAAATATCAAACTCGTAATAGTAGTAATAGAATCTGATACACCAAGCTGCTCAGGAGTCAAATACTTTGTATATAAAGGCAACAAAAAAAAGTTTATAGCTTTAGTACATATATTGGCCAATGTTAATACTGCGCTGCCTTTTAAAAATGCAATTATTTTTTCTTTCAAACCATATCCTTTCGTTTATTTTACAATTTTTAATAGTTCTTTACAAATTTTCTCTACATCATCCTCCTCTAAATATGGATGCATCGGCAAGCTAAACACCCTATTACTTAAGTATTCACAATTCTCAAGATTCCATGAAGACACATTGCTATATGCGCCAGATTTATGAATTGGTATAGGATAGTATATCATCGTTGGTATATCTCTTTTCTTCATTTCATCCATAATATATCTACGCTGTTTATCGTCCTCTGCCTTAACAGTATATTGTGCCCATGAAGAAGTATATCCTAAAGTGATTTTGGGAGTATCAAAGATTTCTTTTAACCTTTGAGTGTACATATCTGCTATTTTATCTCTTTTAACCAGCTCATCATCAAATATATTAAGCTTTTCTATAAGCACAGCAGCTTGAATAGTATCTATTCTACTATTCAAACCAATTCTAATATTGTCATATTTATCGTTCCCTTGCCCATGAACATGGATTGATTTTATTTTCTCTGCTAATTTATCATCGTTCGTAAATATAGCACCCCCATCACCATAGCAACCCAACGGCTTAGCTGGAAAAAATGAGGTACCTGCCACATCACCAAAACTACAAGCCTTTTGTCCACTTAATGTTCCTCCAAAGCCTTGTGCTGCATCCTCCAGCAAAAACAAATCATACTTATTTGCTATTTCTCTAATCTTCACAAAATCCGCAGGAAGCCCAAATAAATCCACCGCGATTATACCTTTTGGATTTAATTTTCCTTCCTCAATTACAGCCTTTATCTTTTCTTCAAGGTCCTCAGGACTCATATTGAACGTATCTCTACATGAATCAACAAATACCGGTGTTCCTCCTGCAAGGGTAACACTCTCTGCAGAAGCAAAAAATGTAAAGGATGGTACAAATATAGCATCCTCACGATTAATTCCATATGCCATCATCGGTATAGTCAATGCATCTGTACCGCTCGCACATCCGATTACATGTTTAACTCCGACATAATCCGACAATCTTTCTTCAAGCTCTTTTATTTCAGGTCCCCCAATGAAAACTTTGTGCTTCATTATATTTTGTACTCGTTTATTTATCTTCTCTTCTATCCGCTCATATTGTTTGTGTAAATCTATAAATTGCATTTTATTCCTCCAAATCCCTATCGGCCTTTTCTAAAATCTTTATTATCCTTATAGCTGCATCTGCATTAGTGACTGATTCTTTTCTTGTAATTATAGATTGTCTAAACTGTTCCAAACTATTATACAATGCATCTGACTGCTCAAGCTTAGGTATCAAGCCATCACCGCTTCTTGTTTTTATAACGTAATCATCATATTCTATATTTTCTATTTTATCAAAACCCTTATCATATACAATTAATTTGTTAAGAACATCTACATCATCATATACTATCATTTTTTTTGTTCCAGCTATAAGGATTCTTCTCTCCTTTATTGGAGAAAGCCAGCTTGCAGTAATATTGGCTAAAAAATTGCCATAATCTAATGACAAAAATGTAACTGATTCTTTTTGAGAATAAGCTTTCTTACCAATTGCTTTCACTTCAACAGGTTCCGCTCCTCCAGAAAAGAAATCTATTATTGATAAATCATGTACACTTAAATCCCACATGGCACTTACATCATTTTTTAACTGTCCTAAGTTTATCCTTGAACAATCAAAATAAATAATATCTCCAATCTCTCCGGAATCAATTAAAAATTTTATTTTTTTAATAACAGGATGGTATACCATTATATGATCAACATGAATAATCAACCCTTTTTCATCGGCAAGTCGTTTTAACTCAACAGCTTGCTCTACATTATCAGTAAATGGTTTTTCAACATATACATCTTTTCCAGCCAACAAGGCCTTTTTAGCCAAATCATAATGTGCGCTTGTTTCTACAGCCAAAGCAACAGCTTCAATACTTTTATCATTTAAAACATCATCAAAGTCAAGAGAATATGTCACTGATTCAGCATACATTTTTTTAGCCTTTTCAAGTCTATCCTGTTTTTTATCACAAATAATCTTAAAAGAATATTCATTATTTGAGTATATATTTTTAGCTACATTAGGCCCCCAATATCCATATCCTACTAAAGCTATATTGGTCATCTTTTCCTCCTTAATTATAAAAGGTTAAACAAATTATTATCTTCAACTTTTCCTAAATATATATCTTTTAGATATTTGGCAACTTTAACATTATCATGATACCGCACTGCATATTCTCTACCTGCCATACCAAGAGCTTGTCTCTTATCTCCATCTTCAATTAATTCATCTATTATTTTGCTGATATTGTCAAAGGTCGCACTTACTATAGGTAATTCTGAAGGCAAACTTTTTTCCATTTCATCAGAAATATATGTAATCACCGGTTTACCCAGCGCCATTGCTTCTATCGCAAACACACCATAGGTTCCAACAGATATTTGGTCTATTATTATATCAGCTTTTTTATATATTTCAAAAGCCTCCTCCTGGGTCTTCCCTTCTACAAGAATAAGTTCAAATTGGCCTTGTACTTTTTCTAAACCTTTAAGAATCTCTTCAGTTCCTTTTCCCTTTCTCTTGCTTGGAGCATGAACAATTATAGGTTTTATCTTTTTATTTTCCGGATATAACGGTTCAAATTTAGACAAATCTAATCTCAAAGGCACTATATAAACAGGTACTTTGACATCCGGTAAATGAGATTTTAATTCTTCATCATGAAGTATAATTCCGTCACAATGTTTAATTAACTTTAAAAGTCTTTTTCTCTGCTTATTGTTTATACTTTCTTTTACTGCTTCATGATTATAAAATTTATATTTAATATTATTAAACACAAATCTTATTTCTGAACCATGAAACTCAACAAATATTTTTTTATTAAACAACTTTAAAACTTTTACATCAAGGTTCAACGGTAAAAGAGAATACCCAAAATGTGAATGCAAAACATCATATTTTACTAAAGCTTTTACCGCAAACATTACCATTTTTATAACATATAACGGATATAAATACTTTTTTTTCTTGTTAATTTTTATATCTATATCAACCGGATATCCCATCGGATTTCTTTGCCACACTGCCATATCAGCATCAACGTTATTATTTCTAAGTCCCTGAACTGTATAAATACCTTGTCCTGCCACTTCAGACATCCCATGGATAACTTTCATACTTAAAATTCACCCTTCATATATGTACTTGCGAAATCCTTTAACGGCAACTTTACAGCCTGTCCTTCTTTTTGGCTCTTATATATAGAAAGTACCACTTCTAGCGCATTCCTTCCTGCAACTGCGTCTACATAAGGCTTTCTATCATTCTTTATTGCATCAATTACATCTGCAAAAAGACTGGTGTGTCCATTACCATAAACGTTGCTGGTAGCTTCCTTTAAATCTTTATTTTTAGTATCTTTATCAGTCTCCTCGTCAAAATTCCAAACGTCTATATTATTAGTTGAAGTACCGCCTATCTTTACAGTTCCTTTTTCTCCAAAGATATAAAGAGTTTCCTCTAAATTCTTAGGATAAACATTTGTTGTACCCTCTATGGTTCCTATAGTTCCATTTTTAAACTTTACTACTGCCATACCAACGTCTTCTGCTTCAAGATAATCATGAAACTGCTGTCTTGTAACACCATAAATTTCTTCTATTTCATCTCCCATCATCCATCTCAGAAGATCTATACCATGTATACACTGATTCATAAGTGCACCGCCATCCTGCTCCCATGTTCCTCTCCATGATGCCTGGTCATAATATCCATGATCTCTATTCCATCTTACGTGTATAGAGCCATGCGAAAGTTTTCCAAATCTTCCAGCTTCAACGGCTTTTCGCAACTCCTGAATTGCAACATTAAATCGATTTTGATGACATGCGGAAACTTTTACACCTTTTTCTTCTGAAAGAGCAATAATTTTATCTGCATCCTCTATACTCATAGCCATAGGTTTCTCTATAATCACATTTACACCGTTCTCTATGCAGTAAAGCGCAATTTCTGCATGAATCCCACTTTCTGTAGCTATACTTACAAGTTCAGGCTTTTCTGAAATAATCATCTTTTTATAATCAGTATATTTTTTAATTGAAGTATAATTGTGTAATTCATACTTCTCAAGTATATTTTCCATCTTTTCAGGTAATATATCGCATACCGCAACGATCTCAAGCCTATTATTGATCGCTGCTTTCATATGGTTTACTGCAATTCTTCCACAACCTATAAGTGCATATTTCATAAATTTACCTCCACATTATTTTTCTTCTAATCCTGTTTCTGTTTCAACATACTCTTTTTTACACTTACTGCACTTCATAGAAGTTCCAAGTCTTTCACCGCACTTGCATACCCATCCTATCTGCCTTGCAGGCACTCCTGCAACAAGCGCATGACTTTTAACATCTTTTGTAACTACTGCTCCCGCAGCAATCATAGCACGTTTACCAATATTATGCCCACAAACAACTGTAGCATTAGCTCCTATAGAGGCACCATCATCAACAAACGTTTTTAAATATCCTACACTTCCTTTTGGAAAATCTGCTCTAGGTGTTAAATCATTGGTGAAGACCATAGATGGTCCGCAAAATACATTATTTCCAAGTTCTACACCTTCATATATAGAAACATTATTTTGAACTCTACATCCGTCTCCTATCTTTACATTATTGGCTATATTAACATTTTGCCCAAATGAACAATTATCTCCTATTATGACATCTTGTTGTATATGACAAAAATACCATATTTTCGTATTATTTCCGATTGAGACATTTTTATCGACATAGCTACTTTCATGTACAAAATATTCCTTTTTTAAATCCATATTACACCGTATCCTTTGTTAAATCGTTTATAACTTCGCTGACTCTATCTTTCCAAGTATTTACCATCGCCAGCTTGCAAACATTTTGCTTTTTCTCTTCTATTTCTTCAGGATTTTCGGCAAGTCTGTTTAATAGTTTTTGCAGTTCTCCTGAACCATAATCGACTTCCCATCCTATATCATTTTCTAAAATATATTCTGCAGCTGCAGTTTTGCTATTGGTAATTATAGGTTTGCCATATCCTATATACTCAAATAGTTTAACCGGCATAGCCATATCTCGATACTTACTATTTTCATAATACATACACGCTACCGTTGCCTGAGAATAATACTCTTTCAATCCTTCTCCTCTCGCATGTACTACTACAATATTATCCGATAATGGAATAAATTTAAGCTTATTCTTATTCCATTCTTCCTCTGTACAACACACTATAAGCTTTACTTCTTGCAATTGGCTTATCACTTCAATTAAACCTGTAATATCGTTATTACCAACTATACCACCTACATAAAAAATATTTATTTGATTTTTATCATTATTTATAACAGTATCATTTCGTTCAATACTATAAGCTCCACCAGAGGGCAATATTTTCCAATTAATCTCAATGTTCACATATTCCATAAACTTTTTAGATGGAACATATAAAACGTCCAAGAGTTGTTTATATTTATGTAAATCATATTTAAAAAACGGAATAGACACATAAGGAACCCATTTCTTGGTTGAACTCCTGTATATTGGAAATTTCCAATATATATCTCTATAAAATAATCCTATTTTAATACCTTGTTTTTTACAAAATCTAAAAAAGCTAAAATCTAAAAAGGGGTGTATAGGTATATGTTTTCTTTCCGATAATAAAGTGGGCATCGTCAGACTTTCTGAATATATAAAATCATATTTGTATCCTTTTCTAATTTTTCTCTTGATTTCATTTATCTTACTTTTACGTTCAGCGCCATATCCCGATACTACATCTACTTCGTATTCGCTCTCTTCAAAAGCTTTTAACATTTGTGCAGGTCTAACTCCAGACCCTGTAGTAGCATTCATATTAATAGGATTTGGATAATGAAATATGCATCTTCTTTTTTCCAAGGGCTTTCCTCTTTCTATAAAATATTAAAAATCATCTAACATTATCTTCTTATCTATACCAGGTACTATTATACTTACTTCGTTAAAAGTATTTTGCTTTTTTGTCTTCAAATAATTTAGCACTTTTTCCTGCTTATCAATATTATAAAAATCATACCAAATAGGATGAGTTAAAATATGTAGTTTTTTATATTTTCCGGAACACACTATATCATCAACATCTTCTCGCCATCTCATCTCACTATCCGATACATATTTATAATTTTTAAAATATTCTTCACTATATGAATTAATAAATCCGGATTCAAAAGTTAAATTTGCTTTAAGAGTATCCTGTGATGGTATATGCATAGATACAGACTCTACCGGTATTCCATCAAAAACTGTCTCCATAATATCTTTTTCTTTGATAATGCAACTTTTTATTATCGATGGATTGTACACCTTCCCGATACTTTTTTAATACTTTGTCTCATCAAAGTGTAAGCCTATGCTGTGACCAAACTCATAAATCTTTTTAATGCATTCTGTAGACTTCTTTGACATAATATTATACAAATTTGAACTCAGTAATATATAATATGTTGACTGTATATTTAATTCAGCTTCAAAATATGCAAATTCCAAAGCTTTCTCCAATGAAACATCAACATCATGCCTGAGTATAACTTCTTTTTCATACTGGCCTGTTTCAGTATATTTTATTATTTCAAAATCATTATTTCTTATTTTTTGGATTAAATCTTTATATCCACTGTATGTAAAATCCATATCGTTTCACCTATCGTCTATTTCTTATTAAATGTTCTAGCAGGATTTCCAACCAAATTTATATTGTCACCAAAATCCTTCTGTACAGAAGATGCTTGTCCCACAAAACTATCATTACCTAGACTAACTCCAGTCCTTATTGTTGCATTAGGCGCAATATAACCATTTTTCCCAATATGTGCGCTTCCACCTAGCTGAACACATCCTGTAGTCAAAGTACCCTCGTCAATTATACAATTATGTGCAATATGATTCAAATCATCAATAAAACAATTCTGCGCAATATGAGTAGGTACAATAGTTCCAGCTACAATAGACGTCAGTGCCCCAACCTCAACATTATCTTCAATACAAACACCTCCTACATGTGGTATTCTAATAGGTCTGCCATCTAAATCTTTTTCAATACCAAATCCTTGGGCTCCTATAACGCTGTTCTCACCAATAACCACGTTATTACCCAACTTTGTATATTGCCTTATCTTTGCACCTGTCTTAATTGTAACATTATTTTTTATAATAACATCATGGTCTATAAATGTAAAAGGTTCAAACGTGCATCCATTTCCTATTTTTACGTTTTCTCCCATTATGACAAAATTATTCAGAACTTTATACTGTCTATTAGTTTTTCTACTTTTTACAATTTCTCCTAAAGCTTTTGCAAAATACAAACGAGAATTTTCTACTAACACAACATGATTATTTTCTAATATCAAGCCCATATTATCCATTATGGCTTTTTCAATAATAATAAAACTATTATTCACACTTCCTAATTTTTCTTTATACTCCTCTTTCCATTTGTCTGAAGTTACAAAGATCATACAATTATTTTTAGGTTCGCTGACAGTTGAAACACTATATATGTTAACATTATTTATAGCGCTTACACACTGTCCACCAAAACTGTCTAAAATATCTTTAGATTGATATCTCCAATTGTGCATAATATCTCCTCATACAAATATTTTAAGCTATAATACCTCTATATTTTCTCTATTCTTTATGTCTTTCATTGCATTTCTCGTATCGAATATAATCTTAGCATTTTTCTGAATCATATCATAATCAAAATTAGTATGAGCAGCCGTTATTACAACCAAATCATAATCTGATACTATATTTTCATCAATACAGTCAATACCTCTGAACACTTGTCCATTATTCTTATATTCCGCTATCCATGGATCATAAAAGTCCACACATGCGCCAACTTTTTTAAGCTCATCAATAATTCTTATCGCAGGGCTTTCTCTATAATCATCAATATCATTTTTGTAGGCCACTCCAAGAACAAGCGCTTTAGATCCATTAAGTGCCTTTTTATGACGATTCAAAATAGCCATAGATCTCTCAACACAATACTCCGGCATTCTGTCATTTACCATCATAGAGCTTTCAATCATAGACGTATGGAATCCATATTCTCTTGCTTTCCATGAAAGATAATACGGATCAAGAGGTATACAGTGTCCTCCAAGACCTGGTCCAGGGTAAAAAGCCTGAAAACCATAAGGCTTGGTCTTTGCAGCATCTACTACTTCCCAGTAATCTATCCCCATCTTATTACATAATATAGTCATTTCATTCGCCAAGCCTATGTTTATATTTCTATAGGTATTTTCCAATATCTTTTCCATCTCTGCAACAGCAGGTGACGATACTTCATATACATCTCCATCAAGAACAGCTCTATACATAGCCGCAATTACTTCCCTTGCATCATAGCCTATTGCGCCAACTACTTTAGGAGTATTCTTTGTCTTAAACTGTTTATTGCCGGGATCAACTCTTTCCGGAGAAAATCCAAGATAAAAGTCTTCGCCACATTTAAATCCTGACTTTTCTAAAATAGGTTTTAACAGTTCCTCTGTAGTTCCAGGATAAGTTGTTGACTCGAGAACAACCATAGTTCCTTTTGTCAAATATTTGGATATTTCTTCGGCCGAGGATTTAACATAACTTATGTCCGGCTGCTGATGCTTATCAAGAGGAGTGGGAACACAAATTGCAATAAAATCTACATCTTTAACAAAACTAAAATCTGTGGTCGCTTTTAGCATACCGCTCTCAACGATATTTTTAAGATCATCATCAACAACATCCCCTATATAATTGTGACCTTTATTAACTAAATCTACTTTTTCTTTTTGTACATCAAATCCTATGGTTTTAAATCCTGCTTTCGCTTTTTCAACTGCAAGAGGAAGTCCCACATATCCAAGTCCAACTACGCCGACGATAATTTCTTTATCTTTAATTTTTTTCAGCAACTCTTCTTTCATTTTATTTCTCCATTAGATCCAATTATTATTTATATATTATTTTCTCAAATTTATCTGCCAAGCTTTCATAGTTAAATGTCTCTAAAGCAGCCGTTCTGCCTTTTTGACACATCATTATTATTTCCCCTTTTGACATCTTTTTAATTTTTTCTATGCTTTTCAAACATCCATTAATATCATCTGAATCCACCCTAACTCCACATCCATATTCCTCAATATAAGTTTCAGGTGTTGTAATCGCACATATTATAGGTTTTCCTGCCATCATAGAATCAAACATCTTATTCATGCACAATCCAAATCTATAAAGAGTTGATTCAAGCGCCCCTATGTATATGCAATCAAATTCCTTGCATAAGCTAGGAATAGATTTTTTCTGTATTGTTTCAAGAAATATTACATTATCTAACTTCATTTCTATACTTCGTTTTATAAGTCGTTCCTTTTCTACTCCATCTCCGACCAAAACGAAACAAATGTCATTATCATCAGTTTTTTTAGCTACTTCTATTAAATTATCCAATGCATTCGATAATGCATGTCCACCAAAATATCCTACTACAAACTTTTTTTCTCTATGTAATTCTTCTAATACTTTCTTATGTTGTTCTGGTAAAGGCAATGGATTTTTCCATTCTTCTTCTATTATTCCGTTAGGTATACAAACAAATTTTCCATCTTTAAGCCCATGGTTTTTCATATATTCCTCTGCATAAGGCAATAGCGACACAACCTTATCCGAATGTTTGTATGCGCTATTTTCTCCTATCTGCATTGCAATTACAAATGGGTTGTATTTTGACATTCCACCTATTTCTATAAGAGTAGCAGGCCACATATCATGTACTTCATGTATAAGCTTCACCTTTTTCTTCGATTTTCTCCTTATCCTCTGACCAACAAACGTATCCAGCGGATATGTGGATGAACATATTACTACATCGGGATCAATTTCCCTAATAATTTTTTTTATATTAAACCACAGCTTACAAACAAACTTTACCATCGTAATAGCTCTTTTGGCTCCATTACCTTCATATCTATTTGTCTTTATCCAGTGATATTCAATATCTTCTATATTTTTATGCTCAAAATCTTTTGAGATTTCAGGATTCTTTCTTCTAAGATGTGAATAATCAGCTGCTATTATATCCACTTTATGACCCATCTTTATCCATTCTTTAGCGAAATAATAAGGTCTAAACTCCATTCCCATATCTGAAGAACCTGCATAATGATTTATTAACAATATATTCATTCAAATCTTCCTCTTTTTACTTAAGAACACATATAAAAGTCTTAAACATCAGACTGATATCTCCCCAGAAGCTGAAATTTTTTAGATATTCTAAATTATATTTCATCTTTTCCGGCAAAACGTGTTTAATATATATATCATCTATATTTTCATCTTCTGCTTCATATTTAGAGATTATCTCATCTTCGTCCTTGTACTTTATGCTGGCAAGGGAAGTAACTCCGGCCGGCAAAAGCAATGTAGCCATCATTTCATCAGTATATTTGTCTACATATTTTCTGACTTCAGGTCTTGTTCCTACAAAACTCATATCGCCTTTTATTATATTAAATAGTTGAGGCAACTCATCAAGCCTGCATTTTCTTATTTTATTGCCAACTTTAGTAATCCTCGGATCCTGTTGTGTAGTAACTAAAGCACCAATTTTATCTGCATCTTGAATCATAGTCCTAAATTTAAAGATTTTAAATATCTTATTGCCGCATGTAACTCTCTCCTGACGATAAAATACAGGTCCTTTCGAGTCAACTTTTATGAGCAGCGCTAAAATCAATAAAACAGGTGATGTAATTATAAGAATTATCAAGGCAACTAAAAAATCAAAACATCTTTTTAAAAATAAGCTGCCTTTTTTTCTTTCCAATTTTATATAATATTTTCTTACATTTTCACTTTGCATTTTCTTTGGCAAAGCTTCCCAATCTGGTAAAATCAACGCTTATATACTCCTAAAACTTCTCTTATTGCGTCTTCAATATATTCTACTTGCTCGTCTGTAAGTTTACTGTACAAAGGCAAGGTTATCTCATTCTTATATGCCTCAAAGGCATTGGGATAATCCGCAATATCAAATCCCATATTTTTATAGGCCGTCATCATTGGCAATGGTTTATAGTGAACATTAGTAGCTACACCTTTTTCTGCAAACTTTTCTATGATGATATTCCTTTCTTCTTCATCTATTCCTTCAATCCTCATCAAATATAAATGCCCGCTTGATTTATGAAATTCATCTCCATGATTAAGAAGCTTCACACGATAATTTTTCAAACAACTATTATACTTATCAATTATCTCATGCCTGCGATTTAACATATCTTCATAGCGGCAAAGCTGTCCTAATCCTATAGCTGCTTGCAGATCGGTCATATTGCACTTATATGCAGGCGAAACTATATCGTATTCCCACATTCCGGGTTTATTTTTATTAAAAGCATCTTTCGTTTGTCCATGAAGAGAAAGATTCATATAATCCCTATACAGTTTTTCGTCATCTATGAAATCTCTGCTTAACCAAGTCACTGCTCCACCCTCAGCTGTAGTAAGATTTTTAACTGCATGAAAAGAGAAACATGTAAAGTCAGCAAGAGCACCCGCTTTTTTTCTACTCTTTACAGCGCCAAATCCATGTGCGCAGTCTGCAATAACTATAACTCGGTTAAAACCCTTTTGTATATGATTTTTAGCAACAAATTTATTTTTATTTCTTTCTACACATTCGTATATTTTATCATAATCACAAAGTATGCCTGCCAAATCAACCGGCATTATAGCCTTTGTTTTCTCATTAAAAAATTTATCTAAATTATCATAATCCATTTCATATGAGTCTTTAGAAATATCCACAATTATTGGTGTTGCTCCTACATGACATATAACGCTACATGTAGCTGTATAAGTGTACGCCGGAACTATAACTTCATCTCCTTGACCTATACCCAAAGCCCTCAATGTCATTTCCATTGCAGCAGTCGCTGAATTTAAACAAACCGTTTTAGCATTTCCAACATACTCCGACAACTTTTTTTCAAATTCTTTTACCTTTGGTCCTGTTGTAATCCATCCTGAACGCAAAGCCTCAACTACTAAATCAATTTCCCTTTGCGTAATATCCGGCGGTGAAAATGGTATGTTCATAATAAGCTAACTCCTTAATTATCTGTAATCGTATAAGTTTCACAAATTTCTTCTGTCAATTCTTTAATCCTTATGCTATTTTCAAAACTGGTTTTAATGAGAATATCCAATTTTTGAAGGAACTTTTCTTCATCAAACTCAATAGGTTTTCCAATGTGTATCATATTGTTTTCTGTCTTTTTAAGACCTTCCTCATCCATGAGCAATTCCTCAAACAATTTTTCCCCCGGACGCAAACCTGTAATTTCTATCTTTATATCTTGATTTGGCCTAAAGCCTTTAATCCTTATTAAATTCTCAGCTAATTCATAAATTTTAACAGGTCTACCCATATCAAGTACAAAGATTTCACCACCTTCGGCAAAAAGACTTGCTTGAAGGACAAGTGAAACAGCCTCAGGTATAGTCATAAAAAATCTAGTTATGTCTTTATGAGTGACTGTCACCGGCCCCCCCTCTTCTATTTGTTTGAGAAACAAAGGTATCACTGAACCATTGCTTCCAAGCACATTGCCAAATCTTACAGCGGCATAGCGAGTATTTTCGCTCTTTTTAGCATACATCTGTACTATCATTTCACAGATTCTTTTAGTTGCTCCCATAACATTCGTCGGTCTGACTGCCTTATCTGTAGATATAAGCACAAAATTTTCAACTTTATATTTTTCAGACAGCTTAACAACATTGAGAGTGCCTAGACAATTGTTTTTAATAGCCTCATTGGGAGATTTTTCCATCAAAGGCACATGCTTGTGAGCCGCAGCATGATATACAATCTGAGGCTTGTACTTCTTAAATACAGCCTCCATACGATCAAAGTCCCTTACAGATCCTATCAATACCGAAATATTGGCATAAGGAAAATGCCTTTCTATTTCCATCTGAACATCATATGCATTATTTTCATATATATCAAAGATTATAAGCTTCTCAGGCCCATAGCTTACTATCTGCCTACAAAGCTCTGAGCCTATTGAACCTCCTCCTCCTGTAACAAGCACAGTTTTATTATTTATAAAGTCCCCTATACCCTCATAGTCTACCTTTATAGGTTCTCTTCCAAGCAAGTCTTCATATTTTACAGGTCTAACTTCCTTAGTAAGTGAAGAAGTTAAGCTTTTAGATACTGCCGGTAAAATTTTAACCGGTTTTTGCGTTTCCTGACATATTTTAATTATCTCTTTAGTATTATTTATATCAGCTGACGGAATTGCTATTATAATCTCGTCTATATTATATTTTTCCAAATTATATGCAATATCTCTTCTATTTCCTACTATAGGTACACCTAATATATATTTATTCCTTTTATTCTTATTATCGTCTATGGCACATATTACTTCTGAACCCGCATCTCTCATTTTAAATTCTTTAATCAAAATAGCAGCAGCAGCTCCCGCTCCTATTACCATTATTCTGTTATTTATTTTATTTTTTCTAACGTTTGAATTATTTATCGATTTTAAAACTACCTTAGTGAACCTTATACATACAAAAAGTACTGTCATTATTCCAAAGCTAAGAGGAAAATAGCTCCTTGGCATAGATACCTGTGCAAAAACATGATAACACACAAAAAAAACTTCAATTGCAACCGAAGCTTTCAATATAGAGAAAACCTCGCTTATCGAAGCATACGTCCACACTCTGTTATATAGTTTAAACATTGCCATTACCGTTATTACTATAACAAAATATATAGGCATACTCTTAATTACACCTTGAAAATACTGATCTGGTATTGATGATACATCAAATCTAAGGGTAAGTGCACAAAGAGAGCTAAAAGCAACACAGCATATGTCGAGTACTGCAAGTAAAAAGATTCTAAACTTTTTACTATTGATAATATCCATATTAGTACTACTCCATTCGCATAAAATAATATTTGTTTTTAATTTATCTATTTCTATTTATTATATCATGCGTCAATACAAAACTCAACTTTTTATGACAAAATAGTGAATACATTTTGCAGTAAGTTTTGCTTTAATTTGTCAACAATATAAAAACCGGAGCACTCATATAAGTGCTCCGGTTTCATTTATCTCGTCCCTTAAGACATATATTACATCTCTGATGCTTTACGCTTTCTTA
>CAJUQR010000007.1 GCA_910588185.1 uncultured Peptostreptococcaceae bacterium
CTGGACGGCGCATCAATACTGATTTTAATTCATCTACCTCTGAATGTACTCCCCAGTCTCCCCACAGTTCTTTCATATCATCTATTATGTTGTTCTCTTTTGCAAACCATCTCTCGCCTGCCAATGCGTCTATATCTGTTCTCTTATCTGCCATGATATTGTACTCCTAAAGTAATTTATAAAAAGCCTCTCAAATCGAGAGGCTTTTATATTTTTAATAGAAAGGTAGGTTCTTACGCTTCTTTTGCTTCCGCAGCCGGTGCTGCAGGAGCTGCCGGTTTTCTCTTTGCTCTCATATTAATGATAGCACCTGTAGGACATTCTTTTGCACAAAGTCCGCAGTTCTTGCACTTTTCAGGATCTATCATTGCATGGTTGTCTTCAACCTTGATAGCCTCAAACTTACAAGCCTTTTCGCACTTCTTACATCCTATACAGCCATTTGAGCAAACTTTTCTTGTCTTTGCACCTGCATCTTTTGAATTACACTGAACAATAACTTTGTTCTTTGCAGGGGCAATTCTTATAACATGATTAGGACATTGTTTTGCGCATATTCCGCATCCTACACATGTCTCTCTGTCTACAACAGCCACTCCGTTGCAGACTTTAATGGCGCCGTATGGACATGCTGCTTCACAATCTCCAAGACCTATACATCCATGAGCACAAGCGCTGAGACCGCCATAAAGCTGTTTTGCAGCTGAACATGTGCTAAGTCCCTGATATTCCATAATTGTTTTAGCAGCATCCTTATTGCCGTTACACATAACTACTGCTACCTGAGGTTCTGCCGAACCTGCTTCAACTCCCAAAATCTCAGCAAGCTTTGCAGCAACATCTGCTCCGCCTACAGGGCACTTTGAAGCGCCAATGGAAGGGTCTTCTGCCAATGCATTGGCATAATCATCGCATCCTGCATAACCGCAAGCACCGCAGTTAGCTCCCGGAAGTTCTGCTCTTAAATTTGCAACTGTTTCATCTACAGGCACAAAGAAAATCTTTGAAGCGATAGTCAGAATAACAGCCAATACGAAGCCTATGGCTACGACGAGGGCTACAGGTATTAAAATACTCATTTTTAATCGCCTCCTTATACTAATCCGCCGAATCCCATAAATCCAAGGGACAGGAATGCAGCTGTAACTAACGTAATAGGCACACCCTGGAATGCTTTTGGAATAGCAGTATTGCCCTCTAGCTTGCTTCTCATTCCTGAGAAGAGAATCATAGCAAGAAGGAATCCGATTCCTGCACCTGCAGAGTTAACCAATGCTTCTGCATATCCATATCCTTCGTCGATATTGGAAATACAAACACCGAGTACAGCACAGTTAGTAGTGATAAGCGGCAGATAAACTCCAAGCGCTTTATGTAAAGCCGGTATGAACTTTTTAAGAGCCATTTCTACAAACTGTACAAGGGCTGCAATAACGAGGATAAATACTATTGTCTGCAAATATCCGATTTCAAGTGATTCTAACACTCTCATTATCGGCCATGTAGCAGCAGTTGCCAATACCATTACGAAGATAACGGCAACACCCATACCTACTGCAGAGTCAAGCTTCTTGGATACGCCTAAGAAAGGACATATTCCGAGGAATTGAGCCAATACATAGTTATTTACTAAAATTACACTTACTAAAATCGTAAAAAATTCCATTATGCGTCAGCTCCTTTCTTATCTAATTCTTCAAGGCATTTTTCCTGGCTGCAAATAGATGCCATAGCGCATCCTGCACATCCAAATTCTTTCTTTTTAACGCCCTTACCATTGGTAAAGAAGTTAATTGCTGCAATCATAACAGCAAAGATGAAGAATCCGCCCGGTGCCAGCGCAATTATCATCATAGGATGTGCACTGAGCCAAGGTAATGCAACACCGAAAATAGTTCCTGCTCCAAGGATTTCTCTGATTGCACCCATTACTCCAAGAGCCAAAGTGAATCCAAGACCCATACCGATACCGTCAAGAGCAGAATCAAGAGGATTATTCTTTGAAGCAAACATTTCGGCTCTTCCCAGTATGATACAGTTTACTACAATCAATGGGATGAACAATCCTAATGATGAATAAAGAGCCGGAACAAATGCCTGAAGTGCGAACTGTACCAATGTTACGAATCCGGCTATTACTACTATGTAACATGGGATTCTTACTTTATCAGGAATAATTTTAGCCAACAAAGAAATTACTATATTTGAGCATATGAGTACTGCCATTGCAGAAACACCCATGCCTAAACCATTTAACGCTGAACCGGTAGTTGCCAGTGTAGGACATGTTCCAAGAAGCAATACCAGTACAGGGTTTTCTTTAATTATACCTTTGGTTAAGATGCTTAATTTACTCGTTTTCTTTTCCATTATTTAGCACCTCCCACTATTTTTTGCTGTTCAAGGCCAGCAGCCACACCGTAGTGAACTGCATTTGAAGATACTGTTGCTCCTGATACGTGAGTAACATTTGCATCATCCTTAGCAGCAGTCGAAGTGTATTCTTTAAGACCCTTATACTGCTTCAAATATTCTGGATCATGAGCCTTTGTTCCAAGGCCTGGAGTATCACCATGAGCCGTAACCTTAACTCCTGTAATAGCCCCATCCTTATCAATACCTATCATTTCAGTCAATATACCGCCAAAAGACTTAGTCTTTGCAGTAACTACTATTCCTGCGCCGTTATTGGCAACATAACAATCTGATATATATACTTTTCCCTCTTCCAAAACTGCAAGCTCACCATCATAAGGAGTAAAATCGTCTGCATCAGGAAGAAGTTCAAATCTAGCCTCATTTGCGGCCTTTTCACTGTTTTCTTCTATAATAGGCGCTGTTATGGAGTTTACTCCTGCTAAAGCTCCTGTTATAACAAGGCATATGATTACCAAAACAACAGTAGGTGCAATATATTCTTTAAATGTATTATTTTTCATTTTTCTTTGCACCTCCATACATTCTATTCTGACAGAAGTTATTGATTAAAGGAGTAAGTACGTTCATAAGCAGAATGGAGAATGAAACTCCCTCTGGATATTGACCAAATAGTCTTATCAGCATTGTGATAAGCCCGCAACCTATTCCGAAAATAACTTTGCCCATAGGCAAAAGCGGTGTGGTAACATAATCTGTCGCCATAAAGAAAGCACCCAGCATTACGCCGCCTGCAAGGATATGGAATATTGCCATATCAAGTGCATTGCCATCGCCTGTAACACTATAATAAATAAACGCAAATACGAATACTGTTCCTATAAAAGTAAAAGGAATAATCGGGCTGATAACTTTCTTCCAAATCAGGAAGAGACCGCCTACCATAAGAGCTATTGCACTTACCTCACCCATTGATCCGCCAACAAATCCAAGGAAAAGTTCCATATTATTAGGAAGTTCTGCTCCGCCTTCTGCCAAAATTCCAAGAGGAGTAGCTGTTGAAACAGCATCTGCTGCCATTCTAGGAAGCGGCCATGTAGTCATTTCTGTTGCAAATGAAATAAACAGAACTATTCTTGCTGTAATTGCAGGGTTTACTAAATTTTTGCCTATTCCTCCGTAAAGCTGTTTTACAATTATAATTGCGATAAAACATCCCAAAATTGCAATCCAGAACGGAAGTCCTGAAGGAACGTTAAATGCGATAAGCATACCTGTAACTGCTGCACTTAAATCACCTACTGTCTGAGTTTTTTTCATCAACTTATTGTAAGCCCATTCAAAGAATACAGACGCTACGATACAAACTGCAGTTAATGCCAGTACTCTCATTCCGAAAACGTAAACGCTTACTACAAGCGACGGTACCATTGCCAAAAGAACCATTGCCATGATTCTGCTGGTATCTACACTGCTTACGATATGAGGAGCTGATGATACTACTAAATTGCTGTAAGTTTTCTTTTCCATTACTTAATTCCAGCCTCCTTTACCACAGCTTTTCCAAGCTTATTAGTGAAGCCCAGAGGTCTTCTTGCAGGACATACGTATGAACAGCTTCCGCATTCCATACACTGCATAACCTTTAAGTCAGACAGCGCCTGTGCGTCTCTTCTGTCATATGCGTCTGCCAAAGCAGTAGGAATCAGCTTGAACGGGCAAGCCTGATGACATCTGCCGCAATTGATACATGCAGTTTCTTCCTTAACTAAAGACTGTGCTTTAGAAAATGCCAGAATTGCATTGTTATTCTTAACTATAGGCATTTCATCGGAGAAAATAGCTCTTCCCATCATAGGTCCGCCCATAAGAATCTTTCTAGGTTCCTGCTTATATCCTCCGCAGAAAGCGATAACATCGTTAATCATAGCTCCTATAGGTGCTATAACATTCTTAGGCTGGTTAACCGCATCTCCGTCTACAGTCATTCTCTTTGAAATAAGAGGCATTCCTGTTCTAAAATATTCTCCAAGTTTAGCAAATGTTGTTACGTTGGAAAGAATAACGCCAAGGTCAGCAGGAAGTACGCCTGCATTCATGGTCTTGCCTGTAATTTCGTAAACTAAAACTCTTTCTGCTCCCTTTGGATATCTTGCCTGAAGTTTAAAAGTTTTAATGTTTGTGATACCTTTGTCTGCCAGCACTTTATCTAAATGTGCAATAGCATCAGGCTTGTTTTCTTCAATTCCTATGAATCCTTCATCAAGTCCTATGTACTTCATAGCAAGCTGCATGCCGCTTATCAAATCCTCAGTATCTTCCAGCATAAGTCTATGGTCAGAAGTAATAAACGGTTCGCACTCTGCAGCATTTACTATCAAAGTATGAACATCGTCGATATTCTTTGGATTAAACTTAATGTGTGTAGGGAAAGAAGCTCCGCCTAAACCTACAAGACCGCTGTCTCTTACAGCCTTTATAAATCCTTGTAAGTCATTCACCTCAGGCGGTTTGATTCCTTCAAAAATTTCCTGCTTCTTATCTGTCTCGATAACAACCAAAGTATCAACTCCGCCTACTGCGGATCTCTGTTCTTCGATACCTGTTACCGTACCTGAAACACTAGAGTGAATCGGTGCACTGACAAAAGCGTCAACATCACCTATTAGCTGTCCTACTTTAACGTAGTCACCTTTTTTTACTAAAGGTTTGCAAGGTGCTCCAATATGCTGAGACATGGAAATTTTTACAACATCCGGAATAGGCATTACTTCTGTGGCACAACCGGCAGTGTGCTTGTAATGACTCACATGGATGCTCTGTAAATGTTTGTGACTCATTTGTTGAGACCTTCCTTTCTAAATTTTATACATAATCATACGAAGTACATTATACAACATTATCACTCAAAAATCATCAAAAACTTTCATAATTATCACTATGAAGCTTCTGGGAATACAAGAAAATGTTGTTTTGAGTACCGGAATGTCAAAGTAAAACAAAAAACTATGATTATATAGGTATTACACAAAGGGAGTAGTTAATAAACTGCTAATTCCTGGACATTACAAAATTATCCTATCGTTTGATAAATATATATGCTGTAAACTTTTAATATTTATCCGAAAAATTTTGTTTTCTGAATAGCAGGTCAAACCCCGAAAATTTATCTTTTTTGTGGTATCGCCCAGGGTCTGACCCCGAAAAGCTTTGCTTTTTCGTTAAATTTGCAGGGTAAAAAAATCGTTGAAATCAGCTTTTCTCCTTGATATATACGTCATACAGACCATATTTTATAAAATTCAAGAAAATCTAACCCTGCAAAATGCCTTATTTAGACATGTTTTTCGGGGTCAGACCCTGCCAATTACCCAAAAATATTCAATTTATCGGGGTTTGTACAAAACATTTAATTCCATTCAATAAATATTATCCCATGTTTCCCCTATTCTCCTGAGGGTACACCTCATGTTGCCACTTTTTTCTTTCATGTGGTAAAACACCAACAATTTTATAATTTTTCTTGTCGAACTACATCAAATCATGTCGAATGTTGTACAAATCAAAAAAAGAGTTCCCAAATGCCAACTATTTTCGACAAAACTGTTGGCTAAAATCAATAACTTGTAAAAAACGTACAACACACCACAAAAAAGAGGAAGAATCACTTCTTCCTCTTAAAATTTATTCTTTGCCTACCCAGACTTCCATATCTTTGCTAACTCCGATTACTTTTTCTCCGGTATTCCTTAGCGACCTTATATAACTAAGAACTTCGTCGTCCAGAACTTCACCGGGACAGGCTATAGGAATACCCGGAGGATATGGAACAATTGACATTGCGCACACTCTGCCACATGCTTTATCTAAAGAAACTGCCTCTCTCGCCTTAGGCACACTTCTCTTTTCAAGTTTTTTAGTCAAAACCGCCGCAGGTTTATGCATGACTTCATCAGTCATATTGCAGCTTTGTGACAGCTCTCTAAGTGCTTCTATAAGTCTTTCATAGTCACTGCGAATATTTCCGATTCCGGTCATACACATAACCATATTACCGGAGACAAGTTCCACAAATATGCTGCGCTCCATCAAAAACGACTCAAGCATGTTGCCGTCAAATCCATATGCAGACATGTCTATATTAAGCTTTGTTCTATCCAGCTGCTTTGTGTTCATCAAAACAAGTCCATCTATTTTTGATGCTTCTTCATAAAACCACTCCAAATTTTTCTTCCAGTCAAGTATCAGCTCTACCCCTTTCTCAAGCATAATATCTGCATTAATGTCGAGAGTCATCATAAGAGGATAAGACGGACTGGAGCTTTCTATAGCCTGAAGTTTATCTTCAAAGACATTTAAATCCACACAATCAGTACATATATTCATAACCGCTGTCTGAGTAAATGATCCAAGGGTCTTATGAGTGCTGTTTATAACCACATCAGCGCCAAGATTTTCTGATGCGCCGGGGCACCAATCTTCATCAAAGAATTTCAAATGCGCACCGTGCGCTTGATCGACAATCAGTACTTTTCCGCGCCTATGAACTTCCCGGGAAATACTTTCAATGTCGCTGCAAATCCCATAATAGTTTGGGCTTGGCAAAATCACTGCTTCCGCATCAGGATTTTCATCAAGACATCTGACTATCTCTTCAGTGGTGACCTTTCCCAAAATCCCATAATCATTTTCGACTTCCGGCAATGCATACACAGGTTCAACATCTCCTAAGTTCAACGCATTGAAAACCGATTTATGACAATTTCTTGCCATAATCATCTTGCCGCCTTTTGGAACTGTAGCAAGCACCGCAGCTATAATTCCCACTGAACTTCCATTGACCAAAAGGTAGGATTTTTTTACGCCATAGAGACTTTCATACTTTTTCATGGTCTGCAAGATTACATCTTCGGCCTGAAACAGATTGTCTGCTCCCGGAATTTCTGTAATATCACAGTTCGTAAAATCTTCTATAACTCTGCCATATCCCATTCTCTCATAAAATTGTTTGCCTTTATGCCCAGGCATGTGAAATGATACGGGATTAATTTTTGAATGTTCTTCTAAAAATTGTCTTAGGCCTTTTTCCATTTCACTATTTCCAACACTTTCGTCAATCATCTATATCTTCGGCTGCGGCTCTATCATATATGTCCAAAACCTCTTTTGAAGGCTTCTTATCAAGCAGTGTTACAACAACTGCACAGAACATTCCTGCAACAAATCCAGGTAAAAGCTCATAAATGCCTGTAGGAGATGCAAGGAATAAATACCAAAGCACATCTACCGTAGCGCCTCCTATTATGCCTGCAATAGCTCCTTTACTTGTAAATCTTCTCCAAAACAGTGACAAAAGTATAACCGGTCCAAATGATGATCCAAAGCCGCCCCATGCATTTCCTACCATATCCATTATAGCCTGTGCTCCTGCGCCTTTGCTGGAAGCTATAAAGTACGCAATCACTGCAACCACCATTACAACAGCTCTTCCAACCCACAATATTTCCTTATCGCCGGCGTTCTTGCGAAACATAGGTTTGTAAATATCTGATGTGAATGAGCTAGACGCAACAAGAAGCTGTGAATCCGCCGTAGACATTGAAGCCGCAATTATGGCTGCAAGTAACGCACCTGCAATAACTCCCGGGAACAACATTCTTGCAAATGCAATAAATATATTACTCTGTGCTCCTGATACCAACAACTCCTCTGCCAGCAACATTCTTCCTAAATAAGCTATTAAGCAGGTCGCTCCCAGAGAAAGTACAACCCATATTATTGCAACTGTTGCACTTTTCTTTATCATAGAAGGTTTTTCTATAGACATAAAGCGTACCAATATGTGAGGCATTCCAAAATATCCAAGGCCCCATGCAAGACCTGACAAAATATCCTGCCAGCTCGAATTGAAAAGGCTGTCTCCAAATTCGCACACTACTGTCTGTCCGCTGGCTCCATCAACATAACTGTAAACTTGCGACAACAATCCCGTATCCAAATCCATGGTAAATACAATCACTACAGGAACTGCCAGTAAGGCTACTAAAATCAACAATCCTTGGAAAAAATCCGTCCAGCAAACAGCTTTAAATCCGCCTAAAAACGTATAAGCAATTATAATTACCGCAAACACTGCCATAGCTGTGCTTTCTGACAATGACGGGAATATGGTGGTGAACACAGACGTCCCTGCTACAAATCCCGATGCTACATATATGGTGAAACATACGAAAAATATTACTGCACAAAGTATCTGTAACACAGGACTCTGTGACGCAAATCTTCCCGATAAATACTGCGGTAAAGTGATTGCGTCGTTGGTCTCCTTTGAAAACTTTCTCAGCCTCTTAGCAACAAATATCCAGTTTGCAGCAGTACCAAGCGCAAGCCCTATTCCTATCCACATTTGGCCGAATCCAAATGCCAATATGCTTCCCGGCAGTCCCATTAAAAGCCACGCTGACATATCCGACGCCTGTGCCGACATTGCAGTTACCCAAGGTCCCATAGAACGTCCGCCTAAAAAATATTCTTTTTCTCCGCCACCTCTTTCTTTAATAAAGAAATATATTCCTATTACCAACACGATAATAAAATATAATATAAATGCTATAATCTCATAATTCATAATTAATTCTCTTTCTATAACTTTAATCCATTGCTCAGATTTCTCATAAAATCCTGAACATTCGTAACAATACCTTTAGCAGCAAGGCTTCCTCTGTCGCCCAGTTTATTTGCCGCAAACTCAGAAGTGTCAACCATATAAAAATGTACCGGTCTTATGCTTCCGTCTTCTAAAACTCTATACGTAGGCGTCATATTACCTGTCGCTATGGTATGAAGAACTGTCGCCATACCTATAACTGTAGTTGCCCTGCGTACATGCATTCTTATAGTATCCTGCCCTACATATGTGTGCTCAAAAACTTCCGGCAGAGGTCCGTCGTCTCTTATTGAACCGTTTAGAACAAATGGAACTTTATTTTTAACACAATTGTATATTATACCATTATCGATTTTTTCACCTTTTATAAAATCAGGAATCGATCCGTAAGTATTTATTGCATTGATAGTATCTAAATGATTGTAATGGCCCATAAAATGCAGCTTTTGATTCTTTATGTCGCATCCAAGCGCAGTACCCAAATATCCTGCTTCAAGATCATGAGTTGCAAGGGCGTTTCCTGCCAGCAATGCCTGACAATATCCTTGAGCAATGAGCTCTCCCATAACACGTCTTGCTTCTACATCAAAACTGCACGCAGGGCCTAAAACCCAGACAACATAACCATTGTTTTCTTTTTCATATTTTAAAAGCTCTACAAGATTCTCATAATCCTGAGTAAAGGAAGTCTCCCTGCTTCTGCTCTGGCGAAAAGCGAAAGTATTCTTTGTATCATCTTCCTCTTCTCTTTCCCAGCAGTCGTCGTGAACATATATGCCCTCAGAAGCATCTTCGCTTCTTCCTACAACTACGAGATCGCCTTCTTTTATATTTCTGAATTCTACTACTCTGATTTTTTCTCCGTCCCACACAGGAACTGCATCCATTCTGCTGTCTTCCGCCAAATGCCATTTGCCTTCTATTTTAAAATATTCGGGGAATATTGAAGTTGCGTGGAAGCCTTTCGGGGCAGCTTTAGCGCGGGGGGCTAAAACTAAATTCGCATCCGGCGCCTTGATGAATTTTTCTTGTGTAAAATCAGGTTCGATATACTTTGCTAATTTAAAACTCATTTTCTTTTCCTCTCTTCCTTTTGACTTCATTATTGTAGCACAATCAAAACTAGAATGAAATACAGAATTTATTCTGTACTTTTTTTAATAAATATCTATAATATATTTGATATAATTATTGAAATTTAATAATTTATTTGTTATACTTAATTCTATACTAAAAATTGTATTAAAAAATAAACATATTTTTTTCGAGGTATATATTATGAAAAAGAAATCATCAAGAAATACAAAAGGTAAAATAGTTTCTGCCGCTTGGCAACTATTTTATCAACAAGGATATGATGATACCACTATCGAAGAAATCGTAGATGTTTCAGGAACATCAAAAGGTTCGTTTTATCACTATTTTGAGGGGAAAGACGCTTTGCTCAGCTCTCTTTCTTATCTATTCGATGAAAAATATGAAGAACTATTGGAAGTTATGGATCCTGACTTATCACCAATAGACAAACTTATATATCTAAATCAGGAACTATTCCTTATGATAGAAAATACAGTATCCGTAGATTTGCTATGCCGACTGTTTTCATCGCAGCTTATAACAAAGGGGGAGAGGCATTTACTTGATACAAACAGAACTTATTACAAACTGCTTAGGCAAATCGCCATAGAAGGTCAGCAAGACGGCTCTTTCAGAGAAGAGCTTTCTATAAATGATATAACAAAGGCCTACGCTGTATTTGAGCGAGGCCTAATGTATGACTGGTGTCTATGTAATGGCAACTATTCATTATGCCAATATTCAGCAACCATGCTGCCGCTGTTTTTAAAGGGATTTTGCAAATAAAACAGTTCGTAAAATATTATCTACAGTTAATGACAGGTTCTCCTCACTGTGATAACGGCTCACTTCCAAATCCTGAGGAAGCCTGTTTATAGAAAATATAGCAGTAATCCCCTCATCATAAGCTTTATCTAAATCCTCATCATATCCGCCGGCAACTACTATAACCGGTACAAACTGCTTCTTAGCTCTTCTGGCAACACCTATAACAACCTTGCCACGCAGAGACTGAGAGTCCATCTTACCCTCACCAGTAAAAACCACATCTGCATCCTCTATCATATTATCAAAGCCTACTGTATTCAGAACCGTTTCAATTCCCATCTGCAAATCAGAATTAAAAAATGCTACCATGCCGCTTCCACAGCCTCCTGCTGCTCCTCCTCCGGGTATGTTTTTTACATCTATATCCAAACTCTTCTCAATAACTTTGCTTATAGAAACGAGCCCATTATCTAAAATTTCAACAGTCCTTTCGTCTGCACCTTTTTGAGGGGCAAATATGTATGCCGCGCCGTTTTTTCCATAGAGAGGATTATCAATATCACACATTGTAACGATTTCCACGTTATCCAGAGCTTTATTCTTTGTGCTCACATCTATATGAACTACTTCTTCAAGATTTCCGCCAACAGGTACAAACTCTTTACCTGCCTTATCATAAAATTTTATTCCTATAGCTGCTGCCGCACCACAGCCTGCATCATTGGTGCAAGAACCGCCAAGTCCTACGATTATCTTTTGGCAACCTTTATTTGCAGCATCAAGAATAAGCTCTCCAAGACCAAAAGTTGTAGTCTTCATTGGGTCTTTTCTATCCTCCACAAGAGGAAGACCGCAACAAGCTGCCATCTCTATTACAGCTGTTTTGCCGTCTGCCAATATACCATATGATGCAGACATCTTCTCAGAATATGGATTATTTACTTCACACCAAATTCTTTCTCCTCCTAAAGCCGAAAGAAAACAATCTACGCTTCCTTCTCCTCCGTCAGCTACCGGGACAGAAATCACCTTGCATGAAGGGAAACGAGCATTTATGCGCTCCTTGATTATCTCACATATTTTTATAGATGAAAGGGTTCCTTTAAAGGAATCAGGAATTAAAACTGCTTTTTTCATTCTACAGTTCCTCCTCAGATACGATTACCGAAACTCCGTCAGGTATGGCTGTAACCTTTGCTTTTTCATTATTTAAAAGTTTTTTCGCTATGCTTAAGGCTTCTTCTATGGAATGTGCCGGGGTCATATGAAGATTTTTCACTATTTGGTCAGGCGCATCAGATATATAAATCACATGAGCTTTTTTAAGTACTCTTATAAAAATCTGAGTCTGCCATTGGTCAGGCGCTGTCTCATAGCGTTTGCGTTTCATAAATTCAGCTAACGTTTTTTCCATATCTGCCTCATCTGCCATCTGATGATAAAATGCATCTCCTCCAATACCATCATTGGATTTGGCAATCATTATTATAATGCCGTCATACCCTTAACTGCCTGATATATATTTTGATCTAGCGGGTAACCGCCGTTAGTTGATATGACAATATCAGCGTCAACAGGTTTCACTTGACACAAAGACTTGAGAAATTCACATCCTTTTTCATGCGCATATTCCAAATCTCCGGAAACAGCATATATAATATCTTTATCCGAGTTGATTACAACATTAACTATATAAGCGAGATTGGCTTTCCGTGCAGCCCATACCATGTCTTTATGTATTGGGTTTCCTTCGATAACTCCAGTCCTGGCTTTTTCGTGTGCAATAAACTCTGAACAATGATTGCTCAAAACAGTGTCTCTGCCTGCAATTCCCGGCAATACGCTTTTACGTCCTCCTGAAAATCCAGCAAAAAAGTGTGGTTCGATAAAACCTTCTGCCACTAAAAGATCTGCCTCCGTAGCAAATTTATTGATTATACACTGTCCGCCGGAAGGAAGAACCCCTATGTCTATAAGATTATCCTCATCGTCGCAATCGTGGATATAAATTTTTTCTTTTCCTACGATTTCTTCACCAAATTTATTAACGAGTTCTTGCCTTGTAGTCTCACGGTGGCATCCTGTTGCAATTAAAATAGTAATATCGGCTTTAGGATTGCCCTTGCGTATCTCATCAAGCATAAGTGGAATTATAACTTTGCTCGGTACCGGTCTAGTATGATCACTGGCAATTATGACAACCTTATCTTTTCCCTTTGCCATATCCGAAAGGCGCTCTGTTCCAATAGGGTTTGCCATTGCTTCCCTTACAAGCTCTGATTGACTTTTAACTGCTTTATAATCATGCATTGAACCAGTGATTACACCGGCAAGAGATTCTTCCTGCATCTGATATGATAATTTATCTTTGCCATATGGAAAAAACAGCTCAGGCATAAAGCCACCTCCTCATATTATTCTCACCATCAATCTAACACATCTTCTTAAGCATTAAATTGAGAAGCTTCCAGAAAGGTTCAACAGATTCTAAATCAAGATACTCATAAGGCGTATGCGCACCTTTGCTCAACGGAGCTATTGCTACTATATCCATATCAGGAATCTCTCCCAGTATAATTCCTGTTTCAGCACAAGCATTTTCCTTTTCAACTTGCAAAATTTTACCTGTAAGCTCTGTATAAGCTTCATTGCAGATTTTTTGCAAATCTGAATCTTTACGATAAGGCCATCCTGCGAATCTGTCGGTAACATCAAGTTCTGCCCCGATAAGGTCTGCTAATATTTCTATTCTGTCAACCAATTCATCTCTTACGGCATCTCCGGGAGCTCTTACCATCATATCCATTTCGACACTGTTTTCTTTAAAAGCAACCTCTATTGTATTATTGGAGCATAAAATTGTTTCTTTTTCCTCCCAATCTCTTTTGGTCACTCCAAAAGGCATCATATACAGCATTCTCTGCAGGCGCTCAGATGATTTGTCATCAAGCATCTCCTGATACTTTTCGCCATTATATTTATCCAAAGTAATAACAAGATCCTTTTCCGGATTCTCATATTCACTGCATATTTCAAATTTTATCTTTTCAAAAACTTCTTTTGCAAAGCTGATATTCTCCTCTTTCACAGCAATAACTGCCTTCATCTCAGGAGCAATACCGCTGAGCCTATCGCTCTTGGTATACACAATATTAAAGGGAACTTTCTTTACCATCTGGCACATAATCCTGCCCATAGCCACAATGGCGCTAATTCTGCCGGAATCAATCATAAGTCCGCCATGGCCGCCTAAAAGACCTTCTATTGAAATTTCCATCAATTCTCCGACAACCGGAACCTCGCAAACCGGAAGCTTTAACAGGCAGCATGCTGCTCCTGCGGTTGAAACACACATTGTATCAGGGTCACCACAATCCATGTTCATCATTCTGCGTGCACTTATTTTAGAGAAATCAACTTCTCTGATTCCTGTTAGACCTACTTCTTCACGAACGGTGAACAGCATTTCAAGCGGCGGATGTATGACACTGTCATCTTCCATAAGTGCAAGCATATACATCATGCCTACCGCATTATCAGCACCAAGTGTCGTTCCGTCAGCATACAAATAACGATCTTCAACAAGTTTAAGACTAATAGGGTCTTTAAGAAAATCGTGATTAGACGTTTCGACTTTTGCCGGAACCATATCCATATGAGCTTGTATCAAGAAAGGCTCTGAATCTTCATATCCAGGAGTAGCATCTACATAAACAAGAAGATTGCCTGCCTCATCTTCAAAATATTTATGATTGTGTTTTTCAGCAAAATCTTTTATATATGCGCATACTTTCTCCTCATGTCCTGAAGGATGAGGAATAGCACATATGTTTAAAAAATGTTTTAAAACATGTTTAGGTCCAAATTTTTCTAAATTCATGTCGTAACCTCCAAATGATAAAAAATGTGCGGCCGCAAAATTGCAAGGCCGCACTTAAATAGTTTATATAAGCCTATTATTTGAAGCTCCATTCATAGAAATAATATGGATGAACTGTTGAGTCATGTACAACGCCATCAACTCTGTCATTGTTCCAAGCATATATCAATTCATGATGGAAAATAGGAATTGAAGGACATAAGTCAACAATATAAGCAATCAATTCTTTGTAAAGCGCTTCACGTTTAGTCTGATCTGCTTCACTTTCTGCCTTTGCAAACATTTCATCAATCCATGGATCACTCAGCTGTGAGAAGTTATTTCCGCCAATACCGGATGTAGCATAGTGGCATACATTGTATGAGAAGTCCGCACGATATGACAGAGACTGAGTCATCATAGCAAAGTTTCCGCTTTCTGCATCTTCGTCAGGAGTTGAAGTATTGTGAAGTTCAATCTTAACGCCAATGTCTGCTAAGTTCTGCTGATAAATCTGAGCAGCCTTTTCAAAATATGTTCCGCCCATTACATCAAGAACTATACCGTAATCCGAGAAATCCAATCCATTAGGATATCCTGCTTCTGCTAACAATTCTTTTGCCTTATCAGGATTATATGAGAAATCTGTTGCATCGCCGAAGTCAACGCCGAAGCAGTTTACATCACTGGCCTGAAGACGAGCAGGCTTAGCAGCTCCTTCATAAGCTACGTCAATTATGCTCTGCTTATCACAAGCATAGCTTAATGCCTGACGTACAAGTTTATTATCTAAAGGTTTAACCTTAACATTTATAGAGAAACATGCAGTCTTAAGAGTTTGAACTCTTTCAACCTTAAACTGATCGTTTCCCTCTATAGTTGAAAGCTGTGTAGGTTCAACTCTCATTATATCAATTTCACCTGTTTCAAGCTGAACTGCAGCAGTTGAAGTATCTCCAACATAGCGAAGTTCAATGTTCTTGATATTAGCAGGTCCTAAACGATAATCTTCAAAACGTTTAAGTTGTGCAGCAGTAGCAAAATCAATGGAAACTAATTCGTAAGGGCCTGTTCCGCAAGCCTTATCATTAAATTTACCATCACTTTCAGTTACGAATTTTTCACTGAGAATTGGAATTTCATTAGTATAAACCAAGAACAGCGGTGTAACTTTGTTTAAAGTAAATTTAACTGTATTTTCATCAACAGTCTCAACACTTTTAATCATTTCAACGAAGTTTTTCTTTGCTGCTGTCTCCATAAAACGATTGAAAGAAAATACTACGTCGGAAGCTTTCATAACTTCTCCGTTATGGAATTTTGCGTCTTTAACCAAGTTGAAAGTATACTCAAGACCGTCATCGCTGATTTCCCAGTCTTCAGCAAGACAAGGTTTTACAGTTCCGTCATCCTGTGTAACTGCCAAAGTTTCATAAACCTGGTCAAACACAGCCTGGTCAGAGTTTGCGGTTGTTTCATACGGAATAAGAGTATTGAAGATATCAGGTGTATAAACTACAACTGCATCGTCTTCACTCTTATTGCTTTTACTTCCGCCACCGCATGCTGTAAATAAGCTTACAACCATAACGATGACCAAAAGCAGAGCGACTTTCTTTTTCATTACTATTCCCTCCTAGTTTTTAATTATATAACATTAAATTGTTACCATTATTTTTCCATCATTCTGCATGAAACAAAATGATTTTCGCTTACCTCTGTAAGAGGAATTGTACTTCCTACACAGTCTTCACGACAGAAATCACAGCGAGGTGCAAATCTGCAGCCCGGTACAGGATTAATCGGGCTTGTAACCTCGCCTCTAATCGCCTGAATCTTTTTATTTCTCATGGAAATATCCGGAATAGGTATAGAAGACAAAAGTGCCTTTGTATACGGATGCTGAGGGTTTTCAAATAACTCTTTAGCAGGGGCTTTCTCAACACAATGTCCCATATACATTACCATTATCTCGGTGGATATATGCTTAACAACAGAAAGGTCATGAGTTATAAACATATACGTCAATCCCATTTCTTCCTGCAAGTCCATCAAAAGATTGAGTATCTGTGCCTGAATAGATACATCAAGCGCTGAAACCGGCTCATCACATACGATGAACTTAGGGTTAATAGCAAGAGCTCTTGCTATACATATACGCTGACGTCTTCCGCCATCAAGCTCATGAGGATATGCGTTGTATAATCTGCTTGCAAGTCCAACTGTGTCCATCAGTTCTTTTACTCTTTTTTGAACCTCTACCTTGCCTTTACACATATGATTTACAATAAGAGGAGTCGCAATTATATCGGCAACAGATTTTCTTGGATTCAAACTTGAGTAAGGATCCTGGAATATAATCTGCATAGACTGCCTATATTTTCTCATTTGAGATTCGCTGACTTTTGTAATATCTTGGCCTTCAAACAAAACTTGACCATCGGTAGGTTTAAGCAAACGCAGTATCGTACGTCCGAGTGTACTCTTTCCGCATCCTGATTCTCCAACCACTCCCAATGTAGTTCCTTTTGCAATGGTAAGATTTATATCGTCAACGGCATGCAGTGTACTGCCCTTTTTTGTAAAATATTTTTTGAGATTTTTAACCTCAATAAGCGGAGTCTGTTCTATATTATTCATTCGTCTCCTCCTTTGGGTCATTCTTACTGAATAAATGGCATGCTATACTGTGACTTCCCTCTGTGTAAACATCCGGATAAGTTTTTTTACATATATCCATACAATGCGGACATCTTTCATGGAAATAACATCCTGTAGGTAACGCAGAAGGATCCGGCATGAGCCCGTCTATAGGCGATAACCTTTTAGTCTCAACCTTTAGGTTTGGTATGGCACCAAACAATCCTACTGTATAAGGATGATGATTTTCATTGACAAAAATATCTTCAAGCGTACCTGACTCTATAATTTTGCCGGCATACATTATAGCTACCTTATCGCATACATTTGCAACAATCCCAAGATCATGTGTGATCATAATCATAGCTGTTCCAAGCTTATCTCTCAAATCACTCATCATAGAAAGAACCTGCGCTTGTATAGTTACGTCAAGCGCCGTAGTAGGTTCATCAGCTATCAAAAGTTCAGGCTGACAAGAAAGTGCCATTGCTATTACAACACGTTGCTTCATTCCACCTGAAAACTGATGTGGATATTCATCTTTGCGTGTCGCAGGAATACCTACCATTTCAAGAACTTCATCTACTCTCTTGTCAACAGAAAAATCTTCTCCCTCTTTGCTGTCACTGTGGTATGAAATTACCTCCGCAATTTGCTCTCCTACCGTCATTACAGGGTTCAAAGATGTCATAGGATCCTGGAAAATCATAGAGATTTTCTCACCTCTTATCATGGTACGCATTTCTTCTTCCGGCATCTCCAGCAAATTCTTGCCATCAAAAGTTATGCTACCTGATTCAATAGACCCTGTACGTTCAGGAAGCAGTCTTAAAATTGCCAATGCTGTCGTCGTCTTGCCGGCTCCGGTTTCTCCAACAAGTCCTAATGTTTCACCCTTTTCAAGTGTAAGATTAACGCCGTTTACGGCACAAACAGGTGTATCTCCTGATTTGTATTGCACTTTAAGGTCTTTTATTTCAAGAAGCTTTTCACTCATTTTATCTCTCCTTAAGTTCCTAATCTTTCAAACGAGGGTCCATTGCATCACGCAGACCATCTCCAAGAAGATTAAACGATAATGCAGTAAGAACAATTACGATACCAGGAATGATACACATATATGGATCACTTCTCAAGAATTCCCTTGCTTCCGATATCATCGCACCCCATTCAGGATTAGGAGGCTGAATACCCATACCAAGATAGCTAAGGCTTGATGCAGTAAGCATCAAATTTGCTATACCTTGTGTTGATACTACGATAATAGGCCCAAGTGAATTTGGAATTATCTCTTTTACTATAATCCCTATATCTCTCATACCGCACGCACGAGCTGCTTCAACATATTCTGTATCTACTATACTAAGTACCGTAGAACGAACAAGTCTACAGTTTCCCGGCACAGCGGCTACTGTCATTGCAACAATCAAACTCACTGCGCTGGCCCCCATAGCCGCAACTACACATAATGCAAGCAATGTTTCAGGTATTGCCATAAACATATCTGTAAATCGCATGATTATACCATCTATTTTGCCTCCAAAATAAGCTGCTACTGCTCCTAAAAGTCCTCCTATAATCATGCTGACACCCATGGTAACTATACCTATTGTCAATGACACTCTTGACCCGAATACCATACGAATAAAGATATCTCTTCCATAAAGGTCTGTACCAAACCAGTGCTCCCATGAAGGCGGATTATTTCTTATGGCAGTGTTTTGCATAGTAACAAGTGATTCATCAAATAATACGTTTGCAAAAATCGCAAGCAATACTATAAGGCACAAGAATCCCATACTTACCACACTGCTCTTATCTCTAAGAAGTCTGCGCCAAATGTCCCCTGCCATACTATGTCCCTGAGCATAGGCATTTGCGAATTCTTCATTTTCTTTTCTCTTTCGACTTCTAAATGACATTTTCATAATCTGTCGTTGCCCTCCTTGCCTACTACTTTGCATATTTTGCTTTAATTCGCGGATCAATAAAAGCATAAATCAAATCCACTATAAGCATGATAATTGCGAAGAAAAATGCCAGTAACAATACACTTGCAAGTACGCACGGCGTATCTTTAGCTTTAATCGATAATACGATCAATGTTCCAAGTCCAGGCAGATTAAATACGCTTTCTGCTATTACTGAACCTCCAAGAATAGCTCCAAACGATGAACCAATCGTAGTAATTACCGGCAGGAGTGCATTCTTCAATGCGTGTTTATATATAATTTTATTTTCAGGCAGCCCCTTAGATCTTGCAGTTCTAACATAATCTTGCCTTATCTCCTCAAGCATAGTTGAACGAGTCATTCTCAAGATTTTAGAACCATATGGAACTCCTACGGTAATCGTAGGCAATATGTAACTGGTCCACCCGTATGTAATTCCCCCGGATGGCAGCCACCCAAGATATAACGAAAAAATAAGAATCAACAGCATCGCAAGCCAGAATGTAGGCATCGCAACTAAAACAGTTGATGCTACACGAAGAAATCCATCTGATTTTGAATACTGTTTAACTGCCGAATAAACACCCAACGGTAATCCCATAACGGTAGCAAGAATCATTCCTAAAAAAGCCACTGTAAGACTAACCGGCATTCTGCTGAATATATCTGAAAAAACTGGATTATTTGTTCTGTATGACGTTCCGAAGTCCAGATCAAATACTATTCCTCGAATATACTCAAAGAACCGTGTCCAAAACGGTTCATTAAGACCCAGTTCTTCTCTAAGTTGTTCACGTGCTTCAATAGATGATTCCGGTCCAAGAATACGGATTGCCGGGTCTCCCGGCGTAAAATCCATAATAGTAAAAATAATGAATGCTACACCAAATAGAATCGGTATTAGGATAAGCAGCCTTTTGATGGTGTACTTTGCCATGTCACGCCTCCTAGTACAATTAAGATTTCAACCTTATATATTAGAATATACCATTTTTCTCTCCCCTGTCAAGGTTTACCGCTTTTGTATACAAAATATTGGATAAAAATTAACAAAATGGTTTTAATATCTTTATCTAATTTATGACAATTGTAGCTGTAGCTTAATCTTCAATGACAAAATCCAAATTTGTGCTAAAAGCTATGTTTTGTTGACCTTTTCTAAAAAATTTTAAAATTTTAGCAACTGGCTACTTTTTATTTTTAAAAATAAAACCCCAAGACTTTCAAGTCTCAGGGGTTTATTTATAATATGCTTTTATTTACCTATAACGTCGCATCCCATGTATTTTCTTAGTGCTTCTGGAACTACTACAGTTCCGTCTGCCTGCTGATAATTTTCAAGAATTGCCGCAACAGTTCTGCCTACTGCAAGACCTGAACCATTTAGAGTATGAACGAATTCAGCCTTTCCGGTCTCTTCATTTCTATAGCGAATATTAGCTCTTCTTGCCTGATAATCTTCAAAATTACTGCATGATGAAATTTCTACATATCTGCCATAGCTAGGCATCCATACTTCAATATCATAAGTCATAGCTGATGAAAATCCTAAATCTCCTGTACTAAGTCTAACAACTCTGTATGGAATCTTTAATATCTTAAGAACTTCTTCTGCGTCAGCAGTGAGTTTTTCCAGCTCATCATAAGAGCCCTCAGGCTTTACAAACTTAACCAGTTCAACCTTATTAAACTGATGCTGTCTTATCAACCCTCTTGTATCTCTTCCTGCAGATCCTGCTTCTGCACGGAAACAAGGCGTATATGCCGTATAATAAACCGGAAGCTCTGATTCAGCCATAATTTCCTGAGCTCTCAAATTTGTTACAGGTACTTCTGCCGTAGGTATAAGGAAAAAGTCTTTTTGCGGAACATAAAACATGTCTTCCTCAAACTTAGGAAGCTGACCTGTTCCTGTCATTGCAGCTCTATTTACCATAAAAGGAGGCAAAATCTCAACGTAATCTTGAGCAACCGTATGAAGATCAAGCATAAAATTTATTACAGCTCTTTCAAGTCTTGCTCCAAGACCCTTATAAACTGTAAATCTAGCACCTGAAATTTTTGAAGCTCTGTCAAAATCTAATATATCAAGATCTGTTCCTACATCCCAGTGAGCCTTAGGTTCAAAGCCAAATTTTTTAGGCTCCATAAATTTTCTCATCTCCACATTGTCCGTGTCGTCTTCACCAATTTGAACTTCTGGATTTGGAGTATTCGGTACACCTAAAAGTACATCTTTGAGCTCTTTTTCGATTTCAGCAAGCTGGGAATCCAAAGCTTTAATATCAGCAGAAAGCGTTTTCATTTCTGCCATTATGTCAGCAGTATCTTTTCCTTCTTTTTTAAGTTTTGGGATTTCTTTTGAGACAGTGTTTTGACGGTTTTTCATCTGCTCAACTTCCATTAGGATTTCTCTTCTCTTTGCATCAAGTTCAGGAACCTTGCTCAGACCGAAATCTCCTTTGCATCTCCTTTCGACTGAAGCCTTTACACCTTCATAATCATCTCTGATTCTCTTAATGTCTAACATCTCTATCCTCTTTTCTATACAAATAACATTGTTTATTTAAAATAAATTTTTTCTGTATATACTGTACAAATTTCTAAGCTTATTCATCTTAGACTGAAGCTCAAGCTGCAAGTCAGATGCAAGCCGGAAGTCTCCTTCATCAAGTGCTTCTTTTACCTTTGATAGCAAACATTTCTCAGAAAGACTGCTCTTTGCAATTTCATACTTTAAAGAAGTGATTTTTTCCCAGTTTTCCAAATCGTAATCTGTAGCGTCACTTCCATGAAGTTTAACATACTCTCTAATATCCGCCATATATCCCGGAATTATACGATTATGAAGCTCTGTTTTCCATTGCATAAGCGCATATACCGTATAAGACTCTATTGAAGCTTTAGAAAATACTCCTTCTCCGGAAATCGCCGCAACCTTTTCAGGGTATTTACTGAACCCTTGTAAGTTCTGCCAAACAGTTGCAGGTGCAATTCCAAATCTCAGGTTTCTTTCTTCTTCTGTAAAATCTTCGAATACATCTTTTTCGCTTCTATATTCTCTGTCTTTTTCCAGGTAAAAATCTTCCTCTCCAAGCTTTTTAGAAATGGACTTTTCTAATTCTTTAGGAGTTTTTTTAGCTTCAAGCGCACACTTAATTCCATCAAGCATTGCCATATAACTGCTTGCCAAAATCAGATAAGTATTAGATTTTGGATTAGGTGAGCGAAGCTCAAATCTAGTCGACAAAGGATTTCTTTCATCTCTTACAAGTCCCGCAAGAATCGTCCTGTTTCTTGACGGTTCATGTGCGCTGTGTCCGAGTGACGTTACTATACAAACAGGAGCCTCATATCCGGGCTTAAGTCTGTTAAGCGCATCGAGCGTCGGACTTACAAAAGGATTTATAACTTCATAATTTTTAAGAATTCCCATTAAACTTCCAAATCCAATAGGATTTAAAAAGTCTTCCTTAGGATTGGAAGCTGCAAATAAGCTTATAACTTTTCCCGACTTTGTACGTGCTGATACGCCAAGATGTGTGTGCTCTCCGCTTCCTGCAACACCTTCTACCGGTTTTGCCATAAATGTAGTAGACAATCCAAACTGGTTAAATACATCTCTCACAACATATTTTACATGTTTTTCATTATCTGCTGCCTGCATCGCGTCAGAATATTTCCAATCTATTTCAAGTTGCTCCATTATATGGTCATGATTTCCGGAACGAGTAATCTTTGACTTTACTCCGCCAACTTCTTTATGCCCCATCTCCATATTAAGACCATAATAATCAAGGATTTCAAGAGATTTCTCTAAAGCAGTCCTTACAGGTCCATAAGTTCTTTTCCAATATTGTTCTTTTAATTCCTGCGATGTTGAAAGCTGTTCTTTATCTGCCTTATCTTCCGGTGTCCTCACCCAAAACTCAAGTTCAGTTGCACTGGTAATAAGAATTTCTTCAATATCATCAGCACTGTCTGCTCCGTTTATATATTCAAACACATAAGGGTTTTCCTTGAGTATCTTCATAAGACCTTGCTTAAACGACTCTATGGATTTTTTTAATATTACTCTGGCGCCTACTTCTGCTTTATCGTTATGTATCAAGAAAGCCGGTATGCGCAATGTGCCTACCGGTAATCCTGTCTTTTTTGAAACATTATCAAAGTTATAATCTATATACCAGTTAACGCTCTTATCTGGTATCATATCTACCTTTGCATTATTTAATTCTGCAATTTTAGGCAGGTGTACACTGGAACCATCCGTTTGCACTCCGTGTTCTAGCATATCATCTATATCGTCTAAAAATAATTTTACAGGAATTCGTTCATCCGTATCATTTCCCGCGATGTCAAGCCCCACAAAAGAGACAAACTGTACTTCCGGGTGCTTTTGTAAAATTTGAACGATTTCTGTATTGGTGTGCTCGTCTTTAGGTATTTTGAACAACATACGTTCAAAATCAAAATCCAGCATATTCTACCTCCATTTTGCATTTTATTTATTCTTTTATTACGCTGCAAGCTTATCTAAAGCATCTTCAAGTTCTTTCAAATAATCTCCGTAAGCGCTCCAGTCTCCGGCTTGCATTGCAGACTGTGCATTATCATATGCTTTAACAGCTTTGTCTATTAACTGCTTCTGAGTAACGACTCCTGATTCTCCTTCTCCTGACGGATCTTCTCCTTCCGAAGTAACTCCCTCTTGAGCCTTATCTCCAAATAAGGAAGCAAGACATTCTGCCAAAGTCTCTTCATAAGCTATACGGTCTCCGTATGCCACAATTATTCTCTTAACTTCAGGTATACTGGAGTTGGTCGCTTCAAGATATACAGGTTCAACATAAAGTACAGAAGAATTTATAGGAATTATAAACATATTTCCTCTTCTATAATTAGTTCCCGATGAATTCCACAATGAGAACTCTTTAGAAATCTCCGTATTCTGGTCTATCTGTGCTTCAATCTGTTCAGGACCATAAATTGTCCTGCTCTTAGGGAATTGATATAATACCAGTTCCCCATAATGGTCACCGTCATTTCGTGCTACAAACAACGCCGTCATATTCTTTTTTGTTTTAGGAGTATAAGGAATTGAATTGAAGAATTCGGCCTTTTCTTCTCCCGGCAATTTAGCAATATAATAATTAGGCGTCATCTGAACTTGTTCAGTGCCGTAAATTTCATAAGCGATGTCCCACTGATCCTCATTTAAATAGAATACACCTATATCTTCCATATGATATCTGGCATAAATCTCAGCCTGAATCTTGAACAATGAATTCGGATATCTTATATGTGACTTGAGTCCTTCCGGCATTTTATCAACGCTCTTAAACAATTCAGGATAAATTTTTGAATATGTCTGTGCTATAGGATCCTCTTCATCTACCACATAAAAATTCACATCTCCATTATACGCATCTACCACAACCTTAATAGAATTCCTTATATAATTCATCTCGCCGTCATATGGCTGTGAATAAGGATAGTTTGAACTTGTAGTATATGCATCTATCATCCAATATAGTTTGCCGTCAACAGTTACCATATAAGGATCATTTTCATAAGACAGATATGGCATTATAGTTCTGACCCTATCCATAACGTTTCTGTGAACGATTATTTTGGAGTTGCTGTCTATATTGGAGGAAACAAGAAGTTTCAAGCTGCGCTCATTTATGGCAAATACCAACCGGTTAAAGAAATTCATATTGATGCCGGCAGTGCCTTCATAATGAGCGTACTGGTTGCTGTCACCTGACGGATAATCAAACTCTGCTTCATCAGTTCCAACTAAAATATATTCATTGGAAAGTTCTCCGAAGTATATCTCCGGTCTTGTTATTTGAAGCTCTTCAACAGAAGATTCAGGAGGAATGTTTCCAACCAAAACATCCGGCTGACCGCTGGCTGTAACTTTATCTACTCTTGAAAGAGTCACACCATAACCATGAGTATATTTGAGATGTCGGTTAAGCCATGAGTCCCCGATTTTTTCCTCATCGATTTCTCTTGTCGCCAAATACGTCTGTGTGTATTTGCCGTCAATCATATATCTGTCATTATCTACATCGTTAAATGTATAATACTGACGTATACTCTGAGTCTGATTATAGAACTGCTTTGTAGGATCAAAGTCATTGATTCTTATATTGTTTATAGTTTCAGTATTCTCATTTATATCAGCAGCTGAGAGGGTATTATCAGCTTCAAACGGTTTAGTTAAGACATCATTTAACTGATAAGCATATTGAGTATATTCTATACTTCTCTCAAGATATTTTTCTTCTTTGCTCAGTTCGTCAGGAGATACAATAAAATTCTGAACTAAAAGCTCTGCGCCGCTTCCTACAAGGCCCACTACAATCATAATTACCGGAACTGCAAGTATTTTTTTGTAAGATTTTCTTTTCATATTTACAACAAACAAAATTGCTGCAAGTACAGAAAGTACACACAAAATTCTCAGCTTCCAAAGTGTTACAGTCACATCTGTAAAACCTGCTCCGTAAACAGCTCCAGTGTGAGTATGAAGCAAATCAAACTGCTGCAGGAAGAAGTTTATACCAAGCATTATAAAGAATATAAAGCCCAGTACTCCTATTTTGCCTGATGCAATTTTAAGCAGTTGTTTAAAATTATTATCATCAAACTGCTTCTTAGGTTTAACCTGTTTAGGCTCATATTTTTTGCCTGTAAATGCTTCGGCAAATTTTCCAAATACGTCACCTGCACCTTTTGCACCTTTCTTGTTGTTTCCAAAAGCTTCAGCATCACCTGTATATCTTTCGTCATCAACATTTTCTGCTTCCGGTGGTACAGTTTCTTTATACATATCAGGCGTTCTTACCGTCATCAGTATGATATAGTATATAACGGTAAGTATCACAAATCCTATAATAACGCCTATCATTATTTCATTTAACTGCGTCAAAAAATCAAGTTTAAAAATATAAAATGAAATATCAAAATTAAACAGTGGGTCCGCAATATTAAAATCTGTACTGTTAGCAAATTTTAATATGTCAAACCACAGCTGCCATACTGTCATAACAGTGGCAAAAATTCCAAAAACCGCTGAAAGCGCCAAAGTTACTTTCTTCAGTTTTTTCATGTTAGTTGCTTCTGAAGACGCTATATGCGAAAAATAACCTTTTCGCAGCATCCCAAGGTAAAGATATACTAAGATTGTTATGACGATAAAGGTTGGAATTCCAACAGTCAACTGAGTAACCAGCTGCTTAAAGAATACCGAAAGATATCCCATTTCTTTAAACCACATAAAATCTGCAATAAATCCTATTAACCCCAGGAAGAGCACTACTATTAGAATAACAACAAACAAAATAATTGATACTTTTCGGTTTGCTTTGTCCATTATAAAGCTTCCTCCTTCACTTCTTTAACGGCTACAGCCTCATTTGAGGATGTAAGATGAGTTGTTTCATGTTTTACAACTTCGCTGCCGTCTTCCTTGGCATAGGTGACTTTATTCAATACATAATAATCTGAATCTAATGCTCTTATTTCACCTATCTCCAACTTGTTCACACCTACTAAACCTTCTGCTAAAGCATTATTGTCTCTTAAACTATTATAGTGAGTTATTATGCTTTCGACTATTGCCTGTCCAAACGTTATTTCTTTTCCATCATCATCTTTTTTCCAAACGTCGTTTTGAAAATCTTTTGTCTGGGCAATTTGTTCAAATGCATATGAACTATCAAGACTATATTTTAGGTGATTATCTTCTGAAATGCTTCCTATATTAGGAGCTTTTGTTGAAAATCCATTAATATATTCTGTTATATAAGTCGTAGTTACTGCAGGCTCTTGACTTGGATCATTCTCAATTTGTTCTTGTTCACCTCCGCCGAAAATTCCTGTTACAGAGGAAACAAATTTATCTACACCTTTGGAAAATCCGCTTTCCGGAGCTATGACCTTAGCTCCTATAATTACTACCTCTGCTGCAACCAATATAGCTAAAATTATTATTATAACCTTTAAGAAAGGAACTCTTTTCTTTTCTACTTCATCTTCTTCGTCATCTTCATATTCTTGTTGTTCTGATTGCTGAATTTGTTCCGGCTTGTCTTCCTCCTCTTTTTCTTCTCCGGAATCATCATCGCCATCATCAATAACGTCGCTGTAATAGTTAATATCTTCAGAGGGAAAGACATCTGAGAATCTGAGCTTTGTCTTCTCCTCTTGTGTAAGTTCCTCCTCGAATTGTAACCCTCCTCCGTTGTCTGATTCGTTTGGAGATTCATCTGAGAATTCGTCACGAAAGGGACAATCTTCATCACTCTCCGTTTCTGCGGCTTCCTCTTCAACTTTCCCAAGCTCTTCTGTAACTAAAGGTATCGCAATAACATTTTCTTCGAACTCATTGTCCATATCATTCTGCACGTCAGCTTCTTCATTAACCTCTGCCACATCCAAATCTTCTATTACTATTTCAGCTGTTGCTGGAGGAAGCACAGTTTCTACTTCCTGCAAATGATTCCCATGTAATAAGTCAGGTTCAACAAAAATATCTTCAAAAGTCGGAGGTTCCTTTGGCTTCTGATCTGCTTTTTCATCAGAAGAAGTCAATTCTCCCCATTGACTCTTATGTTCCTTTTCCAATTTTTCTATGTGAGCACGCTCTCTATCTAATAACTCCTGGAACGCATCTCTTTTGGCATTATATGTATTAAATTTATCTCTTGGTTCTTCAAAACTTCCGGGTTTGTACTGCAATGTCATCTCAAGTTCTCTTTCTGCATCTTGAGACACATGGCTCGGCGCTTCTCCAAAAAGTTCTTTTTCAAGTTCTTCTATAGATAAAGCTCCAGTTTGTTTATCTTCCTTTTTAGGTTCTTCTGATACTATTACATGTTTCTCTGTCTCTTCGGGCTCTTCCGGTTTTTCTTCCTGCTTAGGCACGATTTTTTCTACATCAACATCTCTTGTATCTTTCTTTTTATCAAGTACATCATCCCAATTAAATTTAAAATCTTCTTCTTCCTTTGGTTTGTTTCCTGCAAAACCGTCCAAATCCCAATTAAAACTAATACTTTCTTTCTTAGGTTCTCTGCTGTATTGTTGATCGTTTTCAGCAAACTCCTCGACCCTCTGTTGTGCTTCAAGTTTAAATGGCGGATTAAAAACAATATCTGAATATCTGCTATCTGTAACTGTTTCCTTAGGTTCCTCCGCTCTTACTCTATTACCGCAATGTGCACAAAAGATATCTTCATCGTGTAATTGTTTGCCACATTTTGTACAAAACATTTTTTACGCCTCCGTTAATCTCTGATTTGTCTCTCAAGTTCTTCTTCCGTAAATACTCTGCCTGATCTTGCAGTGTTAAAATTATTCGGTCCAAATTTGCCATGTCTTTCGACAGGTTCCCTGCGATCTTGTTCAATAAATAAAGATAAGTCTTTATCTAAATCTTTCATATCTTCATATGATTTTGTTGCAGACTTTGATTCAATGCTGTCATCCTGCAAAGCTTCTGCAAGCTCTTCAGATTCCTCAAAAGTTTTTACAACTTCTTGCTGTGAACCTCCATCCTCTTTACAATCACAGTACTTTATCCGCAATTCAGCGCTTTGAATCTTTATTTCAACTTCTTGTAAATCTTTAGAAGAAACCTTTGCAATTTCTTGAATCAATTCTTCAGGAAAAATTATATTTTGTGTACATTTATGAGATGCCTCAGATTTTTCATCTTCCGAATCTTGTTTCATTTCAATATTTTTTCCGTCCCGAGAATCCTCCGAAAAAGGCTTTTCCGGTTTATCTGTTAATTCATCTTTATCTTTTAGTTTTTCATCATGAGATTCCTTATTACCTTTATCCTGATTTTCTTCTTCTGCTTGTCCAAAATATATACTTTCATCAAAATCAAGATCTTCATCATTTATTTCTTTTTTAGCGATAGATCTTATCACTGCTATGATAATTATAAGTATAACAACTATTGCCCCTATCATCATTATAGCGTCAGACTGATCGCGGCAAAATTCCACAGCTTTATCAAATAATTGCCTGATACTTTCAAGCATAATTATCTCTCTCCATTCTATAGTTCTTTCTATTATATAACAAATAGGTAAGGATTGCAAAGAAAAAAGCGCAAGTATATGGAATAGAATCTAATTAAAAAATCAAACTAAAAGGACTGGTTCTTGCTTATTGCCAAAACCAATCCTTATTAGTTAATTTAGTTTACATAGATATCAATCCTTATCCAGCTATTGGAAGCTAGATAAAAATTGTATTTGTAAGTTGATTGAAAAGCTAATCAGCCTTTTCTACCGCCTGATCATCTGCTGCTGCGCTGACTTTTATCGCTGTTCTGGTTTTTCTGATTCTTGTTGCTCTTTTCGTTTCTGTTTTCGTTTGAGCTTTTCTCAGAAGTGTACTTATTATCACTTATACGGTTATTGTTTTTGTTTGATTCTTTCATTTTTTCATCCCTCCTCTAAGAATATTTTGTTCACAATATGAAAAACTATAATAGGTAAAATGAGGTTTTATTTCATTATTTTTTAAATTTTTGTTGACAAGCATTTATGAAAATGCTAATATGTCTAATGTGTCGATTGGCAAAAACAAACAATTTAATATGCATCTTTAGCTCAGCTGGCAGAGCACCTGACTCTTAATCAGGGTGTCCAGGGTTCGAACCCCTGAAGATGCACCAAAGAAATAATGAGCGATTTTTCGCTCATTATTTTTTTAATCGTTTATGGAGGTTCGAACCCGAGAGGGCATTGGCGTTCATGAATCAGTTCAGTGAACTGATGAATAGCTAATGGTCCGATGGCGCACCAATGTGCGCCGAGGAGAAAGCACTTGCGAAGCAAGAGCGGTCGAACCCCTGAAGATAATGATGTTGAAATTGAATGATGTTGTAAAAATTTTAGAAATTTCTTAAAAAAGTCAACAAAATGATTATTTAAGCACAATTTCTCCTCTATATTATGGTCTGCGTTGACAAAAACAAACTTTTTTCTTCCATTTTGTCAAAGTTATTGGCGATTTGTTGTCTTTTAGTGTGATTTCTGCCTTAAAATGTCAACCTTAAGGACAGTCATGTTGTAAGTTTCCAATAAACTATACAAATTATACAACATTTTAAACATATACCCTTTGCAAAACCCATGTTGAATTCTGTCGATGTTGTAACTTTATCTTAATTTTCATAAGTTTTACATCATTTTTTGAAAAACGGCTGTAAAATTCATAGAAATTTCAAATCATACAGCATACCGGCTCATTCTTATTTTTTCGGATCCGATCCTATTAAATCCCCATTACTTTTTAATTATTCGTGGGCTTCAACTTAATACCTCGGAAAAGATTAGAGGAATTATATAAAATATTAAAATTAAAATTAAAGTTAATTTTAATTGTACTTAACTAAAATACATAATATAATAATTTTAAAACATTTTAAACTTAAGAGGTATAATGTGCAAAAAGATATCAGCTGGAAATCTGTTGTTAAGGCTTCAATTTTGTATGCAATTATAGGATTATTTCTATACTATATTTCTATGCTCATTCCTATATTGATAAATGCAAGTACTCTCGAAAATACTACAGAAATCTCTCTTTTTTATATAAATTCATTAAGTATATTTGCTATTTTTCTAAATCTATTTATCTTTTTAGGGATATATTCATTAATTTTTAGCACGTTTTTTTCTATAGCAAAAAAATAAGATTAAAAAATTTAAATTCATCTATACTTTTAAAATTTAGTATTTTACTTGTACCTCCAGCTTTTTTTCTTTATTTCTTATTGGGTTTAAATTTAATGTAGACGCTTCAACTTTTTTACCATACTTTGATATTCATAATATAGATAACAATATGGTAGATAATTTTCTCTTTTTCTTTCTATTACATTTAGGAAATTTTATAGTAGGATTTTTTATATCTAATTTTCTTCAATATAATAATACGTCCTCAAAATAAGGGAAGAAATATTCTTCCCTTATTCTATAATAACTAAAATCTTGACAATAAATAATCTGCAAAAGCTTTGCAAGAAGCAGACTCTTCCGTATCTGTCGCCTCACCCTTTAAATCTTTAAATAAATAAAACTCTTCTAGTCCATTCGTCATTTTCTTTCTATCCATTTATTTATTCGTAAACATATAATTATTCCTAAAGCAATTCCTAAAATCACATTAAAATACATTTCTTTATCTAAAGTTGAAATTGAAACAAGACCTTTTGTCCAAAAATATATAGGTTTTAAAAATGCCGCAAACGCCAGTAAAATAAGAATTAAAACCATAATAATTTTATGCGAAAAAATTTTATCATCTACAGCTTCCCCTATTATAAAACCTATGAAAATGCCACAAATAAGATATCCTAATATTTCAAGATATATAGCAATTGGCACATTTAAAAATGTCATACCTCCTATCTCATAATTATATGGTGGTGTCAAAAAGTCCATTATGAAAATTACATATATTAAAAGCACTATTATTTTAATAAATATTCTTGTAAATTTACTCATGATATAATTCCCTTCTCATTTTTAATTTCACACACAAACTCTTTTTTCATTATATATTTATACATAACCATAAAATACATAAACGTTAGTTTTCTAGATAAAAAATATATGCAGCCATAAATATGGCTGCATATATTTTTAAACTTAAGTATAATAATCTCCCCAATCAAAAGCCATATATCCTGTAGTAGTATATGATGAAACTGTTCTCTTAAGGGTATAATGCATTCGTCCTGCATTATTTCCCGGAGGAATTTCAACGTATCCTTGCTGATTAGTAAGATAGGTGTTTGCAACACCTATTCCAGGGTTAACAACTGTCATGTCAGGAGTCTTAACTCCTGAGCCAATATATTTTCCTGAACTATTAAATACCAGTCCTTCTGCTTTGCTTGTAAATCTTATTCTGCTACATGTCATTTGAGGGTCACTCTTTTTTACATAAGTTCCTATGTATTTAGTAACCATTACCCGTTCCCCACCTGGCATCTCCATTACTTTATAAACAGCTGAATATGATAATTTCACATCACAATCTGTCTTATTTTTAATGTCTTCGTGGGAATTTATTGGCCCAACTGCTTTTGTCTCATACTCATTATCAATAATTATAGTTGCTAAATATTCTCTTTCATCATCATTCAACAAAATTATATCCAAGTTGCTTTTTTGCTTTACAAGCTCTGTTTTTTCTTCTACCTTTTGGGAAGTATTCTTTAATTGTATATTCGCTAAGGGATCTATTTTTTATACTCCACCAACTGAAATATTTATATTTCTATCTATATCTTCATTTACCGGTTGAACATATCCATTTAATAAATCATTTATATGACTTTCAATACACCGTTCTTTTTCAGTCTTTTCAATGTTATCTACTTTTGCATAAGTTGGCATAAAAGAAATAGTAAAAAGCATAATAACTGTAATCACTAAAACCATAATTCTTTTCATATTAGATCCTCCTTATTATTCTCTATTATTTTACATTAGCTTATATTTTTTCCTCCTTGTATTATAAAATAGTAGTTTTTATATCCCCTCTCCAAGGGACTTATTTATTTTAGTATAACTTCAGGCTCTAACATTGTCAAGATTTTATCAATTTGCCGCTAAATGTAAAAGAAAATCCAAAGACCAAGGCCTTCTCCCAAACCACAAAAGACTGTATCCCCTCAACTAACATTGAAAAAATACAGCCTTTTCAATCAATATTTATAACTTTTCCAGTGCTTCTAAAAGCTTGCTTCTGGTTTCGACTTTTTCGCATGCGTTTTCCTCAGCGCGATATTTTTCCATCATTCCTGCAAAAATCTCTGCCGTCGATGGCGGAGTATAACTTATGCAATCTGCACCTGCCTCTATAGTCTCAGTTATACTCTCTCCGGTAGGTCCCCCTGTAGCTATTATAGGCACATCAGGAAACTGCTCTCTTATACGTCTGACAATCTTAGGAGTATCCTTAGCTGCAGAAACATTCAATATAGATGCACCGGCAGCAAGACGCTTAGCTATGTCAACTTGATCATTTACTACAGTAACAATTATAGGTATATCCACAGAACTTTTTATCATTCTTATGTTATCGTTAGTCATAGGTGCATTGACAACAACACCCCATGCTCCGTCCCCTTCAGCATCTTTGGCTATTACAGCACTTCTGACTCCTTGAGTTGTGCCGCCCCCTACTCCCACAAACACCGGCATAGGCGCTACACTTATTATAGCCTGTGATATTACCTGTTGTGGAGTAAAGGGATATACTGCAAAAACCGCATCTGCATTGCAACTTCGTATTATCGCAATATCTGTAGTAAATATTACAGATTTGATTCGTCTTCCCATTATCAAAAGTCCCTTTGCCTTATAAATCTCCTTGGGAATTTCCAAATACTTTGATCTGAGCTTGCCTTCGATTCTAGGCAGTTCCTTTTTTTCCATCGATGTCCTTTCCCCCTTTTCGTGTATCAATTTTTATATAATTTTCTAAATGTACTTATCGAACTCTGCGTATACTTTACCCTTTCGTGAAGTCCCCGAAATCCCTTTATATATGGCCTTTCCCTTACCTCTCAAAACTAACTTTTCATCACCTTTCAAAACAAAATCCGGCTTTTTATTTTCCACACTGTTAACAAAAACCAATCCGCTTGTGATAGCTTCAACCGCAATCTTTCTGGAAGTTCCAAAAACAGCAGACACTGCATTATCAAGTCTTACTGATGCAATCGGAACTCTTATATGTTCTATTTTTATATGTGCCAGCTTTAGCTTGTCCACGCCCAAAATGCTGCTTTTCACAGGAACTCGACCTGCTTTAATATAGTTTTCAGCTAAATACTCGGCAATTTCTCCATTTACTATGATTTGTGCACCGTCTTCAAAAACCAATATGTCTCCTATTTTTTCACGTTTTATTCCTAAAGACAATATTGAGCCCATATAATCTGAATGTCTCAGTTTATCATTCTTAGTTGTTATGCTGACGTCAAGCAATACTAATGGAGAAATATCGGGATCAGAAGAAAAAAGAGAAAACAAATCTTCTTCACTGCTAACGTTAAAATAATCCGGAACAAAAATCACTTTTTTTCGTTCTGCATTATTATATCCTCCGTAGAAAAAAGCGCCTTCTTTTCTTTTGCTTTTAACAAATCCCATTACAGACGACTGCTGTGAAAGGTCTAAAAAATCCGTAGCAACAAGCGAATAATCTTTTTGAAACTTACTATATTTATCTTCAATTATATTTAGCAGTAATTTGTTTTCCATGGTATAATTATATCAAATAACTATTATTTTTAAAAGGAGATTATTATGGAGTATACATACATTCCTTCTAAAACTTGCTCAAGAGAAATCAAATTTGAAATAGAAAACAACAAAATAAAAAATGTGCGCTTCCTTGGAGGCTGCAACGGTAATTTAAAGGGCATTGCCGCACTGGTTGAAAATATGGACTGCAAAGAAGTAATAGATAAACTTTCCGGAATAACTTGCGGAGGCAAGTCCACTTCCTGCCCCGATCAACTGGCAAAGGCCATAAATGAAATAATAACCTAATTTGGCATCAGACGACTCATCGCCATATACAAAATTTTTAATGAGGTTGATATGAACAATTTTTTATTTAAACGATTTATCAAAGATTACGAAAATATAAAAGATACTAAGGTGAGAGATCAATACGGAAAGCTGGCAGGTATAGTAGGGATAATTTCCAACAGCATACTTTGCATAGCAAAAATTTTAGTGGGATTTATTTCCGGCAGCATAGCCATAGTCGCCGACGGCGTTAATAATCTTGCCGACGCATCTTCATCACTTATAACGTTAGCAGGTTTTAAACTTGCCTCTATGCCTGAAGATGAAGAACACCCTTACGGTCACGCACGAATAGAATATTTGTCGGGTATGGCTGTTTCCGTCATGATTATACTGGTTGGTGTGGAACTGGGAAAAAGCTCAATTGACAAAATAATTGACCCATCCCCTTTAGAATTTAGCTGGACCTTGGTTTTAGTTCTTATTTTCGCTATTGCAATAAAAATATGGCAAGCATTATTTAATATTTCAGCCGGCAAAAAAATTGATTCTGTTGCTCTAATTGCCACAGGTACGGATAGCAGAAATGATGTAATATCCACTACTATCGTCTTAGCAGGCGTGCTCATCGGTCATTTTGCAAATGTACAAATAGATGGATATCTGGGACTTCTAGTCGCCCTTTTCATACTTTGGTCCGGAATAAGCTTAGTTAAGGAAACTATCAGCCCGCTTCTAGGCGAGGCACCTGATCCAGAATTGGTAGCCCAAATAGCTCAAATTGCAAAAAGTCATGAAGGTATACTTGATATCCACGATCTCGTCGTACATAATTACGGCCCCGGAAAAATTTTTGCATCAATCCATCTTGAAGTTGACGCATCGGTAGACGTCATGGTCAGTCATGATTTAATAGATAACATAGAACATGACATTGCCAATGAACTCAACATCAATATTACAGCACATATGGACCCGGTAGATTTATCAACGCCATATAGAGATGAAGTAATGCAGCTTATAAAAGATACCATTGAGCCTTTAGACGGAGTTATTGGTATGCATGACTTGCGTATGGTAACCGGTCCTACTCATACTAATGTTATTTTTGATGTGGTTATTTCTTCAGGATGCAAAATGCCATGCGAAGAAATAAAAGATGTTATAGACAAAAATATTCAGAAAAAATATCCAAACTTTTTTACTGTTATTGATTTTGATAAATCATATATAAAAATATAATTGGCAAATAATTATTATCATTTTTTATGAGAAGATGGTATAATAACCTCATGGCGCTGGCAAAATCAAAGATTTTGGCGGGCTGAGATAACATTGAACCACAATTTTTGTGCTTTCAGTATACCGGCGTTGCCGTAAGGTAGCAATCATTGAATCATAGCAACACATCCTTATAGCTATGGTATAATATAATAACTTTAACCAACAAATATATTTCATGTTATACATTTATATTCAACATTAAGGATAAACTTATGTATAGTTAGGAAAGGGGAAAATCTATGACAATTTTCGGGATACATGTAACGATGTCAATTCTATGGTTGATTTTAGCAATCATTTTCTTAATAGTAGAATCTTTAACAGTAGGTTTGACGACAATCTGGTTCGCTGCAGGCGCAGCAGTTGCTCTGCTGCTTTCTGTTTTCGATTTTTCTTTAATACCTCAAGTAATCAGCTTTTTTATAGTGTCAATTGGACTGCTGGTGTTTACCCGCAAAATTTTTGTAGAAAAGCTCAAAACAGGTGCAGAAAAAACTAACCTAGAGGCTCTTATAGGAGACCTTGGTATAGTAATAAACACCATTGAACCGCTTGTGCCAGGTCAAGTTCGTCTCAAAGGACAAATTTGGTCAGCCATATGCAAAGAAAAGAAAACAATCGAAAAAGGTTCATTTGTTATCGTAGAGTCAATTGAAGGCGTTAAGCTTGTTGTCTCACGTATAAACGAAGATTAAAAGAAAGGATTAAAACCTATGGAAATTTTTCAAATTATAATTATTTTTGCAGTCATCGCTATTTTAATATGGCTGCTTGTATCCAACATCCGCATAGTTCCACAGGCAAGAGCCTATGTAGTAGAAAGACTGGGCGCTTATCACGGAACATGGCAGGTGGGACTTCACTTTAAAATCCCTCTAATTGACAAAATCTCAAGAAAAGTGTCTTTGAAGGAAAAAGTAATAGACTTCCCTCCACAGCCTGTAATTACTAAGGATAATGTAACAATGGAAATTGACACTGTAGTATATTTTCAGATTACAGATCCAAAGCTTTATACCTATGGAGTGGAAAGTCCTATGGACGCCATCGAAAATCTCACTGCCACAACTCTGAGAAATATAATCGGAGAACTGGAGCTGGATGAATCCCTTACAAGCAGAGAGCATATCAATACAAAGATAAGAATGGTCTTGGATGAAGCGACAGACCCATGGGGAATCAAGATTAATCGTGTGGAAGTTAAAAACATCACTCCTCCTAAAGATATTCAGGTTGCCATGGAAAAACAGATGAGAGCTGAGAGAGAAAGAAGAGAAGCAATCCTAATCGCAGAAGGAGAAAAGAAATCTCAGGTTCTTATTGCAGAGGGACAAAAAGAAGCCGCGATCCTGCAGGCTGAAGCAAACAAGCAAACAGCCATCAGAGAGGCTGAAGGTCAAGCTGAAGCTATTCTTATGATAAATCAAGCCACAGCAGATGGTTTAAAACTCATTAAGGAAGCCGGCGCAGACGAAGCAGTAATCAAACTAAAAAGCCTTGAAGCTTTCCAAAAAGCAGCTGACGGTCAAGCTACAAAAATTATCATTCCGTCAGAAATCCAGGGTCTTGCAGGACTTGCGTCATCAGTTAAAGAACTTATGAAATAATTTTAATAAGAGAGCTGCTTGCACATAAGTGCAAGACAGCTCTTAAAATTTAACATTTTACAAAGGAGAGATTATCATGTTTTATGAAAATATTGTTGAATCATCCCAATTTATAAGGAGTAAGACAAGCCAGACTCCTAAAATAGGTATTGTACTTGGAAGCGGTCTTGGCGGGCTTGTGGATATAATGGAAAATAAAGAAATAATACCTTACTCAGATATCCCCCATTTCCCTATATCCCATGTTGAGGGACATGCAGGCAATCTTGTTTTTGGCAAAATAGGGGGTCAAAACGTAGTAGCTATGCAAGGCAGATTCCACTATTACGAAGGTTTTACAATGAAAGAGGTTACATATCCTGTATATGTTATGAAACAGCTTGGCGTAGAGTCCATAATTATAACCAACGCTTGTGGAGGAATCAACAAAGACTTTAAGCCCGGAGATTTAATGCTTATAACCGATTATATCAATTTTTCAGCGAACAATTCTCTCATAGGTATCAATGATGAACGTTTAGGCCCACGTTTTCCTGATATGACAGAAGCATATAACAAAGAACTCATGACAAAAGCGGAAAACGTCGCTTCAGATCTTGGAATAGATTGTAAACACGGAGTATATAATTTTTATCCCGGTCCTTGCTTTGAATCTGCCGCAGAAATAAGAGCATTCGCAATTTTAGGAGCCGATGCTGTTGGTATGTCAACGGTTCCTGAAACAATCGCCGCCAATTATCTAGGCATGAAAGTCCTTGGAATCTCATGCGTTACAAATATGGCAACAGGCATAGCAAAAGAAAAACACAGTCACGAAGAGGTTCTTAAAACGGCTAATCAAGCAGGCGAGAATCTTTGCAACTTGGTAAAAGAACTCATAATACGCTGGTAATATCAATAATGCAAAAAGGGAAGAGCGGCTTACAAGCTCTTCCCTTTTTAATGGGTACATAGTATGAGTTATTTTTGTTTATGACACGCTCCTTTAGACGGGCAGTTTTCACATCCGCATCCACAGGAACTTTTGCCTGCTTTTTTATCTCTATAAAGTTTTCGTATGATTAGTATAACTATTATCGCAAGAACAGCTCCTACAATAATCGTCCCAATATTATCTGTAATTGTACTCAGCATATCTTATACCCCTCCTTATATACTCTTTATACCCTAACAGCTGTCGTAAGTCTATAACTTTCTTTATAAGGTCTGAAAAGCATATATAATCCAAAAGCAATTACTGCCAAGGCAGCGATTACGCCTACAACATTTCCGTTACCGGTAAACAGCATACCCATTTGATATATTACCATGGACACCATATAAGCAAATACGCACTGATATCCTATTGCAAATGCCGTCCATTTACCATTGTTCATTTCTCTCCTTATAGCTCCCATGGCAGCAAAGCAAGGCGCACATAACAAGTTAAATACTAGGAATGAATATGCTGCCAATGGAGTAAACAGTTCAGGCATCAAATTCCAGATTTCATCACCGTTTTCTGAAACTTCTTCCATGCCTGCCAAGAGTACACCAAAAGTAGTTACAACATTCTCTTTGGCAATAAGTCCTGTAACTGCTGCAACTGCACTCTGCCAGTTTCCAAATCCAAGAGGTATGAATATCCATGCAATTATACCGCCTATAGCCGCAAGAACTGAATTATTCAAATCTTCTACCATTCCAAAGCTTCCGTTCTCTACTCCAAAAGATTGTAAGAACCAAAGAAATATAGCTGATAATAAAATAATTGTTCCTGCTTTCTTTATAAATGACCATGCTCTTTCCCACATTGAACGCAGAATGTTACCTGCAGTAGGCATGTGATATGCCGGAAGTTCCATAACGAAAGGTGCTGGGTCGCCTGCAAACATCTTGGTTTTTTTGAGCATTATACCCGAAATAACGATTGCCGCCATTCCTACAAAATATGCGCTAGGCGATACCCACCACGCTCCGTCAAAGAAGGCACCTGCGATAAGTCCAATAATCGGAAGTTTTGCGCCGCAAGGTATAAACGTTGTAGTCATAACCGTCATACGACGATCTCTTTCATTTTCAATAGTTCTTGAAGCCATAACGCCTGGGATTCCACAGCCTGTTCCTATAAGCATAGGTATAAATGATTTGCCTGATAAACCAAACTTGCGGAAAATTCTATCCATTATAAACGCTACACGAGCCATATATCCGCAGCTTTCAAGGAAAGCCAAGAATATGAATAAAATCAACATCTGCGGGACAAAGCCAAGTACTGCTCCGACGCCGCCTATAATACCATCTATTATTAAACCATAAAGCCAGTCTGCACATCCGATAGATTCAAGCCAACCACCTACTATATCCGGCACGCTTGGGATTGCAATTCCAAACAAATTCCAACCGTCTCCAAAAACTCCGTCATTTGCCCAGCCTGTAGCCCAGTCGCCTACAGTTGAAACAGATACATAATAAACTATCGTCATCACTGCCACAAATATAGGAAGCCCTAAAATTCTGTTCGTAACTATTTTGTCGATTTTATCAGAAGTGGTCAGCTCTCCGCTTCTATGTTTTTTATAACATCCTTTTATGATTGAAGCTATGTAAACATATCTTTCATTGGTAATTATGCTCTCTGCATCATCATCCATCTCACTTTCGGCGGCCCTTATATCTTCTTCTATATGAGCTAAAACACTTGGTTTAAGTTTTAAATTTTCTAAAACCTTTTCATCTCTTTCAAAAATTTTTACAGCGTACCATCTCTGTTGTTCTGCCGGCATATCATGAACCGCAGCTTCTTCAATATGTGCTATTGCATGTTCTACTACTCCCGAAAAACTATGCTGCGGAATAGTTTTCGCACCATTTGCCGCCTTTACAGCTTCTGACGCCGCTTCCATAACCCCTGAGCCTTTTAATGCCGAAATCTCCACTACCTTACATCCCAGCGTTCTTGAAAGCTCTTCAATATTTATCTTATCTCCGTTTTTCCTGACGATATCCATCATATTCACAGCTACAACTACAGGAATACCAAGTTCTGTAAGCTGTGTTGTCAAATATAAGTTTCTCTCAAGATTCGTTCCGTCTATTATATTAAGTATAACATCCGGTCTCTCGCCTATAAGATAATTCCTTGAAACAACTTCTTCAAGCGTATAAGGTGACAAAGAATAAATCCCCGGTAAATCCATTATAATTACATCATTATGTTTCTTTAACTTTCCTTCTTTTTTTTCTACAGTTACTCCGGGCCAGTTTCCCACAAATTGATTGGAACCGGTCAAAGCATTAAACAAAGTAGTCTTGCCGCTGTTTGGATTTCCGGCAAGAGCAATCTTAATACTCATTATTGCAAATTCCTTTCTACTAATTTTTTATTCTACCATTATCATTTCGGCATCAGCCTTGCGAAGAGATAACTCATATCCTCTTACGTTGACTTCAATAGGATCTCCCAAAGGCGCAACCTTTTTTACTGTCACTTCTACTCCCTTTGTTATTCCCATATCCATTATTCTTCTCTTAACAGCTCCCTCGCCTGTCAGTTTTACAGTGGTTACAGTCTCGCCGACCTTAACCTGCTTAAGCGTTTTCATCATGCCCTCCTTGTTTATACCATTATCTTTGAAGCCATTTCTTTACTTATGGCTATTCTTGACTCTTTTATATTTACTATGAGGTTTCCGCCCATTGAAGCAATTATCTTGACACTGCTCCCAGGTACAAATCCTAAGTTTTCCAGATGGGTACGTACTTCAGGATTACCTCCCACTTTGCGTATTATGTTTTCTTCTCCTTTATTTACCAATACTAAAGGCATCACTTTTTACATCTCCTTTTTGAGTAAGTTCGGACTAACTCTTTGACCAAAAAATTAGTTAGCCTTATCTAACCAATAATAAGTTAGCATTAACTAACTGATTTGTCAACTATAAATTTCAAAATTTTTCTTTTTTATTTTATTAGGTTGAAACCCATCAATAATTATGTTATGGTTTTTACATAATATTACTTGAATCGGTGGTAAAATGAAAATACAAGAATCGGCAGAAAATTATCTGGAAGCAATATTAATATTGCAACAAAGAAACGGATACGTTCGTTCAATAGACATAGCCTCTGAATTAAATTTTTCTAAAGCCAGCGTAAGCGTAGCTATGAAAAATTTAAGAGAAAACGATTATATATCAATAGACGATGGCGGTATGATTTCACTTATGCCAAAAGGCAAAGAAATTGCTGAGAAAATCTATGAGAGACACACTCTCTTAACGGAATGGCTCATATGCCTTGGCGTGTCCCCAAATATCGCCGCAGAAGACGCCTGCCGTATGGAACATGTAGTAAGCGAGGAGAGTTTCACCGCAATAAAAAAACATGCAATACAAAAATAAATATAAAAAAGACCTCCGGCTAACAAGCTGACGAGGTCTTTTTATTTACAATAAAAAATGCCATACACCTTATCTAAAGTGTATGGCACATACTGTGGCAAAGTTAAAATCTAACCATCTGTTCCATATCCAAAACAAATATGGTTACTCCGCCGCAATTTACATCCATAGGAATTGTAGGAGGAATTCCCATCATAGGACCGCCTGTAACTGCAGGAGTCTGATATACGGTTTCTATTCTTTCTCCGGCTTCTTCTCTCAAAATTCCCAGCAAATCTTCAAGACGCGCTTCATCAAGACCTATCATTATAGTCACGCTACGTTTCTTAAGAAATCCGCCAACAGAGTTTAACAGAGTTACATAAAATCCATTTTTGTTCAGTTCTCTTACTACCTGTTCGTAATCGTCGCCTTGCAAAATCGCAAATACAAGTTTCTTTTTGCTATCCATAAATACACCTCTAATCCTTTCATTGAGATTCTTCCGCAATACACAAAAAAGCCTGAATAAATCGGGCTTTTCGTTGGGCTTGCTAATCGCCCGCTTGGTGCGGATAAAAGGACTCGAACCTTCATGAAGTAACCCTCACACGGACCTGAACCGTGCGCGTCTGCCAATTCCGCCATATCCGCATATTAAGTTTTTGACATATTTAATATACACTATTTTGCGCTAAAATTCAATAGAATTTTCATTTTTAATCAATCTTTTTACACCCCTACAGGGAATACAGCCATAATGTTCCATATGCCTACTCCTGCAAGACCATATTCATATACCAAATCTATTCTTCTGCTCCAGCTTATTTCATTTTCAAACCATACTATGTGATTTTCTCCTAATTGATTTGTATATTCAAAATAAGGCGATGCAGTCTCCTCATCAAACATAATCTGCGCACCATATTGTCTCGCCCTTTCTTGCGCCTGCGGCAAAGTAAGAGTTTCAGCTCGGCTTCCATCATTTAAAAAAGGCAATCTCCAATCATATCCATAATTATTGAGTCCCATAAGAATTTTTTCAGGCGGAATTTCTGTCACCGCATAATCCAGCACTCTTCTTACACTGCCTATAGGCGATATAGCTCTCGGTTCACTGTAAGCATATCCCCACTCATATGTCATCAGCAAACAATAATCCGCAGCCTCTCCCATACCCTTATAATCATGTCCCCCATATAGTTGACCCGGTTGATCTGCACTTGTCTTAGGCGCCAAAGCAACTGTCGTCAAATACCCATAAGGCGAAATCCTATTTCTTGTATCACGGACAAGACTAACATAATCATCCGCATATTGCGCAGAAATATATTCAAAATCAAAGTCCACGCCGCCCATACCTTTTCGTGTTATATTTTCATATATATTTTCTATTAGATTTGTTTTTGCCGCTTCATTATTAAGAACTTCTATGAGAGTTGTCTCGTCAAACATCCCTTCATCATTCATAGCCGTCACAACCATAATAGGTCTTACTCCCACATCATTTGCCCTACTTATGATTTGTTCATCGTCTAAGTTTATTAAACTTCCGTCTATATTAAGCCCATAGCTAAATGTAGATATCCAGCTTATTCTCTTAAGCCACCACTCTAAGATCTCAGTGCTTATGGACGGATATGCATACCCATTGACTATCATCTTATTAATACCTCCACTTTTAATAAGGTATGCCGCGAATTTACATAAAATCCTTCTTTTTAAATATCACATAAAAAGCAGACGCTTTTTGCATCTGCTTTTATCTCAACTTACAATATTATTTTATTTCTCCTTCTTCCGCATATCCCTCTTCAACCATGCAGGATATTACCTGCTGTCTTCTTTGCTCTGCTAAATCCGGATTAACATTTAAATCATATACTGAAGGTGCATTTGGTATTCCTGCAAGCATTGTAGCTTCATAGTCATTAAGCTGCCACGGCTCTTTGCCAAAATATCCTTTGCTGGCATCATAAACATTATAATATCCTGAACCAAAGTATATAACGTTTGCATAAAGTTCTAAAATTTCATTTTTGTCGCATTCTCTTTCTATTTCAAACGCAACAAATATTTCAGCAACCTTCCGTGTAAGTTTTTTATCCTGATCAAAGTACATATTACGTGCCAACTGCTGCGTTATCGTACTTCCCCCTTCAACAAGATCTTTTTCTTTTACATTTCTAAGTATTGCTCTTCCCGTAGATATGATATCCACTCCGCCATGTTTTCTAAAACGCTTATCTTCCCCCGCAATAACTGCGTTAACATATGTTTTACTTAAATCTTCATACTTTGTATAATGCTCCTGCGACTTTATCTGCTCTATCTTTTGTGTCACAGACACTTCTTCGGTAACTTCTTTATACATATTCCATCCGCTGTAAATTATGTATCCCGTTATAAGAATCAGTATTAAGAGTATTATTGTTATCGTTCTTCTTATAATCTTCATCCCTTATCCCCTGTTTTTATTTGTTCTGTGTTCTCTTAAAAATCTTTTCCCCTTCATCTATTACAAATTGTTTCAGTTTCATAACGTGTGCACCCGCTGCAATTCGGGCACGCTGTGAATCTCCGCTTAAAATAGCATCTTCAATCTCTATATGCTCCATGGGCATATTTTTATATCTTGAGAAATCATCATAATAAAGATATCTAAATCTAAGGGCCAGTTCCTGAACCTGTGAAAACAATTGAATCAAAGTCTTATTGCCACTGCAATTTACTATTAATTGGTGGAAATATTCGTCGCATTTAGTTATATCCTCTGCTTTTTGAGATTCTACCGCCTCTTTATAGGCTAATGTAGCATTTATGAGGTTTTGTCTCTCTTCTTTTGTCGCCTTTTGTGCGGCTAACGCTGCTGCCATAGCTTCAAGGTCCTCACGTACTTCAAGTACATCTACCATGTCCTTTATAGATACATCAGATGCATACGCTCCCTTTCTAGGCTCAATAGTAACTAATCCTTCTTTTTCAAGCTTTCTTATGGCTTCTCTGACAGGTGTTCTGCTTACTCCCATAATATCTGCAAGCTCTATTTCCATCATTCGGGTCCCCGGCGCAATTTCACCTACAAGAATTTCTCTCTTTAACTCTTCATATACTATTTCTCTCAGCGGTCTGTGATTTTGTAGATCGAAATTAATCATTTCTTTCCTCCGTTTCTCAATCCTGTCTATAACATCTTCGCCCAATAAGCCTCATAACCTTGTTTCCTCATATGCTCGCAACCCTGTCTGGCCTGATCTATATTGGAAAACAAACCAAACACTGTAGGGCCGCTTCCCGTCATAAGGACTTTTTCTGCCGCGGTTTCTTCAATTATTTTGTTCTTTATATTATTTACTTCTTGATATTTATTGAGAGTATATGTTTCCAAAACATTTACCATATTATCATATACAACTTGTCTGTTATTGTGAATAAGGCCTTCTATCAATGTAGTTGTTTTAGGTCTTATCTGTATATTACAATTATCTATTCCTTCATATACTTCTTTGGTAGATACTCCAAAACTTGGCTTAACAAGCATAACAGCTTTTTTAAACTTGCTTTTTATTACGGTTATATCTGCACCTGTGCCTTCTCCCAGGGCACATCCATATCTGCTGTTTTGTGTAAGTATACAAAAAGGCACATCAGCACCGATTTTGCTGCCTATTCTACACAATTCTCTCGCACCAACGTTAATATTCCACAATCTATTCAACGCCGTTATAACCGCTGCACCGTTACCGCTCCCACCGGCTAATCCGGCAGACACAGGTATATATTTTTGAAGATAAATCTCCAGTTTGCCTCCGCCAACTTTTTCAGCAAAGTTCTCTGACATAAACGCCGCAGCTTTATACGCAATATTTCTCTCATCTTTAGGTAAAAAAGATTTATTGCTTTGCAATTCAATTTTAATATTCTTTTCTTTTGATGGTTTCCATCTGACAGATACTTCATCACACAAAGAAATCTTCTGCATGACAGTATCGACAATGTGATATCCGTCTTCCCTTATCCCTGATATGTCTAGAGATAAATTAATTTTACCATAAGATTTAATCGTTACTTCTGTCATTTCTCCACCTTAACGAAAAATGAGAGGAGAGCCTCTCATTTTCTATTTAACTGATGATTATTTCTTTTTCTTCTTAGCAGCAGCCTTCCACTTTTCCACTTTGGCTCTTTCTTCTTCAGCGGCTTTTCGTCTTGCAGCTACATACTGACTTCCTGCTTCTGAGGCAGAATGTCTGCGTTTAACTTTATAATTATCGTTTTCGTACTCTTCTTCTATTTCTTCAGCAGCTTTCTTTGCTGCCTTTTCTGCTTCTTTTGCTTTTCTCTTTTGATCCTTTTCGACGATTTCTTCTACCGATTTGCCGGTTTTCTTAGCTTCTTTATAAGGATTTACCTTATCTTGCTTCTTTCTTTCTTCTTCAATATTTTTCTTTGCAGCTTTTGAAGTTACAACTATCATTCCACCAAACATCACTACCATCATTCCCAAACTTATCATAGTATTGGTGCCTTGATTCAATGTCCTAAACGTAATTTCCTGGTCTTTGCCAAACTGCTTACCATTATCGTCTACCAAGTCTCCTGAAATCTTAAGCGTATACTCACTGTTGCTCTGTATTTTTATATCCTTTTTGGAATTCATATCAAACAGAACCAGTACTACGCCATCTTCACTTGAATTATATAAAACTTTTGTAGGAAGTTTCTTGCCCTCGCTGTCATAAAGCTGAAATACATCTTTATTAACTTTACCTGCTCTTTCTTCAGTCATCTCGCCATCAAAATAAAGCTTAACTCCCAAGTTCTCGATTGCCGCACCCTTGGATCCATCTTTAGGATATGAATCCTTAAGTACAAGCTCATTGCTGTCTGCAAAGCAAACCGCTGCCGATAAAGTTACTAAAAGTGCTACTAAAGTAAAAATCGCACCGATTCTTTTCATTGTTCTGTGTCCTCCGGTTTCTATTCTTTGGTTTTTCTCAGGTCTCTAAAAAATTCTTTCAAAATTTTACTGCATTCTTCTTGCATGAGTCCTGTCTGTATGTTCACCTTATGGTTGAGTTTTTCTTCCTGTAGGATGTTGAATACAGAACCGCAGGCTCCCGCCTTGGGATCCATAGTTCCAATATGCACAGTATCTATTCTCGCCCAAACAATAGCACCGGCACACATAGCACAAGGCTCAGTCGTCACATACATTTCACAGCCTAAAAGCCGCCATCCGCCTAGATTCTTCGCCGCCTGTCTTATGGCCTTAATCTCTGCATGGGCTGTAGGATCCTTTGCTGTTTCGGTCAGATTATATCCTCTTCCTACTATGATTCCATCTTTTACGATAACTGCTCCAATAGGCACTTCTCCCAGGGTCTTAGCCTTGTTTGCCTCTTTTAGAGCTTCTGACATAAACTTTTCCATACGTTGTATAATTTTATCATAGTTTTGGCTTGAATTCAATGGATTTTTCCAGCTCCCATAATTTTAAGTGCTAGCTATCTGAAAAAAGGTATTTTGTATTTGACTATTGCTCATCCTTGTTTTCTGTGTCGAAACTTTATATTAGCACATTATCAAAGTATTATCTCTGCTAAATGCCTCATATTATAAATGCCCTGGCATATGACAAATTTCATCAAACCTCTGTGATTTTTAAAGTTTGATTGTCTATGCATGCAATCCAATAACCATATACCAATTGTGCTGTTTGTTCGTCTATTTCATCAAGACTTTTATACATTTCTTCGCCGCCTCTGATAGGCTGCCACAGTGTAAATCCTGAGGCACCGCCTGCCGGCTGTTCTTCCAAAATAAATCTTCCGGGTATCCCTATGTAGCTTTTACTTTCACTGTTTCCTATTATGAAATGCCCGTATTTCTTGGCCATAGGATAACCTTCTCTGCAAAAATTCTGAAGAATCTCTACATTTGTCTGCTTATGCCATTTGCTGTTGGTTTCATCTACGGCAAACAATCCTTGATTATTCTTTTTCATAAGCTGATTTAATAACTGCATAAAATATTGTCCGTTCATGTTATACCCTCCCCAATAATAATATGAACCTATCTTTATTACTATGCTCCAATGTATATCAGCGTGTAGGCAAAGTTGGCGCTGTATCAAAACAACTGTGTTGACAAAATTTTAAATTTTTGATGACTTTTACAACAAATCAAGGAAAGATGTACCAAAATTTATTGAATCAATCATGGATGTTGAAAAAAGAGAGAAAAACAATGTTAAAAAGTCAACCAAACTGCCAAAATATTGTAAAAACCATATATAAAGAAATATTTTTGTCAACAAAGCGACGTGATCTGCGTATGTGAGTCAAATTTTTTAAATTTAGTTAAAAAATCTCGGCAAACCCAAGAGACTTAGGTGTACCCTCCCCCGATAAAATCGTGATTTTAAGGCAATTTGCAGGGTTAACCCCCGAAAAACATATCTAAATCAGGACTTTTGCAGGGTCAGATTTTCCGAAATTTTATAAATACGTACTATATGAGGCATATTGCAAGTAAAAAAGTTAAATTTATTAGTCTTCCTACCCTGCAAATTAATCAAAAAATCAAAGATTTTCGGGGTCTAACCCTGGGAAACACCAGAAAAAAGTTAAATTTTCGGGGTTCTGACCCAATACTCTTAAAAAACTATTATTAATAATTCATTGAAGTAAGCCTTCGCCCAAAATAGCTAATGCATGGGCACATAACTAACTATTGTATATTTTTTATTTTTTTACGTTTAACTACACAATATATGTGTATAATATTTTTAGTGTTCCTTAGGATAACAAAAGGAGTTCTAATTAAAAGGGAGGATTATTATGAATATACAAATTACAGGAAATGCGCCTGCGTTAGAAGCTCAGGCTTATGTAGATTATCTTGAAAAGAAACATAACAGAAAGTTAAAGTCTCTTGACGTTCAAATAGACGGAGATTTTGCCGATTTGAACTATGAATTTGAACATGTTCCTTTTGAAAGAATCCGCAGAATTACAGGATACTTAGTTGGTACAATGGAACAGTGGAACAACGCTAAATCAGCAGAAGAACATGACCGTGTCAAACACGAAGTAAACATAGGAATGGAAAAATTATAATATAAAACCGGAGGAAATGAATGGATTTTACAAAACACTTCAAATCTCTCCGGTTTTTTAATGTCACATAACAAAATTTAGCCAATGCCGCCAAACAAAATACCCATAGTCAGCACAAGCACGGTAAGCCCACAAAATACATATTTGCTGGCCCACTCATACCAGTTCCCTAATTTTCTGACAGCACCCATATCGATTTGTTCTCTGACAAAATCATTGCCGCAAACCCAGAAAAACATAATTGCAGCAAGCAATGCTCCGAGCGGACAAACATATATGGAGAAAAGGTCCATCCATCCTGATACGATACCTTCTATGCATAATGCCACGATTCCTCCTGCAACACCTACAAAGATTACAGATTTTCTACGTGAAAATCCAAGTTTATTCTGCAATGCTTCTACAGGCGTCTCAAAAAGGTTAACCAAAGAAGTTACACCTGCAAGCGCAACAGCCACAAAAAATATTATTATAACAATTCGCCCTCCGGGCATCTGCAAAAATACATTAGGTAAAAATATGAACATTAGTCCCGGGCCCCCTGCCGTAAGTTCCTGACCCGCTGTTGCCATTGCCGGAATAATAGTAAGAGCCGCCACCAGTGCCGCCATAGTATCCCATAAGGCAACATTTCTTGCACAGAATGGTATATCTTCCGTCTTTTTCAAATAAGAACCATATACCAACGTACCGGACCCTGCTAAAGACAAGGAGAAAAATGCTTGTCCCAATGCATACACCCAAGTTTTAGGCTTCGCCAAAACTTCCCAATCAGGATTAATCAAATATTTATATCCATCTACAGCTCCCGGCAATGTGGCTATATATACAGCCATTCCAACAAACATCAAGAAAAATAACGGCATCATTATCTTATTCGCTTTTTCTATTCCCGATGAAATTCCATAAACCATTATTATAAAAGTTATGACAAGTGCAACTAAATGCCATCCTACATTGCCAAACGACGAAGCAACTTGCCCAAACATGCCGCTTAAGTCTTCTACGCCTTTTGCCTCAAACAGACTGCCGCTGATGGATGAGACCATATATTTTAAAATCCAGCCTACAACTACTGAATAACCTATAGCAAGCGCCAAGCTGCAAATCACAGGTACAAGGGCAAAGGTTTCTCCCAAAGTTCTTCCTTTTCCTGCTCTCTCAGTGGCTTTTCCAAAAGCCCCCATAGGCCCTGCTCCCATGGCACGTCCAAACGCCATTTCTCCCACAACGCCTGTAAAGCCTAGAATTACCACGCATATAAAATATGGAATCAAAAACGCTGCTCCTCCCAATGCTGAAACTCTTGCCGGAAAAAGCCATATATTGCCCATTCCGACAGCTGAGCCTATACAGGCTATTATAAATCCTCTTCTGCTTCTAAAAGTATCTCTTTCCATCTTTTATCTCCTTGTAATTTTCATTACTTTTATTTTCCATACTTTGCCGTTGTGATTTTATCACAATTATCTGTTTAATTCAATAAACCCTTTTGCCTTTAACTTGAAATTTCAAAATTTGGGCTGTATAATATAAGCGCTTGTATTTAACAAAAAGTAAAGGAGATACTTACAATGTATAAAAACGCTTTGAGACCTGCCTGGGTAGAAATCAACTTAAATAATCTAGATTTTAATATAAAAAATATAAAAGCAAAAATCGGAAACAGAGAATTAATAGGAGTTATAAAGGCCGATGCTTACGGTCACGGAAGCATCAAAGTTGCCGAAGTATTACGCCAAAACGGATGCAAGACTTTTGCCGTTGCAACTTTACACGAAGCTATTGCACTGAGAAATTCCGGTGCAAAGGAAGAAATAATAATTCTGGGCCTGACTCCCGATATATATGCGCCTACCATAGTTGAATATGATTTGACACCTGTAGTATGCAATTCATTTAATGCCTCTGTAATAGATTTTGAAGCCAAAAAATTCGGCAAAACCATAAATGGTTTAATTGCAGTAGATACAGGTATGGGACGCATTGGCTACCTTGCTGAGCAGGCTGAATCCGCAGCTGAAGATATTAAAAAAATCACAGCTTTAAAAAACTTTAAAATTAAAGGTCTCTTCTCTCATATGGCCACTGCTGACGCTGCTGATAAAACTTATGCCAAAGAGCAAGAAGAAAAATATAATAGATTTTGCCGTGTACTTGCCGCTTCAGGCATTGAAATTCCAATGAAAACTTTAGCAAACAGCGCTTCCATCATGGAACTTCCTATGATACATTTTGACGCTTGCCGTCCGGGAATCATTATTTACGGATGCTACCCGTCAGATGAGGTTAATATAAACCAGCTGGCAATCAAACCCGTTATGTCAGTCAAAGCAAATATCGTTCATTTAAAAGATGTTCCTTCAGGTTTCTCCGTAGGCTACGGAAGAAAATTCATATCAGAGAGACCAAGCAAAATAGCCACTTTAGCCCTCGGCTATGCTGACGGTTATCCAAGGCCTTATTCACAGCATGGAAAAGTACTGGTTAACGGTCATGTTGCTCCTATTGCAGGTAATATATGCATGGATCAATGCATGGTAGACGTTACCGATGTCCCTGATGTAAAGGTCGGAGATGAAGTAATAATTATGGGCACAGACGGAAAAAATACAATATTAGCTGATGACATAGCAAAAGCTACAGGCACAATAAGCTACGAAATCGTATGTGCTTTTGGCCAAAGGCTGCCTAAAGTTTACGTAAAATAATCATTTAAAACTCTTATGATAAAATAAATATCATAGGAGTTTTTATTTTTTAATAAAATAATTTATTATAAGTATTGACAATTTAATAATTTAGAATTAGAATAATTCTAAATTAAGGATTATGTTATGAGTAAGTATAAGAAAATGATTTTAAACTTAATAAATCAATCTAATGAACATATGAACGCTGAACAGGTTTTTCTTGAATTAAAGAAATCTGAGCCTAAAGTAGTTCTCGCAACCGTGTATAATAATTTAAACACCCTTTGCACTGAAGGCCTGATAAGAAGGTTATCTATTGAAGGTTCACCTGACCGCTATGACAAAGTTCAAAAACACGACCACCTGATATGTGAAAAATGCGGAAAAGTATCTGATATGTCTTTTGATGATTTAACAAAAAGTTTACAGCAGCAACTGGGAGAAAATATTCTATCTTATGACCTTAAGGTGAACTATCTTTGCCCAAAATGTAAAAGCAAATAATATTGAGAAAAGGAGAACTTATTTTATGAGCAAATATGCAGGAACACAGACAGAAAAAAATCTTGAAGCAGCATTCGCAGGAGAATCACAGGCCAGAAACAAATATACATACTTTGCATCTGTAGCAAAGAAAGAGGGATATGAACAAATTTCTTCTCTCTTTTTAAAGACAGCAGACAATGAAAAAGAACATGCCAAAATGTGGTTTAAAGAATTAAACGGAATTGGCGACACCAAAGCAAATCTTGCTGCCGCCGCAGATGGCGAAAATTACGAGTGGACTGATATGTACGACGGCTTTGCAAAAACAGCTGAAAAAGAAGGTTTCCCTGAACTGGCTGCAAAATTCCGTTTAGTCGGCGCAATTGAAAAACACCACGAAGAAAGATATCGTGCACTTCTTGGAAATATTGAAATGGCAGAAGTTTTTGCTAAAAGTGAAGTAAAGGTATGGGAATGCCGCAACTGCGGACATATTGTAGTAGGTACAAAAGCTCCAGAAGTATGTCCTACATGCAATCATCCTCAAGCTTATTTTGAAATAAGTGCCGAAAATTATTAAAATGATTATCAGAAAAAAGGGTGAATCAAATAATTGATTCACCCTCATTGTTTATAAAAAGACAATATTTACCTTTTCTTACTAAATTCAAAAAACATTGTGTTTCAGGAGAAATTTTAATACATTTTTCTCTTAATTTGAGCAAAATATGAGATTCGAGAGAAAATTCACATATATTTTATACGGATTTTCTCTCAAAATTCAGTAAAATCATTTTCTGAGAGAAAAAAGCAGCAAAATTCTCCAAATGACCATGCTTTTTTGAATTTAGTAAGAAAGCCTACAATTCTTTCTTGTGATTCAAATGTATCCCAATATGTCCTATGCCAAGAATACTCGTAGCTATAATCAAAAATATATTCCTGCCATAAATTCCAAGCAATAAAAATGATATTACAGGCAGCGTAGCTCCTGCCACAGGAACACCTATTAAACTGCTGTAAAAATCTTTCATTGTTTTGTCACTTCTAAAATATTTGATCCAATATATTTCATAAAGAATCATCATTAAAAATGCTGCAAGCAATACAACTGTCCAATTTGATATACTGTTTATATTAAAATCACTAAAAATCAACGAAATCCCTGTAACCAGCACTTCACCGGTTCTTTCTAATAAAAGTAATATTTTATTTTCATTTTTAACGTATTTATCATAATCCTTAGGCTTATTTTCACTCCATATAATATTAGGTATCATTAGCATTATCAAAAATACTAATCCTACATAAGAAAACCCAAAATGTAAACTCATAGTTCAACTTTATCCTTGTAATAAAATATCCGCCGCATCCTCTGGGTGAAGTCCCTCAAAATATCGTTCTTCCAAGGGAATCCATCTTTCCTTAAAGTCTTTAAGCTTTTTAGCGTTACTTCTGTTTAATATACGTTCTTCCTGAGCCCTTTGGGTTACTTTCATAAACACTTTCAAATCATAAAGATGTCTAAATTCTGGTCTTAATGTATATGCACCTTCTACTATTACAAGCCCCGAATTTTTAATATATTGTTTTTTGGTTACATCCATAACTGAACAATCAAAAACACCATATTCAAAAGGCTCCCCTGCACTTAACTTACTGACAACTTCATCTATAAATCTTTCATAATGAACATTGCCTCCCGGCTCTTTCAGTCTTTCAGCTGTGCGCAGCTCAAATGGAAGGAAAAAATCATCCATATGGATTACTTCACCGCAAAACTTATCTGCCAGTTCTGCTGCAAGAGTTGTCTTTCCTGCGGCTGCCATACCGTCTATTCCAACTACCATTCGGGAAACATTTTTGAGTTTTGTGCTTATCTGCTCATAAATCTCATTTATCATTTTTTTAGTAATCCTCCTACAAGCACAAAATATGACGGCAGCTTACCTTCTGTAATCCACTCAAGTTCTATTCCCATAAGCTTGCTTACGGTGAGACCTACATTACCTCCAATAGACTCTATGGAATATCTCATGAGTTCGGGATGTCTGCAAGGTTTATTCAAAACCCTTGTACATCCTTTATCACTGCACAAACTACAGCTGCCTGCACTAAGTGAAACCGAACCCTCATACTGTTTTTCAAGTTCATAGAGTTCCTTGCTCATCTCCTTTTTGACACCAGCCATAATTTTTGAACTATCTTCAACATTTGTATCATCATCAAATATTATTTTTCTTGCAACAATATATATTCTCGAATACCGATTCCAATAATCTATAGGCGAGAAATCATAAGACGGACATGACCAGACTTTTTCGTAATTTGGACAAGCCTTGCAATACTCCAAAAATTCTTCTACATTTACATAATCTTCAACATATTCTTTTACATTTATTTCTTTTTCAAACTTCTCTACTGTATACATAAAGATTTCTCCTTTTACACGCATTTAAGTATATCATATTATATTTTTTTATGGTAATATATTTTTAATATCAAAATGGAGGTAACTATGGCATTAAGATTTTTTAAAAAAAGCATTACTGCCGATTTAGTTTTAAAAAATGGCACAGTACTGACACAAAATGCTGATATGCCTTATGCCGAGGCTGTCGCCTGCAAAGATGATGAAATTGTCGCAGTAGGTGATTACGAAAGTATTAAACCCTTTATAGGTGCCAATACTGAGGTTATAGATATGGGAGGAGGCTTTGCTCTCCCCGGTATTATTTCACTTTTTGACAATCCGGTAATGAAAGCCTTTGATGGCAAGTACCTCAATCTGCTCAGCTGCAAAACTATCGAAGAATTATTATCTTCCATAACCTCATGGGCTGAAATCCATATTGACGACGAAATCATTTTTGGCTTTGGATATAATGAAGGTTTATTTGATAAAGAGCTTTTGGACGATCAAGAGGCCATCACTAAACTTATAGATTCAGGTTTTCACGATAAGCCGGTGTTGCTTCTTGGGCAAAACAACGTCTCATGTATCTTTAATTCAGCCGCCTATGACATAATAAAACAAACTGCAGAAGAAGAAATGGTGACATATATAACCACACCTTACATTCTCAACTTATTTGTTCCATTTGATTTTGAAAAGCTTGAAGAAGATGTGGCCAAGCTGCTTTTGCAAAATGCCCAGATGGGAATTACTTCTGCTTTAAGCCTAGGCGCCCCTGATTATTTTCAATCGCTTTATCAAGATGTGTTAATAAGCCTTTACAATGAAGATTCTCTAACTCAAAGATTTTTCAGCTCATACACGATGAATCGTCCCCTTCTTCCAAAGGGACTTATTCACAGGCTGATGCAAATGAAAACCACATGCAATGAATTGGGAAATCTTATAAATGCAAAAATGTTGTTGGTTGACTTAAATAGCGATGAATGTCCTATGGAATTTTCAGAACAAGCGCTAGATACAATATCAGAAGAAGTTTCAGATAAAAACTTTGATATATATTTTCTGTGCCACAACCAAGCAGATACTGAAAAAGCCTACTTAGCGTCAGAATATGTACGTTCAAAGGGATATAAAAACATAATTTGTATAGAATCCAATTATCCGATATCTGAAGAAATAAAACAAGATCTCATATGGTATGACAGTATTCATTCAGTGTCCAAAGATAATAAAGAAGAATTCTTGCAAAATGCACCTATAATCGTAGGCCTTGCATACAAAATTGGAGCAATAAAGCCTGGAATGCTGGCAGATATAGCAGTATTTAAATCAGATCCAACAGATAAAGCAATTGATTCACAACAGCAAAAATCAATTATAACCGTATTTAATGGTAAAGTTGTTTATAAATAGGAGGTTAAAATGAAAAAAGCCATATCATTATTATGTATTTTTATTCTTTCTTTTGTCCTTGTTTCTTGTTCAAAAGAAAAGGAGGTTTCCGCTCCGGAAGATATTGTAAACCCTATTAATGTTTCAATTTCTTTTTCCGACAGTGACAAAGATGCTGTAGAAGCAGAAGATTTTAAAGCGATAGCCGAAACAGATTTTATTGTTGAGGAAGGAACTTCTGTACTTGATGCAACTCAGCTTTATTGTGTTGCCAACGGCCTTGACATCACTGTAAATTCATCAAGCGGATACATCTCAGGTATGCTTGGATTAAATGAGGGAGATTTGGCAGATACCACAGGCTGGATATACACCATTAATGGAGAAGCTGTCACTGTAAGCGCAGATAAACAAATTCTAAAAGAAGGCGACAAAATTGCATGGGAATTTGTTGACTTTTCCACTTATGCGTGGTAATATAATACTAAATTATTAATAATTAAGCAAACTTTCCTTCTTTTATTGAATACACACACACTTTCAGAAAAAGCACCTCAACTATGAGGTGCTTTTTCGTTATCCTTATTCTACTCCGTCGACTTCACCGACATATTTGGCCTGCAAAACATATCGCCTATAATCGTCACTGTCTTCTGTACAAGTTGATAATGTCAATATGCGTTCGCCTTCAGCAGGCATTTGCGTATTACTGTATATGTTCTTATCCTTGCAAAGTTTCAAGTATTTATCATATTCTTCCTTATTTTCTGAGAAAACGTCAAATGTTCCATCCTCTACATCTGCAATATAAGAAGAGAAGATTTCATATTTGTACCATTTCCCGTCAGGAAGGAGTATATAAACATATGGATGTTCATCACGGAACTCCTCTTTAGTAAATTTGTCTAAAGTTCCAAACATAGCGCCATTATGCATATTATGTCCATAAACAATCGTATGATCATCTCCAAAGTCACTTTTGTTTGACGCATCCATGAATATACTTCCGGCTACCAAATAATCCTTTTCGTAATTTCTGAAAAGATAATAGTCATTGCTTTTTCCCTGCAATATAGGATAACTTATATCAGTATCATGTATATATATCCAGCCTATTACATCTTCGTTTATTCCACGCAGTCTCTGAAAGTCTATGGCGGCCAGTACGCCCTTATCCTGAATCATAAAATCATCTTTAGCATTTTTATAATAATCATCTATGTTTTTATATTGTATAATAATCCCTATTACCTTATATAAGGCAAACAAAAAAACTATAATACATATAAGCATAAGCGCTGTATATGTCATTCTTTTCTTTTTATTGTCACTCTTTTTTTCACCCATTTTATCTTTCTCCAAAATCCTTGTAAGTCTAATTGTTCATATGTGGCGCTATTTAAACACCATAGCATTATATATTATACTGCCTTTTCAAAATTTTTTCTATATTTTTCACTTATTGTTTATCTTATTTTATTTAAAACCCAAGATAAGTTCCTATGATATGAACTACAAAAGCCACAATCCATGCAATGACACATTGCCAAATTACGATACCGATTGCCCACTTGCCTCCCAGCTCTCTCTTTATAGCGGCAATTGCGGCAACACAAGGCGTGTACAAGAGGCAAAAGACCAATAGAGAAGCTGCCCCAAGCGGCGTAATAGTTGCCATTAAGCTTTCAGTTCCTCCAAACAATACCGATAATGTTGATACAACGCTTTCCTTTGCCATAAATCCTGCTATAAGCGCAGTAGAGATTCTCCAGTTTCCAAATCCAAGAGGTACAAATAAAGGCGTTATAAAACCCGCTATGACTGCAAGCATACTGTCTTTGGAGTCGCTGACTATATTAAAGCCAAAATCAAAAGTCTTTAAGAACCACACTATTATTGAAGCGATAAAAATTACGGTAAATGCCCTTTGCAGGAAATCCTTAGCCTTATCCCACAGCAAATGTCCCACATTTTTTGCTCCCGGTAACCTATAATTAGGAAGCTCCATAACAAACGGAACCGCCTCTCCCTTAAACATTGTTCCTTTGGACAACAATGCACACAAAATGCCGACAATGATGCCGAGAAAATATAATCCAATCATTATCACGGCTCCATGTCCCGGGAAAAATACCGAAGTGAAAAATCCATATATAGGCAGCTTAGCAGTACAGCTCATAAACGGCGTAAGTATTATGGTCATCTTACGGTCCCTCTCTGACGGCAGCGTACGGCTTGCCATAACACCAGGAACAGTACATCCAAATCCTATAAGCATGGGAACTATGCTTCTTCCTGAAAGACCGATTTTTCTAAGCAGTTTATCCATGACAAAAGCAATTCTTGCCATATATCCACTGTCCTCCAAAATCGACAGGAAGAAAAACAGTGTAACTATAACCGGCACAAAGCTGAGTACACTTCCGACGCCTGCAAAGATACCATCTATCACAAGAGAATGTAATACCTCATTTACACCTGCTGATGCAAGCGCCTGATCCGTTACTCCACACAGCCAGTCTATACCCATCTCCAAAAGCTCTTGAAGCCATGCGCCTATTACATTGAAAGTCAGCCAAAATACCATGGCCATAATCGCTACAAAAGCCGGAATGGCAGTATATTTCCCTGTCAATATCTTGTCTATACTGCGGCTGCGTTCATGTTCTTTGCTTTCCTTAGGTTTCACTACAGTTGCTTTTGAAAGTTTCTCAATAAAAGAAAATCTCATATCGGCTATAGCCGCTGAGCGATCCAGTCCCCTCTCTTCTTCCATCTGGCTGATGATATGCTCTATCATCTCTTTTTCATTTTCTGTTAAACGAAGTGATTCCATAATCAGCCCGTCGCCCTCAACAAGCTTGCTTGCCGCAAAACGCAGAGGAATACCTGCATTCCTTGCATGATCCTCTATAAGATGCATTATTCCGTGAAGACATCTGTGAACCGCTCCGCCATTTTCATCTTTGTTGCAAAAATCTGTCCTGCTGGGCTTCTCCTGATATTGAGCAACATGGAGCGCATGACTTACAAGCTCATCTATACCTTCATTTCTTGATGCAGAGATAGGAATAACCGGTATCCCAAGCATATCTTCCATCTCATTTATATGTATAGTTCCTCCGTTGCCTCTCACCTCATCCATCATATTGAGCGCCAATACAATAGGAACATCAAGTTCCATAAGCTGCATCGTCAAATACAGATTTCTCTCTATATTGGTTGCATCTACTATGTTGATTATCCCCGTAGGCTTTTCTTCAAGTATAAACCTGCGGGATACCACTTCTTCACTGGTATAAGGCGAAAGAGAATATATCCCAGGTAAATCGGTTACAAGAGTTTCTCCATGACCTTTAATGCTACCGCTTTTTTGGTCTACAGTTACACCCGGAAAATTACCCACATGCTGATTTGCCCCTGTAAGTTGATTAAACAAGGTAGTTTTACCACAGTTTTGATTGCCGGCAAGGGCAAATGTAAGTATCGTTCCCTTTGGAAGCGGATGCTCGTCTTCTTTGATATGATATTTGCCGCCTTCTCCAAGGCCCGGATGTTCTTTGCTCTTGCCGCTTATATACTGTTTATTTATCAAATCGCCTTTTGGCAATTTTTTAGGTTTATGATAAACTTCAGTTTCTTCAATTTCTATTTTTTGAGCATCATCAAGTCTAAGCGTCAATTCATATCCGTGTATTCTTAACTCTATCGGATCTCCCATAGGCGCATACTTAATCAAGGTAACTTCCGCTCCAGGAATTACCCCCATATCTAAAAAATGTTGTCTTAAGGATCCCTCTCCGCCTACAGAGAGAATTCGGGCAGTTTTGCCTATATCTAAATCCTTTAACGTCATTTTGTTCCTCCCGCTTAACATGAATCGTTATATGTAACACAAAAGACAGCTTTACGCTGCCTTTTATTTTATGTAACTTGTCCTTTAGTTATTACTCTCAAGCTTTTCACATTCACCAGCATTTTCACTCTCGCCAGGGTCTTTTCTGACGGCGAAGTTTACTCCTGTAGCTCCTATCAGTATCATAGCAGTTGCAATCCCCTGAATAAGGCTAAACGGCTCGTGAAGATAGAATACTCCTGCAACAACGGTTATTACTGTAGATACCGCAGCAAAAGCCGCTCTTCTTGTTGCTCCGATTACAGAAATTGCATAATTGGAACAAAGGAAAGCAATTATATTACAGCCAATAGCAAGGTACATTACACATGCAAGGAATCCCATATTTGTAAACGGCAATGTTACAAACTCTGTAAGAGTTCCTTTAAATCCGTTTTCAACAAGAGCACACGCAGTAAATACTACCGTTCCCGAAATACACATTGCATAAGTCTTTTCTGCGCTGTTAAAGTCCTTAAGCTTTTGAGATGTAATAGAATATGCTGCATCACTGCATACAGCCAATATAAGTATAAAATACCCAAGTATATTGCTTGACGTCTGAAGGCCTCCGATGCCGGCAACGATAACTGCTCCGGAAACCGTCAAGATCATAAACAACACCTGTAACTTCGTCGGTTTATCTTTTAGAAAAACTATACTGAAAATCATAGTCATAATAGGAATACATGCAATGATAATTCCGCTCTCTGATGCAGTTGTAAGTTTAACTCCAAGCGCTTCTAATATGTAATAAAATATAGGCTGAAACAAACTCAAAAGCAGCAAAGGCTTAATATCTTTTCCTTTAAGATTTACCTTCAGTACTCCAAGCAGTATGCAAACTGTCATAGCTACAAGCGCTATTATGTTTCTCCACGCTAGCATAGTAAAAAGTGATATTTCGGTCACGCACATCTTGATAAATATAAAACTCAGACCAAATAAAAATGATGTAACAAGACAAAGTGCTACTGCTTTAAATGTTTTTGACATGAATGATTAAGTACCTTTCCTAAAAGTTTCATACTCTATTATTCTATACACTTTTTTGAATATTTTCAACATGAAATTTGCTATTTTGCGCAAATAGTGATATTATATAGGGTAATTTGAAATTTTTATGAGGTGAACGCAAATGAAGCACAAATTTATCGCCAAAAGGTTCTGGAAAGACTACAGCACAGCAATGAGCAGTTCTCAAATTCTTGCCAGACAATTTGATGACTGTATCAATCTCAGCCTTGGCGACCCGGATCTTGTAACTGACAGCGGAATCATAAATGCAGCTTTTAACGATGCTCTTGCAGGACATACAAAATATACAGACTTTAGGGGAGATCTTGAACTTAGAGCTGCTATCATAGATTATTACAAAAAAGATCTGGGCATAAGCATTAAGGACGAGGAAGTAATGGTATCTTGCGCTTGCATGGCCATGAACCTGGCATTACAGGCTATATTAGATGATGGAGATGAAGTTATCATTCATGCACCTTACTATACCCAATATCCGCAGCAGATAGAACTGGCTCGCGGTGTTCCAATCGTTCTTGATACCTTTGAAGAAGAAGATTTTCAGATAAATGTAAACAGCCTGGAATCCTTGATTACTGAGAGAACCAAAGCTATTGTAATCAATACTCCTAACAATCCTACCGGTACTTGTTTTACCAGGGAAACTATGGAGGCTATAGCAAGAATAGCTAAAGAAAAAGATTTGGTTGTAATATCTGACGAAATATACACCCTTTATTCTTTCGATAATCCATTCATGTCTATGTTAAATATAGACGGCATGAAAGAACGTACCATAGTAATTAACAGTTTTTCTAAAGATTTTACCATGACAGGCTGGCGTATAGGACACATAATTGCGCCTGATTATTTAATCACTGTAATGCGTCAAATCAGTGAAAAAATCATATTTACTTATCCTGCAATGTCACAAAGAGCGGCTTTGTATGCTATGACTCATCGAGATGAAATTCAGCCTGCAATGAGAGAGGAATACAAAAGCAGAGTGCTTTATGCAGCGGAAAGAATAAACAGTATTCCCAATATGTCTGTACTTAGCCCAAAAGGAACTTTCTATTTATTCTTTAATATAAAAAAGACAGGTCTTACTTCTCAAGAGGTTTCTGATAGAATTCTAAAAGAAGCGCATGTACTCACTCTTCCGGGCAATGCCTTCGGCGATTGCGGTGAAGGTTACATAAGAATCGCCTGCACAGTCGGTGTAGAAAAGCTGGGAGAAGCTTTTGACCGTATACAAACGATGGATATATTCAAATAATTCTTTTAAAAAACCCATCTATCAGATTTTTTCTGGTAAATGGGTTTTATTATTTTTATATAAGCTTGTCCCGATTATAAACTTTTCCGAATACACTTCATAAAGTTTCTCCCGAACTGTTTTTACATATGCCGCCTTTCCTTCTTTAGTCAGATGAATACCATCTGAGCCAAAATACTCGGAGTGTCCTAAAGATGCAGAATTCCAATCAATAATATGTAAATTGTTATATTCAGATGCAAATGATTCTAATACATTATTAACATGAACCTTGTCATCATTGGTAACATTTATCCAGAAAACTTGCTTGTCTTCACAAATTTGCATAATCTTTATTTTTTCAGATTCCGGACAATCACCATTAGTACCTAGTCCCAAAATAACCGGATCTCCCAGCATACCCTTATCCTTAAGTTCCTGCAATATCCCCGGTGCTGCCCATCCGCTGCGAGAAACTTTAGCATCAAAATAACCTTTAGGAAATTCATCATACAATTCTTCAGCAGCGCCTAGCATAACAGAATCTCCTACGCCCACTACAGGCAGATTCATAATGGTACTGTTTAATTCTTCATCATCCTTTAAATCTTCAACAAATAAATTTCTGTCAACAGGTTGTTCTGAGTTCCCCTTCTCAACAATACGGCTATTTGAAGTAAAATACTGATACATTCCAAATGCAAAGCTACAGCAAATCACAACGCATATACTGTATTTAAAAATTCTGTTTTTCTTATTTCTTCTATTATTTAACCTCATATCCCTATATTAAGCCTTGTATCAATATTATTGCAATTAATACAGGCAAAACAATCATAAAATAATATTTAAATGCACGAGGCATCTTAATGCCCTTGCCGCAGTTAGCCTCTTCAATATAATTATCAAATCCCCAGCCCCACTTAGTAACGCAGAATAACAGATATATCAGCGAGCCCAGCGGAAGCAGCAAATTACTTACCAGAAAATCTTCGCTGTCAAGTACGTCTCTTGCTCCAATTATATGCAAGTCACTCCACAGATTATAACCAAGCACACATGGAATACTTGCTACAAGAATAAAAATACAATTTATAACGGTCGCCTTTTTTCTAGTCCATCCGAAGTTGTCCATACTGCTTGCAAGTATATTTTCAAACACAGCAATAACAGTCGAAAAGCTTGCAAAAGTCATGAATAAGAAGAACAGAGCTCCCCAAACTCTTCCTCCTGTCATATTTACAAATACATTAGGAAGTGTGACAAAAATCAATGAAGGGCCTTGATCCGGCTGTACGCCAAACGAGAAGCAGGCCGGAAAAATAATCATACCTGCCATAAGCGCCACAAAAGTATCCAATCCGCAGATTCTTACTGCTTCTCCTGTCAAGGTATGATCCTTAGACATATAACTTCCGAAAATCTCCATGGCTCCAATACCAAGACTCAAAGTAAAGAATGATTGATTCATAGCCGCCATAACGACTTTCCCCATACCTACTTCGGCGGCCTTAGCAAAATCAGGAAGCAAATAGAACGATACTCCCTCCATTGCATTATCCAAAGTAAAACTATGTACAGCAAGCACCACAATAAGAACAAGCAAAGCAGCCATCATAACTTTAGTAATGCGCTCAAGTCCTTTCTGTAATCCAAAACTGCAAACTACAAATCCTACTATAACCGTCAACGCCATCCAAATTCCCATTTCACTTGGGCTTGCAAGCATATTGCCAAATACGCTTCCAACAGCATCCGAGCTCATTCCTGCCTCAAAATCACCTGTAACAAATTTGACAAAATAGCTGGTCATCCATCCCGATACAGTCGTATAATACATCATCAGAAGATAGCATCCTAAAAGACAGAACCAGCCGTGAATATGCCACTTGCTTCCTTCCTTTTCAAGGGTTCTGTATCCGCCTACCGCACTTTTTCTGCTGGCACGGCCTACTGCAAGTTCCATAGTTAAAACAGGAACTCCCATAATGAGCAAGAATATTAAATAAAGTAATACGAAGACTCCGCCTCCGTTTTCACCTGCTACAAAAGGGAAACGCCATACATTGCCTATTCCTATGGCACATCCGGCGCTTACCAATAAAAATCCAAGTCTAGATTGAAAACTCTCTCTTTTCATCTATATAAAAAGCTCCTCTCTTTTTCACATATGCATTTATTATATCTACATAATTTAAAGAATTCAACATATTTTTTACAATCATTGACAATAACAGAAAGAAATTATAAATTAAACTTAAATTATATATTTAAAACTTTCTATGCGGAGGAGAATTTATGAAATACAATTTTGATGAGATTATAGACAGAAAAAATACCAATTCACAGAATGTGGAAGGCTGGCGCTCATACATATTCAAATGCGGACCTGAAAAAGTTTTTCCTTATGCGGATGACGAATTTATCAGAATGTGGGTTGCGGATATGGAATTCGCAGTGGCTCCGGAGATAAGAGAAGCGATGAAAGATCGTATCGACAGAAAAATTCTAGGCTATACGACTATCTCTGATGACCAATACTATAACGCTTTAAATAAATGGTGCAACGACAAATACGACTGGACTTTTAAAAAAGAGGAGCTTACATTCTCCCCAGGCGTTATTCCTGCACTTTATCAGCTGGTAGAAGATTTAGTTAAGCCCTGCGGCGGAAAAGTTCTTACAATGACCCCTGCTTACGGTTTTTTCCTGCACGCATGTGAATATAACAATGTTGAATTAGTCAAATCACCTTTAATAAACGATAACGGCAATTTTAAAATTGATTTTGACGACCTAGCCTCTAAAGCTGCCGATCCCGACGTAAAAATGCTCATGCTCTGCAATCCTCACAATCCTACGGGCCGCGTTTGGAGTAAGGAAGAACTAAAGAAAATTGCTGACATAGTTGAAACAAATCAGCTCTGGCTTGTGTCCGACGAAATCCACTGCGATTTGATACGTGCCGGTCTTAAACATATCCCTATGGGAAAAATAATGCCTGATTACGACAGACTTATAACCGCTATGTCCGCCAGCAAAACCTTTAATTTAGCCGGGCTGTCATTTTCGGATATAATAATTCGTAACAAGGAAGAACGCAAAAAGTTTATTGATCGCGACAAAACTCATGGTGCAATCAACCCTTTGTCAGTAGTTGCACATAAAGCCGCTTATGAGCAAGCCGATCAATGGCTGGAAGAATTAAAAATATACCTTGATGAAAACCTTATGTTTGTCAAAGACTTTTTGGCCTCTAACATACCGGAAGCTTCCTTTGAAATGCCCGGCGCAACCTATTTTGCTTGGGTAGACATGCGCAAAGCTTTACCAGATGTGAAAGATATGCCTCTGTTCTTTGCAAACAATGCGGGCGTACTTTTGGAGGGAGGAGATTCCCTGTTTGTAAATAATGCTGAAGGCTTTATCCGTCTCAACCTTGCAATGCCTCGCTCTTTAGTTGCAGAAGGGTTGCGGAGAATGGCTGAAGCGATTAGAAAATATAGATAAATGATGTTTGATCTCATCTTAGGTATGATGCTGCCTTGTTAAATGGACAATGCTGATTGTGAATGTTGTACATTTTTTATAAACAGCGCTTTTTTGCCAACGTTTCAGATAAAAATGGTTGGCTTTTTGGAGCTAACTTCATAATTTGTACAACATATGTCATAATTCGACCAAATTTGACATGAATTTTTTAGTTATTAAGCTTAATTTGTTGGCTTTTGGAAGAAATTTTCCAAAAATGGCAACAAGCTGCCGTGACCTCGAAATCACTGAACTTCATCGCATCATAGCGCATTACATTGGCGTAATGCTGTAAATTTTAGAATTTTTCGAGATTTTACAGTATCATGCTGTGGCAAAAAAAATAACGCCTAAAAATAATTAAAATCCGATCTTTAATTCTTGCGTAGTATTAATACCGGATTTTCCCCATAAGTATCGTAGTGAAACCCCGAAGAATTGCATTTTTTATGGTATTCCCCAGGGTAAGACCCCGAAAATTTTTGATTTTTCGTTAAGTTTACAGGGTAATAAACTCGATAAAATCGCCTTTTTTCGTGCTATATGCGTTATACGGTACATGTTTTAGAAAATTGCGTAAAAATTAACCCTGCAAAATTCTCGATCTGGACATGTTTTTCGGGGTCTGACCCTGCAAATCACTTCAAAATTGCCATTTTTTCGGGATATGCGCAAAACATTCATGCACTACCGATAAATAATTGTACTTTAATTTCCTCTATATTTTGGAATACACTTCATCACCAATGAATGATAACAAAAACCTCGCCAGATGACGAGGTTTTAATTTGCGAAACATATATTCTCGTAAAGAGATTATCTCTTTGGTAATCGAGATTAACTCTTTGATAGTTGAAACCCTTGAAAAATAAGGGTTTTCAAAAGCATTGTTGCAAGTATGTTGCAAGCCTGAGACCTTTCATATCGGCTCCTAGTGTCGTTTATCTGCCTTTTGTAAGCTTAATGCTGATTCTAATTCGTTTCCTTCTTTTTAAATGAAACCGTTATTGCAGCACCACTATTGATTTCACTTTTTACAGCAATTTCTCCATGATGGTATTGCACTGCATGTTTTACGATGGAGAGTCCCAGCCCTGTTCCGCCTGACTGCTTCGAATGGCTTTTATCCACACGGTAAAAACGTTCAAAGATTTTACTATGTTCTTCCGGAGCGATCCCAATTCCAGAATCCTGCACAGTCAGACACACTTTGCCTGATTCTTCAGAGACCGATATTTTCACATTTCCTCCCTGCACATTGTATTTGATGGCATTGTCACATAGATTATATACGATTTCATACAGTAGTTTCCGTGCCCCCGTAATTAAACCTGTATCTCCTGTTACTTCCAGCGATACATTTTTTAATCCCGCAGCATCTGAAAGGATTTCGCAAACTTCTTCTGAAACTTCTTTTAATGAAACCGGCTCTTCCGGCAGTTCAGCGTTCTCATCAAGCTGAGATAATCGGATGATATCATCGATTAAAGTTACCAGCCTGGAAGCCTCTTTACGGATATGTCCTACAAATCTAGGGATATCTTCCTCTTTTACAACCCCTGATTCCATCAGTTCTGCAGATCCGATGATAGTCTGAAGCGGAGTTTTCAGCTCATGTGATACATTGGCAGTGAATTCACGGCGATGTTTTTCCGCATTGACCTGTTCTGTAATATCAAAAGCAAGAATAACCATGCCTTTGTAAACACCTTCTGAATCAATACGGCCAAGATCAAACTGATATTCTCTGCCGTTCTTCTTGTCACGGAAGATACAGCTGCCGTTTTGTTCCGCTTCTTCTAATGCATTGCGCATATTCTGTCTGCGCTCTACAGTCACAAAGTCTTCTCCTTCACAGTTGCTGTTTGCATCAAACAATACCTGCGCCGCAGGATTTATACTTAAAATTCTTCCTGTATGGTCCAGCAACACCAGTGCTTCTTTCATGTTGGCAGTGATTTGATCAAATTCTTCCTGCTTTTGCTTTAATACTGCCATCTGACTATATATTTCCAACTGTTGTGCGTGGATCCTGTGAAGCAGTGGAGACAGTTCTTCATAAACTTCATTTTCCAGAGGGTTTTCAAGGTCCACCGCATTAAGCGGTTCCATGAGCTTTCTGGATATATGATGGGCAAGCCACGCTGAAAATGCAATCGCAATAAGCAGTACTACTATTATGGGCTGAAGTAGTCCAAGCACCAGCTTCAGCGCAGTTGCACGGCTAACAGAAATACGCAGTACACTTCCATCTGAAAGCCGCATCGCTTCATAAATAGTCTGCTCTGTCAATGTGTCAGACTTTCTTGTACTGCTGCCCTGCCCCGTAATAAAAGCTTCCTGTATTTCCTCACGTTCTGCGTGGTTTTCCATTGTTTTTTCATCTGCATGGCTGTCAAATATAACGGAGCCATCTGCCGCAATCCAGGTCAGACGATATCTTTCAGAATCCAGATTCTTCAGATATTCCTCTCCCAGCTGTTCTGTTGCATTGACCGCCAGACTCAGCTCGTCCTTGAGCTGCGCTTCCTGCACAGTTCCAAAATATTGATAAAGTACCCCTGTTATAATCGCAAAACCTGTCATTAGGACAACTATCGCAACAGCTATGATAGACTTAAAGATCTTACTTGTCATGAGCCGCCTCCCAACGATAACCTACATTTCGTACCGTTTCAATACTTTTGCCATACCCTTCTAGTTTCTGACGCAAAGTACGGATGTGCGTATCCAAGGTTCTGGAATCCCCCATAAATTCCTGTTTCCATACATGTGCAAAAAGCTGCTCTCTTGTATAGACCATTCCCGGATGAGACACAAACAGATTCAGCAGTTCAAATTCCTTATAAGTAAGCTGCACTCTCTTTCCATCTACTGCAGCAGTGTATTCATCAAGGTTTATTACTAAACCGCCATCCCTGAGAACTCTTGCTTCCTGCTGCGGTTTTGTTCTCCTCAGCACAGCCTTCACTCTGGATACCATTTCCAGCACGCTGAAAGGTTTTACAATGTAATCATCTGCCCCCAGGTCCAGACCTTTGATTCTGTCATACTCCTGCCCTTTCGCTGTGGCCATTATAACAGGAACATCTTTTAATTCGACAGACAACTTCATCTTTGATAAGATTTCGATCCCATCCATTCCGGGAAGCATAACGTCCAGCAGAATCAGTTCCGGTCTTTCTGTTTTGAGTGCTTCCCAGCACAATGAGCCGTCTTCAAAACCTCTGGTTTCAAATCCGGCTGAATTCAAAGCATAAATTTCGATGTCGCGGATACTCGCATCGTCCTCAACACACCAAATCATATTTATACCTCCTTGTGTACCCCCGTTATACAGTAAATTACCCATTCTGCGATATTTACTGCATGGTCGCCAATACGTTCAAGATATTTGGCAATCATTAAAATATCAAGAGCAAATTCACCCTCCTCAGGGTTCTTTGCTACGAAAGAAATTATATCACTTTTCGCTGTTGAAAAATAGTCATCTACAATGTCGTCCTTGGCAATAACTTTTCTTGCCAAGTCAAGATCCTTCTCAACGAAAGCATCTATGCTTTCATTAACCATCTCTATAGTTGCCTTGACCATTTCCTCTATATGGCCCATGCTTTCCATAGTGCGGCCCTTTAAATGACCCACTATCTCCGCTATATCCTCGGCCTGATCGCCGATACGTTCTGCATCTGTAATCATCTTGAGCGCCGAAGAAATCAGGCGCAGGTCGCGGGCCACAGGCTGCTGATGAAGAAGCAGCTTCATGCAGTGATTCTCAATTTCACGCTCCATCTGATCGATTGCAGAGCCTTCCCTTATAACCTTTTCTGCAAGCTCCAAATCCCCCTCAGTCAGGGCATTTACTGCAGAAGCTATGGCTTCCTCGCACATACCGCCCATCTCTATCAGTTCTCTATTTAATTCAAAAAGTTGTTCATCAAATCTGTTTCTCATGACTTACTCCTTAACCAAATCTTCCTGTAATGTAATCTTCTGTACGTTTATCCGCCGGCTGTGAGAAGATTTCATTTGTTTTACCGAATTCAACCAGGTCACCCAGCAGGAAGAACGCAGTATAATCTGACACACGCAGCGCCTGCTGCATATTATGTGTAACCATAACGATTGTATATTTTTCTTTAAGATCCTCAACCAGATCTTCGATTCTGGAAGTAGAAATCGGATCCAGCGCAGAAGTCGGCTCATCCATCAGCAGTACTTTCGGTTCAACCGCCAGCGCCCTTGCAATACACAGACGCTGCTGCTGTCCACCGGAAAGACCCAGAGCATTCTTCTTTAATCTGTCCTTTACTTCGTCCCAAATAGCAGCATCACGCAGGGCTCTTTCTACGATTTCGTCCAGCTGGGCTTTGTTTGTAATCCCATGTGTTCTTGGACCATACGCCACATTGTCATAAATGCTCATAGGGAAAGGATTTGGTTTCTGGAAAACCATGCCGATTTCTTTTCTAAGCATATTTACATCTACATCTTTTCCAAAAATGTCTCCACCCTGGTAACATATATCCCCTTCTATTTTTACACCCGGAACCAGATCGTTCATACGGTTAAGAGTCTTCAGGAAAGTAGACTTGCCGCAGCCTGATGGTCCGATCAGCGCAGTAATACTGTTTTCAGGGATATCTATAGTTACATCATGTAAAGCGTGGTGTTCACCATACCACAAGTTCATATCTTTTACAGAAATTATATTGCTCATATACTTCTCCTCTTTTCAAAATGCTTCTGCACTAATGTTGCAGCAAAGTTAATAAGGACAGTCAGCACCATCAATATTGCAGCGATTGCAAAAGCCACTCCGAATTCACCCTGTTCCTTTGCGTACACATAAAGTGCTACTGTTAATGTCGCTCCCGGCGCAGACAGACCTGCAATTACACCGTTTACAGCATGTGCGAAACCTGCAGTGAAGAGCAGTGCTGCAGATTCCCCGAAGATACGGCCTGCAGACAGGATACATCCTGTAATCACACCATCTACACATCCCGGCAGAACTACTGTACGGACAACACGCCATTTACCTGCACCCAGCCCGAAAGCACCCTCACGGTAAGACTGTGGAACCGTTTTTAAACTTTCCTGTGTCGTTCTCATAATAGTAGGCAGATTCATGATTGCCAAAGTCAGAGCTCCAGCCATCAGGCAAGTTCCGATACTGTTTGAAAACAAGAGCATTCCCACGAGACCGTAGATAATGGAAGGAATTCCGGAAAGGGTCTCTGCAGCATATTCGATTGCCCCCACCACTTTTTTATTGGAAGCATATTCTGTAAGATAAATAGCCGCACCTACGCCCAGCGGCAAAACAATAAGAAGCGTTGCCACTAAAATATATACTGTGTTTAAAATATCCGGCAATATGCCAATGGTTCCTGTTAAAGCACTTGGTTTTGTTGATAACAGCTCCCAAGTTATGTTTGGAATTCCTTTAGCAAGAACATATACCAGCAGGAACAGAACCAGCGCCGCTGTAAGTGCCGCAGATGTAAGCATCAGTGCTTTCATCAGCACTTCATAACTTTTTCTTTTACTCGATAATGTTTGATTTAACATAAACTACTCCTTTTCTCTCTTGAGGAAGAAGTTCAGCGCGGCATTGATCATCATGATAAACACGAACAGTACCAGTGCAATAGAGAACAGTGCCTGCTGCTGAAGTCCGCTGGAATAAGACATTTCACTGGCTACAGCTGTCGTTAAAAAGCGCACACTCTGGAACAGTGAGTCCGGCATGTTTGGAACATTTCCTGCCACCATCATAACCGCCATAGCTTCACCAATAGCACGCCCTACACCTAATACAACCGCAGCAGCGATTCCACTTTTCGCAGCCGGAACAGACACTTTGAAATATGTCTCTATCGGTGTAGCACCTAAGGCCAGAGAAGCATCTTCATATTCTTTAGGCACAGCGTCCAGCGCCGTAATCGACATTTTGATGATAGACGGCAGTATCATAATTGCCAGGACAATAATTGCCGCCAGCAGACTGGCACCATCCGGAACACCGAAAATCTTACGGATTCCCGGCACTAAGACCAGCATTCCCACAAGACCGTATACAACAGACGGGATCCCTGCCAAGAGGCTTACCGCAGATTCCATAGTAGCTTTTACCTTGGGCTGCGCCATTTTTGATAAGTACACTGCAGTCATGAAGCCCACAGGCACACCTATAACGATGGCTCCTGCTGTACCATAGATACTTGTTAAGATAAATGGTAAGATTCCATACTTTGGTTCCGCTGCTGTAGATGCCCATTCCTTACCAAACATGAAATCAATTATGCCGATTTCTTTAATTGCAGGTATTCCCGAAATGATCAGATACACTGTGATTAACAGCACACACCCAACGGTTATCAGTCCCATGAGAAGGAATATTCCATGTACTATTTTTTCTAATGTTTGATTCTTCTTCATTTTCTAAATCCTCATAGCAGAATAGCGACGCTTGGTATTTAATCGCCGCATCTGCTGATGTATTTCAACTATTTCGCTGGTACGACACCTGCGTCTAAGATAATTTCTTTTACTTCATCAGAAGTGATGTAGTCAAAGAAGTTCTGTGCTGCTTCACTCAGCTCTGTTCCTGCCATAGTTACCAGTACAAATGGTCTCTGTACAACATAGCTGCCATCTAAAATAGTTTCTTCAGTTGCAGCAATACCATCTACTGTTACAGCTTTTACTGTATCCTTTACAGATGCTACAGATGCGTAACCAATTGCTCCAGGGTTCTGAGATACTGTTGTGATTACATCTCCTGTGGATGTCAGTTCCTGACGGTATTTACACAGGTCTTCTGTTTCTGTGATAGATTCAAAACCATCACGAGTACCAGATCCCGCTTCACGTCCGATCAGCACGATTTCTGCATCGTTTCCGCCAACTTCAGACCAGTTAGTGATTTCGCCTTTGTAGATTTTTGCAATCTGTTCCAGGCTCAAGTCTTCAACAGGGTTTTCAGGGTTTACAACTATTGCAATACCATCGTAAGCAAGAACTGTTCCTTCCAGACCTGCAGCCTTTTCTTCATCTTTCAGGTCACGGGAAGAAAGTCCGATGTCACATCTGCCTTCCTGTACTGCCTGGATACCGGATCCGGAACCTGTAGGATTGTAAGTGAAGCTGATTCCTGTTTCATTCTGGAAAGATTCACCCAGTGCACCAATAACTTTTTCCATGGAAGTAGATCCATCTGTGCTAACCGCTTCTGTGTTATCTTTTGCTCCGCAGCCCACAAAAGCAGAAAGCGCCAAAACCGCAATAACCATTACTGTAATTAACTTTTTAAATTTCATTTTTTATGTCTCCTTTCAGATCATTATTTTCATTTTATTTTGTTTCGCTGTTTACATGTTTTATTCTAGAATCCGAAAGTTAAATCAAAAATACAAGTAATGTGAAGTTTATGTTAAATCTGTAATTACAACGGATGTTTTGCAAAAAATAAAAATACCCCTGGAATCAGGGGTAAAAAAATAACCCCAAGCGATTCCAAGGGTTGGAATTTGCTTGGGGTTTTCCACATGATGATACTATACAATATATGTGCAGTATTTTCAACTGTTTTATCTTTCCCATTCTTTATCAGTTTTGGTTTTTACTCTTGGTCTGCATCTCTCCAGTAATCTGTAAAAGAAATCTTCACCCGGTCTAGGCCGGCTATCCTTTGATAACATTATCCATCTGTTAAAGAAATTCACTAATGTCGTAATGGCCTTGTCCACAATTCTTCCATATCTGTTTCCAATGGCTTCTCCAGTTTTGTATATTTCCTGTAGTGGTTTCTGTATTTCTTCTTTCTTTATCTCACGGATATTCTCTGCCGGCATTCGCTCTACAACCTGCGATGCTATATCATTCCATTCCAGCACCATCCTGTTATTTGCCTTGATGTTTTTCTCGTTCGGATTATTTTTTCCGATCTTCTTCATCGGCAGATATATACCATCTTTGTTGAAGACTTTCAGTTTTTCATTTTCATCAATTATCCGTTCATTTATAAGTTCTGCGTAAGCGACTTTTATCTCTTTCAGAAAATCTTTATCTTTAAACTGTTTTATCTTTTTATCGAAGAAGCGTTCTTCATACACTTCTCCTTTCAATTCACACTTTTGTTTCCGTTTCAGAGCGTCCCACGCTCTGTGATTGTATTATATAGAGCTTTTTAAGCTCTGTCAAGTTATTTTTTAATATATATTGACTTACTATTTTATGATGTTATAATAGCATTGAAAGGTAGGTAACTAAAATGACACTAGGCGAAAAGATTAAACATCACCGCACTATGAAAGGTCTGACTCAAAAACAACTTGGGGAAATGACTGGGATACACGAAGTATCCATAAGAAAATATGAGGCAAATAAAATCGCTGCTAAACGTGAACAGCTCGAAAAAATTGCCGATGTACTCGGAGTGCCTTTAAATGAATTTCTTGAATTGAAAATAGTTACAGATTCTGATGTACTGCCATTACTCTTCGCAATAGATAATGAATTTGAAATAGAAATCACATCTGATGACAACAAGACATTCAAGATGGAATTCAAAGAGCCGATGCTCAACCACTTCCTCCGTGACTGGCAGAGCATCAAACAGCTGGCAGAACTCGGACGCGTGAGTTCTGAAGACTATGAACTCTGGAAAAATATGCGTTCAAGCTACACGAAAGCTTATACCGAAGATTAGTCCTCATTAGTATCTCAGATCATTATCCCTTTATGACCACTACATATCTTTAGATTATTTACGTTGAAGGGAGATGAGATAATGAGAAAACCTAACGGATATGGAAGCATTTCCGAACTATCCGGCAACAGAAGGAAGCGATTTATGGTTCGCAAAACCATCGGGAAAACCGTTGACCATGAAACGGGTACAGTCAAATATAATCAGTTGATTATAGGATTTGCAGCCACTAAAAGGGCTGCTGAAGAACTGCTCGCATCATACAATGCAAATCCGTATGACCTGACTGCTGCCAAAACAACTTTTGCCGAGGTATATGAAAGAATGTATGCCTACAAAGAAACTAAAGTCAGTGAATCTTCATTAAAAGCATATCAATACGCTTTTAATAACTGTGAACCACTTCACAACAGAATCTTTGCAGATTTAAAACTTCAGGATTTGGAAAATCACATCAACAATTGTGATAAAAATTATCCGACGTTGAAAAAAATCAAAGTTTTATGGGGCGTCATGTATGAATACGCTCTGAAATACGACATCGTCGGCAAAGATTACTCAAAACACATTGATCTGACTTCACAAAAAAAGGTTCAGGAATCTAAACCGGAACAAGATAAACACTTTACTCATGAGGAAGTAAAAGCATTATGGACTATGAGAGATGATGATTTTATCCAGAGCATATTAGCTCTGATATGGACCGGTGTACGAATTGGAGAATTCCTGCAGCTTCGAAAATCAGATGTAAATCTAGAGGAACACTACTTTACCATCCCTAAAGGGAAAACAATAAATGCTGAAAGAAGAGTTCCAATAGCAGATGCTGTGTACCCATTCTTTGAAAAGTGGTATCACGACGGAGATTATGAATATCTGTTTCATACTGGCAAAAGTCGATCAGACAAACCTGTAAGCTATGACAAATATCTTAACGACTTTAAGAAGTTGATGAAACATCTTGAATGGAGTTCATATACCCCTCATGCTACAAGACACACATTCAACTCCTTACTGGCCGATATAGATATATCAAACACTGTCAGAGCCAAACTTATGGGACATGCGGTGGGTAATGTTACAGAAACTGTATACACTCACCTGGATATGGGCACCCTCTTGGATGCCGTAAACAAATTAGAATGTTTTATTGAATAACAAAAAAGAAAAGAGATGTTATCCGATTGGATAACATCTCTTAAAAATACTTTTTTATTTCTGTATGTTGCAATTACGTTGCAAGTGTGTTGCAAGTAGACAACAATTCTCTGCTTTTCAGCAAGTTCCAGAAATTGTGAAACCCAGCAAATGCAAGGTTCCCAGCGTTTTGAAGCGCTCTCGCAATTATCTCTTTGAGAACTGGCTTGCTCTTCTTGCTTTCTTCAAGCCGTATTTCTTTCTTTCTTTCATTCTTGGATCTCTTGTTAAGAAACCAGCAGCCTTAAGAGGAGCTCTGTATGCTTCTTTATCAGCTACGCAAAGTGCTCTTGAAATACCATGTCTAAGCGCACCTGCCTGACCTGTAAATCCGCCGCCGAATACTGTTGCAATTACATCGTATTTACCTTCGCATCCTGCTACTTCAAAAGGTCTTCTTACTTCTCTCTTAACGATTTCCATTCCGAAGTAATTTTCTAAGTCTTTCTTGTTGACAGTAATCTTTCCAGTTCCAGGGACTAATCTAACTCTAGCAACTGAACTTTTTCTTCTGCCTGTTCCTTGATATTGAATCTTTGCCATTGTCTATTCCCCTTTCCTAGATTTCCCAAGTTTCCGGCTTCTGTGCGGCATGAGCATGCTCAGGACCTGCATAAACCTTTAACTTCTTAAGCATCTGTCTACCAAGTTTTCCATCAGGTAACATGCCTTTTACAGCGTGTCTGATGATTTCTTCAGGTTTTCTTGCCTGCAATTTTTCGAAAGTAGTCTCTCTCAAACCGCCTGGATAACCTGTATGTCTTTTGTAGATCTTTTCTTTTCTCTTCTTACCTGTTACTTCTACCTTTTCTGCGTTGATAACGATTACATAATCACCACAGTCAACATGAGGAGTATAGGTAGGTTTTTTCTTGCCTCTTAAAATAGAAGCAACTTCGGAAGCCATTCTTCCGAGTGTTTTGCCTTCTGCATCGACAACGTACCATTTACGTTCAACCTCTGCAGGTTTAGCGATGAATGATTTCATTTCTTTCCCTTTCTACCTACTAGGTTGTGACTTTGTAACATCAATCCCATATAATGGCCGATGTAAAGCCCCAGCTTTTTCGGCTTTGTCTACTTGGATTCTTTATAAACGTCTTGCGGTCCGTTTTTTCAGAATCGTTTTCGATATACTAAAACTTTTTAGTTGCGGGGCTTACGGACGGATTCCCATCCTGCTCCCTGCGCACATAAACGTGCTTTTATATTATATAAGCAAAACTTTGAAAAATCAAGGCTTTTTTCCATTCCATCATTAATAATTTAAGATAATTTCTATTATCAACATAACAAATCCCATCATCAAAGATGGGATTTGCCGTTTTAGCCATAATATCCTTTTATACTATGCGATAAATCCTGCTACAAGATAGTATACGATAGTAAGCGCCGCAAATACTGCAACATAAGGAATCTGAGTTTTAACGTGGTCGATGATGTTACAGCCTGTAGTCGCACAGCTCATGATTGTTGTGTCGGATACAGGAGAAGCGTGATCGCCGAAAATACTTCCGCCCCATACTGCTGATGCAACGAGAGGAATGCTCATTCCAAGATTAGTGGCCATTGGCAGAGCAATTACAGCCATAATTGCCATCGTACCCATAGAAGTCCCTGTTGAGAAGGAAAGCAAACATGCCATTACGAATACCAGCATAGGCAGGAGAGCCGGGGTAAGGAATTGCTCAAATATGCTTGACAGATATGCTCCCGTTCCCAAAGTGCTTACTATAGGTGAGAGCGTAAATGCAAACATCAAAATAGCTGCGATTGAAAGCATAGTTGAGCTTCCCTTGAAAATTTGTTCAATAAATTGTCCAAAAGTATAAATTTTCTGACCAATAGTCAGAATCCCGCAAACTACCAGAGCCGTGAACACTCCCCAAAGCAAGGCCTGCATTCCGCTTCCGTTAAGAATGTTGCCGCCGCCAGTTACAAATAGAGTTACGATAACTCCTAAAATCATTCCCAAAAGAGGTAGAATTAAGTTGATAGCACGAGATTTATCCGTGTCAAACTCTATATCCTCATCTCCTGTGCTAGCATAAGGATTTGACTTAGGATCGTCAAGATAACCTGTAGCAGCCGCTCTTTCTTCTGCTTTTTTCATAGGTCCAAAGTCTTTTCCCATGAGTGAAAGTACTAAACATCCGATTACTGCAACCATACAGTAAAAGTTCATAGGAATTGACTTAACTAATACTGACATGGCTTCGCCTTCTGCAACACCACCGGAAGTCAGATAACCAATCATGGCCGCCAACCATCCGCTTAACGGAATCAGCACACAGACAGGCGTTGAAGTAGAATGTACCAGAAAAGCAGCCTTTTCATGCGGCACCTTAAGCGCATCGTTAATAGGTCTTGAAACAGAACCTACAACCATACAGCTCAAAGAGCCCGAAGTAAAAATAAGAACACCTAAAAGCCACGTAAAGAAGTTTGCACCTTTCTTGCTCTTGATAATAGCCCTCTTTTTAATCATCACATCTACAAATCCTGTAATACCTCCGGACTTTTCTATTATGTAAATAATTGCGCCTATCAACAAAATGGACGCCAGCGTGATAGTATTGCCGGAGCTGGCAAATACATTGATGACTCCGTTTAAAGAATCGTTGAGTGCTGCTAAGATGTTACCGCCATCTAGAATTAAATTACCCAAAACTACACCTATCATAAGTGCTAAAAATACATTTTTAGTTATAATTGCAAGTGCAATTGTACACAGCGGCGGAATAACAGATAAAATACCAAAATCCATTCTTCATCTCCTTTTATGATTATTGGAGCCGTTAAAGGTCGACTCCTAAAACCTGTATAACTTTTTCTCTCCGATCCTTATCTTGTTTTGCAGCTTAGAACTTTCTTACAGACTTTCCAAGGCTGCCGTTTATTACCTGATTATCTTTAAGTGCAACTTCGCCTGCGATGAGTACATACTCTATCCCTACAGGATATTCAACAGGCTTGTCAAAAGTTGCATTGTCCGCAATTTTATCCAAATCAAAAATCACAATATCTGCATCTGCTCCCTTGCTTAACCTGCCCTTGTTTTCAAGGCCGAGCTTTTTCGCCTGCATAGTTGTCATTTTATTTATTGCGTCATACAGAGAAATCTTCCCGGTCTTGACATAATTTTTGATAAATCTAGGAAAAGTACCGCCCGCTCTCGGATGACCCTGTCCCTGGTTGAGAAGCCCGTCACTTGCAAGCATTACATTAGGATGAATAAGCGCCAAATCCACATCTTCCGGTTTCATTACATGACAAACAGTTATAGTTTCAGGGGCTTCAGTTCTCAGCTCACGAAAGATTTTCTCAGTGCATCTCTGCCCTTTATACTTACCCTCGCAAATCTCAACTACAGAATAGTCCGTATTGTATCTTTCCAAAAAACCATCATCATAAGTTGTCTCTCCTATTCTTGTACTAAAAGCGTAATATGGATAACAGTCTGCCGTAACATCATAACCGCTTGCCTTATATGCATCGATGATTTCCAGCATCTGGGTCATCTGTCCGAAACCTCCCATACTTCCAACATGCGAAACCTGAACAGGTACATTAAGCTTTTCACCTATGTTAATCAGCTCTTGCATTGCGTCGAAAATATATTGTGCATCATTTCTTACATGCGCACTCACAAGTTTTCGAGAAGGTTGACAGAGCTTGCCACATTGCAGCATTTCGTGCTCGTTTATTCCCGGGACATATCTGATTCCAAAGGATACGCCTATGCAGCCTTTATCAAGGGCGTCCTTCATCATAACTATCATTTTTGATAACTCTTCTTCTGTGATTTCAGTATATTTGTCAGTGTGTCCAGCCTTGTTTCTAAAGTAGGTATGACCGGCGCAAAGTCCCATATTGATAGGTCCGCCCTTAGCGTCAAGCTCGTCAAGGTATGCTATAGGATCCATATAGTTATCACCACAGTTACCGCCGATAGCTGTGGTTACACCCATTCTTAGCATGGAAAAGTTAATAGAATCCTTGATTTTGCCCGCTGCTTCATCATAGCCCTCTTCATGCATGTGGATGTCGATAAAACCAGGTACAACTATTTTGCCTGCCGCATCTATAACCTTGTCAGCCTCCCGTTCTTCTCTGATAACCTCTGCGATTTTTCCGTCCTCGATTACCAAATTCAGCTTTGAATTAACTCCGCTTGCCGGGTCTATCACAAAGCCGTTTTTAATCAATGTTTTCATATTGGCACCTCTCTTAAATTTTACGCTCTTCCTAAATCACGTTGAAAAGCACTTATTTGAGCGTCTTGATATAAGGGTCTGCTTCAAAATCTGATACCCTATATGAATGTGTATGCCATAAAAATCAACATATGGCGATTTGATAACTTTTTCTGCATCTGGACAAAATATCCTCATCCAAAACTATATGAAAAGGACCACCATACATGGTGGTCCTTCTTTATAACTTATTAAATTAAGACTTAATTATTATTCTTTCGACTTCCTTCTGTTAAGCCATATACATAATATCAGAACTGCTAAACTGATAACTAATAGACCTATGTACATAGATATGTGCATTTCATCTCCTGTTTTCACATTATCGCCAATAACAACATCGTTATTATTAGAATCAGGCACATCTTTCTTTAACGGATAAGTCTTATTACTATTTGTATTCTCAGATGCATTAGCAAGCCATCCATCATTTGCAGGGAAATAAGGATCTCCTATCTTATGTCCTTCATCTTCATAATCTCCAGGGTTACTAGGCTTTAAATGATCCTTTGGATTTCCTCCATAAGCCAGGCCAATATTGCCGATGTCGCTACCTGCCTCAACTGCTTCAGGCATAACTTTAGCATCAAATGTCAGAGTATAACTTTCATCACCGTACATATCGCCAACAAATACAGATATTAAATTACCCTGTGCATCGTACACACTATCAGCCAAAACTATTTCGCTTCCATCCGGCTTCTTCAAGCGGAAGCTTCCAGCCACAGGCTTAACTCCTTTTGGCAAATTATCTCTGATAACTGCATGAGTCCATACACTGTTCTTTGCTTGATTTTTAGCTGTTATTGTATAAGTAATCACATCTCCTGCTAAAGTTTTATCAGCCTTTTCATTGTGATTTTTAGCTGTTTTCACTACATTAGGTTCAGGATCAGCCAAAACTACGCCGCCTTTTTCAGGTTTATCATTGTCAACAGGATAAATCTTTTCTGTCTCATCATCGGCTTCATTGCCTTCAGGAGTAGTTCCAGTTGCCATAGCAATATTTCCAATATCTAAAATATCTCCACCATCATTAATTGTGGCTGCTTCAGGCAAAACTGTAACTTCAAATACTACTTTCCATGGATTGTTTCCATAAACTGCTTTTACATGAGCATGTATTGTTCTTGTAGCATCATCATAGCTTACAGAAGCATTATCTCCATTTTCAACAACGCCATCCGGTCCGTAAATATGCAAGGTTCCCGATTTCATAAGAAGACCCTCTGGGAGAACATCGTTCATATCTACATCAAGCCATGCAGATCCTTTACGGTTATTTTGCAGTTCAATAGTATAGCGAACTGTATCTCCTACTTGCGTTACTATATCATCACGGTCAAGGTTTTCTGCTTTTTTAACAATATGCTGATCAGGTTCAAGCGGCGTTACATCAGTAATCACATCTCCCGGCTTAACAGGATTTTCAGGATAAACCTTTTCAGGGGTTTTCGTCTTTTCTTCTGTATCGTCAGGATTTTTACCTTCGGCAATTGCTATATTACCAATATCATTTGACGCGCCAGGCAAAATAGCTTTTTCATTAACCTCTGCCTGGAATACGAGCCTAGCAGCTTCTCCCTCGTGTAAGTCTCCTGCCAAAACCGATATAGTACGGCTGTCTGCATCATAGCAGCTTGCCGGCTGCGGTTTTATACTTCCATCAGGCATAATTAACTGAATACTGTTAGTTTTAATTGATAGCCCTGCAGGAATCTGATCCCTTATATATACACTTTCCCAAATGGAATGGTCTCCATTATTTGTGGCTGTAAGTGTATATTTGATAATATCTCCTGCATAAATTTTTCCATCGTCTCGGCTGACAACTTCTGCCTTCTTTTTGATAGAACCGTCGGCCAAACTGTTCATATACACTACTACATCATGATCTTTATCCATAACAAGATCTACAAATCCTTTTTTAAGAGCATCTTTACTGACAACTCCATCTATGACTACTTGTGTTATGTAACTTCCCGGTCTTGTACTCCACTCTACGGTTTTGTCTGTTCCTTCCTCAAGACCAAAAGCGCTAGAAGTAATATTGCCAGCACCTCCCACAATTGCAGTAGTCAAATCAAAGGTTTCACCTTCATCAGAAACCTTTACAGTTGGTTTCAAATGAACGGTAAAAGTAATATCAGAATAAATATCTTCAAGCATATACTGATTACCTGACTGCAAAATGGATTCCAGCTCATTACCATCGATAACTCTTTCCATACCAATACCGTCATCGATACCGATATATTCAACTTCATATCCGGCAGCCATAGTCCATGTAATATTTTTGCTTTCACCATCAGCAACACTTCCTACAGAACTGATTGTTCCGCTTCCTCCCACAATCCTAGTAGTAATACGGTGTGAGCCTGTAGGCTGAGAGCCGTCGGCAGATTTGAATACTACATGATAATTTGTATCTTGTTCAATTTCTTCTATTCCACTGTCATAACTGTCTGAAGCTCTCGCAGATAAAGGTGTTGCTGCCAAAAGCCTGTTTGCAGCCTTAAGGATATTCATCCTTGTGCTGCGCTGAACTGCATGTCCTTCTTTCCAGATAATCTCATCATCTCTATAAATCTCGTATAATGTCCATCCACTACTTGCACTTGCGGTCATCTGATATTCATCTCCACAGAACATATAAGCAGACTCAGAAACAACTCCTTCACCCTCATAGGTAACTGTTACGTTAACCATATTCGGAACAAGATATACATCTATATTATGATCTTCTGTAACATCTTCAAACTTATAAGAATCACCATCTATTTCAACAGGTTCACCATCGATATATATGGAATCGACTTTATATCTACGTTCGTCTCCCTCAATCTTCCATTCTATCGGAACGTCTTTTCCGGCATTTACAATTGCCGATGATGTAATTGTTCCCGGACCATTGGCAATGCTGGTGTTTATGAATACCAAACCTGCTACATCTCCTGGATCCGGCTTGTCCGGGTCAACAGGGGTACTTGTCTCTTTTACACATATTACACTTATTGTATGATTATCTGCAATATCGGCAAATGTATATTCACCTGCTTCAAACAGCTCAGGGTGATTAGTTCCGTCAATAAGTATGCGGCTCACCTGATAGCCTTCATCCACTGTCCACGCCACTTTATAATCATCACCCTTTTTCACAGACTTACTTGGATCAATAGTTGCATTAGATGCAGCTGTAGATACATTATAAAATGCCTCATTTATATCCGGAACTATATTACCGTAAGCTTCTGCATAAACTGTAACCTTATGATCTGTATGAATATTGTCAAATTCATATTCGCCTGATGAAACCGCATCATTATTTAGAGCATATCCATCTACCAATATCCTGGTAATTTTATACCCATTTTTAACTTTCCATTTTACTTTGGCCGAAGCACCTTCTTCAACAGAGAATGTTGGTGTAAGTTCCACTTTAGAAGCTCCTGGGCTGACTGTATTAATCATATAATAATTTTTCTTCTCAGGCGTTGGCTTTTCTGGGTCTGGAGGCGTTACACTTTCCTCATCATCCTTTTCACAAATTACACTAATAGTATGATTACCTTTTATATTAGTAAATGCAAATTCTGTTTCATTAATAAGCTCAGGACGCATTTCATTGTCAACAACAATGCTAGAAATATGATATCCTTTTTTTGGTGTACAAGTTACTGTATAACTATCACCTTCTTTAACAGTCTTGCTTGAACTTATATCAGCATTTATAGCATTTGTTTCAATTTTATACTTAGCATCCTGCTCTTCACTTCCGCCAGGTGCCTGGACATCTGCTTCTGCGATAACATGAACTGAATGATTTGAATTAACCTTATCAAATACAAATTCTTTAGCTAAAGACTCAGCAATCTGAATTTCTCCGTCTACTATTACATACGTAATATGATAGCCACTTGATGCCTGCCATTTTACTGTATAACTACCGCCCAAAGCAACAGTCTTGCTTGGACTTATACTTGCGTTCTTCGCTGTAGTTGTAATTGTAAAATTCTTTGAATCAGGCGAGGAAGGTGCCGGATCATCTTTTACGCAAATTATATTTACAGTATGATTTGCCATAATACCTGTAAAGGTATACGATGTCTTACTTGTAAGCTCCTTGTGAAGCATATCATCTATAATTACGCCTGCTACATGATACCCATTTGACGCTTGCCACTCTACTGTATGGTTATCCCCTGTTTTTACTGTTTTAGTCGGAGTAACAGTGGCATTTGCAGCAGAAGTCGTTATAGTATATTCACTGCTGATTGGATCATCTCCGCTTTCGTCATTTTTAACACATATAACACTAACTGTATGGTCTGCACTTATATTTACAAACATATATTCAGTATCATTTATCAAATCTGCACGAACAATACCGTCTATGATTACAGTTGCAATATGATATCCTTCTTGCGGAGTACATTTAACCGTATAATTTTCACCTTGTTTTAGAGTTTTGCTCGGTGTAATAGTGGCATTAGAACAAGTAGTACTAATCTTATACTCATCTTTAGCCGGTTCGCCGCCTGGAGGATTCACAGTTTCTTCCTTATCTGCCTCTGCAATCACAGTAATTTCATAATGTTTAGAAATATTTTTAAAAGTATATTCCCATTTATTCAGAAGTTCAGGTACCAGCTTTCCGTCAATTAATACCTGTGAGATGTGATATCCCTCTCCAACCTGCCATTTTACTGTATAATCTCCATTTTCTTTAACTTTTGCCGAAGCGCTGATAACAGCATTGACCGCAGAAGTTATAACATTATAACTTGTTTCATCAGGTTCAATCGGTTCAACAGGCTCAGGTTCACCTTCTTCCTTAACACATATAACATTAATTGAATGGTTCGCAGTCACATTCGCAAATGTATATTCTGTCTTATTTAAAAGCTCAGGGCTAACCATATCGTCCACTGTAACACATATTACACGATAGCCTTCTTTAGGTGTCCACTGAATCTTGCAAAGCTCACCTTGTTTAATCCAGCCTCCTCCACTTACAGTTGCATCTGTTCCTGTAGCTGTAATTTTATAGTAATTAGAAGCAGGAGTTCCTCCTGAATTTTCTACACATACAACTGTAATATTATGGCCTGCATTTATATTTTTGAAAGTATATTGTGTGGCATTAATCAGTTCTGGATGCTGAACTCCGTCAATCAAAACATAAGCTACATGATATCCGTCTAAAGCTATCCACTCAACTTTATAATCTTTTCCTTCTTCTACCTTGGCGCCTTGTGTTATGGTTTTAGCATTAGACGCATCTGTAGTAATTTCAAAGAAATTCTTGTCAGGATCTCCCCCTGTTGCAGGCCCCGTCTTCGGAATTTCAGTACATATAACTTGAATATTATGATCTGATGTAATATTTTCAAATGTATATGAAGTTTGACCTTTTAAATCATCACGAATATTGCCGTCAATTATAACAGAGGAAACTTGATAGTTCTCCGGTACGCTCCAGTTTACTTCAAAATTATTACCTTTAGCTACAGAGGCTGACTGCGTAATATTTGTATTGGTTCCTGACGTAATAATATTGTATTTAGTTATTGCTTTTGGATCCTCTTCAAAAATAACTCTTACATTATGATTCTGTTTTATATTATCGAAACTTACCTGACCTTTATTAATAAGCTCGTCTCTCCACTGACCATCAACGATAACATGAGTAACTTTATAGCCTGCGTAAGCGCTCCATCTTACTACGGCATTTTGTCCCGGTTCATAAGAACGGGCATCTGTAATTGACCCATTTCCGCTCTTAGATGTAACCACATTATATACTTGTCTCCATTTTGCTGTTACTGTAACAGGTTCAGGTTTAAGCTCTGCATTACTGTCAACAATTTGCCCATCTTCTGTATACCACCCGTCAAAAGCCCATGAATTTCCATCTTTGTCTTGCCATTCGGCAGGATTATCAGGAAATATCTCTACATACGCAGAAAGGTTGTAGTGATTTCCTTCAGCATACTTCTCTTTTAAGTCTGTAACATATGTTTTGCCGTTCAAACTGCTTTCACGAGGATTTTTATAATCATAATCAAAAGTTATCTTTACACTATCTTTCATCTGCCAATAAGCATATACTGTCATATTATCTTTTATAATACGGTCACTTGTAACTTGTGCACCTTTACCGTTAGGACTCATATACCAGCCTTTAAATTCCACATAACTTGAGGCCGGCGTTAACGCTGCCAAATCGGCTTCACTTAATTTTTCGCCATATTTAGTATTGACAACACGTTCTGCTATTCCCGGCGCTCCCTGCGGGTCAAATTTAACACTCAAAACAGATCTCTTATAATAAGCCTTAAGACGAAGCGGAGACGATGGTGCACCTACTGTTCCGGAAAGCACACTCTTGCTCGTATTAAGCTCATATCCGGTCAAATCTATTTGTGCAGTTTCATTTGCCTGTGCTGCTGTCATAGACACAGAATCACCTATCTTTTTTCCGGTAATAATTCTGCTGCCTACTAATTTATCACTACCGTCTTTTTGTTCTTTATAAACATCCAAATAGTATGGCTGCTGATCAGAAGGAACCCATATTGCCTTAAAAGCCATTCCTCCGGCAGGAACCATATAGCTGGTCGCTTCGGCATATATAACGCCATTTGTATCTTCCCAGCCTCCAAATTTATAATTAGAAGGAGCGGTTAAAACACAAGCAGGCAATTTAACTTCTTGTTTTTCATAAACATTCATCGAAGCCTGGCTTCCGCCGCCTCCATTAGGCGCAAATGTAAGGGTTGCTGCCTTAGCTTCTTCCATAACATCCCCACCCTCTGACTCTGAGATAACAATAGGTACGGTTTTTATAGAGCTCATGGCACTGGCATCATTCATAACCCATACTGAAATAGTATGGAACTCTCCTGCCTGCCACGATGCCGGTTTTGGAATTACGCCTTTCATCTCCTTCCATGTACCATCAGCTGTTACAGCGGTAAGCTTAGCCGCCGCTGTCTCATTATCTGTGTCCATATCGAATACATAATAAAGTGTATCAACCATGCCGTTAGTATCTTTTGCCTTGGCAGTTACATCTACCTGATTTCCTTTAACTACTGCTTTTATATCTCCATCAAGTTGAGGAGGCGCAGCTGATTTACCGATACCAAGCAATACCGAGAAATGCTGTGTACCTCCTGCCGGAATCAAACGATTTTTCCAGCCCCATGCAATACCGCTGTCGCCACCGGTCATATCTGTTGTTGCAGTGTTCCACAAGTTGTCGAACCTGGAGCCATATGCTCCAAACCAAAGACAATCTACATTAGTTACACCATAGGCATTTTTTGCAATCAAGTTAAATTGGTTAGCTGTTGAGGCAGTACCTTCTGCCATACGTACGCCCGTGGCTGTTATATAAATAGGGGCACTATCATTACCTCCAATTTGTACATCTGTATGGGACGCAAGACTGACTGTATGGTTAACCTGTGTTTTGTTGTACACAGCATAATCAATCTTAACATATGCACCATCATTTACAAAAGAAAGGGTTTGAGTAACATCAAAAATACCTCCGATGTTTAAAGTTCCACCATTTGCTGAAAACTTCATTCCTTGATTTGCACTTTTACCATATCCTGCAGGATAAGCTCCGTCAATCATTATGGTCGTATCATATCCACCATTGTTATATGAAGTCTTTATAGCCGCATTTCCACCCATTACGTCAAAAGAACGTCTTCCTGTAGCTGTATACCACACCTGTCCGGAAAACTCTGAATTAGCAAGGGCATATGTTTGTACCTGCTGTATCTCATCTTTTTTATCAATGCTTGTCCTAGTCAAAAAAATCCAAGGCATTCTGCCGCCGTCAAGTTCTATACCTTTGGAAAGCTCTTCACTAAGCTGATACTCCTCAGGAAGTATTGCTGTCAACATACAGTCAGCATCAGAAATATCCTCAGGATGCTCTTCATATATAAATCCTTCTACGAGTTCCCATGTAACAGGAATATCTATTGCCTGATTCTCCCCCGCAATGAATACAGAAATAGTCTCAGGAAGATTAAGATTTTCAAAAGGTACCCCATCTTCTACTGAAAGAGCGGAATAAGGGTCTTCTCCTAGAACATCATAACCGGCAAATTTTTCAATAACAAACTTATCACTGGCATTCCCTGCATTAGAAGATTCATTTCCCAATCCCTCTGCATCCGCATGAAATGAAATATATGCTGCTGTTGAAAATAACAACATTAATATCAACAACCCTGTAATAATTTTCTTAAATGTAGAGCCATTTTGTTTCTTTGGCATGACAATCCTCCTTAACTTAATAACATTTATTTTCTGAATATATGAAATAGCTCCATTTTATATATACCTATTCATAATAATTCTAAAATAATTTTACATTTATGTCAATTATCATGCATCAATATTCCTTAATAAAAGGGCAAAAGCCGAATAAAAACGGTATAAAGTGTACTTTATACCGTCTCCTGTCAGTCTATATCAACAACATCCTGTCATTAGCAAATTCTTCTCCGGTTGATGTCTCAAACTTCTTTAGGAGATCTGAAACTTGAAGTTTTTGTTTCTCCTCACCAGAAACATCATAGATAATCCTGCCATCCATCATCATAATCAATCTGTTGCCATACTTTATTGCATCTTTCATATTATGGGTAATCATTATGGCCGTTAATCCTTGCTCTTTTATCAATTCATCAGTCATAGCAAGCACTTTAGCCGCCGTCTTTGGATCAAGAGCAGCAGTATGCTCGTCAAGGAGTAATAAATCAGGTTTTTGAGCAGTAGCCATCAGCAATGTAAGAGCTTGCCGCTGTCCGCCAGAAAGCAGAGAAACTTTAGTCGAAAGTCTATCCTCTAAACCCAGGTCAAAAGGCTTAAGCATTTTTTTATACATCTCTCGCTCTTCCTTTGTAACACCCCATTTTAATCCGCGTCTCTTACCTCTTCGCCAAGCTATTGCCAGATTTTCTTCTATCCACATATCTCCAGCAGTTCCCCTCATCGGATCCTGAAAAACTCTGCCTACCCTCTTAGCACGTACATGTTCAGACTGAGCAGTTACATTTTCTCCGCCGATTTTAATCATACCTGAATCAACAGGAAAACTTCCGGAGATTACATTGAGCATTGTAGATTTGCCGGCGCCGTTGCCTCCGATTACTGTTATAAATTCGCCCTCTTTTACCGTTAAGCTAACGTCCCGCAGAGCAACTTTTTCGTTGGCGGAACCTTTATTAAAAGTTTTACATACGTCCTTTAACACCAACATCTATTCTGCCTCCTCGTATTTTTTTAGATTTGCTTTCATTCGTTTCTTCTCCATCATATACTCTCTGGCTACAGGTATTGAAAGAGCTATAACTACAAGAAGCGCTGTAAGGAGTTTGAGGTTATTAGGGTTAAAGCCTAAGAGCAGAACGACTGCAATAATTACTCTGTAAATTATACTGCCTAAAAAAACAGATATCAGACGTACTTTAAAAGAGCTTTTCTTGCCCAAAAGCACCTCACCTATGATTATAGAGGCAAGACCTATTACTATGGTTCCTGTTCCCATTCCCACATCGCCGTACCTTTGAATCTGAGCAACAAGAGCTCCGGAAAGCGCTACAAATCCATTGGCAATTATGAGACCTATTATTTTCATGCCTTCTGTATTGCCACCTTGAGCCCTTACCATGGCTTCATTTATTCCTGTAGCCCTTATAAGGCTTCCAAGTTCAGTCCCAAAAAACCAATAAAGAATTAATATCATCAAAGCCGCAATTACAACTCCAAGTACTATATTAGTGGTCTTTGCGCTCATTCCAAAAATGGCGGATATGCTGTCCAGTATCGTATCAACTTTTTGTTCACCGAACTGAGACAACCCTATATTTGATTTTCCTCCCATAATCATGAGGTTTGTAGAATATAAAGCAAGCATTGTCAATATACCTGCTAAGATGGCAGGTATTTTAAGCTTTGTATGTAAAATCCCTGTAACTAATCCTGCCGCCATGCCGCACAATATAGAGAGCAAAGTAGAAGCAACAGGATTCCAGCCTGCCGAAACAGTTGCTGCAACCAGACATCCGCCAAGGGCAAATGTTCCGTCTACCGTCATATCAGGAATATCTAAAATTTTAAATGTTATATAAACTCCTATAGCCATTATGCCCCAGACCAATCCCAGTGCTGCGGCGTCAGGAAGGTTTTTCAATATACTTGATAAAAGTTCCATATTTCTCCTTATTCATAGGTATGGCGAGGTCAAAACGGCCTCGCCTTAAATTTTATTTATAAACAGTTGCTTTATCTAATATTTCCTGAGGAATAGTTATTCCGATTGCATCTGCAATTGCAGAGTTAACTGAATACTTTAGCGTTTCTTTAGGCATATACTCTATAGGCATTTTAGAAATATCTTCTCCGTCTTTAAGTATTCTTACAGCCTGCTTTGAGGTCATAACGCCTAAATCATAGTAATCAAGTGCAATTGTTGCAAGTCCGCCTGCCTTTACAGGACCTGACTCTCCGCAAATTACAGGTATTTTAGCCTGAGTAGCTACCATTGATACAGTTTCCATTCCTGCCGCAATCGTATTATCTGTAGGAACATAAATGGCATCAACCTTGCCGTCTAATGATGCAACCATCTGCTGTATTTCATTTGATGCAGATACAGAAGCCTCTATCAGCTCTATATTGTTTGCTTTTGCCGCTTCTTTTGCAAGTCTAAGCTGAATTTCAGAATTAGATTCGGTTGTGCAATAAAGTATTGCAACTTTCTTTGCATCAGGTAAAATCTGCTTTAGCAGTTCTATTTGCTCTGCTACCGGAGTCAAGTCAGAAGTTCCTGAAAGGTTACGTCCAGGTTCTTCATTGGAAGCGATAAGCCCCGAACCTGCCGGATCAGTTACAGCAGAAACCAAAATAGGAATATCTTCTGTTTTACTTGCAACAGCTTGTGCTGCAGGTGTAGCTATGGCAAATATCAAATCTTTGTCATCATTTACCATGGATTCTGCAATTGTCAAACAGTTAGCCTGTTCACCGGCAGCAACCTGATAATCTATTTCAATATTTTCGCCATCTATATATCCTTGTTCTTTTAATCCATCTACAAAGCCTTCATATGCTCTGTCTAATGCATCATGTTTAACAAGCTGGATTACTCCAATTTTTAAAACTTTTTCATCTTTCTTATCTTTGTCTCCTCCGCAGGCTGCAAGGCCAAGCACCATTACAATGACTAGCAGCAATGTAATAAACTTTTTCATCTCTTTCTCTCCTTTTCGTAGAAAATAAAGAAACTCATCTTATGCGTAGCGCTGATGAGTCTATCTTAACGTTTTCATTTGCTCGGGTAAATCTTAAAGCTTCTAACAGGCTACATATGACATATTTATTTTGACACTGTAAAATGGGTAGGATAGTAATATACCTTACCATACACATAGCCAAAATATTCTCTTGTCAGTTTAGCCATATTTTGTGACATGATTTACTCCTCTCTAACTATACTAATGATACACTAATTCATCCTATGTGTCAACACATGATTTCTGAATTTTCTGAAAACTTGGTCTGCAAAACTATGCTTTTGTTTGCAAAAATCAACCAAAACTGCCTAAACCCGTGCTTTTGGATACGCTTTTTCCAAAATTGATTGCCCTGGCAATATAAATAAAAGGGATACGCCAAATCCGCTCATCCCTTTTATCAATCATCTTTATTTAATCTCTATCATCTGGAACTTTTTCTTGCCCTTCTGAATCAGCAACTTGCCGTCTTCAAACATATCTGCTGTTACCTGCATTTTTTTATCTGTAACTTTTTGTCCGCCTACAGTAAGACCGCCTTGCTCAATAGTTCTGAATCCCTCGCTGTTGCTTGGAACAAGTCCCAAATCCTTAATCAGTGTAACGATTCCTATTCCTTCGCCCTCAAAAGCAGAGCGCTCCATTATAGTAGTAGGAATGTTCGCCATGTTGCCGCCGCCTGCAAATGCAGCTCTTGCGCCATCAAGAGCCTTTTTTGCTTCTTCTTCGCCATGAACAAGTTTGGTAACTTCATAAGCCAAAACTTCCTTAGCCTTATTTATCTCTGCTCCTTCAAGAGCCGAAAGTCTTTCGACCTCTTCCATCGGCAGGAATGTCAACATTCTAAGGCACTTATTAACATCTGCATCTGCGACATTTCTCCAATACTGAAAAAACTCATAAGGGCTGGTCTTTTCAGGGTTTAGCCAAAGAGCTCCCTTTGCAGTCTTACCCATCTTATTTCCTTCAGAGTTAGTGAGCAAAGAGAAAGTCATTCCATAAACTTCCTTGCCTGTTTTCTTACGAGTCAAATCAACTCCGCCGATAATATTTGACCACTGGTCATTACCGCCAAACTGGATTTTTACGTCGAAGTCACGGGCCATAACCATAAAATCATAACTCTGCATCAACATATAGTTGAGCTCAAACATGGTCAGACCGCCTTCACGCTCCATTCTCTGCTTGAAGCATTCTGCTCTTAGCATAGTATTTATATTAAACAGTGAGCCTATTTCACGAAGGAAATCTATATAATTGAGAGGTCTCAACCAGCGTGCATTATTTACAGCAATAGCCTTTCCAGGCTCAGGCTTTTTAGTTTCGTGTCCCGGAACAAAAACGCCTTCATTGCCTACGTATTCCCATTCATCATCAAAATCGATAAATTTATTGAAGAGCTTTTTGAACTGATTACAGTTGTGCTCAATGGTTTCTACCGTCATAATCTGACGCATGTCCGTTCTTCCGGAAGGATCTCCCACCATTCCTGTACCTCCACCTATGAGAACTACAGGAGTATGTCCGAACTTTTGCATGTACATCATTATAATTACTTGCATAAAGTGTCCTACATGCAAGCAGTCCGCAGTGGGATCAAAGCCTATATAAAATTTGACTTTTTCATTTTGGAGAAGTTCTCTTACTTTCTCCTCATCTGTAGATTGCTCAATAAAGCCTCTTTCCTTAAGTACATCATATACATTATCAAATTTGCTGACATTATCCGGTATAAAATCAAATTTCATTTGTCATTTCTCCTCAACACTTATTTTGTTCCGTAAAGTCTGTCCCCTGCATCTCCAAGGCCTGGAACTATGTATGCGTTTTCATTCAGTTTCTCGTCTTTTGCTGCAATATAAATATCCACATCAGGATGAGCTTTCTGAAGGACTTCTATTCCCTCAGGCGCTGCTATCAGACACATAAACACGATATCTTTTCCGCCTCTTTGCTTAATAAAATCTATGGCAGCCACAGCGCTTCCGCCTGTTGCAAGCATAGGATCTACAACAAAAATTTTTCTCTTTTCAATATCTATAGGCAGCTTACAATAATATTCAACAGGTTCATGAGTTTCGGGATCTCTATAAAGTCCCACATGTCCTACCTTTGCATTTGGAACAAGCGCAAGCATTCCGTCTACAAAACCAAGTCCTGCCCTCAAAATAGGAACGATTGCGATATCTTCTCCTTTAAGCATTTTCATTTTAGTCTTACACATTGGAGTTTCAATCTGCACTTCCTCTAATTCCAGATCTCTGGTCGCCTCAAAACCCATAAGCATTGCAACTTCTTTTGCCAGTTCTCTGAACTCCTTAACATTGGTATCTGTCTTTCTCATAAGTGCCGTCTTGTGCTGAATCAAAGGATGATCGAATACATATACTTTGCCCATTTTTTACTCTCCTTAGTTATTTTTACATATTATCTAACATATCCACTCTGCGTTTATGGCGGCCGCCCTCAAACTCTGTATCAAGCCATTCATCAACTATATCAATGGCAAGATTTTCAAGTGTGGTTCTTCCTCCAAGCGCAAGAATATTTGCATTATTATGCTGCTTAGTCAAGTGCGCCATCTCCACAGATGTACAAAGTCCGCATCTTATTCCATGCACTTTATTAGCTGCTATTGAAATTCCTATGCCTGTACCGCATATTACAATTCCAAGGTCTGCTTTTCCAGATGCTACGGTTTCGCCGCACAACTGCCCATAAACGGGATAGTCAACTGACTCCTCAGAATTCGTCCCAAGATCAATAACCTCAAAGCCTCTGGCAGAAACATGGTCTAAAACTTTTTGTTTCAGTCCATAGCCGCCATGATCACTTGCAATAGCAATTTTCATTATTTTACCTCTCTTATATTATATCCGGCTGATTTAAACATTCTATTCATAACCGCAAGCCCAACGCCGTCTTCTTTAAGGGCAGCTGCAAATATCACATCTACACCGTTTTTATCAAAAGCTCTTAGCTGAGAGAAAAAATCGTGAGCTGCCTGTTTCGGATTGTCATTTTCAAACATCAGAACTCCTACTTTCTGACCGAATTCAGCTCTTTCCATTTTTTCTGCCGCAATGGCAAGTCTGACTTTTTCCGGTTCTCCCGTAAAAATTATCATCTCTGCCTTAGGCGCATAATGCTTATATTTCATTCCGGGAGATTTAGGTTTAAAATCTTCTCCTGTTTCCAGCAATCCTCCGTTATTAAAAATATCCGGTTTCTGTGTGATTGCAGGATCCATATCAACTTTCTTTCCCAATGCAATTTCAAGTTCTTCTGCCGTTACTACTCCCGGTCGCAATATCATGGGTATTTGTGAAGTCATATCCACAACCGTAGATTCTATTCCAACACGACATGCTTCTCCTTGAATCACTGCTTCTATCTTATCCTGCAAATCTTCATAAACATGAGCTGCCTTGGTAGGACTAGGGCGTCCGGAAAGATTAGCGCTTGGTCCTGCAAGAGGAAAGCCTGTTTCCTCTATGAGTCTTAAAGTCGTTTCATTGTCCGGCATTCTTACAGCAACAGTATCAAGGCCTCCCGTAGTTATACGGGAAACAGTCGGTTTTGCGCTCACTATCAAAGTCAATGGACCGGGCCAAAAGGTTTTCATAAGAAGTTTCATATCTTCAGTGATATTCTCTGTAAGATTTTTTAAATCTTCCGGCTTTGCGACATGAACTATCATAGGATTGTCGCTGGGTCTTCCCTTTGCCGCATATACTTTGCCCACTGCTTCATCATCCATTGCATTGGCTCCAAGACCATAAACGGTTTCTGTTGGAAATGCAACTAAACCGCCTGAACGCAAAATCTCTGCGGCTTCTTTTATATCTTTTTCAGTTGTGCCTAAAATTCTTGTTTCCATGTTTATACCTTGCGGCAACGCCGCTCTATAATCGAGAGAACCCCCCTTTAGATTCGCCGGTCTATTATTCACAAGCGAATCGCAAGGGTTCTTACCTTGCGGCAACGCCGCTCTATAATTGAAAGAACCCCCCTTCAGATTCGCCGACCTATCATTCACAAGCGAATCGCAAGGGTTCTTACCTTGCGGCAACGCCGTCTTATAAGCGAAAGAACCCTTAAAAGCCCTTCATCTTCTCTGCCTGATCACTGGTAATGAGACCATCGACTATTTCGTCTATTTCTCCGTCCAAAAATCCATCCAGCTTATAAAGAGTCATACCGATTCTGTGGTCTGTAACTCTGCCCTGAGGGAAGTTATAAGTTCTTATTCTTTCACTTCTGTCTCCTGAACCAACCTGACTTCTTCTCTCTGCACTTATCTCATCATTCTGCTCTTGCAGCTTAAGATCATAAAGTCTTGATCTTAAAACTTTAAAGGCTTTATCTTTATTTTTTATCTGAGATTTTTCATCCTGACATGTAACCACAAGACCTGATGGAATATGAGTGAGTCTTACCGCTGAATCAGTAGTATTTACACACTGACCGCCGTTGCCGGAAGAACGGTAAACGTCTACTCTTACGTCATTAGGATTAATTTCTACTTCAACATCATCGACTTCTGGAAGCACCGCTACTGTAGCTGCCGAAGTGTGTATTCTTCCTGAACTCTCTGTCTCAGGAACACGCTGAACCCTGTGTGTACCGCTTTCATACTTTAATCTGGAATATGCGCCTTTGCCCTTGATGAGAACGCTGGCTTCCTTGATACCGCCAATACCTGTGTCATTGGCGTCCATGATTTCAGCTTTCCAGCCACGTCTCTCTGTATATCTCAGATACATACGAAGCAAATCTTGTGCAAACAGCGCCGCCTCTTCACCGCCTGTACCGGCTCTTACTTCCAAAATTACATTCTTTTCATCGTTAGGGTCTTTTGGAAGCAATAAAATCTTAAGTTCCTCTTCCATTGCAGGAATCTGATCTTCAAGCTCCGAAAGCTCCATCTTTGCCAGCTCTCTGAGCTCTTCGTCTCCCATTTCGAGCATCTCTTTTGCCTCAGCTATGCCTTCCTTGGCTTTTTTATATTCTCTGTATTTATTAACGATAGGTTCCATTTCGCCCATCTCCTTAATGTGTTTCTGCCAAAGAGGCTGATTGTTTATCACATCAGGATCTGAAACTTTCATGGAAAGTTCTTCGTATTTTTCCAATATAAAATCTAATTTATCGAACATTTTGCTCTCCTTAAATTTGATAGATCTATTAACAAACGACTACGCCTTAAGTACCATAGTAAGTATACCATGATTTACATTTTTTGAAAAGTACGGCCAATCCGCATGTTATAAAAAAACCGGAATAAAATTCCGGTTTATGTTTTGATTATTAGTCAATGTTGTACTTGTTCTTAAATTTCTCAACACGGCCGCCTCTGTTAACGAACTTCTGCTGACCTGTAAAGAACGGATGACATGCTGAGCATACGTCAAGTCTCATCTCTTCTTTAGTTGATTTTGTAACGAAAGTGTTACCACATGCGCAAGTTACTTTACATTCCTTATAATCAGGATGGATTCCTTCCTTCATGTTCTTTACCTCTTTCCTGTCCCCGTTATGAGACATAATATGCTTGTGTCAATCTCACAGCCACTATAATATATCATTTGTTTTTGCTATATGCAAGTGTTTTTTGTTGGAAAATCAAAGTTTTTTATTTTTTAGTGCTAAGTTTTGCAACTACTATTCTGTCTTTTCCGGCAAGATCTTTGAGACAAGTTATATCGGCAAATTTTTCAGTTTCTTCAAATAAACATGTAACCGCTTCACCCTGATTATATCCGATTTCAACCATTATTATGCCGTTTTTGTTCAAATGCTCTGCTGCCTCGCAAGCTATACGGCGATAAAACTCAAGTCCATCTTCGCCCCCGTCAAGCGCAATCATAGGCTCATAATCCTTGACCTCCCTTTGCAGAGTCGGTATCACGCTGCTTTCTATGTACGGAGGATTTGAAATTATCAAATCAAATTTCTTTTTTCTGAATTTACTGCAAAATGCAGAAAACAAATCACTTTTTTCAAATTTCACTGATTTACAGCCATTAGCTTGCGCATTTTTCTCAGCAACAACTAAGGCACGGTCGCTGACATCAGAACAAGTCACTTTGATATTGTCGCAAAGGTTGGCAAGGGAAACTCCTATTGCCCCGCTTCCGCAGCATAAATCCAGAATATCCTTTGTACTCTGTGCCTTTATATAATCACTGCCTCTAAGGGTTCCTTTTTTAATCAGCTCTATGCAGTCTTCAACCATGGTTTCCGTATCCTGGCGAGGTATCAACACGTCGGAGTTTACCTGAAAAGTCAAACCCATAAAATCTTGAGTACCTGTAATATATTGAAGGGGTTCACCTGCCGCGCGTCTTTCTATCAAAGCAAAATATCCCTCGCATTGGTTATCTTGAAGCACGTCCTGCCAGTGCATCATAAGCCCTACAGAATCAAGTTTATCAAAAAAACAATACAAAAGCTTGGCATCCCTTGCAGCATCGGTTATGCCAACATCTTCAAGCTGTTTTTCTCCTATTTTAATCAATTCCTTAAGCGGTAGGCTCATCTTGTTCCTCTTCTTCCTCTTCTTCTGTCACAGGTTGTCCGTTCAAATCACATATTCCCTCAAAGTAAGGAGTCTCATTCTCAGGCAAAACAGCTTTCATCGCCGCTATGGCTACTTCAAGCTGTTCATTGGTAGGCTCTTTTGTAGTCAGCTTTTGAAGATAAATCCCGGGCAAGCTTAAAGTCTTTACAATAACATTATCGCTTCTTCCCGCCCACTTGAGAAGTTCATAAGAAAGTCCTGCAATAAGAGGAAGTACCAGTATTCTGCTTATTATACGCAGCCATACATTAGGCCATCCCATAAGTGCATGAACTAATACTGCTATTACCATTACGAACATTAAAAAGCTGGTTCCGCACCTAGGGTGAAGAGTATAAAACTGCTGTGCATTTTCAGGTGCAAGTTCCACGCCGTTTTCAAAGCAATGGATAGTCTTATGCTCTGCTCCGTGATACTGAAACACTTTTTTAATATCTTCCATTTTGGATATTAAAAGAATATATAAAACAAATATAACTATTCTCATAGCGCCTTCTGCAAGGTTTAAAACTACTATGTTGTCTGTGAGCTTAGAAAGCAGTCCTACAAGCACAGTAGGAAGCAGCATGAATATTCCGACAGCCATCACTATGGCTATCAGAACAGAAAATGCCATCAAAATTTTCCAGGCTTTTTCTTTGCCCAGTTTTTCCTCAACCCATATATCAAACTTATCTTTCTGATATTCTTCGGGATAATTCTCTTCCAGAATATCTGCTGAATACATCAAAATCTTAGTACCCTGCACCATAGACGAAACAAAGTTGACAACGCCTCTTATTATGGGCATTTTACCCCATTTGCTAAGTTTAGGAGTAGGTTGAGTTTTCATGTGTATTCTGCCGTCTGAAAGCCTGACTGCTATAGCAGTCTTTTTCGGCCCCCTCATCATTATTCCTTCCATTATAGCCTGCCCTCCTATAGATGTAGGACAAGCGTTCTTTAAGAAAATTTTCTTTAAATCCATTTTTTCCTCTATTGTTATTCATCCATCATGACTTTTTTAATTACTTTTACAAAGTCAGAGTTATTCTTAGTATGTGCTAAATTCTCAATTATTGCTTCTGTTACATCTTGAGTACTTCCCCCGGAAAGATTCCTTCTCATTATCCAAATAGCCTCAAGTTCTTCCTGATTCATGAGCAAATCTTCCCTTCTGGTTCCCGATTTGTTAAGACTTATAGCCGGGAATATTCTCTTTTCTGAAAGCTTACGGTCAAGATGAAGTTCCATATTGCCAGTTCCCTTAAATTCTTCAAATATCACATCATCCATACGGCTTCCCGTTTCAACAAGAGCCGTTGCAAGAATCGTAATTGAGCCTCCCTCTTCCATCTTGCGAGCCGCTCCAAAGAATTTTTTAGGTTTATGAAGTGCTCCGGGGTCAAGGCCTCCCGAAAGGGTTCTTCCCGACGCAGGAACTACCATGTTATATGCTCTTGCAAGTCTGGTAATACTGTCAAGTAATATTACCACATCTTTTCCATGCTCAACCAGTCTTTGTGCTCTGGCCAAAACCATCTCTGCAACCTTGACATGATGCTGCGGCATCTCATCAAAAGTTGAATATATTACTTCCCCTCCTTTGAGGGATCTCTTCATATCGGTAACTTCTTCAGGTCTTTCATCAACCAACAGAACTATAAGCTCAACTTCAGGATAATTTTTTTCTATGGCATTGGCCACTTTTTTTAGCAATACAGTCTTACCTGCCTTAGGAGGCGCTACAATCAGTCCTCTTTGCCCTTTTCCTATAGGCGCAACCAAATCTATCAGCCTCATTGAAAGGTCTCTGCTTCCGTCCTCGAGGCGAATCCTTTCATATGGAAACACAGGCGTCAAATCATCGAAGTCAGGTCTCCTTATTGCTCTGCCCGGTTCATCTCCGTTAACGGTAAGAACATAAAGAAGCGCTCCAAAGCGTTCTCCCTCCTTTGGAAGCCTGGTTATACCTTTTATCTTGTCTCCTGTCTTAAGATTAAATCTCCTTATCTGTGTCGGAGATACATATATGTCTTTATCGCTGGTTAAAAAATTAGAAAATCTCAGAAATCCAAAATTATTATCTTCCTGAATCTCAAGAATACCCTCAACTTCGGGGCGTATCTCTTCTTTTGTTTCTTTTTCTTCTGCTGCCTCTTCCTGAGGCTGTTCATCTGTGATAATTTCAGATTCTAAAACTTTTTCTTTCATAAAGTTCACCTTTTGGAGTCTAAAAGAACGACTCAATACCTTTCTGAGAAATTAAAGAATTGCTGTATTCAAAGAGTATGATTAAAATATCTTATTTATCTATGATATACTTGCAAGCCAAAAAAATCAAGGCAATTAAAAATATGCAAAAAATGTATATTCTTGTGAAAATTTTATTCATTTTATACATGAATCTCATAATTTCAAGCCCTTTGGGCAATAGCTATAAACGTTTAAATTTTAACTATTACAGCGTTTTATTTGACAAAATATTAATTATCAAAAACCCCCTTGCGCAAGCGCAATTTTATGCATATACTTAGGGAAATCGCAGATAATCTAGGAGGCTTCAAGAGATGAAAAACATTGTTATAATAGGTGCAGGTACCATGGGACTTGACATCGCACAGGCTTTTGCCAAAGCAGGGTTTGACGTTTTTGTCAGGGATATTAAGGAAGAAATCATTGACAGCGCTAAGGAGCGTTTAGCAAGTTCTCTAAGCAAAGCATCTAAAAAAGGAAAAATTTCTGAAGAAGAAAAAGATTTTATTTTATCCCATATATCTTTCACTACGGATATTGGGATTGCTAAAGATTCCGATTTAGTCATAGAGGCAATAGTGGAAAATTTGGATGTAAAAAAGCAAGTTTTTAAAGAACTGGACCAAATCTGTAATAAAGACACAATCTTCGCATCTAACACTTCTTCGATTTCAATTACGGCAATTGCTGCCGCAACTAACAGACCAGACAGATTTGTGGGAATGCATTTTTTCAATCCTGCCACTATAATGAAACTAGTAGAGATTATTCGCGGACAAGAAACATCTGATGAGGCCTTCAAGACTATCTATGATTTAACACTGGCAATAGATAAAGAACCAATTACTGTAATAGAATCGCCGGGCTTCGTCCTGAACAGGATTCTAATTCCAATGATAAACGAAGCAATCAACGTGCTCGACAGCGGCATTGCTTCCGCAGAGGACATAGACAAGGCTATGCAGCTTGGAGCTAATCATAAAATGGGACCGCTGCACCTTGGAGATCTCATAGGCCTTGATGTATGTTTATCTATAATGGAAACAATTCACTCAGAGACCAATAACAGCAAATATGCTCCTGCACCGCTTTTAAGGAAAATGGTTCGCGGAGGCAGATTGGGTAAAAAAGCAGGTATCGGTTTCTTTGATTATAAATAGCTTTCTTTTAAAAACAGGTCTTGACTATGTCAAGACCTGTTTTTACTTAGCCAATGAAGAGATTATATCTGCATATCCCTCGTGGGTAGTAGTAAAGAACAACGCTTTTTTGTGTGTATCAAGAAACGCAATATCATCTTGACCAAAGGACGTTTCCACAACCTCATCGCAGCCCCATTTATCTTTGCTGTTGAAAAAGAAAGACGGAAACTCTCTTAAAACTTTAAAAAAGCGCTTATCAGCTTTAAACAAATACTGCGGCGCTCCTTTTCCGTTTCTCATGGTTCCCGGCCACTTCTTCACATATCTTTTCTCTGCAAGCTCCATATATTTAAAAGCCTTGACGAGAAGTTCTTCTTGCTCATCTTCACCATTTATCTGTACGATTGCTATATATGCAGTTTCAGATTCCAGCTTTTTAAGAATCTGCAAATACTGTTCATGGCTTGTAAATTCAACTGAAATATACTCATCTGGCATGGTATTTTATTTCCTTTCTTATCTTATGTTTGCTGCCTGCTCTTAACTTAGTATTTAGAGCATATTTTTTCGCCGCGTACACGGTCTAACCCCGAAAATTCATCTTTTTTCTGGCACTACCCAGGGTCTAACCCCGAAAATTTTTGTTTTTTTGTTAAATTTGCAGGGTTAAAAAGCCAATAAAATTAACTTTTTTCTTATGATACGTCTAATATAGTACATATTTTTTAAAATTTAACAAAATCTAACCCTGCAAAATTCCTGATTCGACCATGTTTTTCGGGGTCAGACCCTGCAAATCACTTTAAAATCTATGACTTATCGGGGGTGATGTAACCCGCTCTTTTGTCATCTGATAGATATTGTACCATATTTTTTAAGGAGCTACGCAAAAAAAGGATATGCTCCCCTATAATAAAGTTAGGGGAGCATATCCTTTATATTTTATATGTAGGAATAAGCTAATTATTTGGAGTAATCATAGAATCCAACTCCAGTCTTTCTTCCCAGTTTACCTGCTCTTACCATCTTTTTAAGAAGTACATGCGGTCTGTACTTAGGATCGCCATATTCGTTATAAAGAGTTTCCATGATTGCAAGGCAAACATCGAGTCCAATAAGGTCTCCAAGTTCTAAAGGTCCCATAGGATGGTTAGCGCCGAGCTTCATGGCAGTGTCAACGCCTTTAACATCGCTTACGCCGTCAGCTACGATTCCGATACCTTCGTTAATCATAGGAATCAAAATTCTATTTACTACAAATCCAGGAGCTTCAGCTACTTCTACAGGAGTCTTACCCAGCTTCTCTGCAAGAGCAAATATAGTATCCTTAGTTTCATCTGAAGTAGTAAGTCCTCTTATAAGTTCTACCAGCTTCATTGCAGGTACAGGATTGAAGAAATGCATTCCAATAATCTTATCAGGTCTTCCTGTTGCTGCTGCAATCTCTGTAATGGAAAGTGAAGATGTGTTTGTTGCAATGATAGCTTCAGGTTTGCAAAGTTTATCCAATTCTGCAAACAACGCCTTCTTGGACTCCATGTCTTCTGTAGCTGCCTCAATAACCAAATCAGCATCAGCAATTATATTAATATCAGTTGAACCTGTAATTCTTCCAAAAATCTCTTCTGCTGCCTCAGCGGTAATCTTTTCCTTGGCAACCATCTTATCAAGGTTCTTTTTAACGGTAGCAAGACCTTTTTCAACAGAACTTTCTCTTCTTGCTCTCATTACTACATCATAGCCGTTCTGCGCTAAAACTTGAATAATTCCGGCTCCCATAGTACCGGTTCCTAATACACCAATCTTTTTCATTCAATAGCCTCCTTAATATTGAAACAAGCTTTTGTTAAAAAATTAACTCGCCGTTCTTATTAATTATAACACAGAATCATATAAATGGAACCCCTTTTTAAAAAAATTCATAAAAATATTATTTTTTTCTTTTATTTATATATAAAGGAGGTTATTAATAACCTCCTTTTGCGATATACTTTTATTACATTAATTTACTCTACTTTCTCCTTGATTTTTCTAAAATTATTCTCCTTTTTCAAGTGGCAAAAAGTTATTAAAACCCCTTATAAATTGTGGAATTTCAACGTTTTTTCCTATAATTATATTTGTTGTCTTATATCCAAAATTTTATTACTGAGGAGTATAAATTCATGAAGAAAAAAATCGTATCGTTAATTTTAAGTTTAGTTTTAGTACTGTCATTTTGTTCCGTAGCTTTTGCTGATAGCGGTAATGACAATGAAGGTATAGAACCATATAATACAGATAGTGTGACATATAATATAGATAGAATAAGTGCTTCAAAGGCTGATGTATATGCGAGCGTTTATTTCAGCCAAACTGTCGACCAATACAGCGTCGTAATATATCTACAGAAAAAAGTAGATGGTGAATGGGTGATAGATACATCTAATCCTGAACGCACTTTATATCACAACGGATGGAAAAAGTCATCGTTCTACTTTTATAATCAATACACTGGTCTAGAAAGAGGAGTTATTTATCGTATCAAATGTGTAAGTAAAGATTATATAGGAGATAGCTCCCATACCTTGACTACTTATTCAAATACATTTTAAAATTTTAAAGAGGCTAAATAAGAGCCTCTTTTATTATATTCATCATGTCCTCTTCTAAAATAGAATTATCACACATAATATTTACATAAACATCATCATATATAAATTTATATGTTATTTTAGCATCATTTTCACTATATTTCTTTATATATATATCCGTTCCATTCAAAGATTCCACTTTATCACTATTTACTACTATAATCTTAAATGTTTCATCTTCTGCTCCATTTTCCTGTCTTACCAAAAAAGAATCCTTTCCCTTATTTATGAATTGACTCTCACATCTTCTTGTTTTACCTATCGTTATAATCTTTGTTTTAAGCATTTTACAGTCACTTGGTAACTTTTCAAACATCAAAAACTCTTCCCTTATATCTCTAGGTAAATCCTCTTGGTTTTCATATGTATCAACCGCCATAACTTCATCGTCATCCCTTGAATCAATTATATCCACTATCCCATCTCTGCCTGCTTCGGCGTCAGGAATTTGGAACATAGAAACCATGCCGACACAAAAGACCATTGCGAAAACTGACGCAAGGCTCGCAATAATTTTGCGCCTGCGAATTTTCTCTCGTCTTCTCATCTTAGCTATCTGCTTCCATTTTGCCATTTGTATTTCTGTGGGTTTGCTTATATCACCTTTCTCTCTATAAGCATTCTCTATGCGCTCGCCCAGTAAATCTCTGTAGCTACCTTTATCTCTCATGATGATAGCCTCCTTTTTCTAGTTTAACTTTGAGTTTCTTCTTAGCTCTAGCCGAAAGACTTCTTACAGTGCTTTCAGGCTCTCCCATTATCTCAGCTATTTCTTTTAGTTTGTGACCATAAACATAATATAAAATAATTACACTTCGTTCTTTGGTGCTCAAAGCCTTTTCTAAAATCTCTATAAGATATTCATCACTTATTTGATTTACCTGCGCATAAAGCATCCTGTCTGAAATAAAATCTATATCCTCCCTGCCATTATCTATAATTTCGTCATAAGAACAAGTAGTTATCTCATTGTCCTTACTTATTTTAACGTATTTTAGTCCTATCCTTTTAGCGATTTTTAATATCCAATATTTTATTTTTGTTATATCTCTTACACTTTTTATACACTCTATGGCCTCAACCATTGTATCTTGAACAGCATCTTCAAGATACGCACGGTTGATTCCAAAAACACCTAAATAGCGTACGACATCATTATAATACTGCGACAATAATGCCTCGCTGTCCAATGACTCTGCAGATTCTTTATAGATTCCTCCACGTGACCTAGATGTCGGCTTTTCCTTCGCTCCCTTGCTGATAGCAAAGGAATCTATTTCTTGCAAATATTTCATTGCTATTTCATCCTTACTTCATCTGCATATATCTTGGCAATTTTTCCGATACCTTTCAATTGCTTAGCATCACATTTTTGAAGAATTGCCATTATCTCTTCACAGGCCCTTGAGGTCTCTCCATCCAAGTCCTCCGGTAAAATTCCTCCCGCAAGTATATAATCCGCTGTTACATCGAGAATCTGACACAAAAGGTACAACTTCTTGATTGAAATACCTTTGTTTCCATACTCGATATCTGCAATAAATTGTGCAGACACATCGAGCTTTTTTGCTAAAGATTCTCTGCTTAAGCCTTTAGCCTCCCGCCGGCTTCTTACTCTCCGGCCCATCTCGGCTTGATCTAATGGCCTTAACTTTTCTGACATGTTTACTCTCCTATTTATAATATTTCCTTTAAAAATAAAAAGGCTCTTTACTAAAGTTAGTCGTTATAAGATAATAAATGAATAAACAATTAGTTATATTTTGTATAACTATCAGGCAAAAAATTTTAAAAAAGCTAATTTTTATGCAACTTTTTGCAGTTAATTTTACACATATATAGTAGTGGCAGTGATTTAAGTTGAATTATTAATTGAGGTACTTTGATAGCACAAGGAGATGTAACATGAATTTGGAAACCCAAAAGAGAATTGCGGCTAATCTAAAAATCTTAAGAACTTGTAAGAATATGAGCCAATCTCAAATAGCTGATCTGGTGGGCATCAGCAGATCGCTATATACTCATTACGAATTGGCCAGAAGAACACCTGATGCAGAAGTTTTATATAAACTCTCTAAACGTTTTGGTGTAGACATGGCTACGCTGTTTGAGGCTGAACCTCAGACATTTTTAAGCCATATGACTAGTGATCAATATTTTGACGATGACATGATGGAACTTATGTCCTTTTACAAAAAGCTTTCACCTTTCGCCAAAGGAATGTTAATGGAACGAGCTTTGTACTTACTTGATTGGGACAGATTCAGAGATGAAAATCAAAAATGTCTTGACGATAAGAAAAGCGGTTGGAAAGAAAAAAGCGTATAAAAAAAGAGAGAAACCTAAGTTCCCTCTTTACTCTGTAAATATACATTTGCATTTTTCATCAAGCTCTTTATGGAGCTCTGATACAAGACTTTCGTTACAGAGGACGGTGATTTTATCGCCTCCCTGTAAAATAGTTTCGCCAAAAGGCACAATTTCATGACTTCCTCTTTGTATAGAAACTACAAGACATCCATGAGGAAGCATTATTGCGGACAGAGGCTTTGCCTCCATATATGAACCATAATGTATTTCCCCTTCGACGAGTACTTTATTAGTGGTCTTAGGCTTATGTACTTTACCTGTGACCAACATCCTTTCAAGCAGCTCGTCATATATAGGGTTACCTTTCAAAATATCGGCTGTCATATATGCGACAAGCGACACCATCGATAAAGACAGAAGATTGGAAAAGGTCCCGGTCATTTCGCTTATCAGTATTACGCCTGTAATCGGTGCCCTTACAATGGCACTGAAATACCCCGTCATTCCCAGTATAACGAAATATTGTACATAATTTTGTTCATATCCCACTAAAGGACTGACTGTCTGGGTGAAAAGGCCACCTGCAACAGCCCCTATGACAAGCAGCGGCATAAAAATACCTCCCGGTGCACCACTACTAAAACATATAATAGAAAAAACATACTTCACTGCTAAGAATACACACAGCATTTTTATTGTAATAACCCCTTCTCCAGCCATGTCCACAAGCTTGTGACCGCTACCCAGCGCTTGTGGCAATACTATTGCGAGAAGAATTACTATTACAAACGGTATTATTATTTTTATCCAATTAGGTTTCAGACGTTTAAAAAACGTCTGAGCCATTGTTATTGTTTTGTTGAAGAATACGCCGAAAACACCTAAAATCAGTCCCAGTATGATTACCATCCATAATCTGCTTAGAGGCAATCCTTCGCTTACACTTACTGCAAAATCGAACACAGGCTCAAGTCCAAATATGTAAGAACCTATACAATCCGCTGTGATTGCTGAAGCCATAGTGCTCAGCAAAACTTCTTGAGAAAAATTTTTGTGCAGTTCTTCGAGGGCAAAAACTACTCCCGCAAGAGGCGCCCCGAAGGCTGCCGCAAGACCGGCTCCTGATCCGCAAGTCATCAGGAGCTTTTCTTCTGTACGAAGTCTATTGCTAATCCTTGAAAACCCTTTGCCGACCATAGCTCCAAGTTGAATGCTTGGACCCTCTCTTCCAAGGGAAAGCCCACTTCCGATGGCCAATATACCCCCTAAAAACTTTGCTATTATAACTTGCAGCCAGTTGGCATTTATCTCGCCCTTTAATTCACCTTTTACCTGCGGTATTCCACTTCCTGAACTTAAAGGTTCTCTGATTGCTATTGCCGTAACGCAAACCGTAATAAATATGATTATTCCTATACCAAGCAATGCAACAATAAATTTCTGACCTGCTGCTTGTATGTACAAGTCTCTCATATCTTCCGCCTTAGTGAGACATAAGCGAAACAGAGATACCAAAAGCCCTGCAAAAAGCCCTATAGCTACGCCTTCTGCAATAAGTTTATATTTGAATCCTTCTTTTCTTTTAAGTGTCTCTTGTGTAAAATTTTGACGTCTTCTTCTAACAGTTTTTTTAGACATGTATTACTCCGATAATTATTACAAATTTATGCAAAATACAAGTTAGTAGTCAAATACTCAGGATCACAAGTAACGTCTATTCCCATACTTCTAAGTGTCTGTTCGTCTCTGTCACTCAAAATTGCTGTACAGTGAGCTTTGCATCCTTTCAATTTATCCAACATATCTACCGCCTTTTTAGCACAATCATTAGTTTCCGCAGAAATGCAGAGAGCGGTAAGTGTTTCTTCCAAATTAAGACTTGTCCTGTCGTGATTCAGAATATCTCCTTTTAAATTCTGAATATCACTGAATACGTTAGGAGAAATCACATATTTATCATCGTCTATCCCCGCAAGCCTCTTCGCTCCGTTCAAAACAGCGGCAGCCGCGGCAACCATACGGCGGCTGCTTCTTCCTGTAACCATAGTTCCGTCCGGCATCTCAAGTGCCATAACTACTACATTTACATATTTTTTATCGGTGCGGCGTTTTACCTCGGCATATTCTCTTGCCGGCATAACTACAAGTCTATCTTCCTCAGCGGCATTCACCTCTTTCATCAAAAGCTCTGATCTCTCCAGTGCCTCTTCAGAAATCTTTCCTTTTTTATAGTCACATTTTGCAATCATAAATCTTCTTATAATCTCTTGAATCGCCGCCTGCTGTACTGCCTCATCATCATAAATGCAAAATCCCACTCTGTTAACGCCCATATCTGTAGGTGATTGGTACTCTGCACTGCCTGTTATCTTTTCTATAATCCTCTTAACTACAGGAAAAACTTCAAGATCACGATTATAGTTTACCGCCTTTGTGCCATATGCCTCAAGGTGGAACGAATCAAGCATGTTTACATCCTTTAAATCAGCAGTAGCAGCCTCATAAGCTATGTTAACAGGGTGCTTAAGCGGCATATTCCATATAGGGAAAGTCTCAAACTTAGCATATCTTGCTTTTGTGCCTCTTTTGTACTCATGGTAAAGCTGAGACAGACATGTGGCAAGCTTGCCGCTTCCTCCTCCGGGACCTGTTATGACAGCAAGAGGCTTGGTAACTTCTATGTAAGGGTTTGCTCCGTAGCCCTCTTCACTTACTATGGTATCTACGTCTGTAGGATATCCTTTAGTATAAAAATGTTTGTAAGTTTTGATATCTCTTCTCTCAAGGCGACTTATAAACTTGTTGACTGCCGGTGCATCTTCGTAACGTGTCACTACAACACTGTTTATCTTAAGATCATATTTTCTGAAAATATCTATGAGTCTTAAGACTTCCAAATCATAAGTTATTCCAAAGTCCTGTCTGGTCTTGCTGTTAATTATATCCCCGGAATAAATACAAATAATAATTTCTACTTGATCTTTCATTTTTTGCAAAAGCTTGATTTTGGCATTTTCATCAAAACCAGGCAACACTCGCATAGCATGTTTATCGTGAACCAATTTGCCGCCAAACTCCAGGTAAAGACGTTCACTGTTTCCATGATTTATCCTTTCAAGAATATACTTCGCCTGCTCTTCGATATACTTTTCAGCATCAAAACCCTTTTTTTGCATTTTCTTATCTCCTTGTTTGTCTATTGTAATTTTGATTTTTAACAGTTTTTTGATTACATAACATTTATAGTAAGCTTGTTTCGGCCTTCTGCCAATCCTTCCATGCTTACTTGATATTCTACATCTATAGAACCTTTGCACTCTTCTATATTAAAATCATTTTTTACATAGTCTGTAAGGACTTCTACACCCATAGGTCCATAAGGTGTCTCATAAATACTGTTAAACCTTTTGCCTGTCTCAAAGTAAAGCTCAGTATTGAAGCCCACTTTTCCGGTTCTTCTCATTCTTACAGACTTATCATTCATCTTTATAGTAGTTTTGCAGCCTTCCATTCCGGAAACTTCTGTCTCATCGTATATAATATAGATAGAATTATTTCTGACATACAATTTGCCGTCAGTGACAAATTCCATCTGATCTTCTTCTATCCCCTCATATTGCTGTTTACCTATTATTTTTAATGTAATGTCTTTCATACCCTAAATCTATAATCCTTTCAATTATCTGACCGTATTCTAGTCCTGCATCTTTCCATAAAAGAGGGAACATGCTAATTGACGTAAACCCCGGTATAGTATTTATTTCATTAATATAAATTTTTTCTGTTTCTTCGCAGTAAAAAAAATCTACCCTAGCAAATCCCCATCCATCTACTGCCTTATACGCACTGACCGCCATTTGTTTTATAGTCTGTCTTATATGTTCAGGAAGCTTCGCCGGTATAATCAGTTTTGATGGTTTACTACTATTCAAATACTTAGCTTCATAATCATAAAACTCTTCAGATGGAATAATTTCTCCCACGTCAGTGGTGTCAGGCTCATATCCGCCAAGAACTGCCACCTCCAGTTCTCTGCCTTTTATATATTCTTCCACAACCACTTTGTCATCATACTTAAAAGCATTTTCTAGGGCAGACTTTAGTTCATCCCTTGATTTTACTTTACTTATGCCTACGCTTGATCCCATATTAGCAGGCTTAACAAAGCATGGCATTCCTATGCTGTCTAAAATTTTATGTATTGCTGTCTCTGTACTGCATGAAAAATCATTTTTATATAAACACTGGTATCTGCAAATATTAAGACCCTTTTCCTCCATTACCTGTTTGAACTTTTCTTTATCCATGGATACTGCCGATGCCAAAACCCCACATCCACCATAAGGTATATCAATGGTTTCCAAAAATCCTTGTATGCATCCGTCCTCTCCATAAGGACCATGCAAAACAGGTAAAACAAAATCTGTTTCTTCTTTTATATCTATGGGATTAAAATCTTGTGCACTTTCCTGCCATGTACCGTTTTCTACTTTTTCAATTGCTCCTTCGTATTTTTTCCAATTGCCTTCTTTGGTAATTCCTATGTATATCGGTACAAATTTATCCGGATTCAAAGCCTTCATCACGAACGCCGCTGATTTTAGAGAAACTTCATGCTCCTCTGAACGACCTCCAAATATGACTCCGATTCTCTTTTTGCACATATAAAGCCTCCGGTTTTATTTGATACTTGCCAAAATCCTCCCAAGATGAGCTTTATCGAAATTGTACTTTTTAAGACAGAATTGGCAAACTAGTTCTGCCTTGCCGTCTTCTTCTATTATTTCTGTCAAATCCTTAACGCCTATGGTCATGAGTACCTTTTCCAGTCTTTCCTCTGAACAATCGCACTGCCATTGTATTTCTTTAATATCCAATATGTCGAGGCTGAATTCTTCAGGCATATCCTTAAATATCTCTGCTGCCAAGGTTCTAACCATGTCTTCCGGCTGTCCCTTTGGCATCTGTTCTTTTACTCTGTCTATCAGCGCAGTTATAGGCTCCATACTATTTATAAGTCTTTCCAGCACCTCTACTGCTTCTTCACATGCTCCCGGCAGCATTTGAATTATCATGCCCCCGGCACATCCAACAGACAAATCTCTCTCAATCTTTACTCCAAGTGATATGGCCGAATTCTGTTGCTCTGATATATAATAGTAAGCTGTAAGATCCTCTGCAATCTCTCCGGATACCAATGAAATTGTACCGACATAAGGGTCTTTTAATCCTAAATCTTTTATTACCGTAAGTTCCCCTATACCTAAAGAGCCTCCCACATCAAGCTTGCCGTTTTCCTTTAGCGGCAGGTCTACGTCAGGATTTGCAATATATCCTTTGACTCTTCCACGTCCGTCTGAAGTTGCCAAAATCTGTTTTGCAGGACCATCTCCTTTGAATATAACTGTAAGCTTATCTTGCTCATTCTTTAATAAAAGACCCATAAGTCCTGCACCTGTCAAAACTCTGCCAAGAGCAGCCGTTGCAAGCGGTGTGGTATTATGTATATCTGCGGCTTCTTGTACAAGCTCTGTAGATATGGTCAAATACACACGAAAAGAACCGCTTTTATCTATTGCTGTCAATACTTTATTCATATGTTTTTTCTCCATTTTTGTGTCATTTTAGGTTTTATTTCTGCTTAGTGAGTGATTATCAGGCATGATATTCCCCATTCAAAATGATTAGGCTCTGCAATAGTCCTCAACAAAATTACGTGCTTCTGAAATAAGGCTTTCTACTTTCATCTCAGCCTCTTTGTTTGATGAACCCTTAGCATAAGCATATATCTTAATTTTCATCTCAGTACCTGAGGGTCTTATTATAATCTGATGTCCACCCCTAAGAGTTCCCTTAAACATGTTAATATCTTTATAATTCAAATCATGTTCCAAAGGTTGTCCCATAAGAGACTCCATCTTACCTGCAAAAAGGTCCTCCATAAGATTATCTGTCTTTTTTCTGTCAGCTTCAGAATTAAACTCTATAGAACTTGTCCTGGATATTGCATATCCATGCTCTTTATGAAGCTCTTCAAGTCTGTCAAACAAAGTCTTTCCTTTTGACTTAAGACACGCTGCCATCAAACATATCATCTGAGTTGCCAAAACACCGTCTTTATCCCTCGTATAGTTGCCATACAAATATCCCAAACTTTCTTCAAAGCCAAACAAAAAATCCTTTTCTCTGCCTAAAGACTTGAGTTTTTCTATCTGCACAGCTATATTCTTAAAACCTACGGGAACATTTTGAATTTGGACACCATAATGTCTGGCAATCTCCTCAGCAAAAGGAGAGGAAACATAACTTTTGTATGCTATCTTATCAGGACCAATAGTCCCTGAATGCCTGCCGCAGCAACATACATAATCAAGCATCAATACACCTACCTGATTACCTGTAAGTCTTTTAAAGTTACCATTGCACCTTGCCATTACTCCCATACGATCGCTGTCTGGATCTGTTGAAATTATAATGTCTGTATTGTCATCACAATATTTATCTATTGCAAGCTCAAATGATTCTTCATATTCCGGATTTGGGGATTGACATGTAGGAAATCTTCCGTCCCAAAGGCTTTGTTCTTTTACCACTTTAAACCTGTATATATTGAGAGTTCTCATAACTTCCATCACATAATCACGGCCTACGCCGTTGAGCGGAGTATATACTACTGACAAAGCTGACAAAGCTTTTTTTGCTTCATCTTCATCACCCCAAAGCAAAATGTGTTCTTTAAGTGCCTTAAGATACGATTCTTTAACCTCATCACCTAATATGAAAATTTTCTCAGGGTCTCTGTTAACTCCTTGACTTCTTTCAAAATAATCTCTTTTATTTATATATTTTTCTATTATTCTGGCCTTTTGTTCATCTATTTGGTTTCCGCATTCATCATAAACTTTATAACCATTATATTCTTTAGGATTATGGCTTGCAGTAACCATTATGCCGCCATCAGCCTTTAAACGAGGTATAGCAAAAGAAAGAACAGGAACAGGGGTGGGCTCAAAAAAAATCTTTGCTTCTACTCCGCCTGCCGCCATTTCTTTTGCAATATCCATGGCATATTCTTTTGAATTGATTCTGGTATCATACCCTATTATAACTACCGGTTTGTCTTTTTTTGAAAACAAATAATCCATAACCCCATGGGTAGCTCTTTTGAGAACTATAGAATTAATCCTATTGGTTCCTACTCCCATCTTTCCTCTTAGTCCAGAAGTGCCAAAATTTAAATCTTTGCAGAATCTATCATAGATTTGATTCTCATCTTTTTCTATAGCCTCAAGCTCTGCTCTTAAATCTTCAGGTAAATCAGCTTGTGACCAGTGCGTATATTCTTTAATCACTTTTTCCATAATATCTTTATCTTTAACTTAAACACTAACAACCATACAATCTTTACAAATTTAATAATATATTTTATCATATTTCCCATTTTTTTTACACAAAAAATACACAAATAGTGAATATAATTTGCTTAAAAGGAGGTCTTATTTATGGATGATTGGAATAAATTCCCCGGAAACGACATTGAACCTAGCGAAACACCTATAAATTTCACTATACCGGAGAAAAAGAAAAAAACAAAAGAAAAGTTTGTGACCAAAAAATTCTTCATTTTTACTTTGATTTTTGCAATGGTATTTTCAGCTGCTATAGGGGCCGGCGCTTATGCTATTTCCTCCGCTTTGTTTGATAATACCAGTAACAGCAAAGCTTTAAAAACAACCAACTATAACTTAACAAAAGCGACGGGCAGCGAGCTGTCAATTCAGGAAATTATTGCAAAAAACGAAAACTCCGTTGTGGCTATCACAACAGGCTCTGTTTCTACCGACTCATGGGCACGTCAATATGTGACCAACGGAGCGGGCAGCGGTGTCATCTACAGCAAGGACGGATATATCCTTACAAACAACCATGTAATAAACGGGGCCAGTACAATTAAAGTAACCTTACATGACGGCACCTCTTATGATGCTACTTTAGTTGCCACTGACGAGCAGTCAGATGTTGCCGTTATAAAAATTGATGCCAAAGATTTGATTCCGGTAAGTTTAGGTGACAGTTCTTCAGTTTCTGTAGGAGATCTGGCAGTTGCCATCGGCAATCCGCTGGGAACCCTGGCAGGAACAGCTACAGACGGTATAGTCAGCGGTCTTGAAAGAGAAATAACTTTAGAAGGTAAAAATATGACTCTTCTTCAAACCAGCGCTTCTATCAACCCCGGAAATTCCGGTGGCGGTGTTTTTGACCAGTATGGCAATCTCATCGGTTTGGTAGTAGCCAAATCCGCCGGCTCTGACGTGGAAGGCCTTGGTTTTGCCATTCCTGTCAATACTGTTAAAGAAGTTGCCGATTCTCTCATAAAGAACGGTTATGTAGCAGGCAGACCTGTGGCAGGAATAAGTATCGTTGACCTGACTTCAGCTTCTGAAGCCATGAAATACGGCGTGAGCGTTACAGGCGTATACATTCAAGAGGTAAACGGTAAAAATGCCAAAGATGCAGGTCTTAAAGCAGGAGATCTGATATATATGCTAGATGGGGAAAAAGTTACAGGTTCAAGCATGTTTGTAAAGCAAATTCAAAAACATAAGGTCGGGGATAAGGTAAAAATAACCGTTGTAAGAAATGACCAAATGCAAGACATAGAGGTAGTATTACAGGATTCCAATGAGATTAATAAATAAGTCCACACTTAAAAAGCCGTGCTAATCATGCACGGCTTCTTTTATTGTTGTTTCAATACGATCACTCAACTCTGCAAGTTCTTTTCTATCCATACTTACCGTATCAACAGGCTGATGTACAATAACTTCTATCGTGGTATTCTTTGTAACTCGTCCTGTTTCCTCATACATTTTATAACTTCCGTTTATGGTGATAGGAACTATTTTGGCTTTCGCCTTCGTCGCAAGTTTGAGGCTGCCCGGTTTAAATGTTCCCATCCGGCTGCTTCTGCTCCTTGTACCTTCCGGGAATATAACAAGAGAGTAACCTTGCTTAATCATTTCAGCTCCGTCATTGATAGTCTTAAGCGACTCTCTGGCATCACCTCTTATTATAAACAAACTTCTTATCCTCAATATCCATTTAGCAAAGACAGGAATCTTTGTCAGCTCTTCTTTTGCAATAAATCCTATCTGATGTTTAATTACATTTAACATGGTTAAAATATCTGCATAAGACTGATGATTGCAGACGTATACTACAGGTCCCTCTTCAGGGAGGTTTTCAGAATTAACGACTTTTATATCAGTATTAAAATGTTTGATAATTTTATCAGACCAAAAATGACATGCATCAGCGATTGCTTTTCGCTCTTCTTCGCTGTTACCTTGTTTTTTCGCAGTTTCTATCCTGCGTTTATAGCTAAATAAAGACACTAAAGTAAAAGCTATATATCCCAAGCCAAATATATTGTTTAATAATTTCATATAAAGTCCTCCATGTTGTTATGTTGGCAAAATACCTATATCCCTTATTTGAAAAAAGTAAATACAAAACCCCGAAAGTTTAGCTTTTTTCTGGCATTACCCAGGGTTTGACCCCGAAAATCTTTGCTTTTTTGTTAAATTTGCAGGGTATAAAATTCAGTAAAATGGGTTTTCCCTTGTCATATATTTCATATGGTACATATTTTTAAAAATTACAGAAAATCTAACCCTGCAAAATTCCTGATTTAATCATATTTTTCGGGGTCAGACCCTGCAAATCACTTAAAAATTGTAGGTTTTTCGGGGTTTAAACAAAATATTTGCGCATTTCTAATGTATATTATACCTTGCTTTCACCCTCTACTTTTTGGGTCATTCCATTTTCGACAAATTTCTATACTCTTCAGGGCGAAATGTTGTAAAAATCGGTGAAAAATATGATTTTTATCAATGCGCTGGCAAAGATAATGTTCGTCAATTGCTTCCCTTAGGCAACACCGATGTACTTAAATCTCAGCAATCATTATACCACAGCCAAGCGTACAAGAAAATCCCCAGTCTAAAATTAAGCATATATACAAATGCTGTAGTATTTTTTACAAAAAAAGTATATAATCAAACAAAAGTGGTTAGGAGATTATTTAATGAATAAGAAGTCAGACTTTATAATGATTGGTGTTGCTGTAGCTGCTATTATCTGTGCAGCAATAATAAGTTACAATGTATGTGCCAATGATTCACAGCCTCTTCCCATCGACATAACTGTCAGAGATTGGTTTATATCACTTAGAAACGATTTTTTAAATATCATAATATCAGCTCTCACTCATCTGAGTGATCCAATCACTATTATATCATTATGTGCCTTTCTATTAATATTACCAAATAGGAAAACTTATGGCCTTCCTGTTTCATTAGCTGCAATATCGGGGCTTGCAATATATAAACCAATGAAACACTTGTTTTTAAGAGCAAGACCTGATGTATCACTTCATCTTGTTGAACAAGGCGGATATTCTTTCCCAAGCGGTCACTCCGTTTCATCGGTAATAGTTTTTGGCCTGTTATTGTATTTGATAAGAAGACATTGTAAAAACAAAATGCTAAAGAATATTTTGTCGGTAATATGCACAATACTAATGCTGCTTATAGGCCCAAGCAGACTTTATGTAAGTGTTCACTGGGCGACTGATGTGCTGTGCGGCATGTTTATAGGTCTTGCAGTTCTTGCAATTTCAATATTAATACTCGAAAGGATTTATAAGAAAAATGAAAGTTTATGATAACATTACACAATTAATAGGAAATACTCCTTTAATAAGACTTCACTCAGTAGAAAAAGCTTTTAATCTGAATGCTAAAATCTATGGCAAAGTTGAAGCTTTTAATCCTGCCGGAAGCGCTAAAGACAGGGTTGGTCTTGCCATGATAAACGACGCTGAAAAAAAAGGGCTATTAAAGCCCGGCGCTACAATTATAGAGCCAACCAGCGGCAATACAGGAATCGGCATTGCCTCAGCAGCAGCATCAAAAGGGTATAAGGTGATTTTAACCATGCCCGAAACGATGAGCGTTGAAAGAAGAAATCTTCTTAAAGCCTATGGCGCTAAAGTGGTCATTACAGAAGGTTCAAAGGGTATGCAAGGCGCTATAGACAAGGCAGAAGAATTGCTCAATGAAATCGAAGGAAGTTTTATTGCAGGTCAGTTTGATAATCCGGCAAATCCTAAAATTCATTATGAAACAACAGGGCCGGAAATATATAAAGATCTTGATGGCAATGTAGATATTTTTATCGCCGGTGTAGGAACCGGAGGAACCATAACCGGAGCAGGCAAATATCTCAAAGAGAAAAACCCTGACATAAAGGTAATTGCAATAGAACCCGAAAGTTCACCTCTGCTTTCTCAAGGCAAAGCAGGTTCTCATGGATTACAGGGTATAGGCGCAAATTTCGTTCCTTCAGTTTTGGATACCAATATTTATGATGAGATATTAACTGTTTCTGAGAAAGATGCCTACGAAAAAGGTAGATTAATAGCATCTAAAGAAGGATTCCTTGTCGGAATCACGTCCGGCGCTGCTGTACACGGAGCTATTACATGTGCCTTAAGACCAGAAAACAAAGATAAAGTCATAGTTGCCTTTCTCCCTGACACAGGTGACCGTTATCTTTCTACTCCAATGTTTTCAGAATAACTTTATTTGAATTTATTAAGGAGCGCAATATATGAAACTCACAGTAAAAGATCTTTTTAATATACCTATATTGAGCAACTTCAAACTCATAGCTGGCGGTAGCGGACTTAACAAACCGGTAAACTTTGTTGAAATACTTGATTTTGAGTTTGCGCAAGGAGTTAATCTGCCGAGGGAGCATATTTTTGATGGTGAAAGTATCGCTCTTACCAGCCTTTTATTTGCCAAAGATGATCCTGACCTCATAACCTCTGCTGTTAAAAGTCTCTTTGATCTTAATGTAAGCGCTCTTGCATACAAACCCATTTTATTTAAAGAGCTTCCAAAAGAAACATTAGACTTTGCCAATGCAAACAATTTTCCTATTTTAGAGTTCGGCGGTGACGAATATTTTGAGCCCATAATATTAGCCATAAATCAAGAGCTTGCTAAAGATAACGACGTTGCTGCTATTGAAAGGGATTTAATTAGGGTTGTTGAACAAGATATGACTCCTAAGGAAGAGGCAAAATTATACAAGAAAATTAATATTAAATTCAAAAACTTTGTAAGAGTCGTATCTATTAAAGATCCTAGGCACAATTCTGATGAAAGCATAACTACTTTAATAAGAAAAATGCAAGGGTCTTCAAAATTAACCGAAAAATCTGCCATATGTAAATATAACGACAATTATTTTGTTATTTTAAGTCAGGATGAACCGGACAAACAAAGATTTCGTGCTTTGCTGGAGGATATAATGTTTGCACTGCAAATAGATAACTACGGCACTGTTTGCGGAGTAAGTTCTATACATCAAATTTCCAACAAGTTTGGGCAGGCTATAAGAGAAGCTTTCTGGGCCAGAAATGTGGCAATAATAGAAAATGTTCCAGTACGTTTTTATGATGAAATCGGTATTTACAGGTTGGTTGCGCCAGAAATAAATAATTCTAACGTAATCAGTTATATGGAAGAGTATCTTGCTCCTCTATTATGTAATAATGAAGAACTTTTAAATACAGCTTGTACATATATCAAATCCAAAGGTGATTTAGACAAAACTGCCGAATCTCTTTACTGTCATAAAAATACTGTACGATACAGATTAAATAAAATTCATGAAATATTAGACCCTAAAAGTAACGAAAAAGAATTTAACGAAAACCTATCCATTGCAATAAGAATATACTTGTTTAGTCAATTTTTATAACTCAGTGAAAAAATAATTATTATAAGACACCATGAATAAAAAACCGGCAATTTGAGGCCGGTTTTTGTATATTTTACAAAAGTTGTATTGATTTTTTGTAAAATAATATAAAGATTTTATATCTTTTCTTTGTTATAATCTATTTTGTTAAGTCACAAACAATTGTCATGCTTCCTTTAAATAGCAAGGCTGCTGGCCTTTAGATATGTTAACATTCAGTTTTAAAACCAGCCTTGCAATTAGGGAGCACTCAATCTATTTTTTAAAAGTTTACCCAGATAAGTCTTTTAATAAATAAAACACACACCTATCGCAGGACGGAGCCGGGATTCCTATCAAAATAGATACTTTTAGATGTAGAATTAAGTGGTATTCCATAACAAACTTTTACATCTCTGGGTAAAAAGCCTATTTTGATAGCCCCTTTACCTGCGGAGTACATGACACGATTATCAATACGATGATCTGCTGCTACAGATACAGCAGAACCTATAGCAATACCAAGGTCGGTTACATTGAATGCACAATTTGTACCGGCTTTTTTCATTTGTGCACAGTTCTCAAATCCACAAAATCCACAGCTCCCTAGCCCAAATGGACTGTCTATACATCCTATAAGTACTACACATATGCTAGAATCTACATTGCCTGCATCTCTGACAATAAAATCTTCATTGTATTCTTTTCCAATCTTCCTCATAGCATCTGCCAGCTGCTTTTTTTCTTCGCCTGTGACTACTGCTGCAACTACAGTATCCCTGCCGCTTCCCTTTGGCGCGGTTTTCGCTGCTGTCACCATCAAATCTGCAACAGTCAAAACAGCGTCTCTTTCTGATTGTTCCATTGTTTTTATCATAATCAAGTCCTCTCTACAAAATCATTATTCTTTTATTGCTTAATATAATTATACATAACCTTGCTACACCGGTAAAGTTGTTATAGAATATAATCAACAAATTTTAGGAGAGTAACTTAAGATGAATAAACCGATTTTAGTCATAATGGCCGCAGGCATGGGCAGCCGCTTTGGCGGACTCAAGCAAATTGAGCCTGTCAGCGACAAAGGAGATATAATTTTAGATTTTTCTTTATACGATGCTCGCTTGGCAGGATTTGAAAAAGCCATCTTTATTATAAAAAAAGAAAACGAACAGGACTTTAGAAATCTTATAGATAACAAAGCCGGTAAGTACATGGAAGTAGAATATGTTTATCAGGAGTTAAACGACTTACCTTCAGGCTATCTTATGCCTACAAACAGGGAAAAACCTTGGGGCACGGCTCATGCAGTATTATCAGCCAGAAACGCTGCCAATAATTCTCCCATCGCTGTTATAAATGCTGACGATTATTATGGACCTGAAGCTTTTAAAAATATATATGACTTCCTTCTTTCTGCTGTTGATAACGAAAAATATCAATACTGCATGGTTGGATATCAAATCGAAAATACACTCACCGAAAATGGTCATGTGTCTCGCGGTGTATGCCAAACTTCTGAAGATGGCAAGCTGACAAAAATTACAGAGCGCACTAAAATACAGTGGCAAGGGGAAAAAATCGTCTATACTGAAAATGACGGCAATACATGGGAAGAACTTCCGCCGGGCACTATCGTTTCGATGAACTTTTGGGGATTTACGCCGTCAATGATGAAAGAAATGGAAGCAAGATTTCCTGCCTTTCTCGATAATGCCCTATCAGAAAATCCAACAAAAGGAGAATTCTTTTTGCCAGGAGTTGTAGATGAGCTTATTCAGGAAGATAAAGCCGAAGTAAAAGTACTAAAGTCTACCGACCGCTGGTACGGTGTTACCTACAAAGAAGATAAGGAAAGCGTAGTATCTGCTATAAAATCAATGAAAGAGAATGGAATTTACCCTGAGATTTTGTGGAAATAATCTTTTCTATTTAAATTACTATAAAGGACGGCCAATTAGCCGTCCTTTTTCAAAACTATCTTTTTATGGTTATTGACCCTACTGACAATGCAAAGTCCTCAATTTTAACATCAAAATTATCTTCTTTTTCATACGCTTTAATTCCATCGTTGTTATAAACACCCATTGTTATTTTAAAGCATTGATCCTCATCATAATTCCCCATAAACATATATGTCCTGCTGTCAGTCATTTCAACCACAGCCGAGGTTCCCATCATTTCTTTGCTCTGTATATCTTCGAAAGTACCGCCATAAGACATGGCTGATACAAGCTCTTCTTTGCCTATATACGTGGCAAAACATATAAAGTCAGGATGAAAATCATCAGGTGCTGTTTTGCTTGTAAATACTATAAAATTAAAATCCCCTTCTGTATATTCATTACGCAAATATCCCTCATTCTCATCCTTGGAATAAACTTTTGCAAAAGATGCATCATCCAAACTATATCTAGATGAATATCCTACAAACTGATAATCGTCAGTGTCAATAACCGCATAATTATTCCTGCTGAAAGTCATAGGCTCCTGAGAGGATAAAACTGAAGAAACACTTATTAAAATCAGCAAAATTATAACGATGATTACAGTCATTTTAGGTACACCTATCATAGATTTCGTACGGATTTTTCCATCATGAACTGCCTTATTAATTCTACTAGTATACAGTAAATAGTAAACTCCCCAAATTATCAATGCTATAATAAAGAATACACTGACAAGCGCTAATATATTAAACATTTATCCCCCTCCTATATACCGAAAAAGTCTTTAAACTTGTAATAATATGTCCTTGTAACATCAACGATACTATTGTCTTCTAAGGTCAATAGGTATTTGCAGCTTAAAGACGGTTTGATTTTTTTAATTGATTTTCTTGCAATAATAACAGAATTACTGATTCTAATAAAATCATCTGATGAAAGCTCTCCCTCAAATTGGTACAATCTTTTATCGGATTTATAGCATTTGCCGTTATACAAATGAATAAACACATCCCTGCCTAAAGACTCTATATAACAAATCTCATGTAAAGACACTACAATAATCTCGTTATCCTTTCTGCACCGGATTTTATCCTCATCTGTCTCCTCAATTAGAACAAATTCTGCATTTTCACTTATTTCAATATTCCTGTCCTGCAATTCTTTAATAATCTCAGGTTCTCTTTCGATACTGACACGTAACTTTAACCGCATGCCTTTACCTCCTTTGTATCTTTATTATATTAACGATGTATTAATTTTCAATAGTCTCGGAATAGAATGCACATTCCAAATACATAATTTACACAAATACTCTCTTTTTCAAAAAAAGCTTGCAATTTCAATATTTTATAGTATAATTATAAAGCACGAGTTTTTTCGTGTAATCTCTGCGACAGGAAAACTGTCGCCATATAGTCCACAGGGAGGTGAAAAAACAATGAGAAATTACGAAGTTACATTCATTATCGATCCTGCTTTAGAAGACGCTAAAAAGGATGCGACAGTCGAAACGGTTCAATCTATCATTGCAGCTGACGGTGAAGTTGAAAAAGTTGATGTCTGGGGAATGAAGAAGCTTGCTTATCCTATTAACAAAAAGGATGAAGGTTATTACGTAGTAATTACTTTTAAGGCTGGTGCTGATTTACCTAAGGAATTAGACAGAAGACTTAGAATTTCAGATAACGTTGTAAGACACATCATCGTTAATATGGATGATAAATAGAATCGAGGTGTAGGATGAATAGTGTTGTTTTAATCGGAAGATTAACAAGAGACCCTGAGCTTCGCTATACTGCCGGAACACAGATGGCGGTAGCAACATTCACAGTTGCCATCGACAGACCTGTAAGAGCAGGCGGCGAAAGACAGACTGACTTTCCTAGAGTTACAGTATTCGGCAAACAAGCAGAAAACTGCGAAAAATTCTTGGCAAAGGGCAGAATGGTAGGTGTTCAGGGAAGACTGCAAACAGGCAGCTACACTAACAAAGACGGTGCTACCGTATACACTACAGATGTCGTAGCCGACAGAGTAGAATTCTTAGAATGGGGCGATAAACCTCAGGGAAGTTCATCATCACAAAGCTCAAGAGTCGATGATGCACCTGCAGGATTTTCTGCCATAGATGAAGACATCCCATTCTAGTACAATAAGCAGAAAGGAGATAACAGCCATGGAAAAAAGACGTGGTGGCGGCATGAGAAGAAAAAAAGTTTGCCAGTTCTGCGCTGACAAGACAGAAGCTATCGATTACAAGGACGTTGAAAAACTGAGAAAATATGTAACCGAAAGAGGCAAAATTTTACCTAAGAGAATCACAGGTACATGCGCAATGCATCAGAGAGAAGTAACAACTGCTATCAAGAGAGCAAGAATCGTTGCACTTCTTCCTTACGTTGCAGATTAATTTATTTTATCGTTAGTAAACCCCAAAAGATAAATGTTTTGGGGTTTTTTGTTTGCAGTCACAACAAAAAAGCCAGGCGCTCAAGCACCCGGCATAATCGACATTAATTGTTTTCGTTTTTGCTATAAATAATTACAAGTCCTTTTAACATCAAATCATCATCAAGAATTATTTTTCTTTTGCAAAGAGGCACAACCACACCGGCAAGACCTCCTGTTGCAATAACAGTGCACTTTTGTCCAAGCTCCTCCTCAATATGGCCTATTATGCCATCGATACTGCTTGCCGCAGAATACATTATTCCGCTTTTTAGACATTCAACAGTATTTTTTCCTATAACTCTCTTAGGTGTATCAAAACCTATCTTAGGAAGCTGGGAAGTTTTATTAAAAAGAGCGTCAGCAGAAACAGCCATGCCTGTAGTTATAACTCCACCCAGGTAATTACAGTTTTTATCTATAACCGAAAAGGTCGTTGCTGTGCCCATATCTATGATTATCTGAGGCGTCGGGTATCCATGTATACCTGCAACAGCATCTACCACCAAATCACTTCCAAGCTGTGCCGGATCATCAATAAGTATTCTGATTCCTGTCTTAACTCCGGGACCTACTACAACAATCTTTGCGTTGGTAAGTTTCTCTATTGCACGTTTAAATGTATTAGTTATAGATGGCACAACCGATGACATTACCACGCCTCTTATCATATCTGTAGTAACTTTATGCATCTCAAGAGCGGTTTTAATCATTACAGCGTATTCTAAGTCCGTAGTTCTCTGATTGCTGGATATTCTTTCTCTAAAAACAATCTGCTTTCCGTCAAAACATCCCATGACAATGTTCGTATTGCCTATATCTATTGCTAAAATCATTTTTCTTCTCCTATGTAAATAGTTTTTTTATATCTCTGTTGACAAAAATATATTTTTTTAATTAAAATGTCAATATTTTATTGGTTATAATACATTTTTTAATGTTTATGGATTAGTACGTTGACAAAATTGCCAATTTCGTAAGCTTTTTTACAACATTTCAGCGGTTTGGTCGTCTTTTTGATATTATTTTTTTAATTTTCGTCAATCGTTATATCTGTTTCGACAAGTTTAGACGCAATTAAAAGTGAAATGTTGTAAAAATAGGCCAATCTTTTATTTTTTTACAACAAGTCTAAAGTCAAATGTTAGTCATCAATGACTTTTACCGCTATTTTAACTTGGCTAAAAAACTAACGCCAGCAGTACCGATATACTTAAATCTCAGCAACCATTATATCACAAATCAACAAAACTTCTATAGATTTATTATGTTTTGTGATATAATGAACGCATTGATTGTATTATTCGGCGTTGCCGCAAGGTGGCGTTCATTGAAGCCCAGCGATATATCCTTGCAGCTGAGTTATAATAACCTCACGGCGCTGGCAAAATCAAAGATTTTGGCGCCTGAGAGAACATTGAATCATAATTTCTGTGCTTTCAGCACAGGCAGCTACCGCTGCTGCGGCATAAATGCCGCAATTATGGTATAATAACCTCACGGCGCTGGCAAAATCAAAGATTTTGGCGCCCGAGAGAACATTGAACCATAATTATAAAAATTCGAACTACACGGAGGTAAAAAATGTTAACAGGAAAGACAGTAGTCCTTGCAGTATCCGGCAGTATCGCAGCGTATAAAATTCCAAATCTGGCACGCATGCTTAAAAAACTAGGCTGTGACGTTCATGTCTTAATGACTCAAAACGCTACACAATTTATTAACCCAATAACTTTCGAATCTTTAACTTCTAATAAATGTTTGATAGATACTTTCGATAGAAATTTTCAATATAGCGTGGAACACGTTGCCCTTGCAAAAAAAGCTGACCTGGTCATGCTTGCTCCGGCTTCAGCAAACGTAATAGGCAAGATTGCCTCAGGTATTGCTGACGATATGCTCACTACAACTATTATGGCTTGTCCATGCAAAAAGATTGTTTCACCTGCTATGAATCACAATATGTACCACAATCCTATCGTTCAGGATAATATCAACAAATTACGCCGCTTTGGCTACGAAATCGTAACCCCTGATACAGGCATGCTTGCCAATGGAGATAACGGCGACGGAAGAATGCCTGAAGAAAAGATACTTTTGGAGTATATACTTAAAGAGATTGCCTGGGAAAAAGATCTATACGGCAAAAAAATATTGGTGACAGCAGGAGCAACAAGAGAATCTATCGATCCTGTAAGATTCATAACAAACCATTCAAGCGGCAAAATGGGATGCGCAATCGCCAAGGCGGCTATGCACCGAGGAGCTGACGTCACACTGATTCATGGACATATGGAAGTTGCACCGCCGATGTTCATACTCTCTATTCCTGTTCACGATGCCAAGGAGATGTTCGAAAGCGTAACAGCTTTAAGTGAAAAGCAAGATATAATCATCAAAGCAGCCGCTGTAGCAGACTATACTCCTATAACTACATCAAGCAGTAAAATAAAAAAATCAGATGGCGATATGGCCATTCAGCTCAAACGTACCAGCGACATATTGCGCTACCTCGGCGAACACAAAAAAGACGGACAAATCATATGCGGCTTTTCTATGGAAACAGATAACGTGCTTGAAAATTCCAAGAAAAAATTGTCCTCCAAAAATTGTGATATGATTTGTGCTAATTCCCTCAGAACACATGGAGCAGGCTTTGGTACTGACACTAATGTAATTACCTTAATAACACATGATGATGTAGAAGAACTTGAACTAATGAGTAAAGAACAAGCTGCGCATATGATTCTAAATAAACTTAGAACACTTTAAAATCCTTAGAGCCTTTCATAAAATAAAGGCTCTTTTTTATTTTCTATAATCATAAAAGGGGCTTTAAAAGAATACATTTGTAGCAAGACCAAGTGTGGAAAGGGGAAAAACTATGACATACGAAAACGATATTCCGGATTACGCTCTTGTTCCTGCCAAGGAAATGGAGGAGCGAGTTGTAGTCCCCATTACAAAAGGGGCCATTTACTCGCCGGTACAGGTGACAAACATAAGAGAAAAACCTAAAACTACAATTACCATTGAGGAGGATATCCTTGTTCCGGATACAAAACCGGATCTTAAAGATATTCTTCTAATTGACGGAAAAAGCTACCTTTCCAGCAGGGAAGTAGACCAAATAGTCAAAAGCGACGACTATATCAATCTTTCAGGAGAAATAGAACTGCAAACATTATATTCTCCTGAACGCCAAGAGGGAAACAGCCCTATAATACCTATACAAACCAGGGTTTCTTTTAAAGATCAATGGCATACTTCTGTTTCGGCAGGAGCCACTCTTATCTTGGATTGTTCAATAGAAAAGATTGATTATATGGTAATAAACGAAAGAAAATACAGAGTCAAAATCTCGCTTGCTATAGTTGCAAGAGAATATATAGATAGTAAGGTTGACATATTCGAGGGTCTGGCAGATGAAGAAATACAGGTTTTAAAAGAAACTGTCGAGATTTCTAACATAGCACTGAGAAAAAAAGACAATCTCTCCATTCGTGAGGATATACTTCCTAAAGATGACATTCGTCCTGAAAATATTCTCAAGCAAGATTTATCCATAGTAGAAAATTATAAACAATCTACAGGTGATAAGGTTGTTATAAACGGATTTGTCTACGTGAATATTCTCTTTTCCGCTTATCAAAACGACGAAAATTGTATGCCATCGCATAGCATTTTCCAGATTCAGGAGCGAATTGAATTTACTCAATTTATACCTATTCAGCAAGGCGGTCAATGGAGCGGCTGCAATGTATTCTTCAATGACCATGACCTCAAAGTAAAACTCACTCAAGATGAAGAAGGAAATGATGTATTCCGCCTTGAAGGTGACCTGTTAACCTATGTAGAGCTTTATAAAAATACTGAAAAAGAAATAATTGTAGACGGATACCATAAGCAGAAAGATTTTGTTTGCGACTTTCTCGAGGAAAACAGCAGAACTTTAATCGGAACTATGGCCAGCGAAGCTTCTGTCAGAGAAATCTTATCTCTGGAAAACTGCGGGCACGAACTTGAAAAAATTCTTTATGCAACAGCAGAGGTTGTAAACGGGGAAAGCAGAAGTGAACAAGGAAAAATAATTACAGAGGGAAAGATTCTTGCCAAAATCATATGCCTTGCTTCCGATGAAGATGAAACAATATTCACTGTTAAAGAAGAACTTCCGTTCCGCGTAGTAACTGCAATGCCTCAGCTTACAGGAAACGAAATAATATGTCACAAAATTTACATAAAAGATCTCTGGTCAGAAAAAATCAACAGCAAACAGCTGGAATTCAACGCAACTGTATTAGTCTGCGGCGAAGTAATGCAGCCAACGCCTTTCAGAGTTTTGACCAATCCTGCCTTTGAGGAAAGCTCTGTTTGCAATGAACCTATGCCTATGGTTATATATGTTTGCAAACAATCAGACACTTTATGGCACATTGCTAAAAAATTCAAAACATCTATGGATTCCATCAGACAAACAAACTGTATGGAAACTGATACACTCAGTACAGGACAAAAACTTCTTATTGTAAAATAATTTGAATATTTTTATTTTTCTTGTCCATACTCCTTTTGTCAGGAGGTAATTTATGGATAAGAAATCTGAAAAAATACTTATTTTTATAATGGCTTTGGCGCTGATTGCCTTACCAATTTTATATAAAGCTGAAACCTACGCCCAAATTGAAGACGGCATGATCGGACCCGATGGTATGATAAATCAACACCCTGGGATAATGCGTTTTCATGTAATTGCAAACAGCGATTCTTCAGAAGATCAAAACTTAAAACTTAAAGTAAGAGATTATGTTCTTTCAAAGGTTCAAAATGAAATCGCAGATGCAATTAAAAATGCCGAAAACAGTGATGATGATATTACACAATCTCAAATAATGAGATGTTATATCAAAAGCAATCTGCCTAAAATTGAAGGCTGGGCAGAAGAAGCTATCCGGCTTTCAGAATTTGACTATGATGCAAGAGCCTGTATTGGAATAAGACATATACCTGCAAAAAATTATGGTGATTTATATTTCCCTGAGGGAAACTACGAGGCGCTTACCATAACCATAGGTGAGGGAAAGGGACAGAACTGGTGGTGCGTAGTATTTCCGCCATTATGTCTCGTAGATTCCGACGATTCCGCTTACAGAGAAGCTTTTGATATAGGAGAAGAAGAAACGCTACAGCTAAAGTTCAAAACTGTAGAACTTCTCAAAGGGCTTAACGATGACAGCGATACAGATGTCCCAAGTAGTCTAGTTCTTCTTGGCAATGATATTGCTGGATCAGCATTTCAAGAAGCTATAAATCAAATTTTAGCTGAGGTAACAACACCGCCACAAAACTAATATAAATAATAAAGCCGTACAAACATGGTTACTTTGTAACCTTTTGTACGGTTTTTGTTTGTATTGTATTTCTACTTTAAAAACAACGTCGGTGATAAAAATTATATAGCTCATCTAGCAGTTTCTACACTGTCTGCTACTTATGGAATAAAATTCACTAAATTATAGGGCGGAATTACCCGCCCTTTTTCTATGATTCCGTTTCTTGATGTTTAGGTACGACTACAGCAAGTACTAAAATAATAAAGAAAATCATATAATGAAACACAAAATTCCTGCCAATTTCTATAAGTTCAAGACTCCAATAAAAAAATTCTTCGTATAATTCTATATTCAAATATGGCAAAAAATTTGATGTACCTAATTTGTATAATAAAAATACATAAATAAATATAAAAATTGCCGGTATAACAAGGGTTTTTGCTTTTACTAGATTTACATTATTTCTCCTGACTTTCCTAAACCATATACTCCAATATATAAGCGAAAAAATCCCAAGTATATTAAAACAATCGATAAATAATGCCCAGTCAAAATATTCTATGGTATACCATTCAGCACCTGTCTCAATTTCTTTTATCCTAGTAAGCTCTCTTAATACACCTTCAATATAAAACATTATACTTCCCATCAAAGCATACACACCTGATGCGATTAACAAACTCTTATAATCAATCTCTTTTTGCATATTGCCTCCTATTATTATAAATTCACCTCTTTTTCTATGATTCTGTTTTCTGATGTTTAGGCAGAACCACAGCAAGCACAAGGATAATAAAGAAAATCATATAATGGAACACAAAACTACTGCCAATTTCTATAAATTCAAGACTCCAGTAAAAAAACTCCTCATATAACTCTATATTCAAATATGGTAAAAAGTTTGATGTAACCCATAATTTATCTAAAAAAAACACATAAATAAATATAAAAATTGCCGGTATAACAAGTGTTTTTGCTTTTACTAGATTTACATTGTTTTTCCTGACTTTCCTAAACCATATACTCCAATATATCAACGAAAAAACGCCAATTATATTAAAACAACTGATAAAAAATGCCCATGTAAAATATCCTGTAGTATTTATTTCAACACCGATTTCAGCAGCTTTTATCGTATCAAGCTCTAATAATACACTTGTTATATACTTTATCGCGGCCCCCATCAAAGCATACACGCCTGATGCGATTAACAAACTCTTATAATCAATCTCTTTTTGCATATTATTTTCACCTTAATATATATCTTATATATCATACTATGTCTAAATCATTATATCAATGAATTATCAAACCTCTGTTCAAAAGCAAACATAGTATAGTAAAAATACATATGGCAGACAATCCTTTAGACTGCCTGCCATATAAGTTCTTTTTACAAAAGCTACGCCGTTATATCCTTTCGTCCATATATAATAAATCCTACAGCAACAAATACTACTCCATAAAGAATTCCAAGTCCTACAAGAAGCCAATCAAAAGACATATTTTGTATAACATCTTCGGGTTTAGCATAAGCATAAGGCGTGATGTATTTGAGCGGCTGCGCTTTTTCACTTATATTAACTATCAGGTTCATAAAATATAAGACAGCCGCACTGCCAAGACCTATACCTATACTTCCTCTGCGCACAAATGCCGATAGCCCAAAGCATACAGCCCCTATCTCTATTTGCAAGATAAGATATACGCTGTGAATCAAAATAAGTTCTTTAAATGGAACATCTTCGCCTACAATTACAGCCGAAAGCACCCCAAACAGAAAAGTTATAACATTCATTAAAACTATTTGAATCATCACCGCGGCCAACTTTTGAATCAGAACTGACACTCTGCTTATAGGATGTGTCAAAAGGAACTCTGCCGTATGTTCTTTTTCCTCTTTAGACAACATTGTTATTCCAAGATATGCTGCAAAGAAGCCGCCTCCCAAACCTAAAACATTTCCGATTTCTATTCCATAAAACCCTATAAATGTGCCAAAATTAAGCTGATCCATTCCAAATGCCGCCGTAAAAGAGCCCATATTTGCGAACATCTCGTTCATTTCTCCCATTTGATCCTTCATTGCCGGATATACAAATACACATACAGAAAGCATAAAAGCAATCACAGCTGTCCATATTAAAAACCCTTTTGCGCCTTTTTTTAGTTCTTTATTTAAAACTGCCATTATTCATCCCCCTTTTCGTAGTAATGCATAAAGACATCCTCAAGCTCCGGTTCGTTTATGGTCATATCTGTTATAGGCAGCATGCTTACTTTAGATAATAACTGACGTATGTCTCCTTGATACAAAAAGCTTATTCCATCCTGCATTTTCACAACAGATTTTGCAGAAATATCATCAGGAATATAATTGATACCATGTAATGTTATATTTTTTGTATTAGATCCGGAAAGACTCTGTATACTACCCTCTGCAACAAGCCTGCCCTCTCTGATAATTGCCGCTCTTGTACAATTATGCTGTACCTCTGATAATACATGAGAAGAAAAGAATATGGTTGCCCCCTCCTTTTGCCTTTCATGAAGCAAATCAAAGAATTCTTTCTGAATAAGAGGATCAAGGCCGCTTGTAGGTTCGTCCATGAGATAAATCTGTGGGTTTCCTTGCATTGCGCATACAATGCCTACTTTCTTTCTGTTTCCCAGAGACAGCTGGTCTATACGTTTTTTAGTATCAAGTTCAAGACGCTCACACAGCGCTTTTGCTTCCTTTTCACAATCTTTTTTTCTAAGTTTTGCAGAATATGATATAAGCTCCGAAACTTTCATATCTCCATAAAAGGTAGTCTCTGACGGCAGATATCCTATCTCTTCAAGATATTCTCTGCTTAATGAAAGAGGCTTTCCCATCACTTTAGCCTCTCCGGACGTAGGTTTGATAAGACCAAGCAAAGTTCTGATTAGTGTAGATTTTCCTGCACCGTTAGGTCCTATAAATCCAAAAAACTCTCCTTCTTCAACTTTTAAATTTAATTCAGTTATTCCCCTGGCTTTGCCATAGTATTTAGTTAAATCTCTTGTTTCAATAATCGCCATTTAATACTCCTTTTTTTCTTCAAGAAACTGGTCTACAATTTTATTAAACTCTTCTGATTTATTCTTTGGAAGTGAATGCCCTCCTTTTATAAAAACAAGCTTAGAATTAGGCAAGCTAGCTGCAATCAATTCAGTATGTTCTTTTTTAATTATGTCATTTGTTCCTGCAATGACAAGTGCAGGAACCGTCACTTTATGCAAGCTCTCAGGCTCAATATTAGGCTCATTTACCATAAGACCTAAAAGCTCTTGTTTCTTTTTAATTGAACCCTCTTTACCGGAAAACAAAGATAATATACGATATGTTACCGTAACTGGAAGCTGAAAGCTGGACTTAACACCGTCAGTATTTAGATTTGCACCACTGACTATTAATTTTTCTATTCTCTCCTGATATTTTAGAGCAAAAGCAAGAACAATATTGCCTCCATCTGAAAATCCCAAAAGATGTGCCTTTCTTATCCCCTTATCATCCATAAAATCATGCAAGTCCTCAGCAAATTGCCTTATAGTAAACGGTTCTTTTCCTCTCGGAGATTTTCCGTGACCTCTTGTGTCTATGGCAATCACCCTATACTGATCTGAAAAGAAATTTATTTGATTTTTAAAATAATTGGTATTTTCTCCGTTGCCATGAAGTAGAATTAACGGGAATCCTTTTCCTTTCTCTTCATAATTTAATTTTATATTCATAAAATCCCCTCCTGAATTATTTTAATTATAAAGCTTCCAGTCTATGTAATGTCAATAGTTTTATCGTTATTTTTTCCTAAACAGTTGACTCTATACTGCAATGGGAGTATACTTGTATACATGTATTGTTAGTTATAACTTTTAATAAGGTATTTTATATAAAAGGGGGAAAGAAAATGCTTGAAATTTCTAAAAAAACCAACCTACTTGAGCAGAATAGCTACAAGTATTCTCTACAAGATGTGGACACGCCAAACCTGTACAGAGAAATGTTCGATTACGAAAATGTGCCAAAAATAGCCTTTAACCATAGAAGAGTTCCTGCTAACATGCCGGAAGATATATGGATTACAGACACCTCATTTAGAGACGGTCAGCAGTCTATGGCGCCTTATACAGTAAAACAAATAGTAGATTTATATAAACTGATGGCAAAGCTTGGAGGCCCTTACGGACTTATTCGCCAGTCAGAATTCTTTATATATACAAAAAAAGATCAGGAAGCCATTCATAAATGTATGGAGCTCGGCTACAAATTCCCCGAAATCACCACATGGATAAGAGCCCAGAAAAAAGACTTCAAAATGGTAAAAGATCTTGAAATAAAGGAAACGGGAATTTTGGTTTCTTGCAGCGACTATCACATATTCAAAAAAATGAATATGAGCAGACGCCAGGCTGTAGACTTTTATCTTGAAACCATCAAAGACGCTTTCGATGCGGGAATTGTTCCAAGATGTCATCTTGAAGACATTACCAGGGCTGATTTTTATGGTTTTGTGGTTCCTTTTGTAAATGAAATAATGAAACTTTCAAAGGAAGTAGGCATTCCTGTTAAAATCAGAGCCTGCGATACTATGGGCTACGGTGTTCCTTATACTGAAGTTGCACTTCCTCGAAGCGTAGCAGGAATAATATACGGATTGCAGCACTATTCAGGTGTTCCCAGTGAAATGCTGGAATGGCACGGTCACAACGACTTTTATAAAGCTGTGGCTAATGCTTCTACTGCATGGCTTTACGGGGCTTGTTCAGTGAATTGCTCTCTGCTTGGAATCGGAGAAAGAACCGGAAATATTCCTCTCGAAGCAATGGTATTTGAATATGCTTCATTAAAAGGTTCTCTTGATGGAATGGATCCTACAGTAATAACCGAAATAGCAGAGTACTTCAAAAATGAAATGGGATATGACATACCGCCTATGACTCCTTTTGTAGGTGAAAATTTCAATGTTACAAGAGCCGGTATTCATGCTGACGGTCTTATGAAAGATGAAGAAATTTATAATATTTTTGATACTGCCAAAATACTTGGCAGAGCTCCCGGCGTCACTGTAAGCAAAACTTCCGGTCTTGCCGGCATCGCTTACTGGGTAAATGAACACTTCAAATTGGATGATTCAAAGAAAGTCAACAAAGATCATCCGCTTGTTGCTAAACTAAAAGACTGGGTTGATGAAATGTATGCGGACGGAAGAACCACAAGTCTTGCAAACAAAGAGATTGAAGATAAAATCAATCAACTTGATGAATGGAAGGAGCTAATAAAATGATAGATTACAAATCCCTATCTCTTGCAAATCAAGTATTTGAAACCATAGAAAAAAATATACTCGACGGCGTATATAATGCCGGAGAAGTAATAAGCGAAAGCAAGCTTTCCGAAGAGCTGGGCGTTAGCAGAACTCCTATAAGAGAAGCTTTATCCAGGCTGGAAAGTGAAAGGCTTATTTCAACAACTCCTTCCGGTACAGTAGTTTTGGGTATAACACCTCAAGATGTTGAAGATATGTTCTTCATTAAAAAGACTCTTGAACCTGTAATTTTTAAACTTGCAGCCCAAAATATCAGTGAAAAAGCCTTAAAGATTCTAAAACAGAATCTGGACCAACAAGAATTTTTTGCATCTAAAAACGATATCGAAAATTTGAGAAATTTGGACACCGAATTTCATGACATCATATATAACGAAAGCGGCAGACGTGTAATGTCCGCTGTTTTATCTCCGGTTCATCATAAACTTATGAAGTTCAGAAAAACTTCTTTAGAGAAAAGCAACAGACCTTCTCACGTAATAGAAGAACACAAGGCTATATATGAAGCTTTATGTCAAAGAGACGGTGAAAAGGTCTCAAAGCTTATGATGGATCACGTTATTCACGCATATGAAAACTTAAAGAAGGAGGACAAATAAATGGGTTTAACTATTGCACAAAAAATAATAAAAGATCATCTCGTAAGCGGTGAAATGACCGCAGGAAGCGAAATCGCACTTAAAATAGATCAAACATTGACCCAGGATGCTACAGGCACAATGGCATATTTGGAATTTGAGACGATGGGAGTTCCTCGTGTTCGCACAGAACTATCCGTTGCTTATATCGACCACAATACTTTGCAGTCAGGATTTGAAAACGCTGATGACCATAGATTTATTCAATCTATGGCTAAAAAGTACGGTTTATATTTTTCAAGACCGGGCAACGGAATTTGTCACCAAGTCCACCTGGAAAGGTTCGGTAAACCGGGAAAAACTCTTATAGGCTCTGACAGCCATACTCCTACAGGAGGCGGTATCGGCATGCTTGCTATGGGCGCAGGCGGACTTGATGTAGCCGTGGCTATGGGCGGCGGTGCATATTACATAACTATGCCTAAAATGTACAAAGTAAACCTTACTGGCAAACTCAGAGACTTTGTAACTGCTAAAGACGTAAGTTTGGAAATTCTCAGAATCCTGTCAGTTAAAGGCGGCGTTGGTGCAATAATAGAATGGGGAGGAGAGGGCATAAAGACCCTTTCAGTTCCCGAAAGAGCCACTATAACCAATATGGGAACAGAGCTCGGTGCAACTACATCTATTTTCCCTTCAGATGAAATCACAAAAGCTTTCCTTGAAGCAGAGGGAAGAGGCGCAGATTATGTTGAACTCTCAAGTGATGAAGATGCTGTTTATGACAAAATTATCGATATAGACCTCTCATCATTAAAGCCTATGATTGCATGTCCGCATAGTCCTGATAACGTAGTTACAGTTGAAAGCTTGAAAGGAACTAAAGTTGATCAGGTATGTATAGGCTCATGTACCAACTCTTCACTGCTTGACATGTTAAAAGTGGCAGCACTGTTAAAAGGAAAAACCATTCGCCCTGAAGTCAGCTTGTCAATCTCACCAGGTTCAAAGCAAGTTTTATCAATGCTTGCAGACTGCAGTGCTTTATCAGATATACTTGCCAGCGGAGCAAGAGTATTAGAATGCGCATGCGGACCATGCATCGGTATGGGATTTTCTCCTAACTCTGCAGGAGTATCACTTAGAACTTTTAACAGAAACTTTGAAGGTCGCTCAGGCACTGCTGACGGTCAGGTATATCTTGTTTCCCCTGAAACAGCTGTTGCTGCTGCACTAACAGGTGAAATCACGGATCCTATGCTTCTTGGAATCATGCCTAAAGTAAATATGCCTGATGCTTTCAAAATAGATGACAGCGCTGTAATTGCTCCTGCAACTATTGAAGAGGCGGCAGATCTTCCTATTTTAAGAGGCCCTAATATTAAACCTTTCCCTGACAGCGCTCCGCAGGAAGACGTTCTCACCGCTCCACTTGTATTAAAAGTAGGAGATAATATAACTACAGACCATATTATGCCGGCAGGCGCAAAGATACTGCCATATCGCTCAAATATTCCGCACCTGTCGCAATATTGCTTTGGCGTATGTGACAGTACTTTCCCTGAAAGAGCAAAAGCCGCAGGTCAGAGTATCGTAGTAGGCGGAAATAACTATGGACAAGGTTCTTCAAGAGAACATGCTGCTCTTGTTCCTCTTTATCTTGGAGTAAGAGCTGTAATAAGCAAGAGTTTTGCAAGAATTCATGCTGCAAATCTGATAAATGCCGGTATCATGCCTTTAACTTTTGAAAATCCTGACGATTACGACAGAGTTTCACAAGGTGATAACCTTAAAATTGAAGACGTATACGCAGGAATGGACTCAGGCAAAATGGTGTTAAAAGACCTTACAAATGGTGATGAAATCACACTTTCCTGTGAATTCACCGAAAGACAAAAGGCTATACTGAAAGCCGGCGGACTACTCAAATACGTAGGTCTTGGTAATCTTTAAGGAGGCAAATACATTGGAAAAATATATTGAAGCTGCAACAAAACAATTTGAAAATTTATTAAAGGAGCAAATTGCACGTGCCGAAAAAATGGCCCAGGCTAAGCCCCCAAAGGATTTTCAAAATCTTGATAACATAACAATAGGGCTCTGCGGAGGGGACGGTATAGGTCCAATCATAATGAAAGAAGCACGCAGACTTCTTGAAACCCTGCTTTGTGACCATATTGAATCAGGAAAAATCATACTAAAGGATATAGAAGGTTTAACTATAGAAAATCGTTTAGCTCTTGGCGAAGCTGTTCCAAAAGATGTTCTCACCGCAATAAAAGAATGTGACGTAATCTTAAAAGGTCCAACTACCACGCCAAAAGGCGGCACTATGGAAAGTGCCAATGTAACTCTTAGAAGAGAGCTTGACTTGTATGCCAACGTTCGTCCTGTTACAGTTCCCGAAGAAGGGATTGACTGGATGTTTTACAGGGAAAATACAGAAGGGGAATATACTCTTGGAAGCAAGGGTATAGAAATTCCTGAATTGTTGGCTATGGATTTTAAAGTTACTACAGACTGTGGAACTGAAAGAATCGCTCGCGCCGCTTTTGAATATGCCAAGGCTAACGGAAAAGATAAGGTTGCTATTGTAACAAAAGCAAATATTATGAAAAAAACCGACGGTAAATTTTCTAAAATATGTAATGACATTGCATCAGAATATCCCGGTATCCAAGCCGAAGACTGGTACATAGATATTATGACTGCTAACTTAGTTAATAAAGCTATACGAAATCAATTCCAGGTGTTCGTACTTCCTAATCTTTACGGAGATATCATAACTGACGAGGCGGCAGAGATTCAAGGCGGCGTAGGCACAGCAGGAAGCGCCAATATCGGCGACCACTATGCTATGTTTGAGGCTATCCACGGAAGCGCCCCACGTATGATAGAAGAAGGCCTTGGTGAATATGCCAACCCATCAAGTATTTTCAAAGCGGCAGAAATGTTGCTCAGACACATAGGTCTCATAGGTAAAGCAGATCAATTAGCTGATGTTCTCCACACGTGCTGTGATGTAGAGAAAAAAGTTATAGTAACAGGTCTAGCTGACGGAAATACATGTAAAGAATTTGCTGATTATGTGATTTCTAAACTTGCATAGATATTCTGAGGAGACACTCTAAACGGGTGTCTCTTTTTTATTGCCGTCATATAGACAAAAAAGATACTAATCCCACTAATTCTTTTAATTTTATAAGCTTTGTATGACTTATATCATATAAATTTCTTCTTTTTCAATACAGTTGTATGGTTTTGTCATGTTTAAACATGAAATATTTTATGATTTTCCGATTACTCCCTTTGCAAAATCCATACAAAATCATAACTTTTCGCACTAAAAGTATGGGAGCTTTATATATTTTTTTAATTTTACACAATTATGTATGACCGTGACCTCTTGCTTTAATTTGACTTGCAGTAGTATAATTAAGAGTAATAATATAGGAGTATATACACATTATGAAACTTATTGACTTATTAAAAAACGAACAATTATCTTTATCTTTTGAGGTCTTCCCGCCAAAGGTAAGCTCCTCTTTTGAAAGTGTCAAAACCGCTACTGAAGAAATCGCAAAGCTAAAACCTGCCTTTATGAGCGTAACCTATGGTGCAGGCGGAGGCACCAGCAAATATACATTGGATATTGCAAAGAACATAAAAGAGCTCTATGGAGTTTCAACTCTGGCACATCTGACTTGCGTATCTTCAACAAGAGAAACTGTTAGAGAAATGATTACAAGCATAAAAGATGCCGGTATTAAAAATATAATGGCTTTAAGGGGCGACTTAACTCCCGAAATGGAAGAGCAGGACAGAAGCTTATGGCATTATCGCAATGCCATAGATTTGGTACGTGAGCTTAAAGAAAGTGATGCGGATTTTTGCATAGGCGGAGCCTGCTATCCGGAGATTCACCCGGAAAGTTCAAATCAAAAAGAAGATATTAAATACTTAAAAGAAAAAGTTGACGCAGGCTGTGACTTCCTTACAACTCAAATGTTTTTTGATAACAACCTTTTATATAACTTTTTATATAAAATAAGAGAAGCCGGCATAACCGTTCCTGTAATTCCCGGTATAATGCCTATTACCAATGCAAATCAAGTTGAACGAGCCATCAAGCTTTCAGGTTCTCACATGCCTCAAAGGTTTAAGAGTTTAGTTGACAAGTTTGGGTCTAATCCTGCTGCAATGAAGCAGGCAGGTATTGCTTATGCTACAGACCAAATCATCGATCTCTATGCAAACAATATAACCAACGTACACGTTTATTCTATGAACAAGCCTGATGTGGCTCAAAAGATTCAACGCAATCTTTCAGATATTTTAGGTTAAATATGACAAATACAATTTTTACGAAATTTTATGATGCCCCTAAAATCAATAAAAAAGAGATTCTTCGATATATGGGGTGCAAAAACAATACTGAAGATATAGACTCACTAATAGACGATTGTCTTCATGAGACACTGTCAAAATTATCCTATAAAGTGTGCTATCGTCAATTTGCGATATGTCAGAATGAAAGCAACATTAATCTATCCTTTATGACCATTAATAGCCATGACCTTAGCAAAAATCTAAAAGGCTGTGAAAACATAATAGTGTTTGCTGCAACCATAGGCATAGAAGTAGATCGTTTAATCTCCAAATACGGCAAGATTTCCCCGGCAAAATCTCTTTGCATTCAGGCAATTGGAGCAGAGCGCATTGAAAGTCTATGTAATACTTTTAATAACGATATAAAATCACAATTAACTGAAAAAAATCTTTTTACACGTCCAAGATTCAGCCCCGGATACGGTGACCTGCCGCTTACTGTGCAAAAAGATTTTTTCCGTGTTTTGGATTGTACGCGAAAAATAGGGCTCTCTCTAAATGATAGCCTTTTGATGTCACCATCAAAATCTGTAACTGCAATAATAGGTATTTGCAAAGAAAAAACTGGGTGCTCATTTGAAAACACCTGTGACAACTGTAAAAAACAAAACTGTTCCTTTAGGAGGTAACAATATGACAATTTTAGAATATATGAAGGATAATATTCTCTATTTAGACGGAGGCATGGGAACACTTTTGCAAGACTCAGGACTTGCTCCGGGTGAACTTCCGGAAAGCTGGAATCTCTCCCACCCGGAAGTAATTCAAAATCTGCATAGAACATATTTTGATGCCGGAAGCAATGTGGTTAATACAAACACTTTTGGTGCAAATAGTCTCAAATTCTCTTATTCAGAGTTAGAATGCATAATAAAAGCTGCTGTTTTAAATGCAAAAAAGGCAAAAGACTCTTCTATTGGCAAGCAGGAAAAATTTATTGCCCTCGACATCGGCCCTTGCGGCAAGCTCCTCAAACCTTACGGAGATTTAGACTTTGAAGATGCTGTCACTCTTTTTTCGGAAGTAATAAAAATAGGTGCCGCACAAGGTGTAGACCTGATTTTTATTGAGACTATGAACGATAGCTACGAAACAAAAGCAGCTATTTTGGCGGCGAAAGAAAGCTGCAATCTTCCTGTATTTGTATCAAATGCTTACGGTGAAGACGGCAAACTTATGACAGGCGCTTCCCCGTCTGCTATGGTAGCAATGATTGAAGGAATGGGTGCATCTGCAATAGGCGCCAATTGTTCCCTTGGGCCAAAACAACTTGAAGGTGTGGTCGAAGAACTCCTCAAACATTCTTCTATTCCTGTAATTCTTAAACCTAATGCAGGTCTTCCAAAGGAAGTAGACGGCAAAGCCGTATATGACGTCGCTCCTGATGAATTTTCAGACGAAATGCGTAAAATGATTAAATCAGGAGTTAGAATAGCAGGCGGCTGCTGCGGAACAACTCCTAAATATATAAAAGAACTGACGACAAAAACATCAAATCTTGCACCGGTTCCTCTTACAAAAAAATCTATTACTTGTGTTTCTTCATACACACATTCTGTTGAGTTAAGCGAATTCCCTGTTCTGATAGGTGAACGAATAAATCCTACAGGCAAAAAACGTTTTAAACAGGCTTTGATAAATAATGAAATAGATTATATACTCCAAGAAGGGGTAAATCAGCAAGATGCAGGAGTTCATATTCTTGATGTAAATGTAGGACTTCCTGACATAGATGAAGCTTCCATGCTAACCACAGTAATGTGCGAGCTTCAGGCAATAATTGATTTACCTTTACAAATTGATACTTCTGACGCTGAAGCTATGGAAGCGGCGCTTCGCCGTTATAATGGAAAAGCTATGATAAATTCTGTAAATGGTAAGCCGGAGAGTATGCAAAAGATATTTCCACTTGTTAAAAAATACGGCGGAGTAGTTGTGGCACTAACCCTTGACGAGAATGGAATCCCAAATACCGCTGAGGGCAGAGTAGAGATAGCTGAAAAAATCCTAAAAACAGCGGAATCCTATGGTATAGATAAAAAAGATATTATATTCGACACTCTTGCTATGACCATAAGCGCCGATACGTCTGCCGCTCTTGCAACATTAAAATCACTTGAAATTATTAAAAATAAACTGGGCTGTCATACATCTCTTGGCGTATCTAACATTTCATTCGGACTTCCAAACAGGGATATTATTAATGGTACGTTCTTTGCTCTTGCCATGGAAAGAGGACTTTCAGCAGCCATAATGAATCCTTATTCCAGCGAAATGTTAAAGACTTATTATGCTTACTGTGCACTGCATAATCTTGATGAAAACTGCACTGATTACATAAATTTTGCTTCTAATTATACAGAAGTATCTGCTAAATCTGCTGCCGTTACAGCTAAAACTCCTTTAAATGATTTTAAATCGCCTTTGCAAAAAGCTGTGGTTAAGGGTTTAAAAGAACAGGCGGCAGAGATTACTAAAGAACTGTTATTCTCTGTGAAGCCACTTGACATAATACAGGATGAAATTATTCCTGCTCTTGATATTGTCGGCAAGGGCTTTGAAGAAAAAAACATATATCTGCCTCAGCTTTTGATGAGTGCAGAAGCTGCAAAAAGTTCTTTTGAAATAATAAAAGCCAATATGACTTCTGATTCATCTGATGTAATTCAAAAGTGCTGCGTAGTCGTTGCAACGGTTCATGGCGATATACACGATATCGGCAAAAATATAGTAAAATTGCTTTTGGATAACTACGGTTTTAAGGTAATTGACCTAGGTAAAGACGTACCTCCTTCAGATATCGTCCGCGCTGTAATAGATAATAAAGCCGCGGTTGCAGGTTTAAGCGCGCTTATGACTACCACCGTTCCTGCCATGGCAGAAACAATCAAACTCCTTAAGGAAAAAGCTCCTTGGTGCAAGATAGTAGTAGGAGGCGCTGTGCTTAATCAGGATTATGCTGATAGAATAAATTCAGATAAATATGCTAAAGATGCGATGGAAACAGTAAGATATGCAGATAGCTTAATGTAAAACTTAAAAGCAGGGATTAAATAATATCAATCCCTGCTTTTATTTTAATTCAAGTTATCTCTTCAGATCCTTTTTCATTTCTCTTCTTTTAGTCAGAGCAATTAACATAAATGCTATTAAGGATACTATGGCTATCGTTCCATACCTTCTTAAATTGGTACAATCTGCGGTTTTAACAGTACTCTGACCATTACCGCCACCATTTGGATCTATAATAACTGAAGATTTACTATTATGAGTATTTACGACTTTGAATCCCATCCTCATATTTCCAGTTATACTGGACTTATAATTATCAACAGACTTTTCTTCTAAAATGTACTCTATTTTCTTTCCGTTGTCATATTTATACAAAGCCTTTGATGCAAAGTTTAATTCGTTTTCTTGCCAAATCTTATCTCTTCCTGAGCTTAAAGTTATTGTATCGACAATGTCTCCCGTCTTTTTATTCTTTACGTACAATGTAATAGTATCAGGTCTTAAACCATCTTTATTATCATTGTCTTTCCATACTTTAGTTCCCTTAACTTGAACAACCTCAACATTGGAATTTATAAATCCGGCTATAGACTCTTTATCCTTTTCAATAACCCCCTGTTGCACATGATCAGGAATCGTATACCAATCATCCAGCTCTTTTTCAGTAACCTTATATTTTGTACCCTTAGGCAAGCCTAAAATTGTTATACTTTCATCATGGTGAAGCAGAATCTTATCTCCGTTCTTGATATATCCGGACTTGTCAGTACCAAAAAAGTAATATTCACCCGGCAAATCATTTCCACTCTTGTCTTTTAAGTCTACATCAAACTCAAAATAACGCATATAATCTTTTTCAGTTAAGTCTTTACCTGCAACGGTTTTACTTATAGTCAGCTGACCTGTATCCGTATTCTTTTCATTTTTATCGGTGACAACAACAATATTAAGCAAACTGAACAATCCTGTGATATCCTCATCAATTTTATCCTTGTTAGCAGTATTATTTGAACTGTCACCATAAGTTGAATTTTCTGTAAGTGCTTCATAATTCTGATTAACGCGTGCACGAATAAATCCCTCATCCGTAACAAAGAACGGATAGAAGTTCTTTCCACCATCTTCATCATGCAATCCATAACTTACAACTGCATTCTTTCCGTAATGAAGATTCATACTTCTCTTGACATCAGATGTACCATTCAATGTCATATCATTCCAGCCATAAAGGTCAAACTTGCCGCTTTGCTGCACCTGTCCATAGGCTGTAATATCTCTAAGCGTAATATTTACCTTTTCATCTGACGCATATTTAACCATAGTCTGAGTCAGTTTTCCAACGCCTGCCATAACAGATACGCCGTTATCTTCATCACCTGCATCAGCATATATAGAGTAAATACCAACGACAATAGGTATTTTGGTATCATTAATCTTATATCCGCTAGGAGCACTTACCTCTTGCAGATAATAACGGTCACATGAGCTTCTTGCCCATTCTATTTTAGCATATCCATCTTCTGCCGTATTATCATCTTTCATAGGAGGTGACGGTTCGAAAATCAACGCACCTTCCTTGCCATCAACCTTGGCAGTAATACCTGTAGCTGCCACTGTTCCATTTATAGCAGGATCATCGCTGACACAAACAATCTGGAATTTCACTCCATTTACTGCCTGGCCGTTTTGGTCTACCTTAAGTACACGTAGTTCACGCTGTTCATTAGGAATATATATGAGTGAACGGAAATTACGTGCAAACTGATCCACATTCATAAAGCTGAATCCACGCTGTTCATAGCTTCCATCTTCTTCATATACATCCCCGGAAGGTGTAGCGTATATCTCATTTGCTACATCTTCTATAGTTTTACCATTGTCAAGCTGGCTACGTATATATATTCCAAGAGCTTCATAACGTTCTTTGGAATTTGTAGCTTTTATATTAAGCTTATCAAATACCGACGAGTTAATGATTGCATAAACCATTCTCATATCGCCGTCCGGATTGCTAATCTGATATCTGTCTGCTCTGCCAGGCAAATCACTTAAATTACCCTCTAATCGTTTTGTTTCTTGATCCCATTCTAAATACCAATGAGGAGCGTTAAGACGATTATCAGCGCACTGAGCCAGTGATGCAATAAGCGCAGCTTTTCTCCAGCTCAATGCTGTTCTATCTTCCGGTGTTTTAGTTTTGAAACCGTTAGTATTGCTGCCGTACATTGCTTCCCACTTTGAAAGATTCTGTTGATACAGCATAGGAATAGCAACCACTAAACCGTTTTCCTGTTCATATGAACTTATCTCCGTAGCGCTCGGATTAATTACTCCCGTTGCAGTGTCAAAACTACCATACGTTACATTTTTATTTCCTTGAATATTCGACGTAAAACTGGAATATGCACCTGTTGCATATCTATTTGTAACCACAAGCATCGTACTCTTATGATTATATTGCAAAACAATATCTATAGGTAATGAACGATATCCCGGAGGAGTTTTAGTCTCTTTTAATACATAATATTCCGTTCCATTATTACTGTATCTGTCTTCAAAATTAAACGGCCGCTCTTTTGTTCCCGTGCTGCTAAGCGCCGTACTGACTTTTTCAGTTTCAACAAACTTTGAAATACCGTCTTTATCAGTAGTTAATGTAGTTAATGAATTACCTTTTGTCTGGTATTTTCCATCATTATTCTTTATAGGCTTTCCGTTGGCATCTAAAGCTGCTTCATATAAAGCAAACTCTACACCTTCCATAGGATTACCGTCCTGATCCACCTTTTTAATCTGTTGATAAAGCAAAGGCATCAGGTTGAATTTAAATGAAAGGCTGGAATCGTAATTACCACGTTCAAGATAAAACATCTTTAATTTGTGGTCAGTATTGCTTGCAAAAGTATTGCCGGACCAATCAACTGTATTTTCCATACCGGCATCTTTATATAACTGTCTTAAAGTAGTCTTCGTAACTAGTCCCTGTGTTGCTCCAGGATTATTATGGTCATAATCCGGTATTCCGTTCGATTCAAAGCCACGACCAATTACTACGTCACCGCTTGCAAAGTCAATTATTCCATAAATCTCACTATGTACACCGCCTAAATCCAGAATCAACGTGTCATCTATATATACCCATACATCATCATCTCCTGAAAATTGGAACGTCATAGGCTGTGTTCCGTTTTTCCCTTGGTTAACCATTCCGCCAAGGGTTTGACGAAAATCAACATCAACAGTCATTCCCATATGATGATTCATAGAATTACCTGAGCATGCCACACTGCTTGTTAAATTACCTGCTCCATCAACACCATCAAAAACTTCTTTTCCTTTATTAAAGGGGAAGAAATTGCCTACGGTGTTTGCTGCATCTGTTCTAACTGTTGCCGGCGCATCATAGAGTATGAAGCGACCCTCACTTTTTATATCTCTCTTATCTTCCGATTCTCCGTCCTTTACACCTGACGTATCTTGCGTAAATTCTGCAAAGTTTTCACGCATGTTATAATAATAATATCCCTCATCATCGATTTGGAATAAATCCTTTATATTTCTGTAGCTTTTTTTATAACTATTTTTTTTATCAGGATTAAACAAATAATCTAAGGATTCTATACCGTTCTCTAATGTCTGTCCTGTAGCGTTCTGCCAATTTTCGATAACTATTTCATTTAAGTTTTGTATGCCTTCTTCTTTATAGTCATTATAAGTAGCTACTCCGGTTTGATGTGTGCCGGCGACTTTCCAATCAGAAATGTCCTCCCAGTTTCGTTTATCTTTATTGCCTATCAGCTTTTCCCTTGCCATATCCGTATTTATAACAGGATATCCATTATGTAAAGTCGATTTAACAATACCTTCCATTCCGGCATACTTTTTACCATATTGTGTACTTTCCCCTGCACCTTTATTCCAAATACCTGCATGGGCAATTCCGTCTCCAAAAATCAAAAGATGATTGGTATTAATACCTCTGTTCCAGTTATCCGGCCCGGAATATTTGGCAGTGTTCCCCCATGCACTTGGAAATTGTCTCGGATGTGCTTCACTTTCTTTTGACAAAATATCTCCTGTAGGAGATATTTCATTATCCACCCAATAATCAAACAAATTCACCATTACACCATCAGGACTTACTCCCTCAACAGTGTGTTGCTCTAAGACTTCATCAGATACCGCCGCTCTAGTCTCTACTGCAAAAGCCGTTATCATCAGAGGCACCATCATACTTAAAAGTAATAAAATAGATATACTTTTTCTAAAAAATCTTCTCATACGCTTCCCTCTTGTACCCTTCTATAGTTAATGAGATAAATTTTATTAACATGTACAAAATAAACTAACAATTCTTATATTGCTGTTGAGAGTATAAATTGAGTGAAGCTATTATACCCCCCCCCGCATCAATTTTGCAACATTTTAAAACATAAAAAATATAAATTTAATAAAAATAAGTAAAAAATTATAACTTTTATTTTATGAAGTTTCATATAAAAAAGACAGGCTCTATGTCTTTCTATATTAATGCCTTCCCTATGATAGTCACGACTTTCGCCTATCTTCTATAAGATATATTAAATGAAATTTTTATCCTTTCCTTATATTATTTAAATTCTACCATTTTGTGTATTTATCATTTTAAATACAATCAAACTCTTTGTCAATACTATAACATATGCAAGAACACATTTTTATGCTATAATCCAAGCCCAAAGTTCTCCTTAACTCGTTTCATTGTCTTCTGAGCTATCATATCAGCTTTTACCGCACCTTCTTTAAGAATATCTAAAAGTTCCTGGGAATTACGGATCTCTTCATATCGATTTCTTATAGGAGTTAACGCCTCTATAACAACCTCTACCAAGTCTTTCTTAAAATCCCCGTATCCTTTTCCTTCATATTTATTTTCCAAATCAGATATGGACATCCCTGATAAAGCACTATATATATTAAGCAAATTACTGATTCCCGGCTTATTTTCAACATCAAAACGTACTACCCCATCAGAATCGGTAGTTGCTTTCATTATTGATTTCTTAATTTTTGTAGGATCATCAAGAAGTGAAATACGCGAATGAATATTTTCAGCGCTTTTACTCATCTTCTTAGTCGGATCATCAAGCGCCATAATCCTTGCACCCTCTTTTAAGAAACGACCGTCGGGTATCACAAAAGTTCCTGGGAATTTTCCATTAACTCTTCCTGCCAAATCTCTGCAAATTTCAATATGCTGCTTCTGATCATTTCCTACAGGTACTACATCAGTATCATATAGCAGAATATCTGCCGCCATAAGTACAGGATAAGTGAAAAGACCTGTTGGCGCAGACTCTTTATTTTTACTCTTATCCTTAAATTGAGTCATTCTTGAAAGTTCTCCTGTATAAGAGTTACATGTCAAAATCCAAGAAAGTTCAGCATGCCCGGATACGTCTGACTGTACAAAAACTATAGATTTTTTAGGATCTATTCCTACTGCAAGATAAAGTGCTGCAACATCAAGAATATGTTCTTTTAAAACTTTTGGATCTTGAGGAACTGTAATTGCATGCATATCCACTATACAATATATACATTCATGGTCATCTTGAAGTTCAACAAACTGTTTTAAAGCTCCAAGATAGTTGCCGAGATGGATATTCCCTGTCGGCTGTACTCCAGAAAAAACTCTTTTCATCGTAAATTGCCTTCTTTCTTAAATTGTTCAATAATACTTTTTTCTGCACGAGAAATGGTCATTTGAGACACTCCAAGCTCCTTCGCTATAGTAGCCTGTGACTTATTCTCAATAAATCTCTCTTTAAAAATATACCTGTACGTTTCACTAAAACTTGAAAGTACTTTAGAAATTATCTCATTAATTTCTATTCTTTCATATCCCAAATCTTCAAATCCTATGTATTGTTCAAGAGAATTATCGTCGTTCTCATCATAACTGCCGGCACTATCTAAGGAATATGTTCCATAAGCCTTAGAGCTTTCAATTGCTTGCATTATCTGCTCCCCTGAAAATCCAGTAACTTGAGATATTTCATCTATACTTGGAGTTCTTCCAAGCTCAGAATTTAAATTACTTTTAACTTCCTGAACCTTGGATGCAATTTCTTTTAGTCTTCTTGGAACCTTAAGACTCCATTGCTTGTCTCTAAAATATTTTTTAATTTCTCCCAGAATTGTAGGCGTAGCAAAACTCTTGAACTCAAAGCCCTTTGATGGATCAAATCGTTCAACTGCCGAAACTAGAGCTAGCGCTCCAACTTGATAAAGATCGTCGTAATCTACACCCTTCCCTAAATATTTTCTTATTAGGATATCAACCATGTACAGATTTTCTTCAACGATCTGATTTCTGAGTTCTATAGTCGGATGTTTTGCGTACCGGTTGAATACTTCTGAATTCATTATTTTTCCTTTACCATCTTTATGGTTTTTTTACCGCATCGGCTATCTTCAAGTTCAACTCTTGTCATAAGTGATTGTATTACAAACATTCCAAGATTACCCTCATTAGGACAATCGAGGCAAGGTTTTTTAACTTTTTCAATCATATGCTTGGAACTTTTATCTTCAACTGATATTTCAAGCTTTCCTTCTTCAACAAGACACTCTACTTGATATTCTTCAGCAAACCCTTCTGAACCATGGCAACTTATATTTTTACATGCTTCTGCAACTGCCGTTTTAATATCGTCTATCTCTTCAATATTAAAACCGGCAGTATTGGCTGCTGAGCCTATTGCAAGACGCATCATAGTTATATATTGAGGTTTGCCAGGAATGATAAAAGTCAATTTATCTGCCATATATAAGGCCTCCTTCATTACAAGGTTTACAGTTTTAACTGTTCACCCTCACCTTTTACAGTATTTTCATCGTTTTCCTCTTCAAGTTCCTCTTCACGTGCTACTTTTGCCAAGGCAATTATATTAGCATCACCTGCTACACTCATAATTTTAACTCCCTGAGTAGCTCTTCCAAGTCTTGAAACTTCATTTGCTCTCATTCTTATGATAATTCCATCTGAATTTATAAGCATAATGTCATCATCGTCATCAACTACCATAGCGCCTACCAGCTGACCTGTTTTCTTAAATTTAGCCTTATCATAAGTCAAAAGACCTTTTCCGCCTCTAACCTGGGTTTTATATTCTTCAACTTTAGTTCTCTTACCAAATCCTTTTTGCGTTACTACTAAAAGTTCCTGACCCGGCTCTACAAGTTCCATAGCAACAACTTCATCATCTTTTTCAAGTTTAATAGCACGCACTCCTCCTGCAATTCTTCCCATTGGGCGAACATCTTCCTCTGAGAAAGATATACATTTACCATGCTTTGTTACAATTATTACTTTATTGCTTCCGCTGGTTTGCTTTATTCCTATAAGTTCATCGCCTTCTTTAAGATTCATTGCAATGAGTCCTGTTTTTCTATTTGTATCGAAATTAGAAAGGGCTGTCTTTTTAATGGTTCCATCCTTAGTAACGGCGATAAGGAACTTATCTTCTGCAAATTCTTTTATAGGAATTACCGCAGTAATTCTTTCTCTTTGCATCAGATTAAGGAAGTTTACAGCAGGAGTTCCTTTAGCAGTTCTAGCTGCTTCAGGAATCTCATAAGCTTTAATTCTATGTGCTTTTCCTGTATTGGTAAAGAACATAAGATAATCGTGAGTTGATGTCATTATCATATTCTTTACAAAATCATTTTCACGGGTAGTTATGCCTGTAATTCCTTTGCCGCCTCTTCTCTGAGCTCTGTACGTATCAGCAGGAACTCTCTTGATATATCCAAGATGTGTAAGAGTTATGCAAACATTTTGTTCTTCTATTAAATCTTCTTCATCAAGTTCATCGGCAGCCGCCATAATTTTGGTCTTTCTCTTATCTCCCCATTTTTCCTTGATTTCTATGAGCTCTTCTTTTATTACGTTCATAAGTTTGTGTTCATCTGCAAGAAGCTCTGCATAGTAAGCTATTTTCTTCAAAAGTTCATCATACTCATTTTGAATCTTTTCTTTTTCCAAACCTTGCAACCTGCGAAGCTGCATATCAAGTATTGCCTGAGCCTGAATTTCAGAAAGATTAAATCTGTCCATTAGCTTTTCTTTAGCATCATTATAACTGCTTCTTATAATTTTGATTATTTCATCAATATTATCAAGAGCTATCAAATATCCTTCTAATATATGAGCTCTGGCTTCTGCTTTTTTCTTATCGAAAATAGTTCTTCTTGTTACAACTTCTTTCTGGTGTTTAAGATATTCACTGATTATCTCATACAAATTGAGAATTCTAGGGCGACCGTCAACAAGAGCAAGCATAATCATGGATATACTTTCTTGCATTTGAGTATGTTTATATAGTCTATTTAAAACTATATTAGCATTGGTATCACGTTTAAGCTCGATAACAATTCTCATTCCCTTACGGTTTGATTCATCACGAATTGCTGTAATTCCTTCAATTCTCTTATCTCTTACAAGATCAGCTATTTTTTCTATCAAACGAGCTTTATTTACCTGATAAGGAATTTCTGTCACTATAATCTGCTGCTTGCCATGATTTCCTTCTTCTATTTCAGCAACAGCTCTTACAATAACTTTTCCCTGACCTGTACGATATGCTTCCCTCATAGGATTTTTACCCATTATCATAGCTCCTGTAGGAAAGTCAGGTCCTTTTACTATTTTTATTAAATCTTCTACCGTAGCTTCAGGTTCATCTATAACTTTTACAGCAGCATCTATAACCTCACCCAAATTATGAGGAGGAATAGATGTAGCCATACCTACGGCTATACCATTGGAACCGTTAACTAAAAGATTTGGAAATCTTGAAGGCAGAACATCAGGCTCTTTTTCTTCACCATCGAAGTTAGGTGAAAAATTAACTGTTTCTTTTTCTATATCTCTTAGCATCTGTAGCGCCAGAGGTGTCATTCTTGCCTCTGTATAACGCATTGCTGCCGCACCGTCACCGTCTACAGAACCAAAGTTACCATGACCGTCTACTAAAGTATATCTGATGCTAAAAGGCTGAGCTAACCTTACCATTGCATCATAAATAGAAGAGTCTCCGTGAGGATGATATTTACCCATTACTTCACCGACTATACGAGCCGATTTTTTATGAGGCTTATCAGGAGTAACTCCAAGACCGCTCATTCCATAAAGAATTCTTCTGTGTACAGGTTTAAGACCGTCTCTTACATCAGGAAGGGCACGTCCAACTATTACACTCATGGCATAGTCAATATATGAATCTTTCATTTCTTTATTGATTTCATGTTGAATCAATTTTTGATCTTCAAAAAACGTAGTCATTTACTTTTGCCCTCCTTTCTTAAATATCCAATGTAGCATAAACTGCATTTTCTTCTATGAATTTTTTACGAGGCGGAACTTTATCTCCCATAAGTATTGAGAAAGTCTGATCAGCTTCAGCGCTATCTTCTATTGTTATCTGAATTAAAGTTCTGTGTTCATAATCCATTGTAGTATCCCAGAGTTGTTCTGCATCCATTTCTCCAAGACCTTTATATCTTTGAATGTCTGCTTTTCCAGGTTTTTCTTCTAATTTTTTCATCAAATCTGCCTGTTCTTCTTCACCGTAAGTATAATATACGTCTTTGCCTTTTTTAACTTGATAAAGAGGAGGTTGTGCAGCATAAACATAACCGCCTTCTATGAGAGGTCTCATATATCTGTAGAAGAAAGTTAAAAGCAACGTTCTTATATGAGCTCCGTCTACATCGGCATCGGTCATTATTATTATCTTATGATATCTGAGTTTTTCAACGTTAAAATCAGCTCCGATTCCGCATCCGAATGCAGTAATCATATTTTTTATTTCATCAGAATTTAATATTTTGTCGAGTCTTGCTTTTTCAACATTTAAAATTTTACCTCTCAAAGGAAGTATAGCCTGACGTTTTCTATCTCTTCCATCTTTAGCGCTTCCTCCGGCGGAATCACCCTCGACAAGGAAAATCTCACACTGTGAAGGATCTTTATCTGAACAATCAGCAAGTTTACCAGGAAGTGAAAAGCTATCAAGAGCGCCTTTTCTTCTTGTCATATCTCTGGCTTTTCTAGCTGCTTCTCTTGCACGGGCCGCTTTAATACATTTTTCCAATATAATTTTAGCTTGTGAAGGATTTTCTTCTAAAAATGCAGTAAGATTTTCATTGGTTGAAGTTTCTACAAATCCTCTCATATCAGCATTTCCGAGTTTTGCTTTTGTTTGTCCTTCAAATTGAGGCTCTGCAAGCTTAACTGAAACTATTGCAGTTAAACCTTCCCTTACGTCTTCACCACTTAAAGATTCATCATTATCTTTAAGAATTTTATTTTTCTTACCATAATCATTAAAAATTCTGGTTAAAGCACTTTTAAATCCTACTATATGAGTACCGCCGTCTGTAGTATTTATATTATTGGCGTATCCTAAAACGAGTTCACTATAATTATCTGTATATTGCATAGCAATTTCTACTTCGCAATCTTCTTTTGAAACTTCAAAATATATGATATCCGGATGAATAGGATCTTTATTTTCATTTTGAAATTTAACAAATTCTTTTATTCCACCTTCATAATGGAATGTTTCGCTTTTCTTTTGACCTTCTCTTTCATCTTTGAATACTATTTTTATTCCTTTATTAAGAAAAGCCATTTCACGAAGTCTATGCTGGAGAGTTCCATAATCATATATTGTTGTATCAAAAATTTCAGGATCCGGCCAAAATGTAGTTTTAGATCCTGTTTTCTTTGATTCTCCTATTATTTCAAGTGGGGTAACAGTTTTTCCTTTCTCATAACATTGCTTATAAATGTTACCGTTTCTTTTTATTTCTACTTCCATATGAGTAGAAAGGGCGTTAACTACAGAAGCACCTACTCCGTGAAGTCCACCGGAAACTTTATATCCTCCTCCACCGAATTTACCTCCGGCATGGAGAATAGTATGAATAACTTCTACAGCAGGAATACCCATCTTAGGATGTTTATCCACAGGCATTCCTCTGCCGTCATCTTCTACCATTATAGAATTATCCTTGCAAATAGTTACATGGATAGTTTTACAATATCCTGCCAATGCTTCATCCACACTGTTATCAACAATTTCATATACTAAATGGTGAAGTCCCCTTGCGCCTGTACTTCCTATATACATACCAGGTCTTTTTCTTACAGCTTCAAGACCCTCTAAGACTTGTATTTGGGCAGCATCATACTGTCCATTTGTCTTTTCTTCCAATAAACTCATTTTGTCACCTTTTTCCGTAAATTTTAACGTATATCAGTATATCATATTTTAGGGGTTTTTTCAATTAAATTATATATTTTGGAATATTTTTATCATTTTTTATTTTTAATCTTTTAAAACGTTATTTTAGTACTAAAAAAGCCTTAAAAAATTATAGATATATGTATTAAAACACACTATATTTTTTAAGACTTTATTTTTCCGTTCTCTATATTAAAAACTTTTGCATTTTTTACGATATCTTTTAAATTTTCTGTTATTTCTGTAGTAGTTATAAAAAGTTGTATATTGGAAAGAGATTTTATTAAAAATTCTTGCCTTATAACATCAAGTTCTGACATAACATCATCTAAAAGAAGAATTGCGCTTTCTCCTGTTTCTTCTTCAATCAAATTTAATTCTGCTAATTTAAGAGAAAGAGCTGCTGTCCTTTGTTGGCCTTGAGAACCAAAATTTCTAACATTTATATCATCTATAAAAAACTGAATATCATCTCTATGAGGTCCTCTTGTTGTAGTTCTAAGCCTAAGATCGTTTTCTTCTGATTTTTTCAGTTCATCATATATAACTGTTTCTAAATCTTTTCCAATTTTAATATTAGGATCATATTTTAAAACAAGTTTTTCTCTTCCATTAGTTATATTTTTATGTATTTCACTGCTTATCTTATCTATTTTATCTACAAATTCATCTCTCATAGAAATTATTTTGGCTCCATACTTTGAAAGCTGCATATTCCATATATCAAGTATTGAATTTTCTATATATTTTTCTTTTAAATAAATATTTCTTTGAATCAAAACTTTTTTATAATTACTAAGGGCATCATAGTAAGAAGGTTTTATTATACTTAACTCTCTGTCTATAAATTTTCTTCTTTTTTCAGGTTCGTCTTTTATTATTTTTAAATCTTCCGGAGAAAATATCACTATATATATATTATCAAGAAGATCTGAGGTCTTAGCTTTATTAATGCCATCTACTTTTATGAATTTTCCTAAATCCCTCTTTAATAATATCTCAACTTCTAAATCAGAAAAATTTTTTTGAGCAAAAGTGTTTATTTTGCAAAAGTCTTTATCAAAACCTATCATTTCATTATCTTTTGACGTTCTAAAAGACTTTCCTATAGAAGACATAAAAATACTCTCAAGTAAATTTGTTTTTCCTTGAGCATTATTTCCTATTATAAAATTTATATTTTTATCAAAATCTACATCAAGATTCTCATAATTTCTAAAATTTTTTAATTCTATTTTTTTTATATACATTATTGAATTACTTTTTTAATTTATTTTCCTCTAAAATTTTTCTTTTATCTTCTCTCATTTTATCCCATTCTTTTAAACATTCTGCTCTTTCTATAAGCATTCCTTTTGAAAACGATGACAAATCTTTATAACTTTTTATTAACTTAACAAGACCGTCATCATATAATTCACCATTTTCTATATGATTCAATAACCTATAGTAATCATGTTCGAAAAAAACACTCATATTTAATCCAAATCTAGTAGCTATATTAAAGAGCACTTCAGCATCAGGCGTTCTTTTTCCATTTTCATAACTTATATATGCAGACCTGCTTACTCCCACTAATTCTGCCATTTGAGATTGATTTAAACAATGACTTATTCTTATTATCTTTAAATTTTGTGAAATTCTTTTTTGAGTTTCAATATTCATAAAAAATAAATTATTGACCCAATCTCACCGGCAAAATTAAATATTCAAAAGAATCTCCTGATACAGGTTTAATA
>CAJUQR010000008.1 GCA_910588185.1 uncultured Peptostreptococcaceae bacterium
CATAGTATGGAAACCGAAGTCTCCTTAGAAAGGAGGTGATCCAGCCGCTCGTTCTCGAACGGCTACCTTGTTACGACTTCACCCCAGTCATCGGTTTTGCCTTAGGTAACATATTATCCTGCCAACTTTGGGCACCCCCAACTTCCGTGGTGTGACGGGCGGTGTGTACAAGACCCGGGAACGCATTCACCGCGGCATTCTGATCCGCGATTACTAGCAACTCCAACTTCATGTAGGCGAGTTGCAGCCTACAATCCGAACTGGGATCGGCTTTTGAGATTTGCTCCGCCTCGCGACTTCGCGTCTCTTTGTACCGACCATTGTAGCACGTGTGTAGCCCAGAACATAAGGGGCATGATGATTTGACGTCATCCCCACCTTCCTCCGAGTTATCCCCGGCAGTCTCACTAGAGTGCCCAACTTAATGATGGCAACTAATGACAAGGGTTGCGCTCGTTGCGGGACTTAACCCAACATCTCACGACACGAGCTGACGACAACCATGCACCACCTGTCTCTCCTGTCCCGAAGGAAAGCTCCTATTAAAGAGCGGTCAGGAGGATGTCAAGTCCTGGTAAGGTTCTTCGCGTTGCTTCGAATTAAACCACATGCTCCGCTGCTTGTGCGGGTCCCCGTCAATTCCTTTGAGTTTCATACTTGCGTACGTACTCCCCAGGCGGAGCACTTAATGCGTTAACTGCGGCACCGAAGTCTTGCGACCCCGACACCTAGTGCTCATCGTTTACGGTGTGGACTACCAGGGTATCTAATCCTGTTTGCTCCCCACACTTTCGTGCCTCAACGTCAGTTACAGTCCAGAAAGCCGCCTTCGCCACTGGTGTTCCTCCTAATATCTACGCATTTCACCGCTACACTAGGAATTCCGCTTTCCTCTCCTGCACTCAAGTAACCCAGTTCGCAGGGCGAACAATGGTTGAGCCATTGCCTTAAACCCCGCGCTTAAGTAACCACCTACGCACTCTTTACGCCCAATAATTCCGGATAACGCTTGCCCCCTACGTATTACCGCGGCTGCTGGCACGTAGTTAGCCGGGGCTTCTTAGTCAGGTACCGTCATTTTCTTCCCTGCTGATAGAAGTTTACATACCGAAATACTTCATCCTTCACGCGGCGTCGCTGCATCAGGCTTTCGCCCATTGTGCAATATTCCCCACTGCTGCCTCCCGTAGGAGTTTGGACCGTGTCTCAGTTCCAATGTGGCCGATCACCCTCTCAGGTCGGCTACTGATCGTCGCCTTGGTAGGCCGTTACCCCACCAACTAGCTAATCAGACGCAGGCCCATCCTTTGCCGATAAATCTTTGACCAAACAGCCATGTGACTATTTAGTATTATGAGGTTTTAATCATCGTTTCCAATGGCTATCCCTCTGCAAAGGGCAGGTTGCCTACGCGTTACTCACCCGTCCGCCGCTCTCCATCTTAAAAATCTACCGAAGCTTCATTTTAAAATTTCCCGCTCGACTTGCATGTGTTAGGCACGCCGCCAGCGTTCATCCTGAGCCAGGATCAAACTCTTAATTAAATGGTATATATCTAAGAAGCTCTCGCTCCTTTATATATCTTCTTAAAGTTCTCTTTATCCTTAACTTGGATAAACGCGTTTCCGCGCTTTTAATTCTTTTGCTAGAATTATTGTTTTTTAAGAAATTGTACTTTTTGACCCACTCGTCTGTGATCTCTCACAGCGGTTTGTCTTTTCTGACTTAATTTCCATACTATGAAGTTTTCAAGGTTCTTGCAGCCTTTATGGCTGCTGCTCGACTCTGTGGTCGAACATTTAACATCTTAGCACATACATACTTTATTGTCAACTACTTTTTTTAACTTTTTTACAAGTTTTTCTATGGCTGACTATACCTTTTTTTGTGCCTTTGCTGCCCGGCTTTTTCCTGACAGCTTGCTTATATTACCACCCTTATCATACCTGTGTCAAGTGGTTTTTTGTCATAATATGTTATTTTTTATTCTAGGCCAAATTTTCATTGAAAAACGACCCGATTTTATCAAAAGGTATTACCCTAATATTGTCATATAAGTCTGTATGGACAGCGCCGGGTATGATTATTAATTCTTTATTATCACCTTTTAAATTTTTAAAAGCATCTTCACTAAAATAACGTGAATGAGCCTTTTCATCGTGTATTGCCAAAACAAAATTTTTTATTTTCAACTTTTTGTATATCACAGCAAAGCTTGGTAAATAATATAATTTGAAAATAATTTTGGAGGTGGAATTTTGTTAATAGTAGCCATCAGAACTTTAATCATGTATATAGCTCTCTTGTTTTCCGTAAGGATGATGGGCAAATCAGAGCTTTCCAAGATGTCTCCCTTTCAGCTTGTAATAGTATTTATGATTGCAGAGCTTGCAGCCATACCCATAGACTCTGCTGATGCATCTCTTATAAATGGTCTTGTCGCCATATTTATGCTGATGTTTCTTCAGATACTCATTTCATTTTTATCAATTAAAAGCGAATCTTTTAAGAACTTTGTCAGCGGCAAACCCACCATATTAATAGATAAAGGTAAACTAAATGTGTCAGAATTAGGACGACTTAGAATAACTACGACTGATCTTTTAGAGCAGCTGAGAATACAAAACTGTCCTTCTATCAGCGACGTGGAATATGCAATAATGGAATCCAACGGTCAGCTTTCTGTCATACAAAAGGCCGAAAATAATCCTGTCACACCAAAAGACATGCAGCTAAACGTTACAGAAGGTATTCTCCCTGCCATAATAATATCAGACGGCAATTTTTACGACAAAAATTTGATATTCTCAGGTATAGATCAAAATACTTTCGAAAATAAACTTAGAAAAGCAGGCATTACTGCCTTTAAAGATGTCTTTTTAGCTTTTTGTGATGAAAATAAACAGTTCCACATCTATTTATCAGATAAAAATTCAGGACCTTTCGCCAAGGAGGTTATAATATGAGGGATTTAATAGTTTCCATAGTAATAATAGTAGTGCTTATAAGCGGCTGGATTGTATTTGATAATTATTCCGAGAACCAACTGGCAGGTTTTGCAACATCTATAAAGGAAGACATAATTCCTGCCGTGGAAGGTGAAAATTGGGAGGATAGCAAAGCTATGATAGAAGAGCTCAGTAAGTTATGGCACAAATATCGCAGCAAAGCGCTTCTATTTTTAGAGACATCTGAAATCAACGAAATAGACTACTGTCTTGCAAAATCAGAAAAATATATTAAGGCAGAAGACGTATCCAATTCTTCCGGAGAACTTAACTCCCTGGCAGAGCAGCTTATATTCATGTATGAGCAAGAAAAAATAAATCTTGCAAATATACTTTAATTTTAAAAATCCTTGCTCTTATATAAACATTATGTTATCATTACAGACAAGTAGAGTAAATATTGTGCGTTAAGTGCTATGAGATGGGATGTAGCTCATAGACGAAGGTTTTATATCGCGGTACAATATTGCGTCCGCTGCTACACTATATAGCGAAGATTTATATTTGTAATTATATCTCCTTCTCTATGGTGTAGTTACACTATAGAGAAAGGAGATGTTTTTTTGGAAAGAAATAATGTTTACAGCAAGTCCTACAAACTGGTTCTTGTAGCTCTTATGATAGCTATGACTTTGATCATCAACCGATTAGTTCCTGCAACACCTGTATACCATTTAACAGTAGACTTCATACCTGTATTTGTCGTTGCAGTACTCTTCGGTCCTATATGGTCAGCTCTTACCTATGCAATAGCTGATACCATAGGCGGAATATTGTTTCCTATGGGACCTTTTAACCCGGGAATAACATTTACGCTTCTTGTTATAGGCTTTGTTTTTGGGTTCATCTATTATAACAAAGATATAAACGGCAAATGGCTATGGATAAGAGCTTTCTTGGCTGCACTGGCTACGCTTATTATAAAGCTCTTTGGTACTACATATTTTCTGTACCTCACATATGGCGGTCCAAACGGAATGGGTTACATCGCATATGTAATTTCAAGAATTCCTAATTGCCTAATATTTTCCGCATTAGTACTCGTACTACTTCCCATAGTACAAAAAGTACTGGTGGAACGAATCATGAAATAGGATAAACTAAAAGAGATTGAGCCGGAGTATTTACTCCGATACCCAATCTCTTTTAATATATGTGAATATAAATTATATACTCGCTAAAATACTAAACTCTCTCTGCAATATCGTATATAAGTTTTTCTGTTTTCTCAAACCCGAGACAAGGATCTGTTATAGACTTTCCGTATACATTGCCGTCAACAGACTGACTGCCGTCTTCAATATAGCTTTCTATCATAAGTCCTTTAACGATTCCTTTTATGTCATCTGAGAGCTCCATGGACTGAATTACTTCCTTAGAGATTCTTATCTGTTCAAGGTATTGTTTGCCTGAATTTGCATGATTTACATCAACTATAATTGCAGGATTTTCTATTTCCTCTTTAAGATACATATTGCATACTGTCTTCAAGTCCTCATAATGATAATTAGGTATGGACTGCCCTCTCTTATTGGTATGACCTCTCAGGATAGCATGCGCATATGGGTTTCCTTTGCTGACTACTTCCCAATTTCTATATATAAATGTATGGCAGCCGTGAGCCGCAATTATAGAATTCATCATTACAGAAAGATCTCCGCTGGTAGGGTTCTTCATACCAACCGGTATATCAAGACCGCTGGCAGTAAGTCTGTGCAGCTGATTTTCAACTGATCTTGCACCTACAGCAATATATGAAAGCAAGTCGCTCAAATATCTATACTGTTCTGGATACAACATTTCGTCAGCACAGAAAAACTCTGTTTCTTTCATAGCTCTTATGTAAGTTTCTCTTATTGTTACTATGCCCCTTAACATATCCTCATTTAAATTCGGATCAGGCTGATGAAGCATACCCTTATACCCCATTCCTGTCGTACGAGGTTTATTAGTATAAATTCTCGGAACTATACAGATTCTATCCTTAACTTTATCCTGAACCTTTCTTAATCTTGATAGATAATCTAAAACGGCATCTTCATTATCTGCGGAACAAGGCCCTACAAGCAACAAAAACTTATTTGACGCGCCGCTTAATATATCTTTAACTTCTTTATCTTTCGCCGCCTTTTTCGTCTTATACTCTTCATTTATAGGGAACATCTCCTTGATATCCTTAGGTATAGGCAATCTGCGTCTGAATTCCATATTCATATATTTTATTCCCCTTTCTCTTTATCAAACAATTTTCTTCTTGCAGTAGAACGCCTCATCATCTCTTTGATGCCTTCTTTATCTGCTTCCATAAGCATTCTTTCAAGTCTTGAAATCTCCATTGTGAACAGTTTCATCTGATGAAGCAAGGCGTCTTTATTCAACAAAAACAGCTCGCTCCACATAGTCTCATCTATGCGGGCAATTCTGGTAAGATCACGAAATGAATCTCCTGTATAATCTTCCAGATTTTCTGTATGGTCACATGTCATAAGGGACATAGCAATGCAGTGTGTAAGCTGTGAAACAAATCCTATCATCTCGTCGTGTTCTTCAGGCGACAATTCAGAAATTTTAGCAAACTTTAAGATTTCTCCTATGTTCCTACAAAGTTCTTTAGCTTCATCTGAGTTTTTCTCTGTGGGTACTACTATATAGTTGGCATCGTAAAAAATTTCTTCGTTACTGTTCCATATTCCAAGCTTTTCGCATCCGGCCATAGGGTGAGCCGCTATAAATTCGCAATCCTCTCTAAGCATATTCTGAATATCTTTTACCAATCCGCCCTTTACGCCGGTAACATCTGTCAGCACAGCTCCGCTTTTCAAATACCACTGATTTTTTTCTATCCATTCTTTAAAAATATGAGGGTATAAAGCAAATATCAAAACGTCTGCCGATTCTATCATTTTTCTGTCCTGATAAGCTTTTCCATTTGCAATTATATTATTTTCAAGAGCAAACTTAATAGTTTCCTCATCTGTATCTATGGCATTTACTTCAAATCCTGCTTTGGTAAATCCTCTGGCATAGCTTCCTCCCACTATACCTAATCCCACTATTAATATGTTCGTATTATTATCAATTTTCAATTTGTTCTACCTCAATTCCTAAAGATGTCAATTTATCAAAAAAATCCGGAAAACTCTTAGTAACTGCCTCCGCACCTTCTATAGTTCCTCCTGTTAAAGTAAGTAAAATAGCCTCAGACATGACTATTCTATGGTCATTGTGACCATATAAATCTTCTTCAGGCTTCTTAAAATCAGTAGGATACACTATAACCTCATCGTCATATACCTTTGCAGAGACTCCAAACTTTCTAAGCTCCTGCGTCATAACTTCACTTCTGTTACTTTCTTTTATTTTAAGGCGCCTTGTTCCAGAAAACACTCCTCCGTTTTTGGCAGCCGCTACAGCAAACAAAATCGGCGCCAAATCAGGGCAATCTGAAATATTCAAAGCCGGCGTTCCTTTGCTCAATTGCTCAAACATATTGCTGTACACTCTATCTCCCTGGATACTATCAGGCTGCAAATTATTTATTTTTACGTCTCCTCCGAATACATTAAGCGCTTCAAAAAAAGCTGCATTTGAATAATCACCCTCGACCCATGCTTCTTTTGACCTGTATTCTTGATTACCCTTTATGAATATAGTATTTTGATCTTTCCACTCAGCCTTTACTCCGAAAATACCAAGAGCCGAAATTGTCATATTTATATATGACCTGCTCTCTATAGGAGGCGTTATGGTAAGAGTACTGTCCCCGTCAAGAAGAGGAAGGGCAAACAATAGCCCGCTGATGAACTGACTTGATACATTGCCTGCCAGCTTGAAGCTGCCCGGTTTTAACGGTCCTTTTATCATAAGGCTGGTTATGTCCTGCGAAAACAGAAGCCCTCTTTCATCACACAAATTTTTATATATTCCAAGCGGTCTTTCCATCAGTCTCTGACTGCCTGAAAGAATTGTATTTGAACCTGAAATCAAACATATCGGAACAAAAAACCTCAGTGTACTTCCACTTTCTTTGCAATCAAGTATCCTGTTTGCCGCAGCATGTTTTATATCTATACCTGTTACAGTAAGACTTTCACCATTTCTTTCACATTTAACACCAAGGCTTTCAAGGCAGTCTATGGTGGCAAGTACATCTTTGGATTCAGCAATGCCATGAACAGTACACGTCCCATGAGAAAGCCCTGCACATATCAAAAGCCTGTGCGCCATGCTCTTAGACGGCGGAGCTTCTACCCAGCCCTTTGCTTTTCCTTTCATAATCTTTATCTTCATTTTGTTTCTCCGACTTTATCCACTAAATAGTCTATGGCTTCCAAATACCCTAAAGTTCCGTGTCCCATAACAGTAAAACAGCATGCTTCTCTTATATAACTCACCTGCCTAAAAGATTCCCTCTCCTTTACATTAGAAATATGTACCTCTGCGGTTGGGATTCCCACGCTTTTAACCGCATCAAGCAATGCTATACTGGTATGAGTATACGCACCTGGATTTATTACTATGGCGTCCGCCTTATCATAGTAAGCCTTTTGAATCCTATCAACCAGATCACCTTCATGATTTGAATGATAAAACTCAGGGCAAACGCCGACTTTCTTGCAATGCTGCTGAATCTTATTCAAAAGATCTTCATAACTTTCATTTCCATATTTATCAGGTTCTCTTACACCCAGCATATTTAAATTTGGACCATTTATAATAACAAATTTCATTTGTACTCCTCTAAAATCTTATGTACTGCCTGATCTATACTGCCATCATTTTTAACAATTACATCAGCAGAAGATGTATAAATAGAATATCTTTCTTTATATCTCTTCATAATCTGCTCTTTATCAAAAGCAGTAGGTCTGTCGTCTGTAGGCTGCAAAAGTTCAGGAGACCTATCCACAAAAAATACTTTACCGTTCATTTTAAGATTCTTTATATTTTCTTCCTTGAGAACAGCCCCGCCTCCCGTAGAAATCACCACTCCGCTTTTAGCAGAAATTTCTCTTATAACTGACGCTTCCGCTTCTCTAAAATACCCTTCACCATATTTTTCAAATATCTCAGGTATGGTAATTCCCTCTCTTTTTTCTATTAAATCGTCTGTGTCATATAGCTTTCTATCAAGCTTTGAAGCAATCATTTCTCCTACGGTGCTCTTTCCGCTTGACGGCATACCTATAAGAACTATATTGCTTTTATCACAGTATATATTCTGATATATCTTCTCTGTCAAACCATCTTCATAGCAAGTGTTTAAGAAAAATTCCGATGCGGCGACTGCCTGTGCCACAAGCATATAAAGTCCGCCCTCTGCTTTTATTCCTTTATTTATAGCCTCAGAAACCAGCGCAGTACGAAGTGGATTATATATTACATCTATTACGCCTTCAAGTTCCAAAAAATTTTTTATATCTATCGGGATATTATAAATATCAGGATACATACCGCAAGGAGTGGCATTTATTATAACATTTGACTGATAATGCTCCTCACATACCTCTTCATACGTAATGACTCCCTGTCCTTTGCTTCTGCTTACCTTTAATATTTCTTTCGCCCCAAGAGCCTCACATGCTGCATAAGCAGTGTCAGAAGTACCGCCGGTTCCCAGTATTAAAACTTTTTTATCTTTTATGGAAACCTTTGCATGCTTAATCAAACTTATGAGTCCGTCAAAATCAGTATTATGACCTATAAGCCTGCCGCCATCACTTCTTATACAGTTAACTGCTCCTATCTTAAGAGCCTCATCAGTCATTTCATCTAAAAAAGGAATAACATCACGTTTATATGGAATAGTCACATTAACCGCTTTAAAATCCTTTTTCAGCAAAAAATCTTCAAGCCGCTGTGGGCTTAACTCTATCAAATTATATTCATAATCGGCAATCTGGGAATGAATCTCCTTGGAAAAACTGTGCCCAAGCTTAGCTCCTATAAGCCCATATTGTATCATATTTCGCTCCTAAAATAATCTGTTCCGCTGTGTATAATGAGAAGATCTGCAATTACCAGAGCAGTAACTGAATCTACTACTGTACGGGCTCTGTGTATTATGGCAGGATCATGCCTTCCGTGTATCACAAGTTTGGCATTTTCTTTCTTCTCAAAATCAACTGTCTTCTGCTCTTTGTATATAGATGGAGTAGGCTTAACGGCAGTTCTGAATACTATAGGCATACCGTTTGATATTCCGCCGTTTATTCCGCCGTTATTGTTGGTAGATGTTATTATACAATCCTTTTCATATTTAAAAGAATCGTTGGCCTCAGAGCCTTTCATGTCTGCCATTTTAAATCCAGCTCCGAATTCTACGCCTTTAACGGCAGGAATGGAAAACAACCCATGAGCAAGCATACTCTCTATAGTATCAAACCAAGGTTCTCCTATGCCGCAAGGCATGTTAACTATTGCAGTCTCAAGAATGCCTCCTACGCTGTCTCCCTGATCCGCTGCCTTTAAAATTTCTTCCTGCATAGCGTCTTTATTTTCAAGTACAGGAAACTGCAGGCCTGCAAGGATTTTTACATCTTTTTCATAATCTTCAAAATCCCTGTCTAAAACACCGTGACAGTTTTTAATATGAGTTCCGATATATATGCCCTTATCTTCAAGGGCTTTCATCAATATGGCACCTGCCGCCACCAAAGCAGCAGTTATTCTTCCGGAAAAATGTCCGCCGCCTCTAAAGTCCTCAAAGCCTCCGTATTTATAAAAAGCCGTCAAATCTGCATGAGAAGGTCTTGCCAAATATCTAGTGCCCTCATAATCACCGCTTTTAGTATCGCAATTCTTTATAATTATAGTAAGAGGAGTTCCTGTCGTGTAACCATTAAACACTCCGCTTAATATCTCGGGTACATCAGGCTCTCTTCTCTTAGTGGACCCTTTGCCATAAGGTTTTCTTTGCTCAAGCTTTGCCTTTATATATTCAACATCAACCTTTATGCCCGGGGAAATACCATCTATTACAACACCTATTGCAGCTCCGTGACTCTCACCGAAAAGAGTAACAGTAAGTGCATTGCCCATTATATTTTTCATATAAGAACCTCCTTATAAGCGTCTTTAAGTTGTTCTATATTCATAGGTACAAGTTTATAACTTCCTATCTTTTCAACTTGAATTGTAACTATAATATTGTCTTCTGCCTTTTTATCATGGATTACAGCTTCTATAACCTTATCTGTGTCGGCATGGCACTTTGTAGGAAGATTTTCTTTTTTTAAAACTGATAAAAGTCTTTTTCTTACTAAAATATCTGTCATGGGAATCATGCCAAGAGCAACACATTGTCCATGGAGAAGCCCAGTAACGCTTTCTATTCCATGACCTAAAGTATGTCCAAAATTGAGCACTTTTCTCAAATTAGACTCACGTTCATCTTCTTCTACAACCCTAGCTTTTATCTTTAAAGCTCTTGCAATTATTTCTTCTAATTGGCTTTTAATGCTGTTTTTCTCTATAAAATCAAATAATTCCGCATCAAAAGTAGCCGCCATCTTTATTATTTCCGCTGCTCCGCAGGCGAACTGCTCCTCGCTTAAAGTAGCAAGTACATCAGGGTCTACAAGCACAGCTTTAGGCTGATAAAATGCCCCTACTATATTCTTGACGCCGCACAAATCTATGGCAGTCTTCCCTCCTACTGAAGAATCAACCTGTGAAAGCAATGTAGTAGGAATATTATAAAAATCTATTCCTCTCATATAGCATGATGCTGCAAATCCTGCTAAATCTCCTACAACTCCGCCTCCAACAGCTACTACACAGTCTTTTCTAGTAAACTGCTCTTTTAGCATAACCTCACACAGCATCTTCAGGTTATCAAAATTCTTGGATTCCTCTCCTTGCTCTATACAGACCAGGCTATAATCTTTACAAGCTTTACAAATATGCTCTGCATATTCTTTTGGGACACCGCTATCCGTTACTATTAACGTCTTTCTTCCAAGTTCAAGAAGTTCCTCTGCTTTTTGAAGCACTCCTCTTTCCAGAATTATATCATAGCTGTTTTTACCAAGTGACACACCTATATTCATAAATTATGCCTCCTGTTCATGCAAACTGTTGTATGAACCTACTATTTTAATCTTATCGCAGCAGCTCTTCATCTCTTCCACGCATTTCATTCCCTCAGGTCCATAAATATCTCCTTCGGCTTCTACATAAAAATAATACTGCCACATAAGTTCATGCATAGGTCTTGACCTTAAAGTTCTCATGTTAAAACCATGACGGCCTATAATATTTATAGCTTCCGCAAGGGAGCCTGCCTCGTTTCTTGCCGTAAATACCAATGAAAAATATGTATTGCCGCTATTGCCGGATTTGCTGTTATCGGTAGCTGAAAATACCGCAAACCTGGTCGTATTGGTTCTGTCATCATTGATACTTCTTGCAATCACTTCAAGTCCTATCAGTTTAGCCGATTCTGCGCTTGCAATAGCAGCAATGCTTTTATCTTTTTGCTCTTTAACATATTCTGCCGCCAATGCAGTGTTTGAATATTCAATTTCTTTAAGCTGATTTTCTTTTATAAATGTGGAGCATTGTGACAACGCCTGCGAATGGCTTACTACCGTCTTTATATCCTTTAAAGTAGTACCTTCTATTCCAAGCAAATCGTGGGTAACAGCCAAATCATACATACCGTTTATAAAAAGCGATCCTGAAAACATAAGGTCATTCACTTGATCCACGTCTCCTGCATAACTGTTTTCTACCGGTAGCACTGCACAGTCGCATTCACCTGATTCTACCGCTTCATAAGCTTTTTTAAAACTTGTATATGCTATTTTCTTTGCCGCAGGAAAAATCTTAGATGCTGCAATATGTGCAAATGCCCCTTCTGTTCCGCTGTATGCTACTCTCACGCCTTCAAGCAGTTTGCTCTGATAGCTTCTTGACAGCTTCATCGTATTCTTTAAAAAGTTCATATAATAAGGCTTTATGTCAGAACTTGATATACGCTCTATACCCCCTGCCACTACCTGTTCTTCTCTTTTTGGATCAAATATAGGTAAACCTTTATGCTTCTTATATTCCGCTACCTTCACTACAAGTTCCATACGTCTTTCAAATAAGATGGCCATCTCATTATCTATTTTAGTTATTTCTTTTCTTATATCCTTAAGATCTTCCATTTTCATTTCCCACCTAAATTAAACCATAACTTTTTGCCAGCTTCCTGAACGCTTCTTCTGAATTTTTTATCTGATTTTTGCTTACACAATAAGATATTCTCACGTATCCGTCCATGCCGAAACTATCGCTTGGAACTATAAGCAGCTCATACTTTTTAGCTCTTTCAGAAAATTCATTGCTGTCTCCGCTTGGAGATTTTACAAACAAATAAAAAGCTCCGTCAGGACTTATAGCTTCAAATCCACAGACAGTTATAATGTCATATATTAATCTTCTGTTTTCTTCATAAACTGCAATATCAGATACAACGCCTTGATTTTCTGCAACCACTTTTTGTAAAAGACTTGGAGCACATACAAATCCAAGGCTCCTTCCGCTTCCGCAGATGGTATCAAACAATATTTTTCTGCTGGCAGCTTTAGGAGAAACTAATATGTATCCGATTCTTTCTCCCGGAAGAGACAATGACTTACTGTACGAATAACAAATAATCGTATTATCATAATAATGCGCAGGAAATGCCAGCTTAATCTCTCCATATACAAGTTCTCTGTATGGTTCATCAGAAATCAGATATATTTCTTTGCCATATTTCTTCTCTTTTTCACTTAAAAACATGCCAAGTTTTTTAAGCGTATCTTCAGTCAATATTGCGCCCGTAGGATTGTTAGGAGAATTTATTATAACCGCCGCAGTTTTTTCAGAAAAAGCATTTTCAAGGGCAGCAAAATCCACCTGAAAATCACTTTTTGTTACGGGTACTTCTACTGTCTTGGCGCCGGCATTCTCAATAAACACTTTGTACTCAGGAAAATACGGAGTAAATACTATTACCTCTTCTCCTGCCTGAGTCACAGATTTGAGAGATATAGTCAAAGAAGCAGCGGCTCCTGCTGTCATATATACGTCCGAAAATTCTGCTCCTAAATCATATTTCTCATTTATATAATCTGCAATGGCTTTTCTTGTCCCTTGATCTCCTGCGGCTGAAGTATATCCATGTAAAGCCACAGGATCTTCTTCAGTCAAAAGTCTAGTCATGCACTCTGTTATCTCTTTTGGACAAGGCACACTTGGATTGCCTATACTGAAATCAAAAACTTTGTCTTCACCTACTATGGCTTTTCTTTGTTTTCCAAATTCAAAAAGCTCTCTTATCACTGAGCTGCTTTGTCCTCGCTGTGTCATTTTTTCATTTATCATAAACGCACCTCTTAAGTTATCACTGTTAACTATATTGAATTATACGCATTTTTTATTGATAAGTCAACAGTTCTATAAAAAATATTGCATGTTTTTAAAATAAATATTATAATATAGTTAACGACATTAACCAAAGGAGGAGCCAATGGAAGATATCGATAGCGCTTTAGTCTTAAGAGAAAAGCTTCTCTCAGCAGGTATTGATGAAATAGTTACCCATGGTGTAGAAGGTTTTTCTTTGCGCAGAGTAGCTGCAGCATGCGGTGCAAGTTGCGCTGCACCTTATAAACATTTCAAAAACAAATATGAATTTGTAAAAGAAATCATATCATATGTTGAAGATAAATGGGACAGGCTTCAATTTCAGATTTGTTCTGCCATAGATGATCCAAAAGACCGTATATCAGAACTTGCTGTCGCCAACGTTAAATTTAAAGTTGCCAATCCTCTGTATGGAATGGGGAATTCTCCCTTTGCTCCCAGTATATCCAATGAAATCCAAAGCTTCTGTACTTCTAAATCTTATATTGATGCTCATGAAATAATTTTTGCAATATCCACTATCATCTGCGGTACCGCTGTACTTATCCAATCAGGCGAATTAGAAAACTCAGAAAAAACTTTTTCTCTTCTTAAAAAACGTATAATAAAAGAATTAAAATAAAAAATGGCATAATAAAAACACCTTTGAATGTCTTCTTTCTTGAAGTTTACAAAGGTGTTTATTTTTACATAATTTTATACATAGTTACCGCATCTTCTTTTTTGCAAGATTCACTCAAATTTAAGACCTGTGCAGAAATAGAATTATTTCCGAATTCTACTCTGATAATATCACCAACCTTGACCTCTGTCCCGGCTTTTGCAACTTTATCATTCACAAACACCCTGCCCTGATCACAAGCTTCCTTTGCAATTGTGCGTCTCTTTATGAGTCTTGAGTTTTTTAAAAACTTATCTATTCTCATTTAGCCTATTAAATTTAAGCCTATTTATTTACAGCATCCTTAAGAGCTTTGCCTGCCTTGAATACAGGAGCTTTTGATGCAGCGATTTCAATAACTTCTTCAGGCTTTCTAGGGTTTCTTCCCTGTCTAGCTTTTCTTTCTCTAGTTTCAAAAGTACCAAATCCGATTAACTGTACTTTATCTCCCTTTATCAGAGCTTCTTCAATGCTTGCAACCAATGCATTAATTGCTGCCTCTGCATCCTTTTTTGTAAAATCAGTCTTTTCTGCCACAGCAGCTACTAATTCAGCCTTGTTCATCTAAAATTCCTCCTTAAATATAGTTTGATGACCAAATCATCTCTCGTTTTTTCCAAGCTCCTTAGCTTCATCCCATAACTTGTCCATTTCATCAAGAGTCATATCTTCCATCCGTTTGCCGCAAGCCAAACCTTGATTTTCAATATAAGAAAACCTCTTGATAAACTTATCTGTTGTTATTCCCAGCGCCTCTTCTGGATCAACCTTCAGAAATCTGGCTACATTGACCACAGAGAACAGCAGATCCCCTAATTCTTCTGTGATTGATGACAAGTTATTTCCAACCAAATTATAAGCTTCAATCAGTTCAGCAGTCTCCTCTTTGACTTTATCTACAGCATCTGAAACGTTGTCCCAGTCAAAACCTATATCTGCTGCCTTCTTTTGAACTTTAAATGCTCTAGTCAGAGCCGGAAATGCAAAAGGTACATCTTTAAGCCTATCGCTATAAGTATTGCTTGATTTCTCTCTTGCCTTGATATTTTCCCATTTTTCAAGGACATTGTCAATAGATTTTACCTCATTATTTGAACTTTCTTTCAAAAAAACATAGGGATGGCGACGTATCATTTTGTCGCACTCTCTGTTAACCACACTTTTTAGGCAAAATTTTCCTTCTTCTTCGCCTAAATTACTGTGAAATACTACTTGAAGCATTATATCTCCAAGCTCTTCTTCCAGATTATCGTAGTCATTTTTATTTATTGCCTCGACTGCTTCATAAGCTTCTTCTATCATACAGCTTCTTAACGTTTCATGGTTCTGCTTCTTGTCCCAGGGACATTCTTTTCTAAGAATACCTATTATTTCTTTCAGCCTTACTACCGCCTCTTCATCTGTATCCGCAGGAGAAGCCAGATGCAAATATTGTTCTTTCATTACTGTTTCCTCTATTTTATGAATTTATCCAAAATTTTAACCAATTTTTGACCGCTAGGTATCCTTCCTATTTCTTCCTTTGTAATCGCTTTTAATGCTAAAATCAAAACTCCGTATACAATCACTCCTATACCTATGGCGATTAGAGTTGCCATAGTGTTACTTTCAAGAGCCATATATACAAGTTTATATGAAGCAAATGCACAAATTCCCATTATTACTGATGCTACAGTAGGTTTAACAAAGGCGAGATTCATATCTATTTTAGTGCCGGTATATTTTGTTACTGCTCCCATATTAAGCACAAGAGCAATAGCATATACAAATATCGAACCTATAGCAGCTCCTTTTATATTCAGAGACGGAATGGCAACTAATATATATGTTAATACGATTTTTGCAACAGCCCCTATAGCTAGGTTTTTTACAGGTATCATCTGTTTATTTATACCTTGCAATATTCCTGTAGTCGTCTGCAATACTGACATGAGAGCCACGCTTATACACATTATCATCAGCGTCGGCGCTGCACTGGCTACGCCTGCCGGTTCTTTAGGAAACAACAGAAGCAAAATCGGTTCGGCTAAAGCCATGATTCCTATAGCACAAGGCATTCCTATTATCATGCTTGTTCTTATGCCAAGATTTATATTCTCATGTACTTCGCCTTTATTCCCTATTCTAAAAGCTCCCGCAACCGCCGGAACCATAGCTATGGCTACCGACTGAGTTATGACTTGAGGAAGCCCAACCATAGTATTGCAATATCCGCTAAGCTGCCCCCATAAAATTCTGGCTTCGTCTATAGAAAATCCACTATCAAGCAGTCTTCTGGTTACAAGCATACTGTCAGCCGCATTCACCAAAGGCAATATGGAAGAACCTATAGTTATGGGGATTGCAATTATAAGTATCTGCTTAATTATCTCTTTGCTGCTTTCTCTCTCTCCTTTTCTGTGGTATTTCTTTATATTATAATTTATTACACGCTTGCTGCAAAAATATATCAAAACCACAACTATCAAGCCTGCAATAGAGCCTGCTGTAGCTCCAAAAGTAGCTCCTGCTGCTGCTGAATCAAGTGATTCATCCATGAGAGTATATGCAAGAGCCAAACCCACACCTACTCTAAAGACTTGTTCTACAAATTGAGAAACAGCCGTAGGATTCATATTCTGCCTGCCCTGGAAATATCCTCTGAACGCAGACATTACCGGTACAAATATCAATGCCGGAGCTATAGCCTTAAGCGGTTTTAACGCGCCTATATCTCCTATAACATGTTCTGATATAAACCCTGCTCCAAAATAACATACAGCGAAAGCAAACAAGCCTATAAAAAACAACAGCCAGCTTGAAACCTTAAAAACTTTGTGTGCCCCTTCATAATCCTTTAATGCAATTTTTTCAGATACCAGTCTTGAAATAGCTACAGGTATTCCGGCTGTCGCTATTACTAAGAACAACGCATAGAGCGGATAAGCGTATCCATAATATGCCATACCCTCTTCTCCGATTAAACTCTGAAGAGGTATTCTGAAAAATGCTCCTAAAAGTTTCACTACAAGCCCGGCTATTCCAAGCACGGCAGCTCCTCTTAAAATTTTATTACCTGACATCCCCTAATGTCCTTTCTTTTATAACTGATTCAGAATTTTTTCTGTAGCCTTTTCAGCTTCAAAAATTACCTTTTCAACATCTATAGTAGTATATTCTCCGTCATCATAAAGTACTCTGCCATCTACCATAGTAAGCACAACATCGCTTCCCGATGCAGAGTAAACCACATTGTTTCTAAGATCGTGAACAGGATGCATATGCACAGCCGACAAATCTAAAACTATCAAATCAGCTTTTGCACCCTCTTTCATCACGCCGCAGTCCATTCTACCCTGACCCAAAGCGCCTCCAAGAGTTGCTGCTCTCAAAGTATCTTCAGGTGATATTACCTTAGGATCATAGAAATGTGCTTTAGGCGCTATCGCAAACAATTTCATCTCTTCTATAAAATTAAGGCTGTTGTTGCTTGCAGTACTGTCTGTTCCTATAGCAACATTAATATTATTATTCAAAAGTTTTGGAATATTGCATACACCGCTGGCTAATTTTAAATTACTGCAAGGATTTGATGCGACAGTAACACCTTTTTCCTTTAGAATTTCAAAATCATTTTTTTCTATCCACACGCAATGAGCTGCTGTAGCAGGAACATCAAAAAGTCCCAGATCATTAAAATACTCCACAGGAGTTTTTCCTTGATGTCTTTGCTTACATTCTTCATGCTCTCGTTTTGTCTCTGAAACATGTACATGAACACGAGTATTATTCTCTACTGCAAACTGGGCAACTGCGCTTACCGCCAAATGATTTGAAGTATATTCTGCGTGTATGCTTGCATCTACCTTTATTCTCTCATTATTGGTATTGTGATATTGCTCAAAAGCACTTTTCAGTTCTTTCATAGAAGGCAGAGTCCAAACATTTCTGTCATCAAAATTAACTATAGCTCTTGACAGATTTGCTTTTATTCCGCTGTCTACTACAGCTCTTGCCATATCATCCATAAAATAATACATCTCGCTTGAAGATACTATTCCAAATCTAAGAGATTCGGCATAAGATAACATGCTTCCCCAGTAAATTGCATTGCCGTCAAGCTTATCTTCAAAAGGGAAAATTCTATCATTCAGCCAATCCTGGAGCGCCAAATTTTCTCCATATCCTCTCATAAGAGACATTGGAGAGTGAGCGTGAGAATTATAAAATCCAGACATCAAAAGTTTGCCTTTGCCATCATATTCTCTGCCAAAATCTCCTTCAGGCTTTTCTTTACCTATATATATGATGTAATCGTCCTTTGTAGCCACATACATATCTTGTTTAACTTCTATATTTTCGTCCAATATTGTAATATTTTTAAAAATCATAATTTTCTCCACAAATATATATTTTGAAACATATCACAAAAAGTAAAGCTTAAAATCAATTAAAAACAGATTTTCTTTTTCGAAGTACCATATCAAATCCCCGAATAATTACCTTTTTTATCACATTTCCCAGGGTATGGCCCCGGAAAACATGCCTAAATCATAAAATTAGCAGGGTTAAATCTTCGGCAATTTTTAAAAATATGTACTAGATGAAACATATAATAATGAAATATGGGATTTTACTGAATTTTGTACCCTGCAAACTTAATGAAAAATTAAAGATTTTCGGGGTCATACCCTGCAAATTACTTTAAAATTACTGTTTTGTCGGGGTTTACACAAAATATTTTTACTGCTCTAATAAATACTATGCCTAATTTACTCTCTACTTTTTGTGGTGCGTCTCATAACAATTTATTTTATCACAGTTTTGTAACTTTTTCCATGTATTTTAGATGTTGTTTAACTAATTTCACCTGTATAAAAAAACCATGGAAGCGAGATACTAAATTTGTAAACGAAATATATCTTTGAAAGGTGCATTAAATTATGAAAGCAACAGGAATTGTAAGAAGAATTGACGATCTTGGGAGAGTAGTCGTTCCTAAAGAAATTAGAAGGGTTCTTCGCATACGTGAAGGAGATCCTCTTGAAATCTATACAGGAAACACTGGTGAAGTAATATTGAAAAAATATTCACCTATAAACGAGCTCAGCCAATTTGCAGGCGAATATGTAGAAACCATTTCTAAAGTTTTAGGAGGCACAGTAATAGTATCTGACACCGATCAATTCATTGCCGCATCAGGTTCAGAAAAGAAAAATTATATGGACAAGCGAATTGACTCCGAACTTGACAACATCATACAAAGCAAAAATCGTTACTTAAACGACACAAAAATCATAGTGCCGATAATATCACAAGGAGATCCTATTGGTTCAATAACTATTTTGCCAAAAGACGACAAGACTTTAGGTGATGCTGAATTAAAGGTTGCAGAAGTTGGAGCTTCCTTTTTGGCTCGCCAAATGGAAAACTAGCCTTGAAACACCAAAATGTGCATCCAGGTTATCTGATAACGATAATCTTGATGCACATTATTTTTACTAATTCAACTTACCTTTCCTATTCTCTGCAAGAAGCTCAAGAAGTACAAGAGTCTCCTCTAAATTCTTCTTCTCATCTATAGTAAGTCTTATAAACGGCTGACTGCCGCCATGAATAAACAGTTTAGGTCCAAATTTTTCTGTTGCATTTGCAAGCGCATATCCGCTTAGAGGATTTTCTTTAGCAAAGTTAAGTAAAACCTTATTCTTATCTTGCTTGATTTCTGTTATGGACATGAGTTCTGCTAAATATCTTATGTGAGAAATTTTTATTAGATTTATGGCCTGCATAGGAACATCTCCAAAGCGGTCAATAAGTTCATCTATAATCTCGTCCTCATCATCTCTGTTTCTTATGGATGCAATCTTTTTATACATCTGAAGTTTAACTGGTTCACTTTGTATATAACTTTCAGGTATATAAGCAGAAGCTTTAAGCTCTATGATAGCTTCTTCTCTGTTGTCATTTACTATTTCGCCTTCTAAAGCACGAACTGCATCATCTACCATCTTACAATAAAGCTCATATCCTACGTTTACCATATGACCATGCTGCTCTGCTCCAAGCATATTTCCTGCACCTCTTATTTCAAGGTCCCTCATAGCCACTTTAAATCCCGAACCAAACTCTGTAAACTCACGAATAGCTTTGAGACGTTTTTCGGCAGTCTCAGTTAAAACTTTATCTTTTTGATACATCAAATAAGCATAAGCTTGTTTATTAGATCTTCCTACTCTTCCTCTAAGCTGATAAAGCTGAGAAAGTCCATATCTGTCTGCGTCCATTATTATCATGGTGTTGGCATTTGGTATATCAATACCTGATTCTATTATAGTAGTACATACCAATATATCATTTTCACCGTTTATAAAACTTATCATCGTATCTTCAAGCAGACCTTCGTTCATTTGACCATGACCTATAGCTATACTAGCCTCCGGAACCATAGCCTGGATTCTGTCAGCAATTTGATGTATGCCTTTGACTCTGTTAAATACAACATACACTTGGCCGCCTCTTGCAAGCTCACGATTTATTATATCTTTAATTAAATCATCCTCCTGCTCTAGGACATAAGTCTGAACAGGATATCTTTCCTCAGGAGGTTCTTCTATCAGGCTCATATCTTTGATTCCTGTAAGAGACATATTAAGGGTTCTTGGAATAGGTGTCGCTGAAAGAGTCAAAACATCCACGTTTTTCCTCAGTTTTTTAATTTGCTCCTTATGCTCAACTCCAAAACGCTGTTCCTCATCTACAACTAAAAGACCTAAATCTTTAAATTCAATTTCCTTTCCAAGAAGCTTATGCGTTCCTATTATCAAATCTATTTCACCTTTTTTAAGCTTTTCGACAATTTCTTTCTGTTGTGCATCGCTTCTGAATCTGGAAATCATTTCAACATTAAAAGGAAATCCATCAAACCTCTCCTTTAATGTGTAAAAATGCTGATTAGCCAATATAGTAGTGGGCACAAGAACCGCTGCCTGTTTTCCCTCATCGACACATTTAAAAATAGCTCTTGCAGCAACTTCTGTCTTACCAAATCCTACATCACCGCACAAAAGTCTGTCCATAGGAAAAGGCTTCTCCATATCGGACTTTATCTCCCAAGATGCTTTAAGCTGATCCTGAGTCTCTTCATATTGGAAACTATCTTCAAACTGTTTTTGCCAAACAGTGTCTTTTCCAAAAGCATGACCTTTTTCCATCTTTCTTCTGGCATAAAGATCTATCAAGTCTTTGGCAAGTACCGCTATTGCTGCTTTCGCCTTAGACTTGGTATTTTTCCACTCACTGCCTGAAAGCTTATTTACTTTAGGTGTGTTTCCATCTCCTCCGATATATTTTTGGACCAGATCCATCTGTTCTACCGGCACATAAAGCACGTCATTGCCTGCATACTTTATTTTGATGTAATCTTTCTTTTCACCTTGGACTTTAAGTTGTTCTATTCCTGTAAACTTTCCTACACCGTGATTTTCGTGAACTACATAATCTCCGGTCTTCATCTCGGAAAAGGAACGAATCTTCTGACCTTTATCTTTAAAAGCTTTCTTTCTTTTTGCCGACTTTTTATGACGAAATATATCATTTTCGCTTATCCAGCACTTCTTTGACTCAGGAAAATCCATACCGCAAGTAAGATTTCCTTTTTCAAACTTTATCTTTGCTTTTAGATCCATCCTCGAAATGAGATCTTTTATATTAGCTAATCTGCCGTCAGAACTTAAAACTACGGTAATCTCATATCCCTTTTTAACGTAAGATTTAAGCTCTGTTTCAAGAAGTGTCAGATTACCGCCAAAATTTATCATCTGACGACTGCTGACATTATATATCTTGTCAAATACTTCTATTCCTCTAATTCTTTTAGGGAAAGGAGTAAACACCACTGTATTTTTTTGCTTTAATACACCATTAAGCTGATCTGCTCCCGTTATAAGCTCTGCATCTTTTGGAACAGCCTCACCTCTCTCAAGCAATACCTTAAAATCTTCCTTTAACTCACGTTCCCTCAAATCTAGCAATTCAAATATTCGCTCAGGATCATCAAGCATTATCCCGCCTTCGCACATATAATCCCACAAATATTCTGTTTTGTCATAAAAATAATGAATGTAATTCTCCAGATACTGAACATTTGATATATTTTCTATATACTCACATATTTGATTTTTAACTTCTATAAGTTTACGAGAAATTTCAGGCTTCTTGTTCTCTAATCTTTTTGCATGACTCTCATATTCCTTTCTTATAGACATACATCCAAGGGCAAGAGAATCTTTAGACGTTATAAGCTGCTTAGCAGGGTAAACTTCTATGAATTTAAGGTTTTCTATTGATCTTTGAGTATCCTGATTAAAAGTTCTTATTGAATCTATTTCAGTTCCAAATAGCTCTGTTCTATAGGGAACATCATTATCAGGTGTAAATATATCGATAATTCCGCCCCTTATACTGAATTGTCCCTGGCTCTCAACCATTTCAGAGAACTCATATCCCATAGATATTAGTCGCTCTCTCAAATCACAAATCTCTATCTCCTCTCCCACTGTCATTTTAACGACCTTTTCCTCAAAAACATTATGAGGAGATATTTTTTTGACTGCAGCAGAAACAGGCGCTATTACTATAACAGGCTCTCCCGTTCTAAGTGCTTTAAGCGCCTTCATTCTATCAATTAATTGGTCATGATTTCTCGCTTCATATCTCAGAAAAACCTGCTCTTCCTCAGGAAGTACCAATATCTTTTTATCTTTAACAAAAAAAGAAAGGTCCAAAGCCAGCCTCTGTGCTCTGACATAAGTCGGTACAAGAACTATGCTTTGACTTTCTTCCTCTGAAAAATAAGCTACAGCAGGAGCTATACGAGAATCAGACACCCCTGAAACATTAATCATTTTTTGCTTCCTCTTCTGACTTTATTTCTTTTTTAGGCTTTATATTGTATTCATTCATAGCCTTCTCTATGCCTTTTTCAACTATACAAGAAGCCGCTGCTGCTGCACTTGTAACTGCATCTTCAAGCAATGTTTTCTCTTCTTTTGTAAAACCTCCGGTTACATAATTTATAAGATTTTCCTTTTTTCCGGAGCCTATTCCTACTCTAATCCTAGGAAAATCCTCTGTCTGAATCTGGTATAATATGTTGCGCATACCATTATGAGTTCCCGAGCTTCCCTTTTTTCTCACTCTGACACTTCCAGTAGGTATATCTATATCATCATATATAACGATCAAATTCTGTGAATCTATTTTATAAAAATCCACAACCTGACGTACAGATTCTCCGCTCAAATTCATATACGTCTGCGGTTTAACCAAAACGACTTTTTGGCCGGCGATTTTCCCCTCGCCGACCAAAGCCTTGAATTTTATCTTATTAATCTTTATATCGTGATTTTCAGCCAACAAATCTACTGTCAAAAATCCCATATTATGACGAGTATTCTCGTATTTTTTCCCCGGATTCCCAAGTCCAACAATTATATACATGGAAGGTACATCCCTTTCGTAACAGTAAACTTAAATTTTATGTATTAATCAAAAAGTACACTTATAGAACCGTTAGTAAACACTCTTGTCATAGCCTCTGCAAATAATGGAGCTACTGATAAAAATGTCATCTTTTCCAGTTTCTTTTCTTCCGGCATAGGAACGGTGTTCAAAAGAACAAGCTCTTCTATAGCTGAATCGGCAAGTCTTTGTATTGCAGGTCCTGAAAGTACAGGATGTGTAGCAGCAGCACGAACCGATTTTGCTCCCAAATCTTTGATGGCATTAGCTGCATTACATATGGTTCCTGCTGTATCGATCATATCATCTATGATAATACAATTCTTATTCTCTATATTACCTATAATATTCATGATCTCGCTCTTATTTGGTTCAGGTCTTCTCTTATCTATAATTGCTATCGGACAGTTAAGATACTGAGCCAGATTCCTTGCTCTTGTAACACTTCCATGATCTGGTGACACTACTACCAAATCTTCCATATCTTTTTCCTTAAAATATTTTGCAAGTATAGGCATACCCAGAAGATGATCAACCGGAATATTAAAATATCCTTGAATCTGATTAGCATGAAGATCCATAGTTAAAACTCTGTCTGCGCCTGCTGCCATAATAAGATCTGCAACCAGCTTAGCTGTGATAGGATCTCTGGCTTTAGCTTTTCTGTCCTGTCTTGCATATCCGTAATAAGGTACAACTGCATTGATTCTTCCTGCCGATGCTCTCTTCATGGCATCAATCATTATAAGCAATTCCATCAAATTATCATTTACCGGGCTGCATGTGGATTGAATTATGTAAACATCAAGACCTCTTACTGTCTCCCAGATGTTGACGGAAATTTCTCCGTCACTAAACTTTGTAACCGTGGATTTTCCCAGCGGTTTTCCCATAATTCCCGCAATTTCAGTTGCAAGCTCCATATTGGAATTGCATGCAAAGATTTTGTAGTCAGCAAATACTCCGCTTCTCACTTCTTCTACCTCGCCTTCTTAATCGTACTTTTAGCTACTTTTTCTTTTTTAAAATTCCTTTTGCTGAAACCCATCCGGGCAGCTTTCTGCCTCGTGAACGAGCTATATATAAAGTATCGTCTTCAACATCTTCAGTAACTGTGCTTCCTGCTGCAATATATGCTTCAGCTCCAACCTTTACAGGAGAGACAAGATTGCTGTTGCATCCAATAAACGCACCGTCTTCCACTGTTGAACGATATTTATTTGTACCATCATAATTCACAAAAACTACTCCGCATCCAAGGTTTACATTATTGCCTACATCTGAGTCACCTATATATGTCAGATGTGATGCTTTAGTTCCATTTCCAAGTGTGGAGTTTTTAACCTCCACAAAGTCACCTATCTTACAGTCTTTTCCAACATGGCTATTCGGTCTCATATATGCAAAAGGACCTACTTTTGTGCCGCTTCCGACAGAACTTTCTGTAATAACAGAACTTCTTATCTCTACATTATCTTCTATTTTAGAATCTGTAATCACAGTATTCTGACCGATAAAACAATCTTTACCTATATAGGTATCACCCTCAATAGTTACACAAGGTCCTATCAAAGTCCCCCCTCCTATTATAACGGTTTCATCTATATATACAGCAGTTTCGTCAACAAATCTAACCCCGTTTTTTACATGCTTTTCTACTATAGCAAGCCTTCTGTCTTGCTTATCTTTCAGTTCGTCTAAAAACATATATGCCTCCGTCTAAACTATTTTTCTAATATCATCTCTCCTACTTTGTATATATCTCCTGCGCCCATAGTAAGAACCAAGTCTCCACTCTTTGCATTATCACATACATAATTTGAAATTTCTTCAAAACTATCCATAAACATTACACCTTTATCAGGGTGAGATTCTTTAATTTTATCGGCTAGCTGAGATGATGAAATTTTATAAATATTTTTTTCTCTTGCTGCATATATTTCTGATAGAACCAGTACATCAGCTTTTTCAAATGCTTCTGCAAATTCATCAAACAGAGCCATAGTCCTTGTATAAGTATGAGGCTGAAATAAGCACCATAGTTTATTGTGAGGAATATTCTCACAGGCCGCCAAAGTAGCCTTTATCTCAGTAGGATGATGTGCATAATCGTCTACTATTTTGACGCCTTTTTCAGTAGTTCCCACTATATCGAAACGCCTTTGGGTACCATGATAACTTTCAAGAGTTTCTTTTATTAAATCTTGATCTACTCCAAGGCTATGACAACATGCAAATGCCGCAAGTGCATTTAAAATATTATGTTCTCCCGGAACAGACAATTGTATATTAGCAAGAATAGCGCCATCTTTTTGTACTGCAAAAAATGGCAGCCCGTTTTCATTGAAAACTATATCTTTTACGTAATAAGTACAATTTTCATTAAGTCCAAAAGTTACCACATTATCTAAATCCTTTATAACTTTGTTTACAAAAGGATTGGCTTCATATGCCACGACTAAACCATCGCTTGGCACAAGTGATGCAAATTTGTCAAATGAACTGACTATATGATCTATATCTTTAAAATAGTCTAGGTGATCAGAATCAATATTAAGAATTATTTCGATTTTAGGCTTAAGGCTCAAAAAACTATCCATGTACTCGCAGGCTTCAGTAACAAAATATTTGCTATGACCTACTTTGACATTACCTCCAATTTCTGAAAGGTTACCGCCCACCAATATGGTAGGTTCAAGCCCAGCCCTGTTGAGAATTAAAGAAACCATAGAAGTTGTAGTAGTTTTGCCATGGGTTCCGGAAATTGCTATGCTGTTTTCATACTCTGACATGAGTATTCCAAGCATCTGTGCTCTCGTTATCGCCGGTATATCCCTTGCCGCTGCTTCTGACAGCTCAGGATTATCACTGCCTACCGCAGCTGAGTAAACTATCAAATCTGCCTTCTCTACATTTTCTTTTGTATGTCCGATAAATATTTTTGCTCCTTTGCCGGCAAGAGCTGACGTTATATCTGATTCTTTCATATCGGAACCTGTGACATTATATCCTCTTGAGAGAAGAATCTCTGCAATTGCAGATAATCCAATGCCTCCAATTCCAATACAATGTATTGTTTTATAATCTGCTAGATTAATCATGCTTGCTGCTCCTTCAGTTTATTTGCTGATTACCGGCAATATTATAGCATATTCCCGATAAAAATGCTTCTATATTTGATAAAAAACTCAAAAAGAATTCTATGTAATGTTAATAATCATAATATTCCATACTTTATTTATATTCTCCATATATCAAAAATGTATCAAAGTAATAAAATTACATTATAACCAAATTTTTTCATAATTTGAAATATTTATTGCAAAAAAGGCGTTTATAAGTTATACTATCTTTGTCTCATTAAGTGGAAGTGTAAGAAAGGTGGAAGGAAAAAAATGAATATTACCGACGTAAGGATTAGAAAGGTCACTGACGAAGGGAAAATGAAAGCAATTGTCTCAATTACTTTTGACGAAGAGTTTGTAGTACATGACATCAAAATTATAGAAGGACAAAATGGTCTCTTCATCGCTATGCCTAGCAGAAAAATGAGCGAAGGCGACTTTAGAGATATTGCACATCCTATTATCTCTGAGACTCGCAATAAGATAAAGGATGCGATTTTTTCAGAATATGACAAACTGCTCAAAATGGAAGATGGCACAGAAGAAAATCATCAAAAAGCAGTTTAAATAATCACAAAAAACCCAGCAAGATAAACATAATTGCTGGGTTTTCCTTTTACTCATTTTTAGCTTCTATTACTCTTATTATATTTGTATTTCCTGGAACATCCACAGGCATTCCTGCGCTTATAACAATTGTGTCCCCCTCTTCAATCAGTTCTTCATCTATTGCTCTTTTAGCACAATGTTTAAAAAGCTCCTCTATATCATATCTGTAGTTAGCCATAACAGGCCTTACGCCCCATATCAATGACAACTGATGATATGTCTTTTTGTATGGAGTTGAGCCTATAATCAACATGTCAGGTCTAAATTTTGACATACGGCTTGCAGTATATCCGGTCTTTGTAATTGCCATAAGAGCTGATGCATTTATATCTTTTGCCAGCGTACAGGCGGCATGACCTACAGCATTGGTAGTATCAAGAGAGTCCATTTCATGCCATACCATATTTCGAGAAGGAACTTTAGGCTGATCTTCTTCTGCCTGCATTGCTATTCTTGCCATTGCTTCTACTGCTTCTACAGGATATTTACCTGCCGCAGTCTCACCTGACAGCATAACTGCCGTAGTCCCGTCAAACACTGCATTAGCCACATCTGTTATTTCAGCTCTTGTAGGCAATGGAGTTGCAATCATAGATTCAAGCATCTGTGTTGCTGTAATGGCTATCTTTCCGGACTGTACACATCGTCTTATAAACCTCTTCTGTATGCCGGGAAGTTTTTCATATGCCACTTCTACTCCCAAATCACCTCTTGCAACCATTATTCCATCAGATACGTCCAAAATTTCTTCAAAATTCTCTATTCCTTGAGTACTCTCTATCTTAGCGATTACTTTAATCTCACTTCCGCCATTTTCAGCAAGAAGTTCTTTTATTTCCATTACGTCCTTTGCACTTCTTACAAAAGACGCCGCAATATAATCAACATCGTTTTCTATTCCAAAAAGTATATCGGACTTATCCTGAGGACTTATATACTTCATATTAAGCTTTACATTAGGAAGATTTATACCCTTATGGTTGCTTATCTTTCCTCCGTGAACTACAATGCCTCTTACTTCTGTATCTGTAGTCTCTTTAACTTTAATTACTATTTTTCCGTCATTTATAAGAACTATATTCCCAGGAATAACCTCCTTAGGCAAATCCTTATATGTAACGGACACACGTTCCTTTGTACCTTCTATATTCTCAGTAGTAAGTACAAATGTTTGACCGTTTTCTAAAATTTCTTCTCCATTTACAAAGTTGCCTGTTCTTATCTCAGGTCCCTTAGTGTCAAGTAAAACCGCAGCAGGCAGCCCCAGTTCATCTCTTACTTTTCGAAATTCTTCTATAGTTTTCTTATGCCCTTCATGGGTTCCGTGAGAAAAATTAAGACGTACAACATTCATCCCGGCTTCTAGCATGGCCTTCATAGTCTCTCTGTCTGATGATGCCGGACCTAAAGTGCAAACAATTTTTGTTTTTCTCATAAATTAACCTCCAAAATTTATATATACCGCTAATAAAAAGTAGCGACTTCTTCCTCCGGTGCCGTGACCTTATCAACACTTATAACGTGAAATACAGGTCCCTCGCTTTGATACATATGGTTAAATTCTTTCTCAACCTTGGCTGTCATCACAGCCCATCCTCCATGTTCCAGTTCCTGTGATTTTTGATATTTTGCCACTAAACCGCCAAACTGTATATCCTCAATGCAACATGTCATTATATGTCTTCCGATTACAAATTCATCATCGTCAAGACCGCCTCCAAGTAGAGTTCTTCCTTTTATTTTCATGACTTTGCCATAATACTTTTCCTCATCTTCGTTCATATCAGTATACCATATAGCATAATCCTGATCTTTGATCTCTACCAAGGAATCTTCTAAATTATATGGCAGTGGATCTTCAATATTATCAAACTCTATATTATCTTTATCATACTCATAGATAATCTGACATCTTCTGTTTATGACTCTTACAATTTTATGAAATTCCATCTTGTCCATAGACTTATCGAAATTTTTAAATATTATAGCTTCCGGAGATTTCATCTTATCAACAGTTAAATTTCGCATATTATTGTTATATGTCAGATATGTTCTTGCATCGGCAAAAGACATCTCCTGATACACTCTAAAATGCTCAGGCAATACGGCATAAAGATTATCGAGAAGCCACATGCCATTATATTCTATTATAATTCGCTCAAATCCATATTTCTTTTCCAATTCTTTAAGATAGTTCTCTGTAAGTTCTTCTTCATCATCCAATGTTACTATCTTTACATTTGAAGCTGCAAACTTGATAGGTTCAAGCTCTTTTTCTCCTTCTTCGCATAATAAAACTAGAGTGTTTTCTCCTCCGTTAAACTGAGGATCCTCCAATGTTTCTTGTATAAAAGTCGTTTTACCAGCATCCAAAAACCCTGTAAATAAATATACGGGCATTTCTCTAAGATTTGCCATTTTCGCACTTCCTCCGTTTACAGATCAAACAATTTATGAATTGCTTCATGATTTAACTCAGACCCTATTACACACAGTCTTCCTGTAACTTCCGCTCCTCCTAATCTTACGTCAGGCTCTCCCGGAACATAATCGAAATGTATCCAACTGCCGTCTTCTGCCTCTACTATGCCCTTTGCCCTAAGTACAAATCCATAAGAATGCTGGTCTTCTAAAGACTTTAGAGCTTGCTCAATATTTTCCACAGTGTATTTTTTAGTAGTCTCTTCACCTATACTGTCGAACACTTCATCTGCATGATGGTGATGATGATCGTGGTCATGGCCGCAGCAACAGTGTTCTTCATGATCGTGGTGTTCATGACCGCAGCAACAGTGTTCTTCATAATCGTGGTGCTCATGATGATCATGTTCATGATGATGCTCATGGCAGTGCTCTTCCTCCAAATGATGAAGAGCTTCTTGCAGTGTATCTTTATTCTCAATTGCTGCAAGTACCTGCTTTCCTGAGAGCTTGTCCCACTCTGTCGTAATAATAACAGCATGAGGATTATGTTCTTTTAAAAGGTCTACAACCTGTTTCATCTTTTCTTCACTTAATTTAGATGTGTGACTCAATATAATAGAACTTGCATGCTCCACCTGATTGTTGAAAAACTCTCCAAAATTTTTCATATATATCTTTGCTTTGCCGGCGTCTACAATAGTAGTAAAACCATTTAGCTTAACTTCTTCAATATGCAAATTTTTAACTGCTTCTATAATATCGCTGAGTTTACCAACGCCTGATGGTTCAATCAATATCCTCTCTGGTTTAAACTCATCTATAACTTGTCTAAGCGCTTTTCCAAAATCGCCTACCAAACTACAGCAGATACATCCTGAATTCATCTCATTTATTTCAATTCCTGCATCTTTTAAGAATCCTCCGTCAATACCTATTTCACCAAACTCATTTTCAATAAGAACAACTTTTTCCCCTTTGTAGGCTTCACTTACAAGCTTTTTAATAATAGTAGTCTTTCCTGCTCCTAAAAATCCTGAAAAAATATCTACCTTAATCATCTTTATCATCCCTTTTCTTTATTATCGCTTATTATAACCCAGCTGCAAGGATATATCGCTGGGTTTCAATGAACGCTTCATTGCAATAGCGCCGTAAATATAATCGTGCGTTTATTATACCACTTTAACTGTCAAATTAAAAGTGATATACTGGTTATAATATTTTAAAAACTAAATGGAGGTTATTATGGATAAAAATTCAAGAGAATATGAAACATGTGCTTGTCGCCACGTCACAAGAGGGCAAATCGAAGACTTTATCAAAGAAACAGGTATTACAGACCTAAAAGAAATATGCGAAAAGCTAAATATAGGCAACAAATGCGGCGGATGCAGAGAAATGATAATGGAAATTGCAGACCAATTCGCAAACGCATAATTAAATTAAAAGGTGCTTAACCCAAGTGTTTTTCAATTTACACAAGCGGACAAGCACCTTTCTTAAATTATTGAGCCTTTATATTATCTGTTTTCACTTACTATCTTATAATATCCGTTGGAAGTGATTCTGTAAACTATCATGTAAAACATTGCAAATATCAGGAAACTTATAGCTGTTGTCAAAACCAGCAGCCAAGTATTTATCAGGTTAAATAACATAAGCAGCTTCTGAATCAAAGGAAATGCAAATGCAAGATGGCATCCTGCCGCTATAAGCGGAAGAAAAAAGACCACAAGTATCTGGGAATTTATACTCTTCCTTATTTCCCTCTTTGTCATTCCAACTTTCTGCATTATCTCAAATCTGGATTTATCCTCATACCCTTCTGAAATCTGCTTGTAATATATTATCAAGACTGCTGCAAATAGGAACACTATGCTGAGCATTATTCCAAGGAAAAACAATCCTCCAAAGTTACTGTAAAAATCTTCTTTGTTATAGGCTAAACTTTCACATAAAACGTGATCTATTTCATTACTTTGATCTACAACTTCATAACATTCTTTTCCAATTTCTTTATACATTTCCATCTGTTTCTCATCAGAAATGGAGGTATCAAATCCATAAATCCATTTAAAAACCATCATATTCTGCTCAGAGCTTTCAAAAGGTTTCACACAATTTTCAAAGTCATCCACCACAACAAATAACGTCGGTATTATGTTCATAGCCGCATCTGGATCATCTATGAATTCGCCTAGAACCTTGATTACTTTAAGAGATTTTCCGCCTTCTAGCCCTAAATATTCATGGTTATATTCTCCATGTGTTACATATATCATCGCCTCATCTCTTTTGAGCTTCTCATCTTTGCCAAGTATTTTATTATAGTCTTCAAGTGAAATGAAACACAACTGATATAAATCATCGACCGAGTTCATATCTATTCCTTCGTCTTTCACATCAGTATTGATTTTTCCATCAGCTTCAACGAAAGCAATGACTTTGCCATAACTATAGGATATATCATCTTTAGGATTTGCACCATATTTGTCAGTTACATTATTCATCTTTTCTTTCATAAGCGAGAGATTTTGTTCATTCATGTCACCCGCCGAATGAAAAGCTACTTCAGTCATAATATCTCTTGGAAACCTCTTATTTAGAGCATCTTCCTCTCCAAAATACAGACATGAAGTAGATGCTATCATTACAAGTACCATCGTTCCCAAAATACATATGGATGCAAGTCCTGCTCCATTTCTCTTCATTCTATACGCCATAGATGAAACAGACACAAAATGATTAGCTTTATAATAGTATTTTTTATTTTTCTGCAAAATTCTACAAAGTACCACTGAGCCCGTTATGAATAGAAGATATGTTCCGAGTATTACCATTATAACAGCTATAAAAAACCATGCTAATGCTGATAGCGGATCTTTTATAGATACTGCCAAATAATAGGCTGCTCCAAGAAGCACAAGACCTATCAGTGCAAATACAAAGTTACCTTTAGGTTTCTTTTCGCCGAAGTTCTCACTTCTGAGCATCTCAACAGGATTTGATAGCTTAACACGGATCAGCGAATTGACCAATATAAGCAAAAATATTATGCAAAACGAAATAAGTGTCCTTATAACTGCGTCAACTGAAACAGATATGGCATAACTAACTGAGCTTTTCATTATATTTATAAGCCCAAGTTCTGCAAATTTAGAAAATACTATTCCAAAGCCAAGTCCTGCTACCAGTGAAAATACAGCTACTATTATACTTTCCCACAGTAAAATTTTACTTATATTAAACTTATCCATTCCAAGGATATTATAAAGTCCGAATTCCTTTTTCCGCCTGCGCATCAAAAACGAATTGGTGTAAAACAAAAATATAGTCGAAAATATAGCTATAATCCAGCTTCCCAAATCTAACATAACCTGAAGAGATTGATTGCCTCTCATGGTGCTGAATACAGGTGTATCTGACAGGAATGTTATTATATAATGCATCATGATCATACCTATACACGTCAATATATATGGCAGATACAATCTCTTGTTCTTTTTCATTCCTGTTAATGCTAATTTAGGGTAAAATCCTGCCTTCATTATCTCTCACCACCCGCCTGCAACATAGTAAGAGTATCGGAAATCTTTTGGTAAAGCTGCTGACTTGTGCCATTTCCCTTGTAAACTTGATGGAATACCTCTCCATCTTTAATAAACAATACTCTACTGGCATGGCTTGCCGCTTTAACTGAATGTGTTACCATCAATATGGTCTGACCATTATTATTGATGTCCCCAAACAATCTCAAAAGTTCGTCTGTCGACTTAGAATCAAGCGCACCTGTAGGTTCATCCGCCAATATTATCTTAGGATTTGTAATAAGAGCTCTCGCTACTGCCGCACGTTGTTTTTGTCCCCCTGATACCTCATACGGATATTTTCTTAAGAGCTCTGAAATCCCCAGTCTCGGCGCTATTAATTTAAGGCGCTTGTTCATTTCTTCATAACTCTTTCCTGCCAGTACCAGCGGCAGATATATATTATCTGCAATGGTAAAAGTATCAAGCAAATTAAAGTCCTGAAATACAAATCCCAAATTATCCCTTCTAAATGCTGCAATTGACGCTTCTTTTATTTTAGTTAAATCGTTGCCGTCCAAAACTACACTGCCGCTCGTAGGTTTATCCAGCGCTGCCAATATGTTGAGCAAAGTAGTCTTTCCAGAACCTGACTCTCCCATTATTGCTACATATTCCCCGTCCTCAACACTGAAATTAACATTTTTAAGAGCTCTTTATTTCCGCCAAAGCGAGTAGTATATACTTTTTTTAATCCGTTAACTTCCAAAATACTCATTTTATAAAAATCCTCCCTTGTGAATTTCTATATTTACTTTAACAAAAAAGAGAATTGATTGCCATTACATAGGCTTACAATTCTCCTTGAACTTCTAACAATGATGTAAGATTTAATAAAACTTTATTCAAATTCTATTTTCTGTTGCTCAAGATTTATCCTCACAGTAGTACCTTCGCCTATCTTAGATTCTGCCGTTATATTGTGCCCCAAATTACGGCATATTCTTCTGCATAAATATAAGCCTATACCACTTGCTTTTTTATAAAGCCGCCCATTATATCCCGTGTATCCTCTCTCAAATATACGAGGCAAATCCTCTGAGGCTATTCCTATCCCCGTGTCTGTTATACATAAAGTTTTAGGCTCTTCAAGGCTTATGGTTATAAAACCTTGCCTTGTATATTTTAAAGAATTAGAAAGCACCTGTTCAACAACAAAAGAAAGCCATTTTTCATCGGTAATCACCTTAGCATCAATAGGTTCATAATTCAGTACAATTTTTCTCATTATAAATTCACTTGAGAATTTTTTAATCGCCTGTTTAACTATACTATCTAAATCATATTCCTTTATCAAATAATCTGTATCTTCAGAGTCAAGCCTTAAGAACATCAAAACCATATCTACATATTGTTCTATTCTGAAAAGTTCAGAAGACATGCGTCTTGCAAAATCAGTATCTTCATTCTGCAAATTAAGTTTCATAGAAGCTATGGGAGTTTTAATCTGATGTGCCCATATAGTATAATAATCCACCATATTCCAGTACTTTTTATTCATCTCACTTATAAGCTGTCTATGTTCGTCGCACAGCATATTGACTATATCTATATAATCCTCTTCACTTATTTCATCTGTATAGGGAAAAGAATTTATCAGAGTGGCCGAAAGAGTTTTGATTCTCATAAGCTCTTTATGCTTAGAAAATACTTTCTTCAAATCAAATATAAAAATACCTATTCCTACTATGCTGCAAATTATAACAGGATATAATACTGCTAAAATCGGAAGTCTATACAACAAAAAAGAAGTTAAAAATATAAAAGAAAATATTAAAAAAACGATTATAATGGTCTTTCTATATTTAAAATAGCTTTTTACAAACTGTATTTTTTCTCTGTTATATATACTATTATCCAACTATGTAACCTACCCCGAATTTAGTTTTTATAAAATCATTTAGCCCAGCAGCTTCAAGTTTTTTTCTCAATCTTCCTACATTTACAGTTAAAGTATTTTCATCTATAAAGCTATCTGTCTCCCAAAGTACTTCCATAAGCCTTTCACGACTTACAACTTTACTCTTATTCTCCATTAAAACCAAAAGAATCTTATATTCATTTTTAGTAAGCTCTATATTTTTATCATTATAAACAAGCATGTTACTGCCCGTATTAAGCAGCGCTCCATTATGCTCAATAACAGGTACAGCCGAAGAAAAATTATAAGTTCTCCGTAGCATCGCTTGAACTTTAGCCATAAGAACACTCTGATCAAAAGGTTTAGATATAAAATCATCTGCTCCCATATTCATTGCCATAATTATGTTCATATTATCAGAAGCAGAAGATATGAATATTATAGGAACTTTAGATACTTTTCTTATTTCACTGCACCAATAATATCCGTCAAAAAAAGGCAGCCCTATATCCATCAAAATCAAATGGGGATTAAATTCTGCAAATTCCTGCATAACGCTTTGAAAATCTTTGATGCATTTTACTGTAAGACCCCAAGCCGTCGCTTGTTTTTCAATTGCTTCTGCGATTCCCATATCGTCTTCAACAATCAATAACCTATACATAATTAATACCCCCTCCCCACTATATTTTTATCAAAATAATATTACCACAAACTATCATTTACATCAATTAATTGTGGCTAAAAATTCAATGGAAGCTCCGCTATTCCACATGTCATAACAATCTTTCGTACACTTTTCATATTTTTCAAAAAGAGCAAGAGTTGCCTGCTCATCACCATAAATCTTCCATCTGCCCAAACTCTTATAATTGGAAGCACAATTGTCGATAAATCCTTTAACGTCATCATAAGCATAGCCGAGAAACAAACCAATCTCATGTGGAAATTCCCCCTCATTATTTATTCTATCAATCAGATGAGTCACACATTTCCCCGGATTTTGGCAAATATAGCCAAACTGTTCAAGCATGCTCTTTGACGAATCTTTAATCAGAATATCTTGCAATAATTTAATACGAAATACATATATCAAAACTCTATCTTTAGATTTTCTAAGAGGAAGTACCTTTATGCCGCTTTTATCCAACATACGATTTATTTTTCTCAATATATAAAACATCTCTTCTTCACTATCAAAAGCATAAGAAAATGTGCTTCCTGCTTTTATTCCTGCAAGAGTGGGAGCACAATACTTTATCATTTTTTCATTGAAGTTCTTCATTACTTTATCTTTTTTAAATTTAATCATATTTTTATATTGCGACTAAATTAAAATTAAATTCAAAAAGTTTTGTCTATATCAAAAGAGCCTCCCAAATAGGAGACTCTCTCTTAAAATGTAAAATTTTATTTACTTAAAAATTCATCAATACCTGCTGCGGCAACCTTTCCGGCTCCCATAGCTTTGATTACTGTAGCGGCACCTGTTACAGCATCTCCTCCGGCAAATATTCCCGGACGATTTGTGCTAGCCGCATCATCTGTTCCGATACCACCTTTACTGTTAGCAGCAAGCTCATTGGTAGTATCAAGTATCAAAGTATTGAGTTTCGTACCTATTGCCATTATTACGCAGTCAACATCTAGAATAAAGTTAGAATCTTTGATTTCAACAGGCCTTCTTCTTCCTGAAGCATCAGGTTCTCCAAGCTCCATCTTAACACATTCTATACCGCAAACATGACCGTCTTCTGTACCCTTAACAGACACAGGATTAGTCAGATATCTGAAATCGATACCTTCCTCTATCGCATGGTGAATCTCTTCTGCTCTTGCAGGAATTTCTTCTGCTGAACGACGATAGATGATATATACATTTTCTGCTCCCATACGCTTAGCACATCTTGCAGCATCCATAGCTACGTTACCGCCGCCTACTACAGCAATGTTCTTAGCATATTGAATAGGAGTATCGTATTCAGGCAAATATGCTTTCATCAAGTTAATACGAGTCAGATATTCGTTAGCCGAGCAAACGCCGAGAAGATTTTCTCCAGGAATCTTCATGAATGCAGGAAGTCCTGCTCCGGTTCCGATGAATACTGATTCAAATCCCTCTTCTTCCATAAGCTCATCAACAGTAATAGCTCTTCCTACGATGGCATCTGTAACAAACTTAACTCCTTTAGCCTCAAGTTTTGCAACCTCTGCCGCAACGATTTCTTTCGGAAGACGGAACTGTGGAATTCCATAAACCAATACGCCGCCTGTCTTATGTAAGCTTTCATATACTGTTACTTCATAACCCTTGTTTATAAGGTCTCCTGCACATGCAAGACCTGCAGGACCAGCTCCGATTACAGCAACTTTATGTCCGTTGCTCTCTGCCGGTTTTATCTCTTCATCACAGTAATTTGCTGCATGCCAATCGGCAACAAATCTTTCAAGACGACCTATAGCTACAGGTTCACCTTTCTTACCATGAACGCACTTGCCTTCACACTGATTTTCCTGCGGACATACACGACCGCATATTGCAGGCAATGAACTTGTTTCACTTATTATCTGATAAGCCTCTTCAAACTCACCTTCTGCTACCTTTGCAATAAAATCAGGTATCTTAACCATTACAGGACAACCTGTCATGCAAGGCTTCTTACGACATTTAAGACATCTCATAGCCTCATTTATGGCCATTTCCTCAGTATACCCTTCTGCTACTTCAAGGAAATTCTTATTACGAATATCAGGAGCCTGCTCAGGCATAGGATTCTTTTCTCTTACTAAATTAATCATTGTAACGAACACCTCCTGTCAAGCGACAAACGTGAGCTCTGTCTTCCGCTTCCTGATCCTTATAGTAATTGCTTCTTTTAATTAATTCATCCCAATCTACTAAAGCACCGTCGAATTCAGGTCCGTCTACGCATACGAATTTATCTTCTCCACCGATGTTGCAGCGACAGCCTCCGCACATTCCTGTACCATCTATCATATAAGCTGTCAAAGATGCTACGGAGTGAATACCGTATTTTTCTGCGATCTGGCAAGTGAACTTCATCATCATAGGAGGACCTACAGCGATGACTTCATCGAATTTTTCACCAGATTGAATCAGCTCTTCAAGCTTTGCAGTCGTAAAGCCTTTTTCGCCGTAAGAACCATCATCGGTCATTACATAAAGCTTATCTACACCTGCTCTGAATTCATCTTCAAGAATTACCAAATCCTTTGTCTTGAAGCCTTCGATCATAACAGTTTCTACGCCGTGATCGTGCATACCGCAAGCAAGAGGATATGCAAGTGCATTACCTGTACCTCCGCCTACTACACAAACCTTCTTAAGGCCTTCCATATGAGTCGGTTTTCCAAGAGGTCCAACTATATCTGCAAAGCAGTCACCTACTTCAAGCTGATCCATCAACATTGTAGTTCTTCCAACAGCAGCATAAATCAAATCAATAGTGCCGTCTTTTTCATCATGTCCTGCCATTGTAAGAGGAATTCTTTCGCCATATTCATCTGTACGAAGGATGATGAACTGACCAGGTCTTGCTTTTCTAGCTACTAAAGGAGCGTATATCTTAAGCCAAACCATGTTAGAGTTAAGTCTTCTTTTGTAAGTTACTTCAAACATTTTCATTTTGCTCATCCTCCTTTCCTAGTTATCCATGCTCTTTTTACGATTGAGCAATGTTTCATATCTATCCTTAGCCATCTCTTCTGCTTTATCGAACAATTCTTCTGCTCTTTCAGGGAATTTAAGCTTAAGTGAGTTGTATCTTACTTCTCCCATGATAAAGTCTCTGAAGCTTTCATTAGCTTCACCGCTGTCTATTGAAAGAGGATTCTTGCCTTCATCAGCAAGAGCAGGATTATATCTAAGCAGATTCCAATAACCGGAACGAACTGCATTTTTCATTTCAAGCATTGACTTGTTCATACCTGCTTTTACGCCATGGTTGATACAAGGTGCATATGCGATAATCAGGGAAGGACCATCATAGCTTTCAGCTTCTTTGATTGCCTTTAATGTCTGAGCCGGATTTGCACCCATAGCTATTTGAGCTACGTATACATATCCATATGCCATGGCAATCTGAGCCAAATCTTTCTTCTTAACAGCCTTACCGGAAGCAGCAAACTTAGCAACGGCACCGATTGGTGTAGCTTTTGAAGACTGTCCGCCTGTATTGGAGTAAACTTCTGTATCAAATACCATTACGTTTACGTTTTCACCTGAAGCAAGTACATGATCAAGTCCGCCGTAACCTATATCATAAGCCCATCCGTCTCCACCGAAGATCCACATTGAAGGTTTAACAAGCATATCCTTATTGTCAACAACATATTTTGCATCTTCATCAGTATCTGCTATAGCCTTACATGCTTCTACCAAAGCATCTCCTGTCTTAGCTGAAGCTTTGGCATCATCCATTGATACGAGCCATGCTTTTGCAGGTACTCCCAATTTATCCGCCAATCTTTCAACTGTTGACTTCATCTCATTTCTACGAGCCTGTACGGAAATAGCCATACCAAGTCCGAATTCAGCATTATCTTCAAACAATGAGTTAGCCCAAGCAGGACCTTTTCCTTCCTTATTTACAGTATAAGGAGTTGAAGGTGCTGAACATCCCCAAATTGATGAACATCCTGTCGCATTAGCTATAAACATTCTATCTCCGAAAAGCTGTGTTATAAGTTTTGCATAAGGGGACTCTCCGCATCCAGGACAAGCTCCTGAGAATTCCATAAGCGGCTGTTTGAACTGAGAACCTTTGATTGTATCTTCTTTGAAAGGTACTTCTTTTTCTGTAACTTCGTTAAACAGATAGTTGTATCTTTCCTGCTGTTTATTTACATAAGCATCTTCTGCATCCTGCATACTGATAGCTTTCTTTCTTGCAGGACAAACGTCAGCACAAGAACCGCAGCCTGTACAGTCTAAAGCAGAAATTCCAAGAGTAAAAAACTTACCCTTTGCGCCTTTCATAGGAAGTACAGTGTCTTTAACAGGCTCTGCTTCTTTCTCATCCATTACGAAAGGTCTGATTACGCCGTGAGGACAAACGTATGAACACCAGTTGCACTGCATGCAGTTTGCCATATCCCATTTAGGCACGTCGGCAGCTATACCACGTTTTTCATAAGCAGCCGTTCCTGCAGGAATCATACCATTAGCAGTATCCATAAATGTTGATACCGGTACATAATCTCCGGTCAATGTATTTGTAGGAACAAGTATGTTGTTGAGATAATCTGTGTGAAGCTTATCACGGCCTACCAGTTTTTCAGCCGGTGCATCGTCTTCTGCTGCTGCCCAAGAAGCAGGTACTTCTACCTTATGAACATGATTAACGCCTGCATCTACTGCTGCAAGGTTCATGTTAACGATCTTTTCGCCTTTCTTGCCATAAGTCTTCTTGATTGCATCTTTCATATATGTAACTGCATCGTCGATAGGAATAATATCTGCCAGCTTAAAGAAAGCTGCCTGAAGAACTGAGTTCGTTCTTCTTGCGCCAAGACCTATTTCCTTAGCTATGGAAACAGCGTCACAAGTGTAGAACTGTACATTATTCTTTGCAATATATCTCTTAACTTTTGCAGGAAGATGCTGCTCCAGTTCCTCATCACTCCATACGCAGTTGAGCAGGAAGAATCCGCCTGGTTTAACATCCTCAACCATTTCATATCTGTAAAGATATGCTGAATTATGGCATGCTACAAAGTCAGCTTGTTTTACATAATAGGTTGATTTGATAGGCTCATCTCCAAAACGCAGATGAGAAATAGTAACACCGCCTGATTTTTTGGAATCATACTGGAAGTATGCCTGTACTTTTTTATCTGTATGGTCTCCTATAATCTTAACGCTGTTTTTGTTAGCGCCTACAGTACCGTCAGCACCAAGACCCCAGAACTTACAAGCCTTTGTTCCCTTAGCTGCAACATCAGGATATTCTGATGGGGTAAGTGACAAGTTTGTAACGTCATCTGTAATCGAAATAGTAAATTCTTTCTTAGGAGATTCACTCCAAAGATTTTCATATACTGCCAAAACATCTGCTGGCTGAGTATCTTTTGAACCAAGGCCATAACGTCCGCCTACGATTAATGCGCTTTCAAATTCAGTTCCTCTAAGCGCAGAAATCAAATCCAAATATAGAGGCTCGCCTACACCGCCAGGTTCCTTGGTTCTGTCAAGGACAGCAATCTTCTTAACAGTCTTAGGAATAGACTGAAGCAAGTATTTCTGTGAGAAAGGTCTGTAAAGGTGAACTTCAACGATACCAACCTTCTTGCCCTTACCTCTTAAGTAATCAACCACTTCTTCTGCCGCATCACATACAGAACCCATAGCTACGATAATCTCTGTAGCTTCAGGATCTCCATAGTAGTTGAATGGCTTATAGTCAGTGCCAATCTTAGCGTTTACCTTATCCATGTATTCAGCAATAATATCTGCTGTCTCTATATATGCAGGGTTACATGCTTCTCTATGCTGGAAGAAAGTTTCCGGCTGTTCAGCTGAACCCATGCTGTGAGGATGATTAGGATGAAGAGCCTTTTCTTTGAAAGCCTTTACTGCTTCCCAATCAACCATATCTTTTAATTCATCATAATCCCAGATTTCAATCTTCTGATTTTCGTGGGATGTTCTAAATCCGTCAAAGAAGTGAAGCATAGGAAGTTTGCCTGCAATAGTTGCAAGATGAGCAACTGCTGCAAGGTCCATTACCTGCTGCACACTGTTTGAAGCAAGCATTGCAAAGCCTGTCTGGCGGCAACCCATAACATCGGAGTGATCTCCGAAAATAGAAAGAGCATGAGTAGCCAAAGCTCTGGCTGCAACGTGGAATACTGTAGGAGTCTGTTCTCCTGCCAGCTTATACATATTAGGAATCATAAGGAGAAGACCTTGTGATGCCGTAAATGTTGATGTATATGAACCAGCTGCTATTGAACCGTGAACAGCACCTGCTGCACCACCTTCAGACTGCATCTCTACAATCTTTACTTTCTCTCCAAATATATTTTTTCTATCTTGGGAAACCCATTCGTCCATGCTTTCTGCCATAGGTGAGGATGGTGTAATCGGGTAGATTGCCGCAACCTCAGAGAATGCGTATGCTACGTGAGCGGCCGCTGTGTTTCCGTCCATTGTTTTTAATTTTCTCACCGTAATCACTCTCCTTCCCTCATGCTAAGAGCATCTCTCTGCAAATAGTTATATTCAGGAACTACCTGTTCTTTGATAACGCCTCTTGCACATATATATTGGCAAACATTGCAGTTTTCACAAATCTCAGGATCAACAACTGCATGTTTATCTTCCATATAAATAGCTCCGTTAGGACAGTTGTTCATACAGTCTTCACATCCGATACAAGCTGAGTCACAAACTTTAGCTTTATCTTCGTAATCATCTACCGAGCTGCATGGTACTTGTTTTTGTCCTTTATAAGGAACCATAACGATGAGGTTCTTAGGGCAAGAATAAGTACAGTCCTTACATCCTACACACTTATCAGGATCAACCTTAGCTGTTCCGTCTACTATATGTATAGCATCATATCTGCAAACGCCTGTACAAGTTCCTTGACCGCAGCAACCTGTAGTACAAAGACCTAAATCCTTAGGGTTCACTTTTTCAACTGCTTCTGTACAGCTCTGAATACCCATCTCCTTATAAACTGCGGATGCTTTGCTTCCGCCGCTGCATTTTACAAATGCCACTTTATCTTTAACCTTTGTAATATCATGATATGTATCGATTATAATCTTCTTTCTGCACTTAACTGCACATGCTACGCATCCTACGCATTTGTCATAATCGATTACTGCATGGTTATCTACTATAGAAACTGCACCTTCCGGACAAGCTCTTTCACATTCACCACATGAAATACAACCGTATCCGCAAATTTGCCTTACTTTTTCATCATCCTCTTCAGTCGAAGAACATGGAATAAAGTTAGTAGCGTCTCTAGGAACCATACGAATCAAGTTTTGAGGGCAACCCTCTGCATTGGCACAAGCCATACAGCCTGTACACTTATCAACGTCGATGACAACTTTTCCATTTTCAAGCTTCATTGCATCGAACTTACACATACTTATGCATGAGCCTACTCCTACGCAACCATCTTTACACTCGCCGCGTTTAAAGCCTGCGTCAACTGCATCCTTACAACTTGCAAAGCCCTGGAATCTTGTCTTGCCTGCGGCTCTTCCCATGCAGAAAACATAAGCTACTTCATCTTTTGTTTCCACAGTAGGAACTCCCATGACTTCTGCAATAGCGTCAACTGCATCCTGCTTGCAAGCAGGGCACAAATTTACGCTTTCTCCTGCTGCGATACTTTCGGCGCATTCTTGACAGCTTTTCTTGCCACATCCGCCATAGCCTCCGCAGTCTACGCCCGGCAAAAGTGAAAGAATCTTCTTAACAACTTCTGCGGTCGCTCCTTTACCAGAATTCATACTAATACCTCCTCTGCCTATTAAATGTATCTTTAGTATTATATACATATAGTCGCATATTTTTACAACAACAGAAAACGCTGTAGTTCAAATTCCACTACAGCGTAAAAAGCTTGACATAAAGTTAGACATTTGTCATAAACCAGTGTGCCTTTGTCTTCTCACCCTTTGCGGAATTACAGCTATCCGCTGTCGTTTTTACGACATTCGGCTTCTTTATATATTATAAAAATTAATATGTCAAAAGTCAATATTTACGTGACAAAATGTGAGCTATTTCGACGTATTTTTTGATGAGCATACTCTGTCAATTTATCATAGAAATTTTAAATATAAAAAGGAATCACCATGATTCTGCAATTCCTTTTAAACCATCTTATTTAATCTTTCGCCCATCTTTACAGGCGTCTCAACACCGGCATCAGTATTCTTGATAAACTTCTTGTTTATACTGACAACGCCATTTTTTAAAAGAACTATAATGGTACTGCCTCCATATAAAAACATTCCTTTTTCCTGCCCCTTAAGAACATCGCCTGCACCGTGATAATTCTTTATCTTTCCCACGAGCATTGCTCCTACTTCCATCTGAACTATCTTGCCAAAGTTATCAGACTCTATCACCGTATACTCACGACAATTTTCACAAAACACCGGCACCGCATGTAACGCAATAGGCCTTACCGTATGCAGTTTTCCGGGAATATAGATATTCTCTCCCTTTTTGCCGCTGTCAATATAGCAGTATCTATGATAATTATCTACACATAGCCTGAACACTAGACATAAACCGCCATTAAACTCTCTTGCAAGCTTTTCATCCCTTAACAATGATGAAATGGTATATCTGCTCTGTTTTACTCCTATGACAACATCATCTCTTATTTCATAAGCTGACAGCCATCCGTCACATGGAGCAATTAATACTTCTTGCCCCCCCTCGATTGGTCTTTTAGACTCTATTATCTTTCTGGAAAAACAATCATTAAAGCATTTGAACTTATCGCTATAATAGTCTTCAAGATCTATATGATTTTTCCTTACAAATGGTTCTATTAAAAACTTTGACATAGAAGACGATAAAAACGCTCCGGCTATTTTTGATAATATTCTGCTGCAAAGAGGTTTAAGAATAATTCTTCCAATAGTGGTATTATACAAAAACCTAAGCGCCTTTGCCTCCTGTTCATAAGCTAAAACGTTATTCTTAATATCTTCAATCACTTAAGTGTCTCCCCAAGTATTACAAGTACACATTCAATAGCGCCTATTCCTACCATAATCAAGATGCCTTTGAGTCCAGGCTTCTTTATTTTCATTTTTGATAAAAACGCAAATCCTGTAATAATAGCTGTTGCAAAATATACAACTGTAATATCAGCAGGAATAACATATTGAAGCAGCATTACAAATGGAAATATAAGCGAAGCCGACGTTACAGGCAGTCCCGTATAAAACTTTCTTGCTCCGCCTTCTGTCTTTTGTCGTTCCTCTTCTGTCACATTAAAATATGCTAAACGAATCATAGCTGCAAGTATGTAAAGGACCATTATTGTGCCAAGCACGCCTATAAAAAGTATTCTCTGCCATGACTGCGTACACTTATCTATAATCATTTCGACCGTTGGAGATAAACGCAGCATGGCCATACCTATACAAGCAGGCAAAACGCCAAAAGCTACCAGATCTGACAACGAATCAATCTGTATCCCATAATTCATATGCATCTGAGTTCTGTCAGCTTTTGTGCGGGCAACTTTACCGTCAAAAGCATCACATAAACCGCAGAACAGCAAGAATATAACACCCCAATAAGGATGCCCGTTGCCGCTTAAAGAGACAAATATCCCCGTTCCTGCCGAAAGCAGTGAAAGATAAGTCAAAACCACTGTGTAATCATAATATCCTAACATTTCTTTTTCCTTCCTCGCGAAATAAGATAACTAACAAGTACCCATATTCCGCAAAGTATTATACAAAAATAAAATGACAATGACCTGCTGAGCAACTCCAGGTTTGTAGCCGCCTGTTCAGACATAAACTGAACAAATCCACTAAGCATAAGATAATCAGCAACCCCCATTGCACCAGGTATAGGTACAGAATTGGAACCTATGATTGCAAATCCCTGCATAGCCCATACCTTTACTGAACTACCCCAGCCAAAGGCTGCAATATATACAAACATAGTTACAGACACAAGAGATATACGCTGCAATACATTGAAGACAAACAGCTTAACCATCATTCTTTTATGTGTCTTTATTAACTTTAAACATTCTCCGTAATCACTCATCACATTATTAATTTTATTCATCCATTTTTCTTTATTTCTACAAAGTTTTATGGTACACAAAAAATTAATAATTCCGGTGCATATTTTATTTAGGAAAACTTCATTTTTTATCATAAGCATGAAGAATCCTGCAAGACCTAGCTGTATAATTATTCCCAGTATTATAAATACTCTGGGTAATATATCATAAGAAAAGAACAATTTAGGAGCTATTATAAACGAAAGAGCCCCTATGACAATAATAGCAAGCGTATACATCATCAAATTTGTAAGCAGCGCTGCCGTTGCAGCAGTTGCAGACATACCATTTCTAATCATAAAATACGCAGATGCCGGCTGTCCCCCCGTTGCAGAAGGCGTTATTGCCGAAAAATAAATATCCGCCGAAGAGTAAGTTATCCCGTTTACAATTGATGCCTTATGATCAAACGGTTTACAGGCACATCTTATAGCAAGCGCTTCAAATATGATGAATCCAAACATACATATAATAGCAGCCAAAAGCGGTAAAAAATCAGAATATTTAATATACAATAAAAAATCACGAAAAGAAAAAGAGCGATTTTGCGTCACAATTATATATATGGTCACCACCGCAATTGCCAGAAATAAAATTGACCATAAAACCTTTGATAAGGCCGGATGTTTTGTGTTTTTTTCCTTTCCGTCCAAAATTCCTATTCCCCTCTTGAATCTAACCTGTTATCTTCTATCCCTATTCCAAATTTATAATTTATCCTATAAAGAAGCTTATATGCAGAAAAACGCTTACATATTAAAAGTCCTATTTCAAATACAGCTACACCGGCTATCACATCCAAAAACAGATGTTGTTTTACAAAAAGCGTAGACATAAACACCGCTATAGCCATAGCAAAGCAAGATACTTTAAACCATACATTGCAGTCCTTTATCTTGGCCACACCGCGAAAACACGCCCAGCTTTCAAGGCAGTGTATCGACGGGAAAAGATTATCGGGTTCATCAAGAAAATATATAAGTCCTGTAAGCTGACTAAATATATCTTCACCTATAATATCAGGTCTAACCATCGAAGTCGGAGTTATAACAAAAAACATAAAGCATATCAACTTTGCAATTATATCAGCAGTGATAATCTCCATGCAAAGCTGCTCATCAGCATATGCAATTCTCCAATATCCAATTCCCCAAAACAAGAATGCCCCTACATATATAACTATAAATGCAGGTACAAAAGGTATAACTTCATCTATGCCGGTTAAAACGCCGTAATGTTCTCTCGACGAAGTAAACAATCTGGTCACAAAATATGTAATTCCATTAGCTGCAAAAGCCATTACAATAGGCAGCCATGAATATTTTGGCAGCAAATTTTCAAGCTTTAACGTATTCTTCATCTATTTACCTTCAAAACATTAATTATCTAATATATTTTATCACATATTGTCTAAAAACACAAGAAACATAAAACACAAATAAAGACTCTCGTCTTATTTAAAATAACGAAAGCCCTTATTTATAAACCATATTATACGTATTAGTTATTTTTTCCCACCTCTTCAAATTCATATCCTTTATCTTCTCCAGGACAAGCATAACTCTTTTCTTCTTTTCTCTCCATGATATCCCTCCTTGAACTTATTTTGGGATATTCTCTGGGAAATATACTGCACATATCATTTATACCAAATTTATACATCAATCATTCAATATATTTTTAATTGCCTCCGCAGCATATCTAACATCTTCCTTGGTATTCTTGTGTCCAAAGGCAAATCTGACAGTTCCCCTAGGATATGTTCCAAGAGTCTTATGAGCCAAAGGAGCACAGTGAAGTCCACATCTGGTCATTATTCCATACTCTGAATCTAATAAAAAGGCAATCTCTGCATTATCTATCTGCTCGAAATCAAGAGACAGAATTCCTACTTTTCGATTCCAATCTCGGCTTCCTACAATACGAACTCCATCAATATTATCTATCTCTTCTATAAACATTTCGGCCAAAAGTTTTTCTACATTGAATATATTATCTATACCAACAGATTCAATATATCTAAGAGATGTATTAAGACCTATTATTCCAGGCAAATTAAGAGTTCCTGCTTCAAACTTATCCGGCATAAATTCCGGCATAGTCAAAAGGTGGGATGCACTTCCTGTGCCTCCGTCAATAATAGGCTCCAAAGCAGATGAAAACTCCGGAGTCATCAAGATAGCTCCTATTCCCTGTGGACCCAGCAGTCCCTTATGCCCTGTAATACACAATGCCGAAAGATTAAATTTTTCAAAATCTATATTTAAAATTCCTGCGCTTTGAGCTGCATCTAATACAAAAAATACACCTCTCTCTTTGCATATTTTGCCTACTCTCTCTGCATCAAGAACCGTACCACACACATTTGACGCATGAGACATAACTACCATCTTGGTATTTTGTTTAAATGATCTGCAAAACTGATCGATATCAAGAGTCCCCTCACTGTTGCAAGGTGAAATAGTTACATCAACTCCAAGTGATTTTAAGCTCTCACATGGTCTTGCTACTGCATTATGCTCCATAGAAGAAATTATTACATGATCGCCCCTTTTAAGCAAACCTTTTATTGCAAAATTAAGACTATAAGTAACATTGGGAGTAAATACAACATATTTTTCATCAGAAAAATTAAATATACGACAAAGCATACTTCTTGTCTCAAATATGGTTTCACCTAAATTATATGCTGTTTCATATCCTCCTCTCCCTATATTGCAGCCTACTTCTGTTATGAATCTAGCCATAGATTCACCTACTTTGGGAGCTTTAGGAAAAGACGTACTTCCATTATCCAAATAAACTTTTTTCATTAGATTCTCCATATCATTATTATTGCAGTTTTGATTATATTACCTTATATTATTATTGTAAAATAGTTTTTTTAAACATTTACGCCAATTTTTTGTCCATGTTTTTTTGTTAATTGTATTATTCTATATAAATTAACTATATGATAAATAAACGCAATTTTACATTTTTGATTTGGATTGTTAGAATGTGATTAGGAATTAATCAAAGAATTGGTCAAATTATTGCAACAATAAGTTTAACAGCAAAACTGAAAGGAGCCTACACAAATGTTAGTAGATGCAAGAGGATGTTCATGTCCGCAGCCCGTTATCATGACCAAAAAAGCTTTGGCAAAAGAATCAAAACTGGAAGTCCTTGTAGATAACAATACTGCTATGAATAATGTTACAAGATTAGCAAAAAGTCAAGGATGCACCGTAACAGTTAAAGATGGAGAAATCTTCGGTGATTTTATCATTGAGATTTCCAAATAAAACTATCGAGTAAAAGCTTAAAGTCTTTGATGCTTATTTAGAAGTACAACGCCTCTCAAACCTAGATTATGAAGGTTTTTACAATGTCACCGAAAAAGATTTTAAGCTTATAGACCATAAAGAAAATAGTACATAATCACCCAACAAAACAGCTGTCTAAACGCCTCAGACAGCTGTTTTAATTTGACAATTGCCCCGCCGGGCACATGTTCTTTTTAAGTTAAAACGTCGTACACGTGGCTGATTCCAAGCATGTACGACGCTTTTATTGTTATCCGTTAAATAATCAAAGAGGCTAATATTGATTATTGGATGTAACCTTTTTCTTCAAGTACTTTTCTTGCAGCATCTGCATTAGCATCGCTTACAAGTATTACAGGACCTGTACATCCCATTCCTGTTTCAGCATACATTCCCTTTTCCCAAAGAGAACTTGCCGCATCTTCAAGGTCGATTACCTCAATACCATGGATTTCATAAGTTACTACTTCTTTAGGTGGCGCTGTCACTGTCTTAGGAGCTTCGCTTCCCTTTTTGCTGTCTCTGATTTCAGCTAGGATTTCCTGAAATCCTGCCTTATTTGCAGCCTCGAATTCCTTGGCAGATACTTCGAGCACCTTATTTTCAAGAAGCTCTGTAGCATACTGAATTGCACCTGCGATTACAGGAGCTCCTGATGCTCTTGAAATAATCATAACGACTTTGTCATATCCTTCTCCTATTCCAGGTCCATAGCCATATCCTAAGGATTCATAACTGCCTCCTGTAGTATATGCGGAGAATATTTTAGTCATCAGATTTCCTGTCAAAGCATCCATTACCATAATATCAGCAGAAGCTTCCAAGAGGTCGTTACCTCTCATAACTACTCCGCCGTCGCTTCTTGATGACTCTGCAAAGTTTATATCATATCCGTTTTCTTTTAATTTTTTAAGTGCAATCTCTGTCTGTCTTGCACCATCAATATTAGCGATACCGACAGTAGGATTTTCAACGCCGGAAGCTTTTGCTGCTATGATTCCGTAAACTGCGTTCTTCACCATAGATTCAACACGATCAGTTGATGATGTTCCTGTCGTCGTCGCCAAATAAAGTTCCTTACCCATTCCAGGAGTAATTACTCTACCCACCGTTGAAACACCGATAGGGAATGGATAATGCATCGTCACTGCACCTTGGATTTCTCCATTGTCAAGCATTTTTTCCATCTGCTTGTGTGCGTCTTCACCTTCTATAACAACTGCTTTATAGCCTTTTTTCTCAGCAAGTTTTACTCCGGCATAGATATTATCCATACCGTGCTCAGTGCCTGCAACAGCTACTCCGATAACCGGCTTCTTACCAAAGCTGCCGGTCTCAAGAGCATCTGCTATGTCCAAAAAGGTGTTTGCAATCATACTTTTGATCTGCTTTTCTGACATATCTTTTTCCTTCCCTCTTCTACTATTCCATCAAAGATTTTGCAAAGTCACGCATAGCTTCGCCGATTAAGCTCTTAATCTTATCTTCTGAAACAGCGGCAGCTTCTTCTTGCTTGCCGGAGTTTGCTTCAATTACAAAAGATACACCATCAAATAAGTTGGTCATTCTGCCAAGGAATAAGCTTCCTTTACCTATGACCATTGCACGCTTAACATCTCCGTTCAAGATATCATCTCTGCAAGGTCCCATATAAGGAACTCCTGACGGAATATGTCCCTGAGTAGGCGCCCATCCTGTCAAACCACGCTGTGCAACAAAATCAGCAATTTCAGTTCTCTGAATATCGCCTCTCTTTACTCCCAGAGCTGCAATCATCTTGTAGTTAGCTTCAGGAACGTCTCCTGCTCCTGCAGGTTTTGTAATATCAGGATTCTGTAATTCAGGTGCAAACTTATCGATTTCTGTAAGTTTTAAGCCTGCAACGTCAAGCGGATCAGTTACCAATGAACCTATTACTGCCTGAGGTGATGAACCTGTTCCTACTGTATGTCTTCCCACAATATCATTTCTGATTATAGGGTTTACTCCGTCATTTTCGCTGATAAGTACTGCAAAACCACCCAAGCAGTCTTCTAAGATAGGCAGACCTTTTTTAACGTGGTCTTTGCCGTTCATTCCCAGTTTAGCAGTACATCCGCCTGCTGTAACGATAACATTCTTAAATGTTCCTGCTTTTACCAATGATGCAGCATCAAGAATTGCATGAGAAGGACCTGCACAGAATCCTCTTACGTCTGAGCCTGTTGCTCCTGTAAGTCCTACTACTTCAGCAGCAGCCTTTGCAAAGTTACCGCCACCTCTCTGGTTCATATCTCCGCAAGCTTCTTCGCAGCAGTCAACTACATAATCAACATCTTCGGGATTAATTCCTGTAACTCTTAGCAGATGTAACATAGCAAGTACGCTGGATGCTTTTGAAACTAAATTTTCAAGCATTACGTGAGCACTCAGGTTTGCATCTACATCGTGAGCGCGCTTAACTGCTCCAACGAGCTTAAAATCATTGTAAAGAGCTTCTGCATGTTCTTCATTTACAAGCTTTTCAATCTCTTCTATTCCATCTGTATTTTTATCTAAAATATCAAGCTGCTCCTGCTTTAACATGCCGTGGGCAGTTAATTTTTCCTTAACTGATTTAGCAAACTCAGGTTCCAATTTAACAAGATCAAATACATCACAAATCTGAATCAAGCCTAAGAACTCATCCTGCGGCATGATTTCACCATATTTACCTTGTCTCTTAGGTTCAGCTACTTTTTTGTCATACCAAGGAAATTCTGTTTCTGCCAGTTCCTTGTTGGTCATGTTGCCAATATAAACCTGGTTAGGTATATATGATAAAACATCGTCAAAACTTCTCAAATGATTAGGAAGCTCCTTCAGATATTCTGACTCAGGATTAACGACCATTTCTGTTGTCTGAGTTGTACCGTTGTGTAAAACCATATCAGGTGCAGCCGCTAAAATGTAGCTTGCACCTTTAATAACTGCATAATTACTCATTTACTTACGACTCCTTTTTAATTATGCCATAGCATAATATTTTTTAACCATTTCTTCTACAGCTTCCTTAGTTGCGTCATCTTTTACAAGCTCTTCAACTTTTTCACCATCTTTATAGATTGCAATTACAGGAAGGCCCATAATCTTCTGGCCGATAGCAAGTCTTCTTGCTTTTGTTGTGTTAAGGCTTGTAAATTTGATCTTATCTCCGTAAACATCTCCCATGTCGTGTACATGTGGCATCAATGCCTGACATGGAACACATCCGTCACCAAAGAAATCTACCAATACATAACCTTCTGCCTGTAATACTTCAGCTTCAAAATTTGTCTTATCTACTTCTAACATTTTAAAATCCTCCCAAAAATTATTATTCGTTTTCTTCAATATATTTTCCAGCCTGAACTGCGGCAATCGCACCGTCAGCAGCAGCTGTTACAACCTGTCTTAAGCTCTTCTGGCGAATATCTCCTGCTGCAAATATGCCAGGAATATCTGTCTTCATATCATCATCTGTAACGATGTATCCTCTGTCGTTCATCTTAACCTTACCCTTAAACAGGTCTGAGTTAGGAGTGAATCCGATGAATACAAAAATTCCAAATATTCCATCTTCTTCATCTGCAACAATCTCTTTAGTTTCGCCTGTTTTTGTATTTTTAACGACCATGGACTCAACCATGCCGTCGCCTTTAATTTCATCAACTACCGTATCCCATAAGAAATCAATTTTTTCATTTGCAAAGGCTTTTTCCTGAATCGATTTAGCTGCTCTGAGCTCATCTCTTCTGTGGATTATGGTTACCTTACGAGCAAACTTAGTCAAATACATTGCTTCTTCAACTGCAGAATCTCCGCCGCCTACTACATATACTTCAAAGTCTTCAAAGAAAGCAGCGTCACAAGTTGCACAATAAGAAACACCTTTTCCTGAAAGTTCTTTTTCTCCAGGACATCCGATAGGAATTGGGTGCGCACCGGCAGCAATGATAACTGTCTTAGCTCTATATTCATCGTGAAGGCCTTTTAGAACTTTAACTTCTCCTTCAAGCTCGCAATCTGTAATAGTATCAAAAACATGATCTACTCCAAACTTTTCTGTTTGCTTTACCATACGGTCTATCAAAGAAGGACCTGTTTCTTCGTCATTACATCCAGGATAATTTTCAATTTCGTTTGTAATAACAATCTGACCACCGTTCTTCTGTTTTTCAATAATCAAAGTGTCCATTCTGGCTCTTCCTGCATAAAGACCAGCTGCAAGTCCTGCAGGACCGGCTCCGACTATTATAATATCATATATTTTCATAGAGTCATCTCTCCTTTTTTTCAAATTAAACATTATACGAAAGTTGCGATTTTTTGGAGCTATAATTTATGTATCTAGGGAAAAGGCCTAAAAAGACCTTTTCCCAACATGGTTATAGCTGTTCTCTAATAGCGTTCATTTCATTGCAAATATCATCAACATCGAGAACCATTTCCATCATACTAATCTGCTCATCATATACAGCTTCATCAATTTCTGCCTTAACTTCAGGCTCACAAATGTGATATACTGAGAGTCCCAACGAGACTCCTGCTAAAGGACCTGCAAAAGTAGGGTCGCCTAATGTTACTGTTTCAGCAGCAAGACCTGCAGCTTCGCCCTCTGCTGCTCCCAGCAGAACTACGATATTGTCAGCTCCGTACTGATCTGTAAATTCTTTAACCCTTCTCTGGTTTTCCAAGTCCATAGCGCCAGCGGCTGTTCAGACGAAGCACTCAGTAGAAGAAAATACTACTTCTGCACCTGCCGATTCAGCGCACTCTGCAATAGCCTGTCCTGGTATACCATCTCTGTCACCGATAATGATAGCTTTCTTATCTTTCAGAATTGCCATTGAACCGTCTCCTTTCAATAAAATATAGAATTAATGTGCATTAACACCCACAACATTATTTTAATGCAATTTCTATGCCATTTCAATATATAATATTAATTTTTTCAATGATAAATATACGTTGAAAAATCAATACTTTTATTGACAAATACACATCTGCTAAATTCAATATAATGTGTATCAATATTTTTCGACAATATCTTGTCGTTTTATCCGAAAATTTTTTGTCTTTTTTTAAATTTTGGCAATTAAAAATAATTCCGTTTTTAAAATAATTTTCCTTTTCTTAATCAATTGTTTGGATTATAATGTATTCGACAATCATTGATAAGACGAGGTGTAAAATGAACTCAACCAAAAAACTTACAATAATATGTAATCTGCTCCTATTGCTGGCGGCAATAATTTGGGGAATAAACTTTGTTTTCTCAAAAAATGCTGCTGCCGTAATAGGACCTTTTACTTTTATGGCTCTCAGATATTTTTTAGGTGCAAGTACTATAATTCCCTTTGTACTATTCATAGAAAAAAGAAAGCCTCTGGAAGAAAAAACCAAATACGATAAAAAGTCATTTCTTTCAGTTGTAAAGCTTGCTGCCGTCATGGGAATAGTTCAGCTATGCTGTGCTGTACTGGGACAATGGGGTCTTGCATATACCAATGCAAGTAAAGCAGCATTTCTCACGGCTACATATGTGGTTATAGTCCCCCTTCTTGCATGGGTTTTGTTCAAATCAAAGGCTAACATGAATATGTGGTTTGGAGTTGCTCTTGCAACCTTTGGCCTTTATAACCTATGTGCTACAGGCGGCGAATCATTCAGCATAAATCCAGGAGATATTATGGTAATTGCCGGAGCTGCATTTGGAGCTCTTCATATGCTCTTAATTTCAAAATATGTAAAGTCAATCAACGGAATGCATCTGATATGCATTGAGTTCTACATAGCCTCGATATATTGTACTATTTTTTCTATAATACTGGAAAAACCTTCTCTGGCAGATATAATGTCATGCGGAACAGAAATTTTATATGCCAGCGTTTTAGGGTCCGGCATATGTTATATGTTCCAAGTTACTGCACAAAAACACACCGATCCTACCATAGCTGCTCTGTTAATGAGCCTTGAATCTGTCTTTGGCGCTATTGCAGGTGTCATAGTTCTTGGAGAAGTGTTTACATTAAAAGAAATATTAGGTTCTGCCTGCGTCTTTGCGGCAGTTATATTGGCACAGCTCAGACCTAAAGAAAAAGTTGTGCTCAAAGTCAAGAAGAAAACAAAAGACAATGAACAATTATCTGCAGATGAACCTAAAGAAGATGATAATCAAGCCGAATAAAAAAACTTTTAAAGCAAAAAAGAAGAATCGCTTCAAGACAAAATGTCTGAAGCGATTCTTCTTTATATTTTAAATGCTAGAATTCTTTAACTAAATCGTCAGGTGAAACGAACGGAATGTCATACTTTTCTGCTGTCTCAAGAAGAGTAAGCTTACCATCATAAGTAGTTAAACCTCTTCTTAAGTGCTTGTCGTCCTTCAATGCCTTTTCTACACCCTTGTTAGCGATTGCCATTGCAAAAGGAAGAGTTGCATTTGACAGAGTAGTTGATGCAGTCTGAGCAAATGCTGAAGGAATGTTATCTACACAGTAGTGCATGATACCTTCTTCATAGTAAACAGGATCATTATGGCTTGTGCTTCTGCAAGTTTCAACTGCACCTTCATCATCGCAAGCAACGTCAACGATCATTGCGCCTGGCTTCATCAGCTTCAGGTCTTCTCTGTTGATCAGATGATCCTTTCTTGTCTTAGGCCACAGGATACAGTTGATTACAACATCTGATTCCTTTAAGCAAGCAAGAAGGTTAGCTCTGTTAGAGAACATGAATGATACATTATTAGGCATAATATCTTTTGCTGCTAACATTGCTTCATAGTTGATATCAAGCATGTTAACTTTGCATCCGAAACCTGCTGCTAATTCGCAAGCACCCATTCCTGAATGTCCGCATCCTATAATAGTAACAACTGGAGCAGGAGCGCCACATACGTTAGCCAAAAGCTTACCAGGACCACCATGTACAGCCTGCTGGAAGTTAAGAGCTGCTAAGAATCCGCCTTTACCTGCAAGTTCACTCATTGGGCTGAGCAGCGGCCACTGACCTCTGTCATCAGAAATATCTTCATAAGCAATACTTGTACATTTGCTGTTGAGCAGAGCTTCTGTCTGATCTAAATGAGCGTTGGAATGAATGTATGTAAATACGATCATGTCTTTTCTCAGGTACTGCCATTCTTCAGGGAAAATTTCTTTTACTTTATAGATCATGTCTACAGAGTTCCAAATCTTAGCAGTATCAGCTTCGATTGTAGCTCCTGCTTCTCTGTAGTCGTCATCAGAAAATCCGCTTCCCTTACCTGCATCATGTTCTACGATTACTTCGTGGCCTCTTCTTACCAATTCGCCAACCGCAGATGGAATAGCAGAAACTCTGTATTCACTTGGTTTGATTTCTTTCATTACACCAATTTTCATTTTGTGCATCTCCTTTTCTAGACATACTTAATCTGTTTAATACAGTATTCTTAAATAATATATAGCAACAAATGTGCCAATTATTATTATATTCTTTAATTGGCTATTTATCAATACTTTATTTACAATCTTGAATATTTTTACAAAAACTTTATTTATTTTTCGGCTAAAATTCGCCGCACTTTGTATGGAAAAGGTGGCCAAAATTCGCCGCAATTTTTTATTTTATACCAAGCTTCTCCATTCTATAAACCAATGTTTTACGAGGAAGGCCAAGTATCTCGCCAGCTTTAGTTTTATTTCCTTTCGCCATCGCAAGAGCATCCTGAACCATCTGTTTTTCAACATTTTCCAAAGTAGAGTGATAAGCTATTTTCCCATCCTCTTCTTTTATCCCGGATAAACTCTCTTCCTCCATTTTGATAGAATAATCGCCTTTCTCTTTCTCCATACGTTCCAAAACATACATAGGAATCTGGCTCCTGGTTAAAATCTTTCCTTCTGAAAGGGAAGTTACCATTGATTCTATAGTATTGGATAATTCCCTTACATTTCCATCCCAGGAATAATCCATAAATAATTTTTTTACTTCATCATCGACTCCGATAACATCTTTATTATATGCCCTGCCATAATAATCAACATAATGTTTTATGAAAAGAGAGATGTCTTCTTTTCTTTCTCTGAGAGGCGGCAGTGTTATAAGCCCTCCCGAAAAACGATAAAACAAGTCTTTTCTTATAATTCCGCTGTCAATTGCCTGGACCGGATCTATATTCATAGCCCCTATGACTTTAACATTCACATGCTTGTCCTTGTTTCCTCCAAGCGGCCTAAAAGTACCATCCTGCAACACTCTCAAAAGTTTTGGCTGCACATTGTATGGTATAGAATTAAGTTCGTCTAAAAAGAGAACTCCTCCATCAGCTTGCTCAAACAGTCCAGTCTTATTTTCAGCACCAGTATAAGCGCCTCTTACAGTACCGAATAAAATCGCTTCCATCAAATTATCAGGAACTGCCGCGCAGTTTTGTATCACAACTTTTTGTTTGGGAACCTGGCAATAAGTTATCATAGACTGGGCAAACAGCTCCTTTCCCGTACCTGTTTCACCATATATCAAAGTAGGATTGGGAAGAGTCGCCAAAATTTTGGCTTTTTCTATGCTGTCTTTCATCTGCTTATTGTCTGTCAGTATAGTATCAAACGTTATCAGCCCCGCATCTTTTTTTAACTTTAAAACAAATTCGTCAAACTTCCTACTGGCATCTGTTTGCTGTCCATCTACATCATCTGCATCCACTGCCAGTTCAACAACAGCTATCAGCTTGCCTTTTTTCATAAGAGGGAAAGTAAGATTATTGGTAACATACTTATTGTTCATATAGTCATAGTATTCTTGGCGCTTATTTATTATAATTTCACCTGTCTCTATACATTTTATAACACTACTGTTATCTCTGTTAAGACTAGGATAAACATCAAGATAATTCTTATTAAAATAATCAAATGGTGAAAACTCACTAGTCTTATTATTTAGCTTCTCATCATATCTGGTGTTATAAATTATTCTATAATCTTTATCAACTATGAATATATAGTCCAGGCTGTCTACTACCAGACTTCCTATGTTCAGCATGTCTTATCTCCTCAACGATTGAATTGTCCCAAAACGAACTCCTTAAATTTCTTCGCTGTAGGCGACAGAGTTACATTTTTATTGGTAACCAAATAAAATTCTCTCTCCAAGTTCAAATCAGAAAGTTTAAATGACAGATAGCCAATATTAGCATCTTTATTGACTACAGTCTGTGAAAGTACAGAAATACCAAGGCCTCCTGCCACACATCGCTTTATAGATTCCAGGCTATTAACGGTAGCCACAATATTAAGCCTTCTGTTCCTGCCTGTACAAACCATCTCTTCAAATGTACTCCTTGTGGCAGAACCTTCCTCACGCCATACAAAGTTTTCATCAAAAAAATCTTCTTTACTTATGTATTCAGATTTTTCTCTAAGTTTAAGGAATTTATCATTCTTGGGAGTTATAAGAATGAGAGGGTCTTTATAAAGTAGGTCATACTTTAATCCATTATTTTTATAATCCCCTGTAAACCCTATTTCTCCATCATTCTCCAGAATTCCATTCCATACTGTCTCGCTGTCAGACTGTTCTAAATAAAATCTTACTGATGGAAACAGCTTCCTAAATCCTGTCATAAGTTCGGGAACAATATACTGTCCAGGTATGCTGGAAGCTCTTATATCTACGATACCGGAAAACTCACTTCCCGCATTACCCACCTCCATCAAGGCTTTTTCTCTGGTATTTATCAAGTTTATAGCATACTTATAGAACGCTCTTCCTTCTTTTGTAGGTCTTGACTCTTTACCCATTCTGTCTATCAAAGTTACTCCAAGCTCTTTTTCAAGCGAACTTATATGTGTACTTATAGTTGGTTGTGTAAGGAAAGATGCATCTGCCGCTTTTGAAAAACTCTTATATTTTATTACGTTTACAAAAGCCTCAATTTGTTTGAATTCCATAATCTCACTCCTAAATTAAAATCCTTGCATCGTCCACTTTTTGCGTTATCTTTTGGTTGTCCAAATAGTCAAGTATTTCCATGGCATATTTTCTTGACGTTCCTATTATATCTCTGAATTCTGCCAAAGTAATCCTACCATTTTGGCGAACCTTATCCTTAAGCTTATCTAATGCATTGTCAAAAGCCTCTTTATCTATACAATATTGATAATTAAGCCTTACAAGCTCCCCGCAGTTAATGAGAGCATCTATTATATGCCTTGCATTTATCTGATCTTTCTCTGTCTGCAAAACTTCATCTACAGTAGGCATTTCATATCTGCTGTCTTTATAAATCTTAATTATACGTTCCTTCATAGCTTCCATTGCAGGCGAATAGCTTACGCTGAAACCGGCCAATGATACACTTTTAGCATTTATCTTTATGCTGCCTTGTCTTTCTGCAAGTGAAATTATTTCATCTGCCATTTTAGAATCAAAAATTCTGAATTTCTGAGAAATCTTAGATTTGAATTCTTCCTTATTTATGCCTTCGGAAAGGCTGTTTTTATCGTGATAATCTTTAAGAACATTGCAGCTGAATTCACATATTTCTTTAATATAATCTGAATGAACCACATAGTCTCTTCTTATTATACTAATCCTGTCCTCTTCTTTCAAAATTTCAAGAATCTTGTCAAGTTCGCCGATTCCCAGTCTTAACTTTGCTGCAAAATAGCTTTTTGTAAAAAGATATTTACTCTTTTCTTTTATTACAAGTTCCGCAATATCCTTTATATCGCCTTTATCTTTCAGCTCCATGGCTTTAATGACATTTTCATCAAAACGTTTATGCTTACTCGGTGAAACCTCGAGAACTTTGCCTCCGCCGATTGTAATCAACGGAGAATAAAATCTTATTATGAATCTATCGTCCTTTTTAACAGCAACAGCTTCCTCAAGCCTTATCTGTGCATAACAAACCTCACCTTTTTCTGCCGTATCCCTATCCATAAGGACTACTTTTCCAAGAGCCTGTGAAGAACCACAGTAAAAATGTACTCTGCTGTTATTTACAACACTTCTGTCTATATCGTCAAACAGCTCCATCCTCACATCTACCATCATAGTAGGTTCGAGAGAATCTTTAGCCGCCAGAACACTTCCCCTTTGGATATCTTCTTTCTTAAGTCCTGCAAGATTTATGGCAGTTCTCTGTCCTGCAAATGCTGTATCAACCGTTTCATTATGAACTTGCAGATTCCTAACCTTGGTAACTTTGCCATCAGGATAAACAGTAATATCATCACCCTGTCTTATGGTTCCTTCCATCAAAGTACCGGTAATAACCGTTCCAAACCCATCTATGGTGAAGACTCTGTCTACAGGCAGTCTGAATAACTCCTTTGCATCGCTTTTTAAAATACTGTCATCTATATTTTCAACAATCAGCTGTTTAAGCTCTTCTATGTTAAAATTGTCATAAGCCGAAACCTCAATGGAAGGCGCATCTTCCATAAAAGTACCTTCTACCAAAGATTTTGCATCTTCTTTTACAAGCTCAATCCATTCTTCATCATCTACAAGGTCTCTCTTGGTAAACACAATTATGCCTTTTCTTATATTGAGCATTTTTAATATATTAAAATGTTCTACAGTCTGCGGCATAACACCCTCATCAAGTCCAACGACTAAGAGAACCAAGTCAATCCCGCCTATACCTGCAAGCATATTTTTTATAAATTTTTCATGCCCCGGTACGTCTATAATGCTTATGTTATAATCACCGCAAATCATATCGGCAAAACCATTTTCTATGGTTATGCCCCTCTTTTTTTCTTCTTTTAATCTGTCGGTATCCATACCTGTAAGTGCTTTTATAAGGCATGTTTTGCCATGGTCCACATGACCTGCAGTTCCTACGATTATATTTTTCATACTTATTTCTCTCTGATTATCTTCCCTAATCTTTCAGCGATAATTTGATATTCATCACCTGTCAGTGTCCTTACATCGAATAAAACTTTATCGTGGTTTATTCTAACTATGATTGGAAACGCATCTGTTCTCAAACTTTTTTCAAGTTCCTGAGCAGAAATCTTTTCTGAAAAAACAGATACGCTGTATCCCTTTAAAATCGTAGCCGGTGCAGATCCGCCGCCAACCACATCTTCTGTTTGTTCAATACTTACACTAAACTCCGGAGCCTTTTCCTTAATTAAGGCTAACAAATCACCAGCCGCATCTTCAAGCTGCTTGCTGCTCCTTGTAAGCATTTTTAACGTAGGTATTTTTTCCTTTGCGTTATCGTCATCATAGTATTCTTTAAAAGTAGCTTCCATGGCGGCAAGTGTCATCTTATCTACTCTTAAAATTCTTGCCAACGGATGAGCTTTCATCATATCTATATATTTCTTTTTGCCTATGATTACTCCGCCCTGCGGACCGCCAAGAAGCTTGTCTCCGCTAAAAAGAATTACATCCGCACCGTCTGACATAGCCTCTTTTACTGTAGGTTCATCTATTCCATAGTCTCTTAAATTGACCATCAGTCCGTTGCCCATATCATATATTACCGGAATATCTGCTTCTTTGCCTAAGTTTACAAGCTCCTTAAGTGTTGCCTCTTCTGTAAAACCAATGACCTTATAGTTACTTGTATGAACCTTCATCAATGCGCCTGTCTGTTCATTTATCTTATTTTGATAATCTTTCAGCTTCGTCTTGTTGGTAGTTCCAACTTCTACAAGATGTGCACCGCTTTCTTCCATTATCTCAGGAATTCTAAAGGACCCGCCTATTTCTACAAGTTCTCCCCTGGAAATTATGATTTCTTTGCCTCTTCCCAAAGTAGCAAGACATATAGTAGTAGCCGCAGCATTGTTATTAACCACCATGGCAGCTTCAGCACCTGTAATTTTTTCTATTATCTTTTCAACATGGTCATGTCTTGAGCCTCTTCTGCCCTTGACCGGATCATACTCAAGGGTTGAATATTTATCTGCAACCTCTGCTACTGCCTCCATGGCTGATTTGGCAAGCTTAGCTCTTCCAAGGTTTGTATGCAAAACTACGCCGGTTCCATTTATGACCCGGCGTAGACTTTTAATGTTGGAATAATTGACAGCTTCAATTACTTCTTCTACTACCGTGTCATAAGAAACAAATGATTCGCTGAGAAGCTCTTCCGACTCCAATATGGTCTTTCTCTTAGTTTCTACAACAGCTCTGATTACATCAACCACTTGCTCTCTAATAAGATTAGCAGAAATTTCCTTAACCCGTTCCTCCATCAGCAACTCATCAACTTTCGGCAGTTTTCTAAGCAATTTACTGTTCATATTCTTCTCCCTATTCTGTTTTATGGCGGGAGTATGTGGGAATCGAACCCACCCAAGAGGCTCCTAACCCCTCGCACTGGTTTTGAAGACCAGAGGGCACACCAGCACCCATCTACCCCCATATATAAAAAGGGGCTTTAGCTAAAGCCCCTTTTATCAAACTACTTCAGCAACAGTTCAAGTGCATCCATAACGATTTCTGTCTGTCTTGCTTCTTCCTTTGCTGCAGGTAGATTTGGATCTCCTGTAGGATAAGGAATAGCCTGAGCACCAGAAATTCTAGCTGCTCCTACTGTCTTTGATATCGGGGTTACCGTACAAATGTGGGCTGCAGGGATTCCTGCTTTTTCAATTTGTTTAACTATTGTTGCACCGCAACGTGTACAGGTACCTCAGGTACTAGTCAGGATTACGCCTGTAACACCTGCAGCAAGCAGATCTTCAGCCATTTCCTGACCAAATTTAGTAGCATCGGCAACGGAAGTTGAGTTTCCTGTTGTTGTCAAAAGATAAGGGTATACGGAACCGATAACGCCTTCTTTTTCCAGTCTCTTAAGAGCACTGTAAGGTGCTACACGGTTAGGATCCGCATTAGCGTAAACAGGGTCATATCCTGCGTGTACGCATTCAAATTCACCCTCTTTAAGACCATCTTTACCCTCAAGATCGTACTTCTTCCAGAACTTAGCAGAAGCAGCGAAGATGTGGTCCGGATTGCCCATTGGAACAATACCGCCTGTTGTACAAAGAGCGATTTTAGCCTTTGACAAATCTGCCACAGGAGCTGCAGGATCAACCTTTTCATATACAGAAATTTCAAGCTCTGTATCATATGGTTCGCCCTTTAACTTCTTAACGAGCATATCAACTGCTCTCTTAGCTCCTCTTTCCTCATGGAATACGTTAACACGCTGTCCCTTTGGATAGTAATGTTCCTGTTTAGGTGTTCCCAGTTTTTCACCTGAGATTAATTTATTTACAAAGCCTGTGATAAGAGGAATAGCTTTTCTGATTGTAGCCGCTGATTTACCTACTTCCATAATGTAGCAGTCAGCTTTGTACATTTCTACTCCTGGGTTTTCCCAGTACAGACCTGTAACTGAAGGGATACCATAAGTACCCTGAACAAATTTGCAAACTTCGCAGCAAGCGATACCGAATCTTCCTGCATTGAAAGCAGGTCCTGCAATCAAGATGTCAGGCTTGTACTCTTCAACTTGCTTCTTTACGAATTCCTTACATACGTCCATATTTTCTACAAAGTAGTTATCGCCGCAAACTATTGTTGCAACAATTTCACCGCCTTTGATAGATGGCGCAAAAGCATTTGCGTTTCCGCGTGTGCCAGCTTCTACAAAAGGCTCTGTGTATGCGAATTCTTCTCCACCGATTTGTCCAAAAAATTGGTTAGTGTAAAACAAAATTCTTTTCATTTCAGTTCTCCTTTCTTAAAAGCTTATATTGTAACCGCACCTACATAAGTGTTGCCCTGTAGGTTGTGGCTTCCCATGATACCATGGATTTCGAGAAGCAGACGTCCGTCTTCCTGAATAGAAGTAACGTTACCTCCGCAAACTCTTTCAACCTCTTTGAGGTTTCCTATAGTCTTTTCCATTGCAGGCAGCATTACTGTAGCATTGGAATTTCCTGTAGAAACTATAGCGTTTGCTTCTTGTACGCTGTCAGGCAGAGGTTCACTCATACCGTCTGTTCCTGCGTCTTCGTTAGTTATAATTACAGTCTTGATTCCGTTATTTTCAAGTTCCTGACAAACGATCATGAGGTCAGTAGTAGGGTTACCAAAACCTTCCTGTGAAATAATCGCTCCGTCAGCACCGAGCATTTTAACTTGTCTTACTGTAAGCATTCTATCTCTAAACTTTTCTTTAAGGGTAGTCATAAGCGGATTAAGCACGATACCCATAAAGTTAATTTCTTTTCCGTGTACTTTTAACAGTTCTTCAATTACTGCATTGTTCTGATGCATGTAAGTTGTAGTCTTTGAACCAGGAGATACACAGTTACCTGAAATAATTGCTCCATCCATGATTTCAAGCGGAGTAACCATAGTAGGTACCAGTACCTTAGTATCTCTTCCGTAGAAATAAGTATCGTGAAGAAGTCCCTGAGCCATACAGTTATATACATAAACAACCTTTGGCAGATCAGGATATTCTGCATACTTTTCTCCGATAGATTTCCATTCATAATTTTCTGAAGTATAGTTTTCACAGCTGAATCCGATTCTGCCAACATATTCAGCAACCTTGATTCCTGCCATTCTCACTACAACTTCGTGATCGTGCTGATCGATATTATCCTGTTTATCAATAATAATTACAAGATGATTGAGTTTAGAATAAATTGTATAGTCTGTCATAGGACCTGACATGTCGATAACTCCTTCTTGGAATCCAACGATTGGTCCTGTAGTAGTAACTGCGCATCCGGACAATGCATAAGTAATGCCGTTTCCGCCTTCCTGCATATCTTCGTGGAACAGTCCAGGGAATGCTTCTCCTCCTTCAAGCTTAGCTCTAGGCTCGATTACATCCTTTACAGGTACTATTCTTGTAGATTCGCCAGGTCTTGCAATGTCAAATGAAACGCTCTTTACTCTACTGTCTTCCAGAACTAATTCTTCAAGTTTCTTTGGGTCTACATAAAGGCAACCATCTACGATTTTTTCTTCATCGCCGAATTGGATGTCTTTAATCGTAATTTTTCTTAGTTCCAAATTCATTTTGAGTTTTCCTTTCTTGATGTTTTGTGTGCAAATGTGCATGTTTGTGTGGTGTTAATGCTAGTGCACATCATTAAAATATTGCAAATTTTATGCCAAAATTACACAAATTTTAATGATTTTCAGCATTGGAATTTCAATGCCTATGTTTAATTGTAATAACAATATAACATTTCCGATAAATTTTTGTCGCAATTTCGCCAAATAATTGACGATTTGACTATTTTTCTATATCCTCTATACCCAGTCTTCCCATCTTATATTTGAGAGTCTGCCTAGGTATACCCAAAATTTCTCCTGCCTTAGTCTTATTTCCTTTTGTACGTCTTAATACGCCCAAAATCAAATCTCGTTCAACCTTTTCCACAGTTCTTCTCAGATCACAATCATCTCTATCCATGTCTATAACTATATTATCTCTTTCTTGTGATTGATCATGACTATCATGAGATAACTTGCCATATCCCATTTTAGAATTTTTATGTTTCTCATTCAGATACAGCGGAAGTTCATTATATTGCAAAACCTCTTCTTTAGTCATACTGACCATAGCTTCTATCACATGCCTGAGTTCTCTGACATTGCCTTCCCACTTATATGCCAAGAAAAAGTCTCTTAATTCTTCAGATATTCCTTTAACATTTTTACCATATATATCATTAAAATAGTCTATATAATTATCTATTAAATATTCAATGTCTGCTTTTCTTTCTCTAAGAGGAGGCAAATAAATCATATTACCGGAAAGCCTGTAAAACAAGTCTTTCCTAAGAATATTCTTTTCTATTGCTTCCATAGGATCTATATTCATAGCAGCAACAATTTTAACATTTACCTTTTTTTCTTTATTTGCTCCTATAGGCCTGAAAGTTCCCTCTTGAACCACTCTTAAAAGTTTGCCCTGTACGTGATAAGGCAGAGCATTGAGCTCGTCCAAGAAGAAAATTCCTCCATCTGCTTCTTCAAAAAGTCCTTTTCTGTTTTCGGCGCCGGTATACGAACCTCTTGTAGTACCAAAAAGTATTGATTCTATCAAATTTTCCGGAACGGCCGCACAATTCTGTATTATAATTTTTTGCTTAGGACTTGCAGCATAATTTATTATAGACTGAGCAAATAATTCTTTACCTGTACCGGTTTCCCCGTAGATTAAAGTAGGATTCTGATTCATGGCAAATATCTTTGCCCTCTCTATAGCTTCAAGCATATCTTCGTCTATAGTCAATATATCATCAAAACTTATTTGTTCATTGTTATCCAAATTAGGGTTAAAATTACTTTCTTTTGAAAGTTTCTTTAAATACTCTCTTCCCTCAACATCTCCTACAGTGGTCAAATCCTTGGTAAGTTCCACAACTCCTACAATTTGCCCTTCACGAAAAATAGGTATGGTCATATTCTGGGTAACGTATACTTTTCCGTTTATATCAACAAATTCTTGTGCATCTTTAAAAACACCCACACCTGTAGACATAGTCTTAACAATTGAACTGTTATTTTTGCCAAGGGTCGGATACATTTCAAAGAAATTTTTATATTCATTAGAATCAGGCTCATTTCCTATAGCCTGATCAAAACGTGAATTATATACTATTTCAAAATCTTTATTCACCAAGAGTATATGGTCTACATTTTTAAACATCAAATCTCTCTTTGTGGACATATCTATCTCCTGTATTCTTCTACTCCGCTCTTAAGCAGCAAAAAATCGATGTACTGCAAATCCGGCAATAATTGTTCATCGTACTTCGTCTGATAAGTGTGTTCTATGAGCTTTTTCGTTTCTGCAATGCTTTCCTCTATTATCATGATGCTATCCATGTCTGTCTTGCCTTCTGTTTTTTCTAAAAATACAGACTTATACGGCGTTTCATGGGGCTTTATTCTGCCCATCATAGGATGCATTATAAGCTTAGCTCCAAGATGTATGTAATCTCTTGCAATTTTAAGAATTTGCTCTTGAGACGCATCTTCATAAAACTCTATATTTTCTTTATCTTTAAATTCAATATTAACTTTAGGATTATTTGTAATTATCAATGCTTTCATACTTATAATTTATACTACCGACAAAAAATTGTCAAGTATAAGGTGTGTTCATTATACGCATTTTTGTATTTTTATTTTCTATTTGTAATAGCCTAAAAAGATATGTATAATAGTTTCATATAGCTAGTACAAATGAGGAGGTTAACGATGGCTGAAATAAAACTTACAGACTTGACTCAAAACGGTGGCTGAGCTGCCAAAGTTGAGCCCGATGCTCTGTCGCAAGTTTTGCGTCAATTACCTAAATTCAACGATCCAAACCTATTGGTAGGGTTTGACACCAGCGATGACGCTGCTGTTTATAAAATAGATGATAATACGGCTCTCATACAGACAGTTGATATATTTCCTCCTGTAGTTGATGATCCTTATAGCTATGGGCAGATAGCTGCTGCCAACTCTTTAAGCGATGTGTATGCAATGGGAGGCAAACCAAAACTAGCTATGAATGTTCTGTGCATGCCTGAAGATTTAGACAAAGAAATCATACTTGAAATTCTTCAGGGAGGATATTCTAAATGCAAAGAAGCAGACACCATAATATGCGGCGGTCACACTATCAAAGACCATGAACCAAAATACGGTCTTTGTGTAAGCGGATTTGTCCATCCTGATAAAATACTAAAAAACAGCACTGTAAAAGAGGGAGATGTTCTCATCTTAACAAAAGCTCTCGGCACAGGCATACTCAATACAGCTATAAAAGCTGACCTTTTAGAACCTGCTACTGAAAAAGCTTTAATTGAATCAATGGCTACTCTCAATAAAGATGCTGCCTTAGCCCTCAATGATTTCTCGATAAGCGGCTGTACCGATGTTACAGGATTTGGCCTCATGGGTCACGCCAATGAAATGGCTTCAGGAAGCGGCAGAACTATAGTAATAGAAGGTTCAAAAGTTCCGTTGCTGCCTCAGGCCTACGAAATGGCCGAAATGGGTATAGTTCCAAAAGGTGCTTATAACAACCGTAACTGGACAAGCTGCAGCGTAAGCTTTGGCGAAGAAGTTTCTCTTGCGCTTTCAGATGTCTTGTTTGACCCTCAAACTTCCGGCGGTCTCCTAATATCACTGCCAGAGACAGAAGCACAAAAACTCATATGCAGACTCAAAGATACTGTCCCGGTTGCAGAAATTATCGGATATGTAGAGAAATTCTCAGGTAAAACGGTATATGTAAAATAAATAATTATAATAATGTCGAAAGTTATAAAAATTGCAACGTCCGTTGCATAAATTCTAAGAAAAAAGACAAAAAGTCAACAAAGTCCCTATTTTTTTGACAAAGCCAACCACAAACTTTAATTTTTGTCAACATCAAGCTCAGTCCTGTATTGAAATTGTACTCAAAACTATGTTTTGTTGACTTTTTACAAAAATCTTTGTAATTTTGTCAATCGGTTCACCCATTTAGGTGAACCGATTTTAAATTATTTCTTTATAACTGATAAATCTGCCGAGTCTGCCATCCACAACTTTTTTATCATGCACCGCCACTTGCCCATTTATAAGTACATAGTCTATCCCTTCAGATGGTATATCGATATCTATAAAAGTTGCTCCGTCAGATATGGTATCAGGGTTAAATATAGTCATGTCAGCATCGCATCCCAATTCTATTCGTCCCTTATTACAAAGTCCCAATCTCTTAGCCGGCTCCAAAGTTATCTTTCGCAGCGCATCTTTTATGTCTATAACTTTATCTTCTCTTACATATTTTCCTAATACTCTGGGAAATGTTCCTGCGGCTCTTGGATGACCTTTTCCTCCGTTTATTATACCATCACTGGCTATCATACCGTTTTTACATGCAATAGCTTTTCTTATTTCATCTTCATTCATGGCAAATACCACTGCTAACATACTTGGATAATTCTTTCTTACATCTTCAAGAATAGTTTTTGTGCAACGTACATTTTTATATGGTTCTTCTGTAAGCAATATGCAGTCATAATCCTTTTGCCATCTGTCAAGGCACCCATCTTCAAACACTTCTGAACCTACATGAGTTGAAAAAGCATTATATGGATAAGTATCAAAGTTAAGTTTGACATTACTCTCCATAGCCTCATCAATAATTTTAAGTGATTCTTCCATTCCTCCCATAGCTGAACAGCTGGAAAGATGAGATATTTGAAATTTCATCGGTATCTTACCTGCTATCTCTACCATTTCCTTTATGGCAAATGTATCTTTAGTACAGCTATTTCTATAATGTACAGCTGCAAGCAATGACGAATCATCAAAACAATTTAAAATTTCCACTATCTCTTCTGTGGTTATACCGGGATCATATTCTATGCCAAAAGAAATGCCTGTCGCTCCTTGTTCAAGCTCTTCTTTAATTAGCTGCTCTATTTGTTTCTTCTGCAAAGGAGAAACGCTATCGTATCTGCCTATGCCGAGTTCATTCCTAAATTGGTTATATCCCGCCAGCATGAGATAATTTATTGGACTTCCGCCAGTCTTTTCGATCACATTTTTAAACTGCTTCAAAGGCTGTTTCTGAAGTCCGCAGTTACCGCCCACAGCTGTTGTTACGCCCATCTTGAGCATCATTTCCGATATAACATATTTTTCTCCCTCATGAACAAAATCTTCTTCATGCATATGTATATCTATGAATCCCGGTGAAACAATTTTTTCATGGGCGTATATGACTTTTTTACTTTCAGGCACATCTTTTCCGATGAAAACAATCTTCCCGTCTCTGACCCCTATGTTTGCTTTTCTTATGTCTTCCGACTTAAAATCAGGATATTTTCCGCCTTCAATTAGCAAATCCAGCATATATTCTGCCTCCTTATAAAACAAGCAGGAGCCTATGATATCACATAGGCTCCCATCTTGAGTTGAAATACGTTCTATTGGTAATTTATCGAATAAGCTATCATTACGAGAATTGTAACTGCTACGTATAAGTAAAGCATCAGTTTACCTACGAATTTAAGCCATTTCTCATATGGAATACCTGCAATTCCAAGGGATGCCATCAATATACCTGAAGTAGGCCATAAGCTGTTTGACAGTCCATCACCAAACTGGAATGCAAGAACTGCTGTCTGTCTTGAAACCCCAAGTATATCTGCCAGCGGAGCCATAATAGGCATGGTTGCCGCTGCCTGACCTGAACCGGAATTGATAAGCAGATTAACCAAAAGCTGAATAGGTACCATAATTGCTGCTGCAAAAATTGATGGCAGACCATCAAGCATTGATGCCATCGAATGGAGAATAGTATCAATTATATGACCATTGGTAAGTATAACTACCATAGCACGACATAAACCTATAAGAAGTGCTCCGAATGCAATGCTCTTTGCGCCTTCCACAAAAGCATCAGCTATATCTCCTGATTTCATTCCATAAATCACTCCGGAAACAACACCCATTACTAAGAATAACGCAGAAACTTGTGTACTTGTGCTCCAGCCATGAGTTATACCATATATTAAAACTATAAAACATAAGAGAGCCCAAATAAGTATGATTTTTCTTCTTTTTGTAAATTCAGGAATATTTTCTTCATCAAACTTTGTTTCCTCAATCTCAGGAACTCCGGTCATTAGGCTTCTTGCAGGATCACGTTTAATCTTTCTCGCATACATGGCTACATATACGATAGCAATTATCAACAATGCCGCATGACATACGATTCTGTATCCCATACCAGAGAATAATTCCAGACCTGCTATTCCTTGTGCAACTCCTACGGTATACATATTCATCCAGCCGCCTGCAAAACCTATAACAGCGCCGACGTTAATTACCGCCATACCTACTATAGCGTCATATCCAAGGGCTTTTGCCAGCATGACACACATAGGCATAAAAATCAGTGTAGACTCTGCCATTGCAAAAGTTGCTCCGCCCAATGAGAAAATAGTCATCAAACCGCCTATAAGCAGAATTGACTGCTTTTTAAAAGCATTTATTGATGCTCCAAGTCCTGCTTCAATGGCTCCTGTCTTATTTATAATTCCGAATGAACCTCCGATAATAAATACAAGGAATATAATCCAGCCAACTTCTGACATACCGGTCGGTATAGCTTGAACCATTTCAAATGGGTCAACAGGAGTATTGTCAATATAGTGAAAACTATCTGGATCAACCAGTTCTGCACCTACTTCTTCATCATAATATCTGTCATATGTACCAGCTGGTACTATGTAAGTAAGAATAGTGCATATTAATATTAGGATACATATTAAAACAAATGGATGAGGCACTTTAAACTTTCTTTTCTTTTCCATGATAATATCCTTTCTTTTTTATCAAATAAGCTGCTTTATTACGTTAAAAAATCAATACCACATTGCGCATAAATCGCCGAACCTAAGTATAGGCAATCTTCTGCTATCCTGAATTTTGAATTGTGATGAGGATAGCAAATTCCATCGCTATGAGCCTCAAGTGATCCCAGTGTTCCAAAAGAACCTGGTACTTCTTGCAGATAATAAGAGATATCTTCTGTTCCTGTGGAAGCATCCTGTATCTCTACTAAGTTTTCCTCTCCTACAATCTTGGCCGCAGATTTGACAAAGAAATCTACTGCCTTACTGTCGTTAACAGAGACCGGATATGAATGTCCTATATAAATATCTGCCGTTGTCCGTGTTGCCTGGGAAATTCCTTTAAAAACTTCTTCCATTCTCTTGCAAACCAGTTCTCTGTCTTTAGGGTCGAGAGTTCTTATAGTTCCTCCAAAAGTTGCCGTATCTGGAATGATATTTACCAAAGTCCCTGCATTCAATTGACCTACAGTAATTACAGCTCCATGAGTAGGTTTGATTTCTCTGCTCACAATATTCTGCAATGCCTGTATCATTTGGCATGCAACAGGTATTGGATCAGTGCATTCATCCGGATATGCACCATGGCCTCCCTTTCCGCGCACAGTTACGTTAAAAGTATCAACTGCCGCCATTATAGAACCCTTTTTCCATCCGACCTGGCCATTTGCAACTCCCGGGAAAAGTCTTCCTGAATGGAAGTTGATTATCATATCGACGTCAGGATTTTTTAAACATCCTTCATCTATCATAATCTTGGCTCCTCCTGAAGTCTCTTCAGCCGGCTGGAACAACAGAACGATCTTACCCTGAAGCTTTTCTTTGCATGACACCAAAATTTTAGCTGCTCCAAGCAACATCGCAGTGTGAGCATCATGGCCGCATGCATGCATACATCCTTTATTAGTAGATGCATATTCAAGACCTGTTTCTTCAATTACAGGAAGCGCATCCATGTCAGCCCTAAAAGCTATTACTTTATCGCCTTCACCACAGTCTATAACAGCTCTGATACCTGAATTAGAATATGTATTATAGCGTATACCAAGTTTATCAAGAGCATCTCTCACATATTCTGTAGTCATAGGTAGCTGATCATGAAGCTCAGGAATTTTATGCAAATCCCTATACCATTTGATCACATCCTGTTCAATGTCTTTAGCCGTTGTTTTTACGTTATTCATAGTCCTCCTTTCCTGACTTTAGTCATTGTTTACGTATTCCATGACCAGTATACCCCCCCCCCGTATAAAAATGTCAATATATGTTTGGAGTGTATACCGTATGCATTCTTCATGCATATTATTAATTTTTATGCTAAAAACGACATCCAGTTTTATTATTGTTAACTCTAAATTATGACTTAAAACTACAAAAAAACGCAGAATCTTAACATCCTGCGTTTTAATATAATAAAAAGCTCAAACATATCACAATGTATGAGCTTTTATTTTAATTCTTGTTTTTAATTTTCAAACTTATTAGAACATCTTCATTTCGCCGAGGCAAAGTCCCATATATCCAATAAGAGTAGTGATATCAAGTACAGGTAAACCTGTTGCTTCACTGATCTTTCTTGCATAAGGAGGCAAATCTGTACATTCCAAAACGATTCCCTTGATTGAAGGGTTCTTTTCGATGGCAGCAACAGCTGTTCCTACGATTTCCTTTTCTACTGCATCCATATCGATTGAAGCATCAGGTTCATTGAACATCTTGCTCCATTCTTTACAATCTTCAAGACCAAATACTTCAAAATTAAGATCATCAGCAAATCCGCATGCATCAAAGTGTTCTTTTGTAAGTAATGACTTATTAGCAGTAATAATACCTACAGTATTGTCTCTTCCAATTATCTGCTGCATAAAAGGAACCTGTAATAATGATGAGGTAAATACAGGAACTTCTACTGCGTCAGCTAATCCCTTTTGGAAAATAGCATTAAATCCACAGCTTGTTGTGAAAGCCTTGATTCCTTCTTCTTTAACCAGCTTGTTTGCCATGTCAATCATGTCATTGAGAAGCTTCTGGCTTGGGTTATACATAACTGTTTCCATACAAGCTCCAGGTACTTGTACCATCTTAATTTCAAATGGATATGAAGCAGGGTTTGTGCTGTTTCCTGGCAGCATTTCCAGATTTAATAATGCTTCAGGAACTTTTCCGCCCTCCCATCTTAAAATACAAATTTTTGGTTTCTTTTCCATAGTCAAATCTCCTTGCTTAAAAATATAGATTCCAAACACTAATCATAATGTAGCACCTTTTATATATATTTGTCAATTGAAAAGAATCCTACTTACTATAATATTATTTTTCTTTATAATAAAGTTTACAGCTGCAATACCCTTCATAATTAGGGTCTTCTATCTGCATCTTAAACTCTTGACACATACATTTGTTTCCTGGAAACTGTCCTTCCTTTGACGGACAAAAGCCACCTGTTTCTCTAAGTTTCGCCTTGATTTCATTTACAACGTTTTCATCTTCATTAAATCTCATATTCATAGTCATTCCTCCAATCATAAATAAACGTCCATCTGCGGCATAGACGATACCCTAAATCGACAAAAACATGCACAATTCTGCCAATCACACAATTTTGCCAATCAAGAGTATAAATAATTTTAACAATTTATAATCTACTACCTAAGTCATACTAAATCAACGCAAAATTTTAGATATTAAGATTGATTATTTCTATAGGACAAACAAATATATAATTAAAGTTTCATAATTGTGTCGGCATTTTAAATTACTGACTCATCCCTAAAAGGAAAAAATATCTATTGAATAAAATTGCCTAAACCCCGATAAAGGTGTAATTTTAAGATAATTTTGGGGATTTACCCACGAAAAACATGTTTAAATTAGGAATTTTACAAGGTTAGATTTTCTAAAATTTTATAAAATATGCGCTATACTACGCTATACAAGGTATATCGCAAGAGAAAAAGCTAATTTTATTGGAATTTTTACCCTGCAAATTAATCAAAAAAACAAAGATTTTCGGGGTCAGACCCTTGAGATTGTTTTAAAAAGCAAGGTTTATCGGGGTTTCGCTACATAATAATTCTTATTGCACCTGCCGTGTTGTCATTTTTCACATTTGGCAATTAAAACGCCAACATTTTTTACTGAAAATGTTGTCAAAAAACAATCATTTCAGCAAAATGTACACCTCAGATACATTTTTATATCTCAGGTTGTAAAATCTCAAATCATACATCTTAATAAACCACCATAATAGCCGGTGGTTTATTGTTCCTCCTGCTCAGCTCTCAGAATCACCGCTTAAGCAATACAATAAAAAACAGAGTGAATAATACACTCTGTCTTCTTGGAGGCGACACCCAGATTTGAACTGGGGAATAAAGGTTTTGCAGACCTCTGCCTTACCGCTTGGCTATGTCGCCACACCCTCATGGGCTAAAATTGGCTAGGGTAGCAGGATTCGAACCTGCGGATGACGGAATCAGAATCCGTTGCCTTACCACTTGGCGATACCCCAACGAAAAAACAATTGGTTTTATGGGGTGGGTAGTGGGATTCGAACCCACGTATACAGGAGCCACAACCCTGGGTCTTAACCACTTGACGATACCCACCATGCTTGCTCTTGCATACTTTTATATAGTATGCGCTGATAAGCTAAAATTACACTATTTATCAAAAATTAGTTGGCGACCTGGAACGGGCTCGAACCGTCGACCTCCAGCGTGACAGGCTGGCATTCTAACCAACTGAACTACCAGGCCGCAAATGGTGGGAGTTACAGGGCTCGAACCTGTGACCCCCTGCTTGTAAGGCAGATGCTCTCCCAGCTGAGCTAAACTCCCAAAATTTTTGATAAAAAAAATGGTAGCGGCGAGTGGAGTCGAACCACCGACCTTCCGGGTATGAACCGGACGCTCTAGCCAACTAAGCTACACCGCCACAATGTGATTTGAAATCACTGCAAGAGTTATATTACCAAAATGTGAGTTATATGTCAATATCTTTTTTTCTTTTCTTAACGCTTTTTCTTTTTAAATGATTTGTTTTTCTAAAACAAATTACACCTCAAAATCATATTTAGTTTTAATTAGAAAATTATTATAATAATTATTCAAAAAAATGTTGAAATTCATTACATTTTTGCTATAATTGTCCTTGCTTATTTTATGGTTTTAAACTACCCTTTGAAAGGAGAGATGATAGTTGTACAAAATATTCTCAAAAGAAAAAGCTATTTTTAATGGCAAACATACTCTTTTTATCATTGCTATCGTACTTTTAGCCACAATAATTTTCACAAATATGTTGCCTGCAGATGTATCAAGATACGGTGCATTTTCCTTGGCACCTGCTATCTTCTTAATAATTTACATATTTGTAACAAAAAGAATACTTGAGGCGCTGATATTATCGTCGCTTATAGGTTTCATAATGGTATCAAGACCTGAAACTATGGGTAGCGGCACTTCATGGCTAAGCAATACATTTTCAAACTTCAGCGATGGTCTCCTTGGCGTAATGATGGATGAGGACATCGCATGGCTTATAATAGTATGCGGTCTTATGGGCAGCATCATAGCTCTTATAGAAAAATCCGGAGGCTCTTACGCATTTGGAGAATGGATTTCAACCAAAGCACGTTCGAAGAAATCCTCTCTTCTTTGCACATGGTTCCTCGGAATAATTATTTTTATTGATGACTATCTCAATTCTCTGACAGTAGGTTCATGTATGACTACTCTCACAGACAAACATCGTGTTCCAAGAGAATTTTTATCATATATAGTAGATTCAACAGCAGCACCTTTATGTGTAATCATTCCAATTTCAACTTGGGCTGTATTTTGCTCAAGAATTTTAGAGACCAACGGCTGGGCTCCTGACGGTGAAGGTTTGCTGTATTTTATAAAAACAATTCCTTATAACTTTTACGGCTGGATTGCTGCCGCCATAGTTCCTCTAGTTATAATAGGTATTATACCGATTTTCGGTCCTATGAAAGAAGCCTTTAAAAGAGTGGAAGAAGGTGGCGCCTTAGCTCCTATTGGCAGCGAAAAAATAGATATAAGAGCAGGAAAAGACAGCTTCGTCCCTGCAAATCCAAAAATAGCAAATTTATTTTTGCCTATTCTCGTATTAGTAGTTTCAACAATAATCCTAGACTTCAATATGCAGCTAGGTGTTGTAGTTACTTTAGGATTTATGTTCGTATTATACATGTGGCAAGGAGTCATGACAGCTGAGGACTTTACAGATGTAGCCCTTGATGGTCTTAAAAACATGATTATGCCTCTGCTACTTATGATTTTAGCATTCTTGTTTGCAGACGTTAATGAGCAGATACATTTTACTTATTATGTAATCACATCCGCTACAAACTTTGTAACCCCTGAACTAATGCCTTTAATAGTATTCCTGGCATTATCCGTTACTGAATTTATAACCGGAACAAACTGGGGCATGTATATAATAGCGCTTCCCATAGTCATACCTTTAGCACAAACACTGGGCGCTGATGTAACATTGGCAGTTTCTGCTGTTTTAAGTGCAGGAGTGTTTGGTTCACATGTTTGCTTTTATTCTGACGCAACAGTCATTACTTCTTCGGCTACAGGATGCAACAACTTCAACCACGCTCTTACCCAAGCGCCTTATGGACTGCTTGCAGCAGTTATATCTGCAATATTCTTCCTTATTGCAGGTTTCATAGTAAATTAAAATATAAAACAATACTCGGTTGTTATTTCTCATTATCCAATGAAAAATAACAACCTTTTTTAATATTCTCCCAAGTCTACTTTAATCTCTTTTCCCAGTATCAATTTATCTTCTGACACAAAACAATCAAATGCAAGTACTTCTACCCCATTATTGTTTGCATGTCTCAAAGCATCCCCAAAAGCTTTATGTCTATCATCATTAGGTCTGAATAACTTCACACCTTTCATCTGAATCACAAATACAGCAAAAGCCGCCTTACCGTCTTTAACGGCATTTTCCAGTTCCAAAAGATGTTTGATGCCACGTTCTGTAGGTGCGTCAGGAAAAGAAGCTATACCTCCAGATTCTAAAGTAACTCCCTTTATTTCAATATATGCCTCTTTGCCGTCACAATCTCTGACTCTAAAGTCTATTCGTGAATTGCCGTAGATAGCTTCCGGCTTAATATCCGTTAGCGAGTTCATACCCTTTAGCCTAATATATCCGCATGCAAGGGCTTCGCCTACTACTTTATTTGGAGCCTGAGAATCTATATTTATCATCAAATTTCCATAAGATGTCTCCTTTTCTACACCTATAAGCGAATATCTCATCTTTCGTTTTCCCATATGATCTTTATGGTCTTCAAGATAAACTGTTGCACCATCTATAAGCAATTCTTTGCATCTGCCTGTATTTTTTACATGTGCAAAATCCTCACGTCCATCAATCGATACCGTTGCAATAAAACGATTTGGGCGTTCTATAAATTTTCCTTTTACAACTTTTTCATACTTCATAATAAAAATACTACCAAACTTTGATGACATTTGATAGTTTTTTTTGTATAATGATATGGCACCATTTTAAATTAAGCGTGTAAAAAGGAGATTTTATATGAGAGCACCAGATCCTATTGCGTTCAGCATATTTGGTTTAGATATAATGTGGTACGGTTTACTGATAGGCATAGGCTTTTTGTTAGCTGTGCTTATAGCATACTATCGTGCACCAAAATATAATATAGATCCGGATTTTATCCTTACACTTACAATCTGCATTATTCCTTCAGCAATAATTGGTGCAAGGCTATATTATGTAATATTCAGCTGGGACAACTTTTCAGATGACTTGTTAAAAATCTTTGATATAAGAAGCGGAGGCCTGGCCATACACGGCGGACTCATATTATGCTTTATAGTAGGTTATTTCGTATGCAAACATTACAAAGTTAAGTTCCTTGAAGCTGCCGACTTGGCTGCGCCTGTAATTCCCCTTGCACAGGCCATAGGTCGCTGGGGAAATTTTTTCAACGAAGAGGCTCATGGCGGCCCTACAGATCTTCCCTGGGCACAGATAATAGGCGGAACGGGCTATCACCCTACTTTTTTATATGAATCCATTTGGTGTTTTCTTTTGTTTATATTTCTTATGTATTTATCAGAAAACAAACGAAAATTCCGGGGACAAATCATATGTCTATACGGTATATTATACTCAGTAGAAAGATTTTTTGTAGAGGGTCTTCGTACGGACAGCCTTATGATAGGTCCGCTACGTCAGGCCCAAGTATTGAGTCTTTCATTGATTATTGCATGTATCATAATTTATATAATTTTACAGAAGAGATCAAAAATATCAATAAATAAATAATTTAAGGAGAATTTCCATGAGATTAGGAATTGTTGGGCTTCCAAATGTAGGAAAAAGCACTTTATTCAACGCCATAACGAAAGCAGGCGCAGAAGCAGCAAACTATCCGTTCTGCACTATTGAACCGAATATAGGAGTAGTTACCGTCCCTGATGAAAGACTTAAAGTTCTTCACGATATGTATAACTCTAAAAAAACAGTCTACACAACGATAGAATTCTGTGACATTGCAGGACTTGTAAAAGGCGCTTCCAAAGGCGAAGGTTTAGGTAATAAATTTTTAGGTCATATAAGAGAAGTAGACGCCATAGTTCACGTAGTAAGATGCTTTGAAAACGATAATATAGTTCACGTAGACGGACATATCGATCCTGAATCTGATATTGACACTATAAATACAGAGCTTCTTCTTTCAGATATGGAAATCCTTGAAAGAAGAATACAGCGTGCATCAAAGGCTGCAAAAGCGGATAAACAACTTAAAGGCGAAGTTGAACTCCTAAACAGAATTTATTCTTGGCTGGGAAACGGCAACAATGCACGAGCCATGGAGCTTGATGAAGATGAAGCAGCATTTGTAAAGACTTTAGATTTGCTTTCATATAAACCTATAATCTATGTAGCAAATGTATCCGATGATGAAGTCTCTTCAAATGATAACGAATATGTTAAAAAAGTTCGCGATATCGCATCATCTGAAGGAGCGGAAGTAACCGTTATATGTGCTGAAATCGAATCTGAAGTAGCAGAACTGGCAGATGAAGAACGTTCATTGTTTCTTGAGGAATTAGGCATAGAAGAGTCCGGACTTGACCAGCTAATTAAGGCATCCTATTCTCTGCTTGATCTCATATCATTCCTCACTGCCGGAGAACCGGAAGTAAGAGCCTGGACTATAAAACGTGGTACCAAAGCTCCAGGTGCTGCCGGAAAAATACACTCTGACTTTGAAAAAGGATTTATCAGAGCTGAAACAATAGCATATGATAAGCTTATAGAATGCGGTGGAAATCTTGCTACAGCTAAAGAAAAAGGACTTATCCGTTCAGAGGGCAAAGACTATGTAGTAAAAGACGGAGACGTAATGCACTTTCTATTTAACGTATAGCTATAAAAAACGTGCACTTAAATCATTAAATATCATAAAAGTGCACGTTTTATTTATATATTTGTTTAACTTCTCTCAGCAGCTTTTAAAAGCTCATCTTTTTCTTCTTCTGTAAGATTCATAGTATCACTTATACGTATAATTGTTTCCTCATCAAGGACAAAATTCTCTTCCATACACAATCTTGTGAAGTCCATCTTGCTGATTCCAAGCTGGGAAAAAGTTATTGTTCCGTCGGAAATCTTCTTGTCATATAATCTAAAAAATATATTTTTAAATGTCATTTCTTTCATTTTTCAATCTCCTATAAATAAACTGAAGAGCTACTATCTGCAACAATATAAGCACTATTATCATTATACCGCAGTGAAAAAAAAATCCGTCTGGCAAAATCTTTATTACAGGGTCTGTCACTTCACTGAATATCCAATAATCATTTCTGAAAAAAATCTTATGCATCATTGTGAACGCCCAGTTCCAGTCTATCACAACAGCGCACCCTACTACAGCCGATACTGCCGCAGCAACAATCGCCGTTAATTTCATCCAAATATATGACGTTCTTTTTCCTTTTATATTAATAGCTGCCCAAATAATAAATAATAAAGCAGCAATAATGGAAATCACCTGCATGGATATAAATATATCTTTTACTTCTTCAAAATGTATCTTTCCTTGTATGGACATATTAAAATCGGGGAATCTCAGTTTAGAAGGTCCTCCTATAACATTATAATCTATCAGAGTATCGTAATTAAGTTTAACATCCTCATAAGACATATCCGTATTATCAGCAATATTAAGATAATCAATATCCATATAATAAAGCGGTCTAAATAAAATTGTAATTGTTACAGATATACATATAATTGCAGTTACCGCAAATACGGCAACTGCAATATTCAAAATCAAATTTTTATTCATTTTTCAAATACCTTTATACGGGTTTTAAGCAACATTTAGCAGCAAGCGCTGTTCCTATTGCCGTACCATACTCTCCATCCTCTGGTATTATAAAATTAACATCTGGATACATCACCTTTATCATATCGCACACACTCCAGCATTCAGGAAAATTAATCAAGTTACCAATTAATATAAAGTCCTTAATCTCATTACCATTGGCTATAAGTACAGCAGTCTGACATATTGTCTCTATTACCATATGCACTATTCCTGCTGCTTTATCTTCACTGCTTGCCCTTGAAGAAGCTTTCCCAAAGTTTGAAGCTGTAATTTCAAGATCAAGACCTGGTAAAGGCTTATTAGATATATCCCCTATCCTTAAATCTATATTACCAACTTTGCCTTCTTGGGCCATCTCCTGGATTTTGTCAACATCATTGGTACTCAGCATAAGCTTTGAAAGTCCTGTTATCGTTCCCCCGCCTATACCGATTCCACCAAGATGAGTAGGTACATTGTTTTTAACTCTTACAAAGGAAGTTCCTGTTCCCATACTTACAACCATAAAATCCTCTTTATCTCCTGCAAAATATCCTCCACCCACACCATTGGCAGAGAACTCGTCCACTCTATAAGTCGGAAGTCCATAGATTTTTTGAGTTACATTATTGCTTCCTACTCCTGTAAGATTTACCTGTTCTATATCTGTTAATTCTAAATTGTTGTCATATAAAAATTTCCCAAAAGCTCCGAATAATGATGCAATCGCATTGCTTGCAGATATCTGCACTGGTACAAGCATTTGTTCATTATCAAACCCGGCAATTTTAGTAGTACTGCCCCCTATATCAATTCCAACAACAATTCCCATTTTATTTTCCTTCCTCTAACTGTAAATATTGCGATTATATACTATACTTGTTGACAAAAATACTGTTTTTATATGTCTTTTACAACATTTTGCCTGTTTCACGTTGTTTTTTCATTTTTGTCAAACTCTATGGCTGTTTCTATAAATTTTTACACTATTTTACCCTTTTGTTGTAAAAATCACTAAAAATTTGAAAATTTGCCAACACAAATGTTTCGCCGCAGTATTATCGTGAGGTTATTATACCATACCCCAATATCCTTGTTAACACTATTTTACGTCAAGATTCGTTTTAGTAATCATTTTCACGTTTCCTTAGCAATGCTGCAAAACCTATGCCTGCACATATACCAGTTATAATATATAATTCCAGTCTACTTTTGTCAAAAGTTTTCGGAACATATATCCTTTGTGGTTCCGAGATCTTAATCAAAGGTATTTCGGTAATTTGAGCAGGAGGTATCAAAGGCGGCAATTCAGGTGTATTTATTATCTCTTTTTCATTATTTATACTCAATTCAATAAATTCTCTACTGCTTTCATCATATGCCACATCTATATAATATCTATTTTCATCCAGCACATATCCTTCACAAGTGGTAAGTTCCTTTACATAGTACTTTCCCTCTTGAAGATATGACTCAAATACAACATTCCCTCTTTCGTCAGGCCTCATAACCTCAATCATCTTATCTCCAAAATCCTGATCACAAAAAAACAGACCAAAAGAAACATCTTTAAGTCTGTCCTTAACACCATTTATATCGTCTTTATTGATTGCCATTTTCTTTACAAATTTTATTCTTACTTGCTGATGACGATTGATGCATTCCTTTTCTACAATATTGCCATCTACATTTACTATTATACCTTCAGACTCTATTATATAACCTTTAGGCGCTTTTTGCTCTATTATAACATAACTTCCCGGAAACAAATCACAGCTCGAAGCTTTTCCGTTTTTATCGGTCTCTATAGTATCAACTACTTCTCCTTTTACATATTTTACATTATCTCCTACTATTATATCTTCATAAGCTTCAATGTTATAAATGGCTCCGGCAAGCGCCCTGCCGTCTTCTCCAATCTTACTTATTTGTATCTTTCCAAGAGGTTTAACTTTAAAATTCAATGATAGCGGAACTCTGCTTATTCCTCCATAAACAGCCATGTTCTGACTATTAGCTGCTTCATAAATAAAACTGCTTTTTGTGTTTTTTTTATATTTAACTCCACCTGCATTTTCAATATTAGATTCTTTCATATATACAGTTTCATTGCAGCATCTACTATCCACCTCTACGTCTATATTATTTTGGCCTTTTACATGTGTTACACTTATTCCCTCTTGTTCATACTTAAATGAATCATATGAAGGTAAGATATTTCTATCATCATAAATTTTAATATTAGTTCCAGCTGTTACATATATAGGATTATCACAAAAGCTCGGCTTCTCATCCCAGCTTTTCAAATCTTTTTCCATATCACTTTTCCATTTTTCATATTCGTCTCGTAGTTTTTTGTCTGTAAAATAGCTTCTATACTTACCATCAGGAGATTTACCATTAGCATAAGATTCAGGTAATGTCTGCCATATCATCATCTGAGTAAAAATATAATCCTTTATCTTGACATTTTCTTTAGAATAGTAACCTAAAAATGCTATCTTATTTTGAAGCGAATTATCTTTTACTATCTCTTTTAAATCAAAATCAATCCCTAAATTATTCTCCTTTCCTGAAATAAACTGGCTGCCATCTGCGCTTCGTATAGCTCCTCCCGCCTGTATGCAAAACGCAGCCTGACCTCCTATAGAGTGAAAATACATACTGCTATTTTCAATAACTCCAAAACCTCTAACATTATGATAACACTTGTATTCTGTAGGTTGAGATTTTATGGCGATAAGTTGGCCATTAGCAGTGGAAAATGATGCAAAAATCATCATTATAATCAGTACAAATATAATATTGTTTTTATTTTTTTGTCCCATATTTGTTTCTCCTAACATAAAACCCGGCAAGAATTATCCTGCCGGGCTAATTAAAATCTAACTTTTATTTAATTATTATTTTGATGTTTTTCTCTGTACTACTTTTATAACCTCTACAATTGGAATTATCATAAATGCTAAACCTAAGGCTACTGCATATTCCATAAAACTTATATGCTCAAATTCAAATGCTCTTGATAAGAACGGCACATATATTACCAAGGTAGTACAGATTAAACTTGCAACTCCCGCCCAAGTTAGTGATGGATTCCAATATTTTATACTAAATATGCTTCCCCTTTGTGATCTCATATTAAAACTATGAAATATCTCTGCCATGGAAAGGGTTAAAAAAGCCATCGTAGTTCCGTCAGGGCTTGTGGCTATTTCCCAAACACCCGACTCTATATAATGTCCTATAAAGTATGCTGCCAATGTCAGAAGAGAAAGCACCACTCCTTGATATATCATGTCTACACCCATACCGCCGGCAAAAACTCCGTCACTGGTTTTTCTAGGTTCCCTTTTCATTATATCCGATTCAGGTCTTTCAACTCCAAGAGCCAAAGCAGGAAAACAGTCTGTCACTAAGTTTATCCACAATAAGTGTACAGGATGAAGTATAGTAAATCCAAGCATAGTTGCCACAAAAATACTTATGACCTCACTCATATTAGAAGCTAAAAGGAATTGAATCGACTTTCGTATATTATCATATATTCGCCTTCCCTCTGCCACAGCTCCTACTATTGTAGCAAAATTATCGTCTGCTAAAACCATATCTGCTACATTCTTAGTCACGTCTGTGCCGGTAATTCCCATACCAATACCTATATCAGCAGACTTTATACTAGGAGCGTCATTTACGCCATCTCCCGTCATTGCAGTAACATAGCCTTTTTTTCTCCACATATTTACTATGCGAACTTTATGCTCCGGCTGAACACGTGCATAAACACCTATGGATTCTATCTCTCGTTCAAAAGTTTCGTCATCCATTTCGTTTAGCATAGCGCCTGTTACAGCTTTTCTTCCATCGCTTAATATTCCAAGTTCTCTTCCTATTGCTGCGGCAGTATCAACGTGGTCACCTGTAATCATTACAGGTGTGATTCCAGCATGCCCGCACTCTTCAATAGCAGCCTTAACTTCAGGTCTCACAGGATCTATCATTCCCACAAGCCCTAAAAAGCATAATTCGTTTTCAACCGATGATGCATTTACATTTTCAGGAATAACATCATAAACTTTCTGCGAAGCCATGAGAACTCTCAAAGCCTTATCGGCCATATCTTTATTTGCTTTTAAAATATTATTGATGTCTTCCTTTGTGATAGGTCTTGCTATACCGTCTTCAACTATCATAGTACACTTTTTCAAAACCTCATCAGGGGCCCCTTTAGTATACTGAATAAAATTTCCTGACTTACTATCTTCATGTATAGTAGTCATCATTTTTCTGCTGCTGTCAAAAGGCACCTCGTTAACTCTCGGCAAATCCGATTCCTTTTTTCTCTTATCTATTCCAAGCTTATAAGCATAATTCACAAGAGCACATTCTGTAGGTTCACCTGTAGCTTCCTCATCGCCATGTTCAATAACAGCATCACAGCATAGAGTCATCGCCTGAGCTAAAAGCATTTCATCGCTGCCATAGTAGTCTACCACTGTCATCTTGTTTTGCGTTAAAGTACCTGTCTTATCAGAACATATAATTTGAGCGCATCCAAGAGTTTCTACTGCGGTAAGTTTACGTATTATAGCATTTCGCCTGCTCATATTAGTAACACCTATAGACAAGACTATAGTTACTACTGCGGCTAATCCTTCCGGAATTGCGGCAACTGCTAAACTTACAGCTATCATAAATACATCCAGGATTACATCTCCGTTAAGGGATTCTGCTCTGAACAGACTTACTCCAAAAATTACTACACATATTGCAAGCACCAAAACAGTAAGGACTTTGCTTAACTGGGTTAATTTTATCTGAAGCGGAGTCTTTCCTTCTTTAGCCTGCGCAAGTGCATCGGCAATCTTTCCCATTTCTGTATTCATGCCGGTTTCACATATTACAGCCATGCCTCTTCCGTAAACAACAGTGCTGCCCATATATACCATATTGCGTCTGTCCCCCAGAGGGATTTCCTTCTGTCCATCAAGTTCTAAAACGCAATCAGTCTTATCAACAGGAACACTTTCTCCTGTAAGCGCAGCTTCTTCTATCTTCATACTAGCGCACTGGATAATTCTTCCGTCTGCCGGCACTGCATCGCCTGCTTCAAGTACTATAATATCCCCTTTTACGAGATCCTCACTTTTAATTGTTACAAGCTTGCCGTCTCTATACACTTTACTTGTGGCAGAAGCCATCTCCTGCAATGCTTCTATAGCCTTTTCGGCCTTACTTTCTTGATATACACCAAGTATGGCATTTATTATTACTACCGCCAAAATTATTATTACATCAGCAAAGCTTTCATTTGAGTAAAACGAAGTTACTCCAGAAATAGCCGCCGCTACTACAAGAATAATAATCATTGGGTCTGCAAACTGCATTAATAGTTTTTTTACAATAGAATCCTTACTTGCTTCTTCAAGTTTATTTTTGCCATCATTATGCAAACGTTCTTCTGCATCAATAGTTGTTAGACCGCCGGCTTCAGACTTGACGTCTTGCAAAGTTTCATCTGTTGTCTTCAAATAATATTGCATTTTATTCATCCTTTCCGGTTAAAAGCCACAAAAAAAGACTTTTACCATATAACATTATTATATACGATAAAAGTCTTACTATTTAAGATATATGCGAATCACTTTTCATGATTGTCCTGACGCAGCATATCACATCATAAGATGCCAGTTACTCCCTTTTACGAAGAAATATTCTATATTATATGAAGAAAAAAGTCAAGTTGAAACTTGTTCATCGCTATCATAAGCACTAAAATCCCCGTTGTAATTAACAAATTTTTCATTCAAGTACCTCAAATTTATGCCTATATACTGCCATATTTTCATCTTCTGGTATTCCAAGTAAACTTCCGCAAGCAATTATACCTCTGACCGGAACACTTACATCACAATATTTTCCTTCTTTGTTTATATAAATTTCTTCTTCGTCACATTGAAAAATTGACGATAATCTCTTTTTTAAATCATCTTGACTTTCCGTATTTTCATGGATATTTTTCTGATATTCTTCTACAATATAATCTGAGGCTGCAAACTTAGTAATCATTACTTGATTGGAAGCAAACTGCATTACAAACACCATCAGTATCATTAATGAACCCATACAAGTTATTAGGTCTTTCATAATATTTACTCCCTATAGTTATATAACTCGATAGTTTTTCTCATTGCCTTTTCAGACACTCCCTTCAATGTGTCCTCACCATCTCCCGCTATCATATTAAAGATGAAAACTCCAAGCATTAAAGTGCCTGTTATGATTATCAAATTCTTCATAGTCCCTCTCCCGATAACTTGCCAAAATCCAAATGATCAGAGATGCTTCCTGTCCCTTTTTGTACTATATCTTCAGCAGCATTTTTAAGAGAATTGCCGTCTCCCAATATCAATGTATTGACAATTACAGCGCCAAGCAATATAGTTCCAATTATAATTATTAAATTCTTCAAACTTTTCCCTCCTTTATAGAAATAAGTCATTTAAAATTTCTATAGTATTCATAAACACAACTACTACCGTGAAGTTTATCAATAATGCAAAGATTGATGCAGCAGCAAGAACCATTGCTATAGTGCTATTTCTTTGAGCTTTCTTAAGTGCCAGTGTCATCGAACTTTCTGACATACTTTCTTGAAACATATCCATTTGGCTGACAAGTTCGGCAGGGTTTATCTTATCTAATTTGGACAAAATATTTGCAAAATTTTTAGCCGTTTTTGTGCCTATCTCCATTGCCATAAATTTAAAAGCTTCATCATCATACCCATTTCTATATAATGTAAGCATTTCCTCATATATAGGTCTTAATCTATTACTGTTTTCCATAAGCTTCTCATATATGTAATCCGCAGAAATAGGGGCTTCTTGCCTAACAAGCGATAAATTTTTCAGTATAATACTGCTGCTGAAAATTTCTTTATCCATACTGCTTTTATTACGTCTGACTATCATAACCGCAACAGATTTTTTTAAATCTTTTCTTTTTTGTTTAATCTTATCCCACGGCAGCAATATTTTTATCTCATCTTTGTATATGTAAACTGCCACCATCATACATGCAGAAATAACAAGTAAATATAACAATCTTTCCATATTATCTCCCTCATATATCCAGTTTGTTTCTTATCAAAAACATTCTGGCCATAATACCTAGAATATACAAAATAAGCACTATTACAAACCATGTTATACCTGTAGTCGTCATGAACTGATAATATATAAACTCCTCTGCCGAAAGTCCAAAGTATTTTATACCTCCTATAATTGTCATCAAATAGCAAAATGGCGCCATATATCTAAGCATTATACGTCCTTCATTGTTTTCTCTTTTTGAAAACTCTTTCACTTTTCTTGCCTTATTAATTGTATTTATCAAATCTTCCATTGCATCAGAAACACGAATACCTGACGATAAAGCAAAGTACATGTTATCCGCCATCACATTACCCCATGAAGTTCCTATAGAAAATCGAAAATCATCCAACAACTTTTTTATATCTTTTGATTCTGAAACTGTATTAAGTCCCTTTGATAAATTCAAAAGCAATTTCTTTGAATTAGGCGCCTCCTTAATTGTGACAGCTGTAATCTCTATAGCTTGATACATGTTAAAATAATTCATTTTGTAATTATCTATCAGTTCTGTAATTAAAATATCTCCCTCGCAAGAATTTTGAATACGAAGATTATGCAACCTACAAACTAAAATAAGCAGAGGAAATACTGAAACTATAAACGCCGCTGTATATACAAGCAGCGGCGTCACTTTATTCTTCAATATGCAAAATACAAATGCCCCTATAATTGATGACATTCCTATGAAAAAATAAGCTGATCTTTTACTTCCTATTCCAATGGTTACATTCATTAATTTTTGTATTGAACCTATTAATGTAACTTTTGATTCAATAAAAGTTTTCTCTTTCTTATCTTTCTTTATTTTAATGCCATAAAGCCATAGATATATATTTCCTTTAAATAATACAGTTATATTAGAAACCTCGTCCCAATAAAATACTATTAACCCTACAAACGATATTACAGTGAATATAATTTCAATGAACATCTACATTATCACCTTCACTTTTATAATACCTAGGATATATTACTGTGTTTTCCATAATAGGATTTTTATCTTCAAGCATCTTAAGCATCCCTTTCATCTTTTTAAACTCTTCCGGCCATAATTTACCCATCTTTCTCTTATCCTCCCCTATGTCATGTTTCCAAAGCCATCTGCCGCTTTCCTCTTCAAATCTGCAAATACAATGAATAGACACTCTGTCTCTTTTTATATCGTACCTGTACTCGCTTATTGATTTTAGTTTCTTTTTATCTCTGCTGTCCGGCTGTTGGTAAAATTCCATTACATAGTTAAAATTCCTGAAAATTTGTGAAATTATACCTTTAAAATTACCTCCGTATTTGGCTATAATTGCAGATGCCATCTTATATGGAATGTCTTGAGGGTCTCCTGAATGAACGGTTGCTTTACTTCTCATAGTTCCAGATGATGTAATATCAATAGCAAGTCTAAATGCAGAAGCATCTCTCATTTCTTCTAAAAGTATGTAGTCACAATCACCTCTAAGTAAGAACTTATATAATTGATCTAAATCTCTATCGTCTGCTATTAGCTGCATTATGGGAGCTTTAGGCATAATATTATGCCATGGTGTTTCAGGATCTGTGGCTATAGCCATACCCTCCATACTGATATCCTCATAACGCTGCCATACTTGCATAAATGTAGTCTTGCCTGAACGAACTTGTCCGGTAAATAAAACATTAAATCCTATTTTAACCATAACTTTGAAAAGTTCAACAGCATCAGATGGAATAGTACCTAGCTCTGCCATCATCTCAAAAGTCAGCTCTCTCATAACATACTTTCTGAAGACCATTATATCCTCTCCTTGTTTTGTCCTATCTCCTGAATAAATGGTAATCCTTATTCCATTGTTAAGATATATTTCATGAAAGCCTGCTTCTATTCTCTCTTTAGGTGTTGACATTAATAAAGCACGCTTAAGCTTTTCTCTCCTCACTTTTGAAATTTTCTGAGGCTGCAATTGAGACTTTCCATCTATTAAACAGTAAAGTCTATCTCCTATTAATTTGGCAGAAGATGAATTCTTATACTCTTCTGTCCTGTCATATACCCATGGGTCAAGTCCTGCCAGCCCATAAAGTTCAGCAAATATGCCTTCTGAAAGATTACTGTACCATGGAGGACATATAACTTTCTTGTTATTCGGATATTCATCCAATACTTCTTCTATTCTTTTCTTATAGAACATCACCTCCTCTTCAAATCCCATTATGGCCTTCTTTTCTCTTGTAAGCTTATCTTCCCTCTCCCAATCCTGGGCATCCTTCCATTCTTTGTCAAAATGCTCTCCCACCAGCTTACATAATGTAAAAAAATCATAAAATTGTTCTATTTTGTTCATCCATTTCCCCTTATTATCCATATAAAACTGTAAATTTTTTACCCTCTCCCGCAAGTCTGGACAGCTCTACAAGCCCAGCCGTATCACCTATAATTTCAATATGCTCTACGACGCCAGATGATCTTAGCCTGTCCTCTCCATCTGATATCACCTCCTGATTTGAACTATCTTTTGCATATGCAACAACAGCCACCAGCAGCTTTACCTTATCATTGTAAAAAGTGATCTGATCTCCTCTCCTCAAAGTCTGCGGCATAGATAGAAGCCAATCTTTTGGCACAGATAGTATTTCTTTTCCGCTTTCTCCTGCAGTGGCAAACTTAGATTCCATAAAATACTCCATCCTAAGAGGAGAATCCTTGGCTATAAACTGTGAGGCTTCCATTCCTATTATCTCATCTTTGTCTTTAGGTCTTAAAACATTTGAATCAGGATTATCAGTTTTCTTTGTACTTATGTGCTTTTCTTCTATCTGCATATTAGCTGTAAAATCGCAGTTCAAAACCAATATCTCCTTGTACGCAATGTTCTCTCTTCCCCATAATTCCCATACTCCTAAAGATATCAATGCTATAGCAATTATTACAAAGCCTGCTATCTTTTTATCCAAAACACATCTCCTTTCTAAAATTTAAACGTTAAGTTTATGGAATTTATTTACAATAACATATTACCATTTATTTACATTATTTACAGCACAATTTTAAAATTCTTTATATTTTTTAATCGACCATTTTCGACAAATCGCATTAATAAAGGCCTAAATTCTTAGCTACATAAAAGATATATATCTGCTGCCACTTTTTCCATGTATTTATATGAAATGTATCGCTAAAGGCAATGCCTCTTGTCAGCTTTAGTTTTATACCTTTTCTGTATTTTTCCGGGATTGCAGAAAATGCCCCTTCTATTGAATCTATCCTCATAGATAACATTGCAGCCCTTACAGCACTATCACCTGTAACATCCATATATTTTCCTTGTTCCTCTTTTACTCTCTCTTTATCAAAGTTCACCGATGGCAGCGAATCCTCACTATATACAGCATCATCCAGCGCCGCTTTAAGTCTCGGCAAATCTTTTACTGCCCATAAAGCTTGCCTGTACACAGCCTCCGGCAATAAATACGGTTTCATCTTCTTTTGTTGATATTCTCTCATAATAAGCTCCTTTCAAAAGTTTTAAATTATATCTATCACACGGACTTTTACCAAAACAATAGGCTTTTTATAAAATGTTAAATTTAATAATTTAAATGTTATTTAGCAGTACAAAAATGAATTTCTATATAAACATATTTTTAAAATTTTACATAAAAAATCCCCCTAACTGACTTATTATTCAGTCGGGGGGTTTATTTTTACCTATTAATCAATGCATTGATGCGTTCATTTAACATTTCCAGTGCCACTACATTATAACCACCTTCAGGGACGATTATATCTGCATATTTTTTACTTGGCTCAACGAACTGTTCATGCATCATCTTTACTGTAGTCAAATATTGGTTTATTACAGATTCAAGAGTTCTTCCTCTTTCCCTTACATCTCTTAAAATTCTTCTTATTATCCTAACATCTGCGTCAGTATCTATAAATACTTTTATATCAAAAAGGTCTGTAAGTTCCCTGTTTTCAAAAATCAATATTCCTTCCACAACTACAACTTTAGAAGGTCTGACTAATACGGTTTTATCTATGCGGTTATGTATTGTAAAGTCATACACAGGTCTCCTTATGCTTTTCCACTTCTTTAGCTGTTTTATATGCTCTATCATTAAATCTGTGTCGAAAGCGTCCGGATGATCGTAATTAAGTTTTTTTCTATCTTCAAAAGTAATATCATCATGTCTTTTATAATAAAAGTCATGGCTGAGAATAGTTATTTCATCACTGAATTTTTGTTTTATTTTTCTGATCATCGTGCTCTTGCCTGAGCCCGTGCCGCCTGCAATTCCTATTACAATTACGTTGTCCTTATTCACCAGCTACATTCCTTTCTGTTCGCTTAAAGGTGTTGTATCCCTATCTTCCGAAGTAATAGAAGAACCAAGATTAGCTGATGCTTTTTCCAGCTCCAGAACTATATTATTTATCTGATGAAGTTTATCAGCAGAAAGTTTCTGCTCCATTGCACCTTCTGCATCTGTCAGCATCTTACTGAGCTCTTCTTTGATATTTGTAATCTTATCTTTTAATTCTTCGATTCCCTCTTCGTCCATCACTTCTGATATTACATCTTCTCTGCTGAGAAGCTGTCCTGTTTCCAGCTCAAATTCCGAATTCTGCATGATTACTACAGGATCATATCCAAGATTTTCATGTATCAATTTGGCAAAGTCCTGCTTAGAATTCAATTCTCCGTGCACAAGGAAAATCTGCTTCGGTTTCTGCTGAAATCCACTGAGCCAGTCAAGAAGCCCTTTCTGATCTGCATGACCTGAAAATCCCTCCAAGTTATGAATCTGAGCATTTACTACAACTGTTTCTCCAAACAATTTAACCTCTTTTGCTCCCTGCACAAGCATTCTTCCAAGAGTGCCCTCTGCCTGATAACCGACAAAAACTATACTATTTCTGCTGTCCCAAAGGTTATGCTTAAGATGATGTCTTATTCTTCCTGCCTCACACATTCCGCTGGCAGAAATGATAATCTTAGGCGATTTATCTTCGTTTAACATCTGTGAATCAGCAGTATTTCTGGTAAATTTAAGGTTTTTAAAATCCAGCGGATTATCGCCGTTCAAAATATATGCCTTAGTCTCTTCATCAAAAACTTGTGCGTTTCTCTTGAACACTTCTGTAGCAGTAGTCGCCATTGGACTGTCTATATATACATTTACATTTTCAAGATATTTTTGATATTCAGGATGTCCTTCATAGAACATATTAAACTGATATATCAACTCCTGAGTTCTTCCTACTGCAAAAGACGGAATAATCACGCTGCCGCCTCTCTTAATAGTATCAATCGTAATCTTAATGAGCTGATCTATGCTGGTAGCATTTGCCTCATGCAGTCTGTTTCCATAAGTGGTCTCCATTATTACATAATCAGCTTTTTTAATTTTTATAGGATTACGCAGTATAGGTCTGTCCATAACGCCAAGATCTCCTGAAAATACTATTTTTGACGTACTTTCACCCTCAGTAATCCAGAGTTCAGTTATAGCAGAACCCAATATATGACCGGCATCATTAAATACAATTTTAATCTCCGGATTTATCTCTATCAACTGATCATATAAGACCGGTTTTACTAATTTTAATGCTGCTTCCGCATCCTTTATAGTATAAAGCGGTTCTACAGGAGGTTTACCTACTCTGACATTTTTACGGCTCTGCATTTCTGCATCCTTTTCATGGATATATGCACTGTCCTTGAGCATTACATCAAGTAAATCGGCTGTAGCATCAGTACAATAGATAAGTCCTTTAAAGCCTCTTTTTACAAGAAGAGGTAATCTACCGCAGTGATCTATATGTGCATGGCTAAGTAAAACACATTCCACATTTTCAGGATCAAATGGAAACGGTTCCTCATTCATAGCTTCCATGGACTTGCCGCCCTGAAACTGACCGCAATCCAGCAAAATCTGATGCTTATCAGTAGTCATTAAATGACATGAACCGGTTACACCTATAGATGCACCACAAAACTTAATCTTCATCTTGTACTCTCCCACTTTCTAAATTTTTATTTTATCTGTAATTCCAAAGTTCTCTGCTTGCTGTAGATACTGCTGTTGCTCCCGCATTAATTGCCATGTCCACATCACTTTTAAATTCAATGAGGCCTCCTGTCAATATCTCCATTGAAACTTTTTGGGCAAATTCTTTTATCTTCTTTTCTACAACTCCCGGCATAATCTCTACAACGTCAGGTTTTGCAATTCTTATGGATTCCACTGCTGTGTCCACCGAATGAGAGTCAACTATAAAAAATCTCTGAACTGTTATTAAACCACAATCCTTTGCCGGACGAATCATATTAGTCTTAGTAGTAAGAATCCCGTCAGCTTCTATACTTTTTAAAAATTCCATTCCCGCTCTGTCTTTGCCTACCCCCTCAACAAAATCCATGTGTATAAAGATTTTTTTGCCTGCCTCGTGTGCTTTTTTAATATACGATTCCAAATTCATAATACTGGAATAAAGCAAAAATATAACGTCGACTTTTGATGTCAATGAAATTTCGAAATCTTCTCTTGTTCTTACCGCTGCTGCTACTTTCCTACTGCTGAATACTGACATAAATTTCCTCCCCCGGCATTATGTTACCGTTATTTATCCTCAAAGGAACGGTTGCAAATCACATCAGCATCTGTTCCTCTTACTTTTTTATTATAATATCTCCAAGTTTAATTGGCAATATCAAGGTTATTTAATTTGTTCTTACTTCACAATTAAAAACACGCCAAAACAAAGGTTATCCTTTATATAATCGACGTGTCATAATTTTTTCTTAACTTCGCACAAGCTATCTGTTACCATGAAAGTCTGATCCTTCAGTAATATGCAAATGATACTTTGAAGCCATATCTATGAACCACAATCTTTCGTTATCGCTGTGCTTTGGATATATACATTCAATTCCCTTAAGACCATATTTCTTAAGTTCTTTGAGCAAAATTTCAAAATTTTCTTTAAATTCTGAGCTTTCCCTCTCTCCTATACCTTTTATCTTACACGGATGAGCCAAAACAGCTATGCCTCCCGCACTACGAATTATTTCAATAGCCTTTGCTGCGGAGATTTTTTCTCTTTTAATAGATTTTATTTCATCAGATTCGAGTAGTTTTCCTGGCTCAAAAGCCTCAGACATATTGCTTATATATCCTTTTGCAACTAATGCTCTCGCAAAATTAGGCTTTCCTATATATGTCTGTCCCTCTCTTTGAATTAAATCACGCTCGCATATATCAAAACCTTGACTTTGCAATGCTTTTAGAAGTTTATCATTTCTTTCTTTACGAATATTTGCAAGATATTTTAACTGTTCTTTTAATTGACCATTATCAGGGTCAAAATAGTATCCAAGAATATGAATTTCCTTGCCATCCATATCCGTAGAAAATTCTATCCCGGGAATAATTTTTATATTCTCATCTTTTGCCTGCGAAACTGCATCTGCAATGCCATCTGTAACTTCATGGTCCGTGATGGCAATCATATCGAATTCATCTTTAATATACTTTTTAACTATATCATTTGGACTCATAGTACCGTCAGAATAATACGAATGAATATGAAAATCTGTCTTAAAGCTCATCTATTACAACAGCAGGCCATCGGAAAGTTCTTCTCCTGCCTTATCTCCTTTAAAATATTTAACTATAGCAACTGCAAATTTCATGGCCGTGCCAGGTCCCTGAGATGTTATAATATTATTATCCCTAACCACCGGAAAATCAATGGCCTCAGCACCCTTCAATTCATCTTCCATGCCCGGATATATTGTAGCCCTTCTTCCTGCTAAAATACCCAAAGAGCCTAATATTAACGGCGCAGCACAAATTGCTGCAAGTGGTTTTTTCATTTCTGCAAACAAAGCAATCTTTCTGCAAAGTCCGCCATGATCCCGCAGGTTATATGCACCAGGAAGACCGCCCGGCAAAACTATCATTTCACACTTTTCATAATCAATGTCTTCAAACAGATAATCTGCTTCTACTGTTATCCCGTGAGCACCTTTGACACTTTTATCTCCTGTTACAGAAACAAAATATGCAGATAAGTCAACTCTTCTCAATATATCCACAACAGTTATAGCTTCTACTTCTTCAAAGCCTTGAGCCAAATGTACCAATATCATGATCTCATCCTCTTCTAATAAAATATTCTAGGCGGTTTTGTCAATGCATAAGTCAAATAAGAAATAGCTAATACCGCAATCAATGTATATCCAATAACGAAAAATCCTGCCATATGAATGAAATCCTCCCCAAGAATTATCGAAAGCAGTGAATTTTCTTTTAATGGCTCAAGCCCCACAAAAGAAGCAAGCCATCTTCTTCCGCCATCATTTAACAATACAAAACCTTCGCATGCCAGTAACAATGCACTGACTATCCAAGTAGCTTTAAGCCTTTTACGCAAAACAAGCTTGAAGTCGTTCTTTAAAAAATAAACATATATAGATACTGTAAGTATCAAGCAAACCAGACATATGATAAAACTTATATCAATCGCCGTTTTAGCTGTAAGCATATTATCACTGTCCGCATTGCCGAAAATCCCCTGCATATCATATCCTGTATTCTCATATATTTGGAATTCCTTTGGTCTCCACGAATTCATAAAGCTTGCTACCTCATCAGCCATCTGTGAATTAGTGAACTCTGTATAAAGGCGATCTACAACTCTTGTATCATTAAAATAATATAAATATGTTCCCGATGTTCGTGCTACTATGTTCTGTCCAAGGGTTATCATAAATAATGACAGTGTAATAACCAGCAAATATGAGCAAACATAATTGAACTTCTTCAAAATTCTCCCTCCTAAAAATACCTTTACATAGTATATGATACACTAATACAGGGCAAAATACAATGCAAATAATAATGCAGAAAGTTGGTCTTATAACTATGTATATACAAAAATCAAAAATTTTTTCTTTGGGAATACAAATAATTGCAGGATTTATTTTTGTATCGGTCTTTGGATGTCTTCTTCATTTCTTTTTTGAATGGACTTCAGAAAATCATATTATCGCAGCCTTTTCTCCCGTAAACGAGAGTCCTTGGGAACACTTAAAATTAGTTTACTATCCTATTTTATTTTTCTTAATTATCCAATTAATATACTTAAAGAACAAAAGAACTTCTATACCAAATCTGATATGGTTTACAGCCCTGTCGGTACTGCTTGCCATGTTGCTTACAACGGTAATATATTATACCTACATCGGTATAACCGGTAAAAATATAGACTGGTTCAACATAGCTATTTTTTTCATCTCCGTTTGCGCAGCTTATATATTCAATTATAATATGATAAAGAGCAGAACATCTAAGATACATTATTCTTCTCTATGTGGTATCCTTATTTTTATCGTACTTGGCGCTGCTCTCATTACGTTCACCTATTTTACACCTCATATACCATGGTTTGCAGACCCGGTCAGCGGCAGTTTTGGGCTTGAATAAGGATTTTTTGTAATCCTTGCGCGTCGTCTTAGGTTTTCTCACTAAAAAAGCAGACATGAAAACCCATGCCTGCTCACAAATGCTTATTTTATAATTGTGCAAACTGCATCAGGACCACAGCCTGCTGCATTTCCTTCGTCTGTATCAAGATGAACTTCTCTTTCATGTTTTGCACCTGCTCTTACGAGAACATTGTCAAATACCAGACCTCTTTCTCCCTCAATCTTGATGCTCACAATTTCGCCATCTTTAACTCCTGCTTCTGCTGCCTGCTCATCATTCAAATGAACATGTCTCATTGCAACCATTACGCCATGATCAAGATCAACTTCACCGCAAGGTCCGATAACCTTGCATCCAGGTGTTCCGTCAAGTTTGCCTGATTCTCTTACAGGCGCCTTTATGCCTATAGTTCTTGCATCTGTCATAGCAAGCTCAACTTGTGTTTCAGGTCTTGCAGGTCCTAAAACTCTAATACCCTTTAAAGTATTCTTAGGTCCTACGATATCAACCTTTTCTTCACACGCAAATTGTCCCGGCTGAACTAAATCTTTAGTAGGAGTCAATTTGTGACCTTTACCGAACAGAACGTCAATATGTTCTTCACTAAGATGAATGTGTTTGTTTGATAATCCTATCTTTACTTCATAAGCCATTTTTCACATCTCCTTCGCAACTTATATAATAATTATTTTTATAAACCTTTATTATGCTTCAATATAACCTACATATGGCAGGTTTCTGTATTTTTGATCATAGTCAAGACCATATCCTATAACAAACAAATTATCTATCGAGAATCCTATGTAGTCAGCCTCTATATCAGCTATACGCCTTGACGGCTTGTCTAATAGAGTACAGATGCGAATACTTTTTGGATTCCTGTCTGCCAAATGTTCTTTTAAATATTTAAGAGTAGTACCGGTATCGACTATGTCTTCAATTATAATTACATTTTTATCATAAATATCGCCTTCAAGATCTTTTTTTATCTTCACAACTCCTGAAGTAGTAGTTCCTGAACCATAACTTGAAGCCATGACAAAATCAATCTCCGCATCGTTGACTATATTCTTCATAAGGTCTGCCATCCATACCACTGCTCCTCGCAAAGTACCTATCAGATAAACAGGCTCACCATTATAATCATCATAAATCTGCTTGCCTATTTCAGCAGCTCTCGCCTCAATCTGCTCTTTTGTAAATAATATTTTTCCTATCTGCTTGTCAGTGTTGTTCTTCATCTCTTTCGTCCTCCCGGTCTACAGTAAATTCTACTCCTTCTACTATATCTTCTTTTCTAAACGTACCTGAAAAATCCTGTTCCTTTTCACCATCCCAATATAAATCCAACGTATCTTTAAGATTCCAAATTATCCATATCCAAAGAACCAAATCATCTAAAAATCCAAAAGGAAATAATACCGGCGGTATTAAATCTACAGGTAAAAACAGGTAAATTATACCCAGTACAACTAAAATCTTTTTCCGTTTAGGCACAGTTTTATCTCGCATCATCGATTTTATCGCTTTAATACGTCTAAAAAGTACCCTAAAACTGATAAATTGCATTTATTCCTCCAGAAGTTTTTCCATCTCTTCCAGTAACTTATCTTGTCCTGTTCTCTTCAAAGCTGAAACCGGAATAACCATATCATTTACACTTAAATTTAACGTTTTTCTTATTACACTGACACATTTTTGCATCTCATTTTTTGATACCTTATCTGCTTTGGTCGCAACAACGATACCGTCAAGACCGTAATGTCTGAGATATTCATACATCTGTATGTCCTGAGCAGACGGAGCATGTCTTATATCCACAAGCTGAATCACCTTTTTCAGACCCTGTCTTTTCTGAAAGTACTCTTCCATCATAGGCCCCCAGTCCTTGGACATACCCTTTGAAACCTTAGCATATCCATATCCGGGCAAATCTACAATACGAAAAACACCATTAACTTTATAAAAATTTATAGTCCTGGTTTTTCCCGGGCTTCCCGACACACGTGCTAAACTTTTTCTGTTAGTTAATAAGTTTAAGAGTGAAGATTTGCCTACATTAGACCTACCTGCAAAGGCAATTTCTATCATTGAATCTTCCGGATATTGATTAGCTTTAACCGCAACTGCTTCAAGCTGTGCATCTCTTATTATCATACTACACCTTTGGACTTTCTTCCAGTGCATATTCAAGGGTTTCCTGCGCTTTTTCAAGTAAAATAAATTTAAGCTGCTTACGTACAGTTTTAGGAATATCATCTATGTCCGCTTTATTGTCTTTTGGCAGCAAAATAGTTCTTATTCCTGCTCTATGTGCAGCCAAAACCTTTTCTTTTATTCCACCTACAGGAAGAACTTTTCCTCTAAGAGTTATTTCCCCTGTCATTGCAACATCTTTTTTGACCGGTCTTTGTGTAAGTGCAGACATCACAGATGTAAACATAGTTACGCCCGCCGACGGACCATCCTTAGGAACTGCTCCCTCAGGAACATGCACATGCAAATCATAGTTTTTGTAAAAATCTTTTTCTATATTATATTGATCAGCGATTGAACGAATATAGGTTATGGCAGTTTTGGCAGATTCCTGCATCACATCTCCAAGCTGCCCTGTCAGCTGTATTGCACCGTTTCCAGGCACAAAGGATGTCTCAATAAACAGAGTATCTCCTCCAACCTGAGTCCATGCCATACCAGTTGTAACGCCTACTTCACTGGCCTCATTGACCATATCATATCTATACCTGTGTTTGCCTAAATATTTTTCAATAGTAGCAGGTGTAATCCTATATACATCGCCTTTCTTGCTTACAATATTTTTTGCAACTTTTCGGCATAAACTTCCTATCTCCCTTTCAAGATTTCTGACGCCCGATTCTCTCGTATAAAAATTAATCAAATCTCTAAGAGCTTTTTCCCCTATAGTAAAATTCTTCTTCTTAAGACCATGGGCTTTCATCTGCTTAGGGATCAAGTATCTCTGTGCGATTTTAACTTTTTCTTCTTCTGTATATCCTGAAACTTCTATAACTTCCATCCTATCAAGAAGAGGTCTTGGTATAGTCTCTATGGTATTGGCAGTTGTAATAAACATAACCTTTGATAAATCAAACGGAACTTCAAGAAAATGATCAGTAAATTCTTTGTTCTGTTCAGGATCTAAGACTTCAAGCAAAGCTGATGCCGGATCCCCCTTAAAATCTGAACCTATCTTGTCTACCTCATCAAAAAGGAACACCGGATTATTTGTTCCCGCATCTTTTATGGCACTTATAACTCTTCCGGGAATAGCTCCTATATAAGTTCTTCTGTGTCCTCTTATCTCTGCTTCATCTCTTACTCCGCCAAGAGACATTCTTACAAACTCTCTTCCTGTGGATCTGGCTATGGATCTAGCTATGGAAGTCTTACCCACTCCCGGAGGACCTAATAAACATATTATGGGACCTTTAATTCCCTTAGAAAGATGAATAACCGCTAAATATTCGAGGATTCTTTCTTTAACTTTGCTTAATCCATAGTGATCCTCATCCAATACTTTCTCTGCTTTTTTAAGATCAGAGTTGGTTTTAGAGCTGTTATTCCACGGCAAACTAACTATGGTATCAACATAGTTTCTTATTACACCGCTTTCTGCCGATGAAGGCATCATCTTTGTGAATTTATTGATTTCTTTTTTAACCTTTTCGGTTATTTTATCGTCAAGCTTTAATTCATCAAGCTTTTCAATCCATTTTCTAGCTTCGTCTGCCGCATCCTCATCTGCACCAAGCTCTGATTGTATAGCTTTAAGCTGTTCACGCAGATAATACTCTTTTTGATTTTGTTTTACATTTTCCTGCACCTTCTCACTGATTTCTCGCTCAAGTCTAAGTATCTGATTCTCTCTGAATATGAGAGTATTAATCAATACAAGGCGAGCTTTTATATCGAAGGTTTCAAGAATTTCTTGTTTTTCTTCCAAGTCTAAATCAAGCTGAACAGCAACTGTGTCAGCAAAAATTTCTGCATCCTTAAATGCAACTGACATATCATAAGTGTCCGACTTTGCATTTGGATTTAAATCAAGATATTCGTTAAAAGAATTAAGCACTATGCGTTTCATAGCTTCTGTTTCCAAATCATCTTCAGAAACATGGTTTCGTGGAATTTCTTCAATTGAAACTGTGATATATGGTTCTTCTGAAACCACTTCTTTTATGGCGGCTCTATGTAAGCCCTCTACAAGCACTCTCACAGAATCACCTTGTATTTTAAGCATTTGCTTAATCTTTACTACTGTTCCGACTTTATAATAATCTTCCTCCTTAGGGATAAGAATATATTCATCTTTCTGGGAGGATACAAATAAAATCTTATCTTTTTTCATGGCAGCCTCAAGAGCTTTAACAGACTTCTCCCTGCCCACATCAAAATGAGCTACAGTCTGAGGAAAGACACTGATCCCCCTTAAAGGTATACACGGCATGATAAGATTTTCTTCTTCTAAAGACAATTCTTCAATTTCATTATCCTGTATGACCTTTTCTTCTGCTGTTGTCATAACTGTTCCCCCTTCCTTTCATTTTAGAAAACAAGGCGACCGGAGTCGCCTTGTTATGAAGCCGTAGCTTCACGTTCTTCCAATCGTTTACCGTCTGCCAGAAGTAATACAGGCTTTGCCTTATCTTCAACGGTTTCTCTCGATACTATACATTTTTGAACGTCTTGTCTTGAAGGAATTTCATACATTATTTCTGTCATTATTCCTTCCATTATACTGCGAAGCCCTCTAGCTCCAGTCTTTCTGTCTATGGCTTGTTTTGCCACAGCCTTAACTGCATCATCATCCATTTCAAGCTCAACGCCATCCATTTCGAGCAGTTTCTTATACTGTTTTAAAAGAGCACTCTTCGGCTCCTTAATTATTCTTACCAAAGCTTCTTCTGAAAGCTGTTGCAAAGTAACAATTACCGGCAATCTTCCTATAAATTCAGGAATCAAACCAAACCTAAGCAAATCTTCAGGCTGCACTTTTTCGAGTAGTTTATCATCAGATTCTGCATCTGCCAACTTAATTTCGGAGTTGAATCCTATGACTTTATCTCCCATACGGCGTTTTATTATCTTATCAAGACCGTCAAAAGCGCCTCCGCATATAAACAACACGTTGGTAGTATCAAACTGGATAAACTCCTGATGAGGATGTTTTCTGCCTCCCTGAGGAGGTACGTTGGCAACAGTGCCCTCAAGTATCTTAAGCAATGCCTGCTGTACACCTTCTCCTGATACATCTCTTGTAATTGAAGGGTTTTCTGATCTTCGTGAGATTTTATCTATCTCATCAACGTATATAATTCCCTTCTGTGCTTTCTCAACATCATAGTCTGCAGCTTGAAGTAATTTGAGCAAAATATTCTCCACATCTTCGCCCACATAACCTGCCTCTGTAAGTGCTGTTGCGTCTGCAATAGCAAACGGAACATCCAAAATCTTAGCAAGAGTCTGGGCAAGCAAAGTTTTACCTGAACCTGTAGGTCCTATCATAACAATATTGCTCTTTTGCAGCTCTACATCATCTTTACTTGAAGTTTTAGATAGGTTTATTCTCTTATAATGATTATATACAGCTACTGCCAATGCCTTTTTTGCCTTGTCCTGTTCTATTACATATTCAGAAAGAATATCAGTAATTTCTTTGGGCTTAGGCAGCTTATAAACCTTATCAGTATCTGCAGTCTTTTCTTCTTGAAGTCTGTCATCAAGTATATCCATACAAATGTGAATACACTCATCACATATATATACTCCAGGACCTGCAACAAGTTTGGTAACTTGACTTTGAGGTTTGCCGCAGAAAGAGCATTTTAGCTGTTTATTTTCATCATATTTGCTCATATTTTAACTATTCCCCCTAATTATCTGGACTTGATTACTTTATCTATGAGCCCATAATTGCAAGCTTCATCTGCGCTCATGAAATTATCTCTGTCCGTATCTTTTTCAACACGCTCAATATTTTGTCCTGTGTTATCAGCAAGAATTCTATTAAGCTTTTCCCTTGTTTTGAGTATCCAGTCTGCATGAATTTTTATATCTTCTGCTTGACCTTTTACCCCTCCCAGCGGCTGATGAATCATAATTTCTGCATTAGGAAGAGCCATTCTCTTACCCTTTGCTCCTGCTGACAGCAAAAAAGCCCCCATGCTAGCTGCAAGTCCTACACAAATAGTTGATACATCAGGCTTGATGTACTGCATAGTATCATATATAGCCATACCTGCAGTTACTGAACCTCCCGGACTGTTAATATAAATGCATATATCTTTTTCAGGATCCTCGGCTTCAAGAAACAGAAGCTGTGCAACCACCAAACTGGCCACATGATCATCTATCTCTTCACCAAGAAAAATTATTCTGTCCTTTAAAAGTCTTGAATAAATATCGTACGATCTTTCTCCTCTGCTGGTCTGTTCAATTACATATGGTACTAATGCCATCTTTTACCCCTTTCTCTCAACGCCTATTTTATAACTGCATTATCATAGATAAGTTTAATAGCCTTTTTAACTTTAATATCTTTCTGCAGATAAGTAAGATTTTCTACACCGATCATCTCCTTTATCTTATCAGCAGTAGTCTGATACTGGATAGCCATTACTTTGAGTTCTTCTTCCATCTCTTCCTCGGAAACTTCAATCTTTTCTGATTCTGCGATTCCGTTTAAGATCATTCTTGTCTTAACCTGTCTTTCTGCATCAGGTTTGATTTCTTCTCTGAATTCAGCTATATCTTTCTTTGTGAATTCCATGTATTGATTCAAAGTAAGACCCTGATAACGAAGCTGCTGATCAAGTTCCTGCATCATTCTGTTCATTTCGTCTTCAACCATAACAGAAGGAATCTCAACTTCATTGGCTTCTACAACTTTTACTAAAGCAGCATCCTGCATCTGATTCTCAGCGCTGGCTTTTGCGTACTTTTCTAGTCTTTCCCTAGTTGCATTTTTTAATTCTTCAAGTGTGTCATATTCGCTGACATCCTTTACAAATTCATCATCTATCTCAGGAAGCTGTTCTTCTTTGATCTCATGTACCGTACAGTGGAAAACAGCTTCTTTTCCTGCCAAATCTTCTGCATGATATTCTGTAGGGAAAGTAACATTAACATCTTTAGATTCGCCTGGTTTAACTCCTACTAACTGTTCTTCAAATCCTGGAATGAACATTCCTGAGCCAAGTTTAAGTTCCTGGTTCTCAGCAGTACCGCCTTCAAACTGATTTTCACCTACAAAACCTGCGTAATCAAGGAGAACTGTATCTCCTTCTTTTGCTTCTCTTTCTACGCTGACAACTCTGGCATTTCTCTTTTGCAATGATTCAATATCCTTATCAACGTCTTCGTCTTTTACTTCCTGTTCAATTTTTTCTATTTCAACGCCTTTATAATTTTTTACTTCTACTATTGGGTAGCAAGGGACAGTTATGGTAACTGTGAATCCTTCACCCTTAGCAATCTTGCTGAATTCAGCAGCAGGACTGTCTATAACCTCAAGTTCCAGTTCTGCAAGGGCTTTAGCATAATGTTCGCTAAAAAGTACATCGATGGCATCTTCAAAGAAAATTCCTTCTCCATAGCGCTTTTCAATAATACTTCTAGGCGCTTTACCTTTTCTGAAACCATCTATCTGGAACTTGTCTTTATTCTGCTGATAAGCCTTAATCTGTGCATTTTCAAATTCCTCTGCTGTAAATTCAATTGTAAATTTAACATCGTTTTTTTCTCTTGAAATAAATGTTGCTTTCATTAAAATCCATCCTCCTAAATCCCGTAAAAACAACGGACAATTGCATTATATTATACCTCTAACAAGCTTCAAAGTAAAGAGAAATAACCATTTATACATAAATTTTGTACGTATTTTATGCGTATTTACTGTGTTCTAATTATATTTCGCCAAAAAAACAAATAAAAATAACATTAGAGGCTCTTTTTTCTCATTAAATTCAAAATTCAATGTATTATGAGGGGACTTTTTCTATTAAAAATCGGATTAAAATCCCGAAATTCAACCCTTTTTATGGCATTACCCATGGTCTGACCCCGAAAAAAGTTTATAAATTATAGATTTTGCAGGGTTAGATTTTCTGTAATTTTATAAAATATGCTTTATATGAGCATGCGGCAAGGGAAAAAACTGGTTCTTATGGATTTTTTGCCCTGCAAATTAAACGAAAAAGTAAAGATTTTCGGGGTCATACCCTGTAAATTACTTTAAAATCGCAAGTTTATCGGAATTCATCTAATCGCTCATTAACCTCATCAGCAATCTCGCCCATTCTGCTCTCAAGATATGGTCCAGGGCACTGGGTTTTCCTGGAAAACATCTTGTGAATAGTCAAATTGCCTGTAGAGTCGCCTGTGTAAACAAGCCTCTCAATATCATTTCGAACGCAAATATCCACGCAAAGCTCTATCAAAGCATCATAGGACTCATCGCTCACATGCCAGTCGCCTCCGGTTTCATCGTTGGCAACTTCTATGGTAACAGCCTGGTCATCATTTTCCTTGCTGCTGGATGTCCACGCCCTGTTTCTCTCCTCCACATAAAGAGCTATTCTTCCGCTGCTGTCAACAGCATAATTAGAAGACGCCTGCCTTTTGCTGCTGGCGAAATCCTTTCCAAGCCGCTTTATGTCAAGATTACCTGCCATATGATGAATTGTAATCTTTTTAATGCTGTCACCTCTTGGAAAATCTGCATTTGGAGTCAAGTATATATAATCTGTCATAGGACTGTTACGCTTTGTTATCTCTGCCATCTCTTTATATGTAAGCTCTCTGCCTATTATATTATTCATATTTTTCAGCGATGAAAAATGCCAAAGCGAAAGGACAGTACTTAAGACCATACAAAAAATAAACCAAAATATCCATCCTTTTAAAGATTTAAGGCGTTCAATGGATAATTTCACTTGCATTCCCCCTTTGCCCCATCATCGTTCATAATATAAATTTTACGTGACAAAAAGGCGGAATATAACAAAATAGAGCAGCAAACTTAATGTCCGCCGCTCTCATAAAAAATTTTAACCTTTATATCCCATCAATTCCAGTCCAACCTGGAACTTACTTTTGTTTCCTTCTTTCAAATTGTACTTTAATGCAAGCTCTCTTCCAAGCAGTATCATATCCTCTTTTTCTCCTGAATAAAGCTCAACTTCCAGCTCAGATATATCTGCTCTTCCGTTAGGAGTGATAATTTCACCTACATCGAGAGAAACAGCATCTATAGACTTGCCAGTGTCAACCATCATTTGTTTTCTGATACACTTGACTTCCATAAGCGGAAAAAGTTGTTTATCACCTGCAACTTCAATAATCTCATCATAGATTTCACTGCCCCTAAATACAGATAACTCCGGCGAACTGGCAAAATCTTCGCTTACAGGCACGTTAAGCTCGCCTCTCACATGCAATCCATCTAGACTGCTTCCTCCCCACTTAAGTGTGGCTATAGGATTACCGTTCTCAAATCTGACTCTAAGTGCCATTTCTTTTTTACACATATCAAAGTCTTTAGTATCAAAATATATGGCTTCCATCTCAATCTCTTCTCTGGAGCCTTCTTGTGCTATCTCCTCAAGATGTTTATCTTGCAGAATCCTATCCCTGGCGATTTGATCTTCAACCAGAAATTTTAATTCAATTTCCATGTTCTTCTCCGATTATTCTATTTTTCTTATTACACCTTTTTAGCACATTTTTCAAAATTAGTCAAATTTTTTCTTTTTAAGCATAAGAAAACCGCCCATTCATAACATAAAATTAACATGAGCGGCTATCTAATTATCAAACTAAAGCTACTATTTTGATTTATATATATTTATACGCCTTTATTCGTCCCTTATTAGCATATTAAATATATCAACATTCTTTCGCCAAAGTTTCTGCCATATTATATAGTTTCTCTTTTGAACCTTCTAAGGCTTTCCTCTTATCACGCCAATCCATTTCGAACGCCTCTAATGACAATCTGCCTTTATCAACCATCTCCTGAACTCTCTCAGGGCTAGGTCCGCCGATAACATGACGTCTAAGTACATTTTCCATAGGGTCAAGAGCATGTTTTATCTTTTCGTCATCCATGACGAAGTCAATACCAAGCGCTTCTTTAGCAGCTCTTGCAACTACCTTAGAGTCAATTTTCGCAATAGGAACTTTTTCTTCTGTAGCTATGACAACTAAATGCCCTACTATACGCTTTGCCGCAGAGAAAGAAAGATCATAAGATTTTACCATCTCATCTGCCAAATCCGTAACCGTAGAAAACCCACTAGCAGTCACTTCAAGGGCTCTGTCTTTATCAACTTCCAAAGTTCTGACTATTCCCTCAAGCAAATAAGTACTCTCTATCATCCTCTCCACAATTTCATAGTAAGTACTCACAACAAATCCAGGAGCACGACCATTACCCTGCGGATATGCTTTCATAGTTGCAAACATACTCATAAGACTACCATAAGTCCATTCTCCAGAATATCTCAAAGTTTCCAAAGAAACCGGATTTCTCTTCTGCGGCATTATAGTACTGTATGAACAATATTTAAATGCCAAACGCGATATCCCAACTTCATTAATATTCCAAAGCAAAAGGCTTTCCACCATACGACCTATATTGTTTACATAAATAGCCATAACTGAAGCAGGCTCATATGCAAAATCCAGTGCTGCTGTGGCATCCATAGAATTTTCAAGAAATCCGTCAAATCCCAGTAATTCCGCAACTCTTTCTCTGTTTATAGGAAATCCTGTGGTTGCAACCGCCGCTCCTCCCATAGTACTCTTATTTACTCTGGCATAGCTCTCAAGTATACGTTCCATATCTCTTGAAAACATCTGAAAACAACTAGTATAAAAGTGTCCCAAAGTTATAGGCTGAGCTTGTTGCGAATGATGAGTATAAGCAGGTATAACAGTATATTTATGGTTCTCAGCTTCAACAAGTAAAGTTTTAAGGAGCAACGTCATTGCCTCACACAGATCAAGAATAGTTTCGCGTACATGCATTCTCTCTATGGTAGAATTCATATCATTTCTTGAACGACCTGTATGGATTCTTCCTCCGACTTCAATGCCAAGTTTATCAATAAGCCATTCTTCTATATTAGAATACAAATCTGTTAAGCCGGGCCTTAACTCAATCTTATCTGGCCCTATATCTTTTATATCAAGCAAACCTTTGATGATCTTTGCACCATCTTCTTTTGATATAATTTCCTGCTCTACCAGCATTATAACATGAGCAAAATGGTTTTCAAGCTGACTGTCAAAGCACTGTATGTCTTCTTCAATAGTTGCAGCCGCATGTTTATCAAGAATTACAGTATCAAGACTCTCATAATCTTTATAATAATCTTTTTCCATATCAAACCAATCTCCGCTTCTATTCTGCTTTTCCTCCCCACAGTTTTACTGCAATTAGGTACAAAACCACTAATATAGCGATAGCTATAGGTAAGGCTACAAATGCTGTAAACTGAGTAAATCCTATGATCAAATAACCCACTGCTGCTGCCGCTGCTGCCAGGCATGCATATGGCAACTGAGTCTTAACGTGATCTATATGGCTACATTCTGCTGCCATTGAAGACATAACTGTAGTATCTGAAATAGGTGCGCAGTGGTCACCGAACAATGAACCGCTTAATACTGCAGCTATAGTTATAATTTCTGATACTTCAAAGCTAACAGCCATATTTATTCCGAGAGGAAGCAATATAGCCATTGTTCCCCATGAAGTACCTGTTGCAAACGATACAACAGCTCCGATTAAGAACAATACAAATGGTACCAGGCTTGGTGACAAGAATCCAATTGTCTTATCTACGATGAACTGTGAAGTTCCAAGTGCTGAACATACGCTTCCAACACCCCATGCAAATACGATAATTGCCAGGATCCCAGCCATCTTCTTAACACCGCCTACCCATGTATCTACTACTTCATTAAACTTCATGATTCCTTGCTTAATAACCATTATTCCAATTGACAATGTTGCAAGGAAATATCCTGAAGTAAGTGCAACTCTGATCTTTGAACCAGGAATATTCTGTGTAGGGAATCCCCATCCGATAAACATGATAAATATGGTAGCAAATAATACTACAAGAGGAACGATCATATTCCAAGCTGTAGCTTTTGTTTCTGTCTCTTCGACACCTAATTCAGATGACTGTGCAATCTGCTCAGGACTTAATCCTATCTCAACAGCTCTTCTTTCTGCTTTAAGCATAGGTCCAAAATCTCTCTTACCCATAGCAATAAGAGGAATTAAAAGTAATGCAAGAAGGGCATAAAATTGGTAAGGAATAGCCTGAATGAATGTTGTAGAATCACTTGCACTGATTCCTAAATTTTCATGTTCTTCTGCTATAATACTCATGATATAAACTCCCCAGCCTGTAACAGGTATTAAAATACATACAGGTGAAGAAGTAGAGTCAAGTATGTAAGCTAATTTTTCTCTTGATACTCTCAGTCTATCTAATATAGGTCTGAAAATAGGTCCTAAAATCAAGCTGTTACCTGAATCAGAAAAGAATATTGCCAGTCCTCCAAGCCAAGTACAAGTTTGTGCGGTTGCTCTATTCTTAACCTTCTTAGCAAGGGAGGCTGCAAATGCCTTTGCACCTCCTGATTTTTCTATAAGAGCTACAAATCCTCCTACAAAGGACATCATAATTACTGTCTGAGCGTTAGATGAACCTGTAAAATCTACAAATAAATGATTGCTGAACATATCCTGAAGAGCAAGCCATGGATTCCAGTTTGCAATTATAAGCACACCTACATACAAGCTCGTCAACAAAGAAATAATTACATTCTTTGTCCAAAAGGCAAGACCAACGGCAAGAATTGCTGGGATCAGTGATAAAGCCCCATAATAAATAGTTTCTTCCATAATAATTTCCTCCTACAAAATCTGTAGTTCATAAAATACTCGATTTGCAAATCTTGTCTATATAAATCGCAAAATATATGCCAAGTTTTATTAATATTTTGCAAGCTTTTTCTCTTATAATTTAAAACATATCGCATATAAACTTACTATTTTTATATTATTTTTAACCAAATTTGCTGAATCGGAACCTATTTGACGGATTTTCGTCTTTTATTTTGCCCTATTTTTCAGTCTTATCAGAGAAAAAAGACGGTAAACCGTCATAAATGACAGTTTACCGTCTTTTTATTCCGTACTTCTCCATCTTATACTGAAGACTTGTACGGGGTATCTTAAGTTTTTTTGCTGCATCTACTATTTTCCAATTACTGCTTTTCAAAGCATCTATTATCATCTTTTTTTCATATGATGCCATTGCCTCAGCAAGAGAAATACTCATAGTTTCATATATTTGCTCTTTAACATCTTTGCTGATTTCTTCTCTAGTATTAAGATAATCAGGTAAATGCCAAAGATTGATTGCCTCACCGCTCTGCGCAACATTCATAGCTGACTCTATCGAATGCTCAAGTTCTCTTACATTACCAAGCCAACTCCTGCTATAAAAAAGCTCCAGCGCATCTTCAGATATTCCATTAACACTTTTGCCCATTAATTCATTGTATTTATTGATAAAATACTCCGATAATAACTTAATATCTCCTTTTCTCTTCCTTAAAGGCGGGATATCAATACTTATAGTATTAAGTCTATATAAAATATCTGTCCTCATTTTACCGGTATTTATCAGCTCGCTTATAGGCTGATTGGTTGATGCAATTATCCTTACATCCAAACTCACAGGCTTAGTTGCTCCCAAAGGAATTACTTCCTTATCCTGCAATACTCTAAGAAGTTTTGCCTGTAAAATAAGCGGCATTGAATTGATTTCATCTAAATATATAGTGCCGCCGTTAGCCTCTTCAAAAAGACCTTTCTTGTTCTCCGCACCTGTAAAGGCGCCTTTTTGAGAACCAAATAGAAGTCCCTCCAATATTGATTCAGGCAATGCCGCACAATTGATGGGAATAAAGGGCTTATTGCTTCTCACGCTTGCATTGTGTATAGATGACACTATGAGTTCTTTTCCTGTTCCAGTTTCTCCGTAAACAAAGACCGTCGACTTACTATCAGCTATTTTTTCAATAGTTTTTTTAATCTCGATCATGGTTTTGTCCTGAGTTACTATATCATCAAGAACAAATTTGGCCTGATTCTGTGTCTTTGCCTTGGTATGCATCCTCACACCCGGAGATTTTATTCCTTTTTCTATATGAGTTACATCCCTTGAAAGTTCCACAGCGCCAACGATCTTTCCCCTTGAAATAACAGGAAAGGTGATATTATTAGTTACTGATTTTCTTCCTAGATTTGTTTCGGTAGTTTGATTTTCATAATAAACTAACTCGCCTGTATTAAGCGCTCTAAGAAGAGAGCTGTTATCATAATCAAGCGACGGAAAAGCTTCTAAAAGCTTCTTATTAAGCGACCACTCATTGTGCAGACGATTCTCTTCATCAGTATAGCGCGGATTAAATCTTTGCTTAACTATGACTCTTCCCTTATCATCTATCATAGTTACAGAATCTATATAATTAAAATTCTCAATAAGCCACTTAAATTTCTCGTCGTTAAACTTCATAATTCACCTTATCCTGTCTTCCGGCAGGTCTGTTCAAGCTCTATTCGAAGAAAAATCCTTCTTTAAGTTCATCTGTATCATCGAACACAAACTTATGGAAACCTGTAATTCTAGCCCTTCCGGTAATCTCTGTTATATATTCTTTTCTTCCGTTGTTCTCTACAACTCCTCTTACCATTCCTATAAACGGAGCATCAACTATACCCTCGTGAACAAACGGTTCATCAATTTTTAACTTTCCATTTTCGCAGAGCCATGCTACCTTAGCGCTTGTGCCTGTTCCGCCTGGAGATCTGTCAGGAGCTCCATAACCTGAGCTGTGCACTACTCTTAAATCTGCGTCTTTTGCTTTAGGTGTAGAATACCACTGAACCAATGTAACGTCAACACCTTTAGCCTTGCAAGCTTCTCTCACTTTTGCCGAAAATTCCCTTATTTTGTTAGCATATGCAGGTTCAATTTTAACACCAAACATATCAGCCGGAATAATAGCAAACACATTTCCGCCATAAGCTAAATTTACAGGAATGTCCTTTATATCGTCTACATCTATTCTTATTTCATTTTCAATTACATAAGAATTTACGTTTCTAATGGTAGTACTTTCAACATAATCTTCTTTAAAATTATTTTTAATCTTAACCAGTCCTGCCGGAGTCTCAATTATATATTCTTCTTTATGTTCTGCAGGTACAAGGCCTATTTCCTGAAGAGCAGTTCCAACACCGATCGTAGCGTGTCCGCACATGTCAAGATACTGCACATCATCCATATAGAATATACCAAAATCAGCAGCCGGATCACAAGGAGGCACTACTGCAGCACAAAGCATTCCTGCATGACCTCTTGGCTCATAGGTAAGTCTTGTTCTTATATAATCGTACTTTTCTTTAAAATAATCTCTCTTTTCCTTTACTGTATTTCCTACCAGTTTAGGAATACCACTCAGAATAATTCTCGTAGGTTCACCGCCTGTATGGGTATCTACAGTATCAATCATTTCTTTAAATCTCATATTAAATTTCCTCCAAAAGTGTTTTTACTCATATCGGCTCCGGGACGATAGAGCTTGTAGAGTCATAAATATATATAGCAAATATCGTGCCATAATATTTACATGTTCAACATTTTCTTTCCCTCTTCCAATGCTCCTTTTGCAAATATCTTTTTTGAAAACGCTGTATGACTTATTTCTAATACCTCATCTTCAAGTGCAAAATACACTTTGTGCTGTCCAAAAACAGTTCCCATTCTTAAACTTGCTGCATCTTCCTCAGGAATCTGCAAAATGCTGCACAAGGTTTTAGCAGTTCCACTTGGAGCATCTTTTTTCTTAGTATGATGTATCTCCTCAACTGATATATCACAACCGCCGAGAAGTTCCTTACATTCTTTTGACAATTGGTTCATTGCAGCTATTCCCCTGGAAAAGTTAGTTTTTCTATTGATAGGACATATCTTTTCAAGAAGTTTAATCAATTCCTCATCATGCTCATTTTGACCTGTAGTTCCCATTACTACAGGGATATTACCTCCATGTTCCCTGCAATATTCGTATATACCCTGTATTGCACCGGGATGGCTAAAATCTATTATTAAATCAGCTCTATCTTTAGGCCATTTCTTATCAAGCGGCTCGATGGTTTCAATTCTGTCAAAGGCTTTATCTTCCAAAGCACACTCTTCTATAATCTTTCCCATAGCTCCTGTTCCGACAATTAATAAAAACATAATAAATCCCCCTTTCACATTCTAACTAACAGAATATGAAAAAGGGCTTGTTTTGATTACAAAAAAATTATAAAAAACTGCACTCTTCTATTACTTATAGAAAAGTGCAGTTTTCATCTTATTACAAATTTTATTTCTTTTTAGCCAGCTCCATTATTTCGCTGTATTTTGATATGATATAATCATATCCCTTAGGATTATGAGGAATTAAACATTCTGAACAATCCTTTATACCGCCTTCAATATACTTAAAATTACCTCCGCATTTGTCACCCAAAGCATACAGCGGGCAATAGCAGAAAAGGCAGTTAAAATCTTCCTCGTTTTTTGTCTTGTGACAAGGAAAGTACTCACATTTTTTATTCTGAAAAAACTTAAAATGTTCCATAAATCTCTCTCCTAACTATATTTTTGATTTAAAATCCTCGCAACATACACGCCGCTGGCTGAAGCCTGTGACAACGAATGAGTCACACCTGACCCGTCGCCAAGGGCATACAGACCCTTTACTTTCGTTTCAAGATTATCGTCTACTTCAACCTTCATATTATAAAATTTAACTTCTACTCCGTATAGTAACGTGTCCTCATTGGCAGTTCCGGGAGCAATCTTGTCAAGAGCATAGATCATTTCAATTATGTCATCAAGCTGTCTCTTGGGAATTACAAGACTCAAATCACCGGCGGTTGCCTTTAAGGTAGGTCTTGTAAAGCTCTTTTCCATTCTCCTTTGGCTTGACCTTCTTCCTTTCACAAGATCGCCAAATCTCTGAAGCAGCACTCCGCCGCCAAGCATATTTGAAAGTCTCGCTATAGATTCTCCATATTCATTGCTATCCTCAAACGGTTCTGTAAAAGTATTGGAAACAAGCAGTGCAAAGTTGGTATTTTCAGTCCTAAGGGCAGGATCAGCATAGCTATGACCGTTTACTGTGACTATTCCGTTTGTATTTTCTGCAACTACTTCTCCATAAGGATTCATACAAAATGTTCTTACCAAATCATTGTACTTATCTGTTTGATACACAAACTTACTCTCATATACATCATCTGTTATATGTTTAAATATTTCGGCAGGAAGCTCAACTCTTACGCCTATATCCACTCTGTTCTTTTTCTGTTTTATGCCAAATCCATCACATACAGAACTTATCCACTTTGAGCCTGAACGTCCTGCGGCAAGGATTAAATCATTACAATAGAATTCTTCTCCTTTATCGCTTACTACTTTAAAAGTACCGTCTTCTAATTTTTCAGCTGTACGAAGTGTAGTATAAAACTTGGTATCTATATGAGAAGAAATATATTCAAATATTCTGCCAAGTATCTCTACATTTCTGTCAGTTCCAAGATGACGAACCTTGGCCTCTAAAAGATGCAGATCGTAGTGAAGCGCCTTAGTCTTAAGTTCTCTGCTTGTTTCATAAAGTTTTGCATCTGCTCCTCCCATACTGCAAAGAACACTGTCGACATACTCCATCAGCTCAATAGCTTCCTTAGTTCCAACATACTTATGCAATTCTCCGCCAAATTGTGTAGTTATATTATATTTTCCATCAGAAAGAGTTCCTGCACCTCCGTAACCGTTCATTATATGACAAGGACTGCATTTTACACACGTAGGTGTAAGACCTTTCTTTATAGGGCACTGTCTTTTTTCAAGCGGAGCCCCTTTATCTATCATAAGAATTTTAGCATTGCAATTAAGCTTAGTAAGCTCGTATGCCATAAAAACTCCGCTGGCGCCTGCTCCTGCAATTATTATATCATATTTGTTCACTCTTATTACCTCCGTAAAAAAGGTCCCGTAATACGAGACCTCCTTGCGAATAAGTTTATTCTTCTTCCATTATTTTATCGAATTCAGCAACAACTTTTTCAAATTCTGCATCGTCTTCGATATCAATCAATTCAAATTCGTCTTCGCCAACTTCTTTATATCCGTAGATGTAAACATCGTCGGTATTGTCATTAGGAATCAAAGCAATATATTCTTTTCCCTCAAAATCGAATACTCCCATTATCTCACATTCAACTTCAATGCCGTCATCAAATTCAAGGGTGATAAAATCAGCCTCTTCGATTTCAGGAGCTTTTTTGTCTTGTGCCATTTTTATTCCTCCATAAAAGTTAATTGATGATAATCAAATATCTAACGATATTATAATACCATAAAGCCACTTATATTATCAACTAAAATATTCCTTTATCTCTTTAGCATTAGCCTCTGTTATTCCTTTCACTTCCATAAGCTTATTGACAGACGCTTTTTTAATTTCTTCTATAGAATCAAAATAGGATAAAAGTGCATTCCTTTTAACTGGTCCAATTCCCTTTATATTATCAAGAGCTGAACCTATAGTGTTTTTATTATGCAAATTTCTATGATATTCTATGGCAAATCTGTGAACCTCTTCTTGAATCCTGCCGCAATATTTGAACATCATCGGATCTTCAGTCAAAACAAACTCGTGTCCGCTGCCATTAACAAGGGCTCTCGTCCTATGACTATCATCTTTTGCCATTCCGAGAACAGGAATATCCAGCTTCATGGCTTTTAACACTTTCTCTGCTGAAGTAACTTGACCTCTTCCGCCATCCATAAGAATCAAATCAGGCAGCGTAGAAAATCCTGAATCTCCTGCTTCTGCACGTTTAAATCTGCGATATAACATCTCTTGTAGTGATGCATAATCATCAGGACCATCTACAGATTTTATTTTAAATCTTCGATAATCTTTTTTTACAGGCTTAAGATTATTAAACACCACCATGGCTCCTACGGTATCTACACCATTAGTATTAGATATATCATAGGATTCAATTCTGTAAATATTCTTCTTTTTACCCAATATGGTATATAGTCTGGCAATTAACTGGTCTTCTTTTTCCTTAGCACTTTTTAGCCTATCTTCGATAGTCTTTTCCATCTCTCTTGTGTCTTTCAAAGCTAGCTCTAAAAGCGCTTTCTTTGGTCCTCTGCTTGGAACAATTATTTGGACTTTTCTGCCCGTTTCAAGATTCTTTAAGTATTCCTCTATAAGTTTACTTTCTTTTAAAGGTTTAGAAAGTATAATTTCCGGAGGTATTACAAGCCACTGGCTATAATACTGTTTGATAAATTCTCCTACCAATGATTCATAGTCATCTTCTCCCTGAGTCTCCATGGCAAAAGTCTCTCTTCCGCTAAGCTTTCCATCTCTAACAGGGAAGAGTACTATAGAAGTATTTTCACCTCTTCCTATCGGTATAACAACATCAAGATCCTTTCCTCCGGTCATAGTTACTCGCTGAGTTTCCTTGAGACTTTTTATACCGCTTATACAATCTCTTAATCTGGCCGCTTCTTCAAAATTAAGGTTTTCAGCCGCTTCTAACATTGATTCTTGCAAACTGTCGAGTATTTTCTTTTGCTTGCCTGACAAAAATTCAAGCACGCTTTCAATACATGCTTTATACTCTTCTTTCTCCACATTCCCTGTGCATATTCCCCTACAATCCTCTATGTGATAATTCAAGCATGGTCTTTGACCCTCAGGAAATTTTAAAGCAGCGCATCTCTTAAGTTTAAACACCTTGTTTAATAATTCTATAGTATCATTGACTGCGCCTGCATCGCTGTAAGGTCCAAAATATTTACTTCCGTCTTTTTTTACTATTCTCGTCTTAACCACACGCGGAAAATCTTCCTGCATAGTAACTTTTATATAAGGGTAAGTTTTATCGTCACGAAGCAGCACATTATATTTAGGCTCATACTTTTTTATGAGGTTACACTCAAGGATAAGCGCCTCCATTTCAGTCTGACAAGTTATATATTCAAACTCAGCTATATTCGATACCATAGAGCGAACTTTAGGACTATGATTTGCTGAACTTTGAAAATACTGTCTCACTCTGTTACGCAGTGAAATAGCTTTTCCTACGTATATAACCTGTCCAAGCTTATCTTTATGCATATAAACTCCCGGTGTATCCGGGAGTTTTTTCAAATTTTCTTTAATATCAAACATTTAAAAACGCCAGTCTCTCCTCTTAAGATCTTCTTCACGTTCAAGGCGGCGGCGTGCCTCCTCTTCCAGCCTTTGTTTACGAATTTTTGCTATTCTCCGCTTATTTCTGACCCTCATGCACAAAATTGAAATAAATGCTGCAACAATTAATACAATTACAGCTCCTATCAAGACAGTTTGGAAATTTGTAATTCCTATTCCGGATAAAAACCATCCCTTGCCTATATCCTCAGCAGCAATAAGATCAACTGTTTTTTTAAGCTCGTCAGCTATATAAACTTCTACTACTCCTATTTTTTGTCCTTTTTTAACAGGAGCAACAAGACTATCTGTATAAACGCATTTTGTGGTCACAAGAGATGCGGATACACCTTCAGGAAGATTAACATATCCATTGTCAGCAGCAATTGCTTCTACTTTGTTTGTCGCACCTCCAAGCAATTTTACCTTGCCAAACACGTCACCTTTTTCAAAGGCGGCGTACTTTGATACATTGGCTTTACCGTAGTCCATCATAGCTTTTATGTCGCTGTACCTGCCTTCAAGAGTGCTTCCCATTACAACAGAATATATCTCAAGCCCTCCTACATCAAGGCCGGTCACCAAAGTGCACTTATTTTCTCCGACTACTCCTGTCTTTCCTCCAAATACGCCTTCGTATTTATCTACTTTTAATTTCTTTCCATTTCTCTCTGTATCGATTCCCATTAAAAAAGCATTAAAATTTTTTAATTTTCTTTCTCCATAGGAATCTGTTGCAGGAATGGTATGTTCTGCAGTTCCCGATATTTTTCTCACAGTCTTGTTGCTAAGCGCTTCTCTTGCTATCAACGCCATATCCATAGGTGTAGAATAATGTTCTTTATTATCAAGTCCACTTGGATTTACAAAATGAGTATTTGTACATCCTATAGCCTCGGCTCTCTCGTTCATCATGTCAACAAAACTATCCACAGACCCTGATGTCGCAATGGCCAATGCCACCGCTGCATCATTACCTGATGCGAGCATAAGACCGTACATAAGCTCTTCTGCTACAATCTTTTCACCTGTCTTAAGGTATATCTTCGTCTCCGGCATTGCAGAGGCTTCCTCTGTAACCTCGACAATCTGATCAAGATCTAAGTTTTCAGCGGCAATCAAACATGTCATCAGCTTCGTCATACTGGCTGGATCCATCTTTTTGTCAGCATTCTTTTCCCATATAACTTCGTCTGTATCGCCGCAAAAGATTATTGCGGCTTCGCCCTTAATTTCCGGCGGAGCCATTTCTGCCGATGACTTTGTAAAATTAACTGATAATATAAATGTTACACAACAAAGACATATAAAAAATCTTTTTAAAAAATTCATATCTATATCCTATTTTTTATCCAATTCAAAGAAATAATCCATCAGCTCAAATCCATTCTCAAAATGATTGCCATAAATTGATGCCGATTTCTCATTAAACTTTTTACGTTCATCAACTTCTGTCTCTGTCCTGCTATCGTATATTACAAACGGAACCGGATCAGAAGTATGTGTTCTTATCGATATAGGCGTTCTATGGTCGGGTATTACAAGCACCCTAAAATCTTCACCTGATTCTTTCAAATATTCTATTACAGGTCTTACCGCTCTGCTATCAATATACTCAGCACACTTTATCTTGTCCTCTAAGTTGCCTTGATGAGAACATTCGTCTGTACCTTCAAGATGTAAATACACAAAATCTCTGCCTCTTTTATATGCATCTATAGCAGCAGCAGCCTTACCCTCAAAGTTTGTACGTATATTTCCGGTAGCTCCTTCCACATCGATAATTTCAAATCCGGCAAACATGCCTATGCCTCTGATTAAATCCACCGCTGAGACGACACTTGCCTTAACTCCATATTTGCCATAAAAATCAGGAAGAGACGGCTTAGTGCCCTGTCCCCATATCCATATACCGTTGGCCGCATTAACGCCTCTTGCCTGCCTGTCCTTATTTATAGGATGATCTTTAAGAAGCTGATAACTTTGTTTTGCCATTCTGATGAAAAGTTCCTGATCTTTTCCCTTTGGAAGATAATCTCCAATCCTTTTATCAAGAATATCATGAGGCGGTATAAGCTCACATTGAACCGGATTATGGCTTATAATCATACAATGTCTGTACTGGGTACCTTTATAAAATTTAATGTTCTCTGTCTCAAAGTTTTCTCTTATTACATCTAAAAGCTCGTCCGCTTCCTCAGTTATAATATCGCCGGCTGCATGATCTACTATGGAAAAATCCTCATAATTGCCGTTTGCAGACGGTTTCAACGTAACAAAATTAACTCTGAAAGATTCATCATATTCATTCATTTCTATTCCCAGAGCGCCTGCTTCAAGCGGTGATCTTCCTGTAAGATAAACTCTAGGGTCATATCCCATAACAGATAAATTTGCTGAATCACTTCCGGGACTTATGCCTAAAGGAACAGTCCTGCAAGTACCGACAATTCCTCTAGATGCCAGGCCATCTATACACGGAAGCAGGGCAACCTCAAGAGGTGTCCTGCCGCCTAAACTGTCTATGGGATTATCTGCCGATCCATCAGGAACGACTACTAAAAATCTCATAATCCTATCTCCTTTTATTGTGTCTACTATTTATTATCCTCTTCAAATTTTTTCATGAACTCTATGAGCGCCTCAACGCCTTCCATAGGCATTGCATTATATATGCTTGCTCTCATTCCGCCTATTGAACGATGACCTGCCAAATTAACAAGTCCTGCACCTTTTGCTTCAGCTACAAATTTTTTATCTAAATCTGCATTACCGGTTACAAATACCACATTCATCATAGAACGATCTTCTTTTGCCACAGGACAACTGTAAAGCGTACTGGAATCTATGTAATCATAAAGCTTGTCTGCTTTTTCTTTATTACGCTTTTGCATAGCAACAAGGCCGCCTGTAGCCTTAATATGCTTAAACACTTCTCCTGCAACATAAATAGCAAAGCATGGGGGCGTATTGTACATAGAATCATTCTCACTATGTATTTTATAATCAAGATATGTAGGCACGTCTTTGCCTGCAAATCCTATTAGATCCTCTCTTACAATAACTATAGTCACTCCTGCCGGAGCTATATTCTTCTGAGCTCCGGCCCATATCATTCCAAACTTACTTACATCAACAGGTTCAGAAAGTATATTAGAAGACATATCAGCAACAAGCGGGATATCTCCAATCTTAGGAATATAATTATATGCCGTTCCATATATGGTATTATTAGTTGTAATATATACGTAATCAGCATCAGGACGAACCTGATCCTTTCCAAACTTAGGTACCCAAGTAAAAGTATCTTCTTCTGAAGAAGCTATTACATTTATGTCACCAAATTTGCATGCTTCCTTGTATGCTTTTTTAGCCCATGTTCCTGTTATGGCGTAATCTGCTTTCATGCTGTTTCTCAAAAGATTCAATGGAATCATAGAGAACTGCAAAGTTCCTCCTCCTTGCAAGAATAAAACTTTATAATTATCCGGTATCTCCATAATATCTCTAAGATCAGCTTCTGCCTCTTCTATTATCTTTTTGAAAGATGCTGAACGGTGGCTCATCTCCATAACTGACTGCCCGCTGCCCTGATAGTTCAGCAAGTCCTCCTTAACTTTTTCCAAAACAGGCAATGGTAACATTGACGGTCCTGCCGAAAAATTATACACTCTATTATATTCTGTCATAACGAACCTCCGAATTTTAAAAAATATACATACATTGTACCACTTTACCAAGAGCGAGTAAAGTGATATACTTATAAGAATAAGAGAAAATCCTGTGTATTTAGGAGGTAATATGTTTAAAATATCAACACTTAACAAAATTTCAAAAAAAGGACTTAATCTTTTAGATGACAAATATATCATCACTGAAAAAACAGAAGATGCTGACGGTATTCTCGTAAGGAGCCAGGACATGCACTCAATGGAATTAGGCTCTGATCTTAGAGCTATTGCCAGAGCAGGTGCAGGGGTCAATAACATTCCTTTAGAAAAATGTGCAGAAAAAGGCATCGTAGTTTTTAACACTCCTGGCGCCAATGCAAACGCTGTAAAAGAACTGGTAATAGCAGGACTCTTCCTCGCATCAAGAAATATACCAAAGGCTCTCACCTGGGCTGCTTCTCTAAGCGAAGACGTAAGTAAGACAGTAGAAAAAGGTAAATCACAATTTGCAGGAAGTGAAATAAGCGGAAAAACTCTCGGAGTAGTAGGATTAGGAGCAATAGGAAGAAAAGTGGCTGCCTCCGCTGCCGCTTTAGGTATGAACGTAGCAGGATATGATCCGTACTACTCAGGCGGTATGGATACAATAACTATCTGCAATTCCATAGAAGAATTGCTGCCTCAATGCGATTACATAACCATCCACGTACCTGCAACAGACAGCACAAAGGGAATGTTCAACAAAGAACTGTTTGCAATTATGAAAGATTCAGCTGTTCTCCTTAACTTTTCAAGAGATAAGCTTGTGAACGACGTAGATCTTTTAATTGCGCTTGAAACAGGCGCACTTGCTGCTTATGTAACGGATTTTCCAAACGACGCACTTGTTGGAAGAGACAAAGTAATTCTTCTTCCTCACCTTGGTGCTTCCACTGAAGAAGCTGAAGAAAACTGTGCAGTGATGGCAGTAGAGCAAATGATGAATTATTTCGAAAACGGCAACATCATAAACTCTGTAAATTTCCCTAAAGTTGATATGGGACCTCTGGAAAAGGGTGTAAGACTGGCATTCTTCACAAAAGACTGTGACGACCCTGTTGTCTTGGTTCAGGAACAACTGATAAAATGCGACATCAAAGCGGCTAAAATACAAGGTGCAAACAAGGGTAAATATGGATATGTCCTTGTAGAAGCTGATTTAGATACAGCTCCTTCCATAGTATTTTATGATAGCAAAATAATAAAGCATGTAACTTTTAAATAAAAACACTAAGGGGATTATAAAAAATACCCTCTAATATAAAAATCGCTCAGGCCTTACGGTTTGAGCGATTTTTTAGTTTATTATATACTTACTTTACAGTACTTTTATTATTTCTTCCCTAAGATTTTCTCTTGTATCTCTTCTGTAAAAAATGCTTCTTGCAGTTCAAAATATCTTCTCAAGTGTTCCTTTATGGATACATCAGATTTAAATTGGAGCAGCCAATGCTGTTTTTGCATATGTTCCGCTGCGCTTTGGCGTATCTGAAGCTTAAGCTCTTCATATCTGACAAGTATCTCATTCTCCTTAGCAAACGAGCGTATCTTCGATACTATTCCCAAGGAATATCCCAAATCTACGAAAATCACACCATAAAATACACCAATAAAAAACGAAAACGTTATATTCTGAGATAGCCAAATTACCGCATTGATTATATATGGATGAACAGCGAAATAATATAAGGCACCAAGCAATGCCCAGTAAATTGAAAACCTAAGGCAAATTATACCTTGTATATTAAATCTTTGTTTTGAATAATCCCAAAGCTGTATCTTCATTCCCTTTATAAAAATAAGTCCTGCAACATACTCAAATGCTGTCATCACTATAGCCATTATGATGAATAAAATCGCCTTGCTTCCCGCCGTTACATGTTCAATAAGTCCCGTATTCTCAATACCAGCCAAAAGATATAATGCAGTAAGGCCAAATCCGTAAAGAGGTAAATACGGTCCAATTAAAAATCCCGGATTTATCCATCTGCGGCTTTTATTATTTGGCGAAAATCTCCTATATACAACCTCAAGGCACCATCCCAGTAGCGAGCCTATGGCAAACAAAAATGCTAATACTAAAAGATTTGACATCTTTAATCTCCTTGCTATTTATTATAATTTAACATTATTTCTATAGCATTATGAAGATTTTCAACATGGATTTCATCACAGCCTTCCTGGTATTCACCGTCAAGAGACCATGGTATCTCCTTACTTGCATGTATTTTAAATTCTTTTGCATTTACAAATGTAATCATACTTGACTCATAATTTTGAGTTGTAAGCATATGAACTATCTCTGTAATTTCCAAGATATTTTTAGGCGACTTAATCAGCAATAATTCAAATAAACCGTCTCCCATATCTACATACTCAGGTTTGAGTGTAAGTATTCCTGCTAAAGAAGTAGAATTGCTTATAGCGCCAAAGATATATTCATCTTCATATATAACTCCATCCGCCTCAATACACATGTGCTCCTTTTTAATAGACCCTATGCTGGTTACACCTTCAAGTATATATGCCAAATGTCCTAAAGCATTTTTTACATTTTGAGGAGTTGCATAAGAAGTCTGTGTAAAAGCTCCAAAAGACGCCACATAAGAGAATTTTCTTCCATTAAAGCTGCCCACATCAAGAAGCACCTTTTCTCCCTCAACTATATCTTTTGCAGCCTTAACTATTCCGCTAGATAATTTAAGACTGCTTGCAAAATCATTGGTACTTCCTGCAGGTATATAGCCTATAGGAACCTTATGATCCTTTTCAACCATACCTGCTATTACTTCATTAAAAGTCCCGTCTCCTCCTATGCAAGTAACAAGATCCGCCTTGCCTGCATATTCGGCCGCATATATGGTTCCATCCCCTCGTTTGGTTGTAGTCAAAACTGTAGACATATATCCGGCCTTTGTGAACACATCTATAATCGAAGTAAGATACTTGTTTGCTTTCTTTTTTCCTGAACATGGATTGATAATAATCAAATTATTTTTCATGACTCTTCCCCTTTTTGTATCTTTTTATCGCCATATATTCTACATTTTTTTAAATATTTTTACAAGAAAAATCTATAAATAAATGTAGTAATGACGCATAACCCTATTCCCATCATAAGTGGTGCGATAAAAGAAATTCCTGCCCATTTCCAGCTTCCCGACTCTTTTTTTATAGAAAGCAGCGTAGTCGCACACGGCCAGTGCATCATAGAAAATATCATAACATTAAGGGCTGTCAAATAAGTCCATCCGTTTGACACAAGTAACTGATAGAAGAATTCCAAATCGTTCACCTCAGCCAAAGTACCCTGACTCATATATATCATCATCACGATAGGAAGTACTATTTCATTTGCTGGTATTCCAAGTATAAAAGCTGTCAAAATTACTCCGTCAAGTCCCATGATATTGCCCAGAGGTTCAAAAAAGTCCACCACATACATTATCAAACTGCTTCCTGCTATATCTATATTGGCTAAAACCCATATTATGAGTCCGGCAGGAGCAGCAACCACAACAGCCCTGCCCAAAACAAACAATGTTCTGTCGAAGACAGACCTGACGATTACCTTGCCAATTTCGGGCTTTCTGTATGGCGGCAGTTCAAGTGCAAATGAAGACGGCATACCTTTCAAAATGGTTTCTGATAATACTTTTGTCAGCACAAAAGTTGCAAGTATACCCATGACTACAAGAGCTGTAATGAAAACTGCGCCTTTCAATTTAGATTCTGCTGCAAAAAACATGGTTATAACGGCTATAAGCATAGGGAATCGTCCATTGCACGGCATAAGAGAATTGGTAAGCATAGCGAGAAGTCTTTCTCTCTTTGAGTCTATTATCCTGCATCCTACAACAGCAGATGCATTGCATCCAAGTCCCATGCACATGGTAAGAGCTTGTTTGCCGCAGGCATTGCAGCATTTAAAACATTTATCCAAATTAAACGCTATTCTAGGCAAGAATCCCCAGTCTTCAAGAAGTGTAAACATAGGGAAGAAAATCGCCATAGGCGGAAGCATTACGGACACAACCCAGGCAAGGACTCTATACATACCGCAGGCTATCATATTGCATATACTCTCTCCAAATCCAACTGCCATGAGCCCATCGTACAGCGGCTTCTCAAAAGAAAACAACAACTTGCTGAGCGCCTCTGAAGGATAATTAGCGCCTTGTATAGTAATCCAAAATACTAAAAGCAATAAAAGCCCCATTACAGGAAATCCTACTATAGGATTTGTAAGTACCTTATCTACACGTATGCTCACATCCTCTTTTTCTTTTTCTCTGCACACAACTAAATCAGCAATTTCCTCAGCTTTCTTAGCTGTATCCTCCGGACTGTCTAAAAGTTCTTCTTTATATCCGTCAGCTGATACAAGTTTTTTTGTGTCACCTTTCAAAAGCTTACATACGGCTTTTTCCAGCTGATGTTTCATTTCTCTTTTTTTAGAAGACTCTGTAGTTATAACATCTATCCCTAAAACCTCTGATAGTTTATCACTGTCAATCTTCATTGCCCTTTTTCTAACTTGATCCATCAAATTTATACACAATATAACGTCGTTCCTGTGTTTTAAAATCTGCAATGCCAAAATCAAATTTCTTTCAAGACACGTTCCATCGCAAACTATTATTACGCCCTCGCATTCAGGACTGCATATGCAGTCCCTTGCGACTTCTTCTTCAAGAGAACTGGCCTTTAATGAATAACATCCCGGCGCATCTATAAGATTTATATTCAAATTATCTGTCTTCCATCTCCCTTGTGCATTGGACACGGTTTTTCCTGCCCAGTTGCCTGTATGCTGATGCATACCTGTAAGACAGTTAAACACCGTACTCTTACCTACGTTAGGATTGCCTGCCAAGACTATTTTTACCTCATTCATTCAGCCCCACCTCCACCAATACATTTTGGGCATCTTCATCTCTTATGGCAACTATTGCTCCTCGTATTTTATAGGCCGTCGGATCTCCAAGGGGACTTCTAAGTATACATTTTATCTTAGTTCCCCTGACTACACCCAAATCCTGAAGCCTTCGGTTTTCTATTAAGTTCTTAGTAACCATGCCTTCCTCATCTATTTTCATTTTATTTAAAGCTTTCATCGAAAACAGTTCCTTTCACTTAAAATATGCTATTTTCAATATATGAACTTACTGTATGTGAGGTGTCAATTTGCAAGAGTTGCAAAAGGCAAAACAACTGGATAGTTCAACGGTTCAATCCACATAAAAAACTATATAAATATGAACTCTTACCATGCTCTTTTTATATGTACATTGAAATATGTATGACTTAATTCATACATATTTTAACGTTATTAATGGTTTGCTCTGATTTTTATGCCTTTTGACTATAAATAAGATAAAATTTTTATATACTCCCTTTGCAAAAGCCATACAAAAATAACCTTTTTTCGGTCAAAAAACAGGGCGTCATCATACAATTTATTTGCTTTATATAATTATGTATGATTCTTCCATACGCAAAAAATAATCAAATAACAACTCCAATAAAAAAGCTGCCGTATTAAAATCCTCGGCAGCCTCAAAAATCTTATTTAATTAAAATATATTCAGCGGTTTTCTCTTTGCTTTAGCCTCTTCAGCTATAGGTATCTTATTATTTGAACGCATCGCCCACCAAACTCTGTTAAAAGTGATTCCAAGGCACATAACCCATGCCAAAAACCAAAACCATAACATCAATACTACTATATTAGAAAAAGAACCATACAAGATATCGTAATTGGTAGACTTGCTGGTATATATGGTATACACATAAGTAACCACCAAAAATCCCACTGCTGCAAATATGCTTCCCGGTATGATATCCCGGAAAGGTACTCTCTTTGTAGGTAAAATATAATAGTTATAAGATATCATTAAAAAATACATAGCAAGAGCCATAGGCCACCTGAGAAGAACCCATGCAGCTGATGAAATTTCTTTTCCCACTACGGCTCCAAACACAACATTTAAAATAAGTTCTCCATATGCCAAAACTACCAATGAAAACACTACAGTAAATATGGTGACAGCAATGGTTCTAACAGATTTTAGCCTGTCTCTGACAAAGCCTTGCCCTATAACTTCTCCGTCTGTCAAAGTATAGTTTGAAACTCTTATCAGTGCAAATTGAGCCCTCGATGCTGAGTACAAAGCCAGTATTCCAAGGAAAATATTATTTGCGCCAGATGGCGAATACTCTAAAAACGAAAGCATCTGGTCAGCGCCTTCCACAGAAACATTGGCAGATATCCATAGTTTTATTTCATTTAAAGATAAAGAAAAAAATCCTAAAAGCTGCGATGTCAGTATCAATATAGGAATTATAGATAAAAACAGTGAAAATGCTATCTGTGCCGCAACGCCCTGATAATATGGATCCTGAAATTGATCCAGCATCATCAGCAGCATCTTTTTAATATACTTTCCGGCACTTGTTAACCTTTTCTTCATCAAACATTCGCCCTTTCATTCAAAAGCTTTTCTAATTTGCAAAGAGCCTTAGCTCTGTGGCTTATTAAATTCTTTTCACCTGCACTCAGCTGTGCAAAAGTTTTATCATACCCTTCCGGTACAAATAAAGGATCATACCCAAAACCATTTTCTCCTACCGGCACTTCTATTATATGTCCCGGACATTCTCCCCTTGCCACCAATGTTTCTCCGTCAGGAAAAATCAATGTTATCACCGAAACAAACTTGGCAGCTCTCTCTTCTTGACAAATACCGTCAAGTAATTTTAGAAGTTTTTCATTATTTTTTATATCATCACACTCTTCGCCCGCAAATCTTGCAGAATAAACACCCGGAGCACCGTCAAGGTAATCTACCATCAAACCTGAATCGTCTGCTACAGTTATTTCACCTGTGACTTTCATAATTTCCTCAGCCTTTTTAAGAGAATTTTCTTCAAAAGTTTCTCCGTCCTCTTTTATTTCAAACTTTGGAACCCCTGCATCATCTCTTGATATGACTTTCATTCCGAATTTACTCATTATAGCCTGTATTTCCTCTATTTTATGTGCATTGGAAGATGCTGCAATAATTGTTTTTAACATAATATCTATATTTCTCCTGTAATTTTCTTTTGTATCTTATGTAATTTGCTGCATCCTTTAGATGCCAATTCGAGAAGCTCTGCAAGCTCCTCTCCTATAAACGGTCTTTCCTCGCCTGTGCCTTGTATTTCTATATATTCACCTTTGTCAGTCATAACTACGTTCATGTCAACAGCAGCTTTAGAATCTTCCGCATAGCAAAGATCCAGAATACTTTGACAATCTAAAACTCCCACACTTACGGCAGATACAAATCCTGTAAGGGGAATCTCATCTATAAGACTTTCTTCTTTCATCCATTTCATCGCTTCTACCATTGCAACAAATGCACCTGTAATTGAAGCGGTTCTGGTACCTCCGTCTGCCTGAATCACATCACAGTCTATAAATATAGTTCTCTCTCCTAATTTTTTCATATCTACAACAGAACGAAGAGATCTGCCGATTAGTCTTTGAATCTCCACACTTCTTCCGTCAGTCTTACCCTTATCTCTCTTTTTTCTTGTGCCTGTAGAACCCGGTAACATGGCGTATTCCGCAGTTATCCATCCCTGTCCGCTGCCTACAAGATGTCTTGCTGTATTGTCTTCCACGCTGGCAGTGCATATGACTTTAGTATTACCCATCTCTATAAGTACAGAGCCCTGAGGACTCATAAGATAATTATTTGTAATATTAACCTTCCTTAATTGATCTTTCTCTCTTCCATCAACTCTCATATCATTTCTCCACTCTCTTTTCTTTTATCTATATTTTACCATAACAGCCCTTTTATTACAAAACATTTGTAATAGCATCAAGCCTGCTTTATAATATTATTAATTTATTTTTATGGAGGATAAATATGAAAATCACTATATTAGACAGTTATACCATTAACCCCGGAGACCTTTCATTCAGTGAGCTTGAATCTATAGGAGAACTTACTGTATATGAAAGAACTGCTCCTTGTGATATATTATCCAGAATCGGAGACAGTTATGCAGTTTTTACCAACAAGTGCCATATAACGGCAGAAATAATGGACCAATGTCCTAATCTAAAATTTATAGGATTACTTGCTACGGGATTTGACAATGTAGACGTGTCAGCAGCAAAAGAAAGGAATATTGCAGTATGCAACGTTCCGGCTTATTCCACTGAAGGTGTTGCTCAGCATACATTTGCTCTTCTCCTTGAACTGTGCAATAATGTAGGACTTCACAACAATGCTGTTCAAGAGGGTAAATGGTGCTCATATCCAGATTACTCAATGGTCATAGAGCCTATGTTTCAGCTCAGCGGCAAAACCATGGGTATCATTGGCTACGGCAACATAGGAAAACGCGTAGGAAAAATTGCAGAGGTTTTTGGTATGAAAGTCTTTGCTTACAGTAAAGAGCCTGATTCAGCCCTTAAAGCAGACGTAATATCTGTTCATTGTCCTGCTACTTCAGAAAATAAAGGTTTTATAAACAAAGAATTTATATCAAAGTTAAAAGACGGTGCATACCTCATCAATACTGCACGCGGCGCACTTGTCAATGAGCAAGATTTGGCGGATGCTCTCAGAAGCGGTAAACTTGCCGGAGCAGCAGTTGATGTGGTCAGCAAAGAGCCTATGTCAGAAGAAAACCCTCTCCTTGGAGTTCCAAATTTATTTATAACTGCCCACATGGCATGCACATCAAAAGAATCAAGAGAAGTTGTATGTTCCACATGCGCCGCAAATCTTAAATCCTTTATTGAAGGCGGCATGTTAAACAGACTGTAGATATAAAAAAGGATGAAGTGTTTAGCCGAATATCAGATCAAAACCCCGAAGAATTAAAAAATAATGAGTTTTTAACAGGGTCAAACCCCGAAAATCTCTGTTTTTCCGTTAAATTTGCAGGGTATGAAATTCGACAAAATCGTCTTTTTTCTTGTCATATTTTTCAAATAGTGCAAATTTTTAAAAATTACAGAAGATTTTCCCCTGCAAATTTCATGATCTAAACATATTTTTCGGGGTCTAACCCTGCAAATCACTTCAAAATTGTAAACTTTTCGGGGTTTAAGAGAAATATTAAAAACTTACTTTTCTTTTTAATTGCACAACAAAAGCACCTGCACGGCTTATAAACGCCAAAGCAAGGTGCTTTTAATAACGATTCTTATATACAACACAGAATCGGAATACCACCCATGTGTGCGCCGCCGCAACATAGGTTAAGGCACAATATAGTTCCGCATATCTGGCCCATATAATTTCCTCTATTCATAGATGGGTTACCCCCATAATTTGCACTGCGCTGCTGATATCTGCTCTCGCCTCCCTGCAATTGATTAAGCAGACTGGCATAATAAAAATTATTTGGTTCAAATGAACAGGCAATCTTAGCATGCTCTATAGCCACAGCATTATTTCCTACATTATAGTTGGCAAACGCACTATAATAATACCACGGTCCTCTCCTATCCTGAACTTGTTCAAGAACGTTAAGACCCTCTCTGTAGTATCCATTCTGAATATAATTAAGAGCTGACCTGAGATACTGTTCATCCTTGCTCTCAGCACTGCTGTTTTGCTGATTGCTATAGTACTCTCCAAATCCGCCGAATCCCCATGGCGACGCCCCTGTATATTGAGTACCCTCCTGATTCTTTCCTTGGCGCTGGTCCATTATAATCTGATATGCCTGCTGGACTTCTTTAAACTTTTCCTCATAGGCTTCCTGGTTAGGATTGCCAACATTGGCATCAGGATGGTATTTGCGGCTCAAAGTTCTGTATGCCTTTTTTATTTCATCATCTGTAGCGTTATAACTAACGCCTAATACTTCGTAAGGATTCATTTTAACCTTCTTTTCCTTTTCGGTGTTTTTTTTGATTTTCTGCTTTAGTCTTGCCGAATCTGCTCCATACGCCTGAATATAATATATTTCGCAGGATTTCTACGTTTTCTACAAGAGGAAGTCTTTCAAAAGCATCTGTACATTCTCCTATCATCATAAGAAGCAGATTCAAGACATGTTGTTCAAAATCCTCATTATTGTAAATTCCTTTCAGCGGATTATATGAACCTGTCCTTATATCCTCTTCAATATCCTCATAAGCATCAAGAAGATAAACATATTTGCCCAAATAAAATCCAATCTTATACAAATCGTTTTTCCATTCGTCTTCTTTATATGCAAAAATCTCCGCCATCAACTCTCCAAAAATTCTAGCTGTCTTATCTACGTGAGTCACTTCTTCTTTTTCCATTTCTGCCAGAAGAAGCAGCTTATCTTTGACAAACTCAGCTTTTTTCGGATGTTCCTTAGCTATTTTTTTGCATTTATGTTTGAGTCTTCCTGCCCATAACTTCTTTGAAAGTTTCTTATCATCATTCCAATCGTCTGCACATTTATAGTAAGTAAGGAGCACGCACATATCTGCACAATACTCTGTTATATCATTTCTCCTGTTGCAATGTTTATGTACTGGATGAAGCACACATCTGCCATATACAGTTTTATCTTCTTCATCGTACAAATCACTGAGCAGCATTACTAAAAACGTCATATCATAGTTTAAAGTCAGCCTGCCAAAGACTCCATATTTATCATTTAATGCATGGCATAATCCACAATAGTAACTTCGATATTTCTCAAATTCCCTGATTTTGAGCTCAGGTTTGTTAATTAGTACGTACCCAAACATTATATTATCCCTTTTCCCCCTTTTGCAAGTGCTTGTTAGAAAATATTTTAACAGAAAAAGCACACAATTTGTGTGCTTTTGATGAATTATTGTTTAATACTTCCTTAAGATAAGCTTCTTACTTGCGGCTTTGACAACCATCTTCGCCGCAGCTTGAACAATTGCCGCTGCATCCTTCAGGCAGTGGCATACCGTCATGTTTGTGAGGATTTTGAGCAGTAAGACACACTTTAACCATATCATCAAGTTTAGATGTATCAAGACATTCTGCCATGCCCCTGTCAAAAGAAGCTGCAACCTCTTTCTCCATAGGAAGCTTTGATACGGCACTTATATTATATTTACCTGCAATGCTGTCTATATGACTTTCTCCAAAAATCTTATGTTCTTTGCCGCAGTCCGGACAAACAAAATAAGACATATTTTCTACAAGTCCAACTACAGGAATATTCATCATATTTGCCATCTTTACAGCTTTTTCAACTATCATAGAAACAAGTTCCTGAGGTGAAGTAACTATGACTATTCCATCAAGCGGCAATGACTGAAAAACAGTAAGCGCCACGTCTCCTGTTCCCGGCGGCATGTCCACAAACATTATGTCTATGTCTCCCCATACTACGTCATTCCAAAATTGCTGAACCACGCCAGATAAAACAGGTCCTCTCCATACTACAGGGTCTGTATCATCTTCGAGAAGAGAATTGACAGATATAGTTTTAATGCCTGTGTCTGTAACAACAGGCAATATCACTTCTCCATTTCCCATTGCTTTTTCTGTAAGACCAAAAGCCTTTGGAATAGACGGACCTGTAATGTCAGCATCTAAAACTGCCGTCTTGTATCCCATTCTTTGAGCAGAAACTGCCAGCATTGATGTGACAGAAGATTTGCCTACTCCGCCCTTTCCGGATACTACTCCTATCACTTTTTTAACATCAGATTGATTATTCATTTTTCTTTTCCTTTCTTAATGTAACCAGAAGAATAATTACACATGCCAAAGCTATGGCAGTAATCATTATCCATCCTGTTTGATATGTACTCGCAAGCAGAAAATATCCCATGGTTACAGGTCCTATACACCTGCCTGCGCTATTGGCAATCTCATAAAGGGACTGATATGCAGCCCTATAATTTTCAGGAGCTCTGCCTCCTATAAATACACCTGTTCCGGTTGTTATCAAAGTCTCTCCGGCAGTCCAAAGCGGCGTTGCAATTATTACTATCCATACGCTGCTCATATCTGTAATCAGAGCATATGCTCCCATACCTACAGCATACAAGCAAGAAGCAATCGCCATATTAAATATATGATTATTCTTACCTGAAAGCCTCAATAAAATAGGAGCCCATACTACACAGAAAATTCCATTCAAAAGCCATACATTGGAAACCCAATTGGCACTGTTTTCTATTCCAATAGTATGAGTCAAATCGAGAGGAAGCATATAACTTATCTGTGAATAACAAAATGTGGTAAGTACTATAACAATCAAAAGTACAATCAAAACTTTGTCTTTACAAACGGAAGAAAAAAATTCTTTTTTATTGGACTTTTTCTTTGATACCTCATCTAAAGATTTAGAATCCGAATTACTTGGTACATATTTATCTTTGACAAAAAATATTATCATCAGCAAAGTTATAAAAAATCCAAGCCCCTGTCCCCAGAATATCCATCTTGTGTAATTGTAAAACAGCCTTCCTGCTATCACCTGTCCGAGAGCAAATCCCAAGTTTATACACATAAACATAAGAGAAAAACTTTCTTTACGATTAGTCGTATCAGTATTATCCGTAATCATAGCAGCTACTATAGGCAATACCCCGCTGAAACTCATACTTACAACAGCCATACATACAAGCGATAATCTAGAGTATATTATAAATCCTCCCCAAAATAGTGCAGATACTGCAAGAGTCATTACTACGATAAACACCCTTTTACGCCCAAAAGAATCTGCTAACCTGCCGCACACAAAAGCACCCACCATACTGGCAACAGCAAAAACCACCATCATGTATCCTGTTGCTACCTCACTCATATTTAAAACAGTGGTCATAAACAACGAAGAAAAAGAGTATACAAATGCCCCCATGGCTGTAACAAGCCTAGCTATACAAAGTATGTAAACTTGTTTAGGCAATCCTAAATATTGAGAGATTATTTTCATCTATTCACCTTATATTAAAATACTGTAATATAAATTCTATCACTTTCACAATAACTGTCAATCAGGCTTTTTAAAAATTTAATACTTCTCTCTGGTTTTTTATCGTTTTTAGAATATAATATAAATATATCAAAACAAGGAGGCTTCTTATGACAAATAATAAAAAGACTTCGAAAATTAAAAAGCCAAACTTTATTTTATTCTTTCTATGTTACTTAATCGTAACTCCGGTTTTTAAGTTCAAGTATAAGACAACTTATGACAGATTCGGACTTTCAGATTTAAAAGGTCCTGCTTTAATTCTATGTCCTCATATATCCAACATAGACTTTATTCTCGTTGCCCTTGCTTTATTTCCAAACAGACCTACATTTGTCGTAAGCGAACACTTTATGGCAAGACCTCTAATACGCTGGTTTTTAAACAAAATGCATGTTATACCAAAGAAAATGTTTTGTCCTGATATAAAAACCATAATGAGTATTTTGCGTGCAAAAGAATCAAGCAATATAGTAGTTTTATTTCCGGAAGGCCGTCTAACATGTGTAGGACACTCTCTTAAAGTCACAGAAGGAACAGCAGAACTCATTAAAAAAATGGGCGTAAACGTCTACACCGTAACAGGAAACGGTGCTTACAAAACTCTGCCAAAATGGGGAAAAGCAGGTATGAGACCTGGAAAAATCCACATAACAACATCCAAGCTTCTTGATGCTTCAGATATAAAAAATCTAACAGTAGTACAAATAAATGAAATATTAGAAACTGCTATCCTCCACGATGAAGACAAGCTTTTCCAAGAAACAATATATAAATGCAAAACGCCTGCTCTCGGGCTTGAAGGCGTTCTATATAAATGCCCTGAATGCGGCAGTGAGTTTGAAACATATACAGATGCACATAAAATCTACTGCTCATGCTGTAATTTTTCATCTGAGCTGGACAACCGCTATAAGCTGCACGGGGCTCCGTTCGAACATATTAACGACTGGTATTTTTGGCAAGAATCTCAAATAGATTTAGATGTGCCCCTTGAAAGCGATACCATATTGGCAGTTCCCGGCAAAGACGGCAACTTGAATCGTGAAGCAGGTTATGGCAGAATATATATGAACAAAAAAATAATAAGGTTCTCCGGCGTATGCTTCGGTGAACCTCTTGATTTTGTAGAAAAGACATCTGATATAAAAGCCTTCCCAATAAGTGTCGGCGACCATTTTGACATGTATCATAAAAAACGTATGTATAATTTTATATTGCAGCCTAACCCTAAGCACGTCATAAAATGGATGATGTACCTTGATAAACTTTCAAAAGAAAACTTTTATATGTCGGATTAATATTACTCTTCAGGTCTTGTCTTTAAGTCTTTCAGGGCTGCCCTTGCATTTAGCAGTCGGCTTACAGCATATACCAATGAAAATCCCAAAGCAACAATATTGCAGAGCCACAATGATGCAAATATAAAATAAAGAGATATGAATACATCGAAAGGCACCGGTATGCCTACAAACGACTTCATATAAATATCAGGATAGTAGCAGCCGTTTTTAAAATATCTTAACCATAATATAAAATATATTAAAAGCGCGACTCCTGCACATATACCCATAACATCGTATCTTAATTCAAATCTCATCAATATCAATGCCAAAGTCAAACCTATTCTTGATACTACCTCTAAAAAGCTTGCCATAACTCCTGCAGTGTCTATATCGTCAAGTTTTGTCTCTCTGCCCTTTTTAGCAAAAACAAAATTGGGAATCACAACTACTATAACTACAACAAATCCAAATAAAGAAAAGAATCCTAAATTATCAAAAGCCGTTATTAATTCCATTCTAACTCCTCTCTAAAAACAACCGGCTGGCAGTTTCCCACCAGCCAGCCGAAAAAAGATCATTTTATTTTATAAATTACAAACTATGACAATACTGTCATTCCTAAAATCAGTGTTATGATACATGCAAGTATTGCACAAGTAACCGCATATACAACCTGTGTCTTTGTGTGGTCGATATGGTCGGAACCTGCACCAAGGGATGACAAGATAGTAGTATCTGATAACGGCGAACAGTGATCTCCAAATGTTGCGCCACCCATAACAGCACCAACTGTAGCGTATACAGTAGCGCCTAATTCTCCTCCAGTAATTGAGAATGCCAAAGGAATAACGATTGGAACCAGTATAGCCCACGTTCCCCATGATGAACCTGTAAGGAATGAAATAATCGCACATACTAAGAACGAAATAGTTACTAAAAGTGCAGGAGTCATCCAATCTTCTGTAATGCTCAGGATATAATCAGGAGCTCCCAAAGTCTTAGTTATGTTGTTTACACAGTAAGCCATAGCCAAAATAAGAATAGCACTCATTACAGCTTTAATACCTTCAACTGCAGTTTCCATCAATTCTTTAAGAGTTGCCATTCTCTGAATGAGCATAACTATGAACTGATATACTACAACAAGGATAAATGCCTCCAAAACCTTACCTGAACCCATGAATATGAATGTTCCAAGTACTGTACAAATAATTATTATAGCAGGCATCAAGAAGTTTACGAATAAATTTGGCTTAATACCTTCATTTGGCTGAATGCTTGTCAGCTCCTTGCTGAGAAGCGGAGTTGCACCGTCAGCTACTACTTTGCCTTCTTCAAGAGCTCTCTTTTCAGCTTTTCTCATTGGTCCAAAGTCAGGAAGAATGCCAAAAGCATTGAAGCAGCAGAAGAATACCATGATAATACAATAGAAGTTAAACGGAACAGCCTTAATAACTGTTGTCATTGCCATATCAGCATCAGCTATAACGCCTATACCAACAAGCAATCCTGCCATATATGTACCCCATGCAGAGAGAGGTCCAAGCATACAAGCTACAGGAGCTGATGTACAGTCACATATAAACGACAATTTTTCTCTTGAAATTTTTGCCTTATCTGTAAGAGGTCTCATTACGTTACCAACATACAACGGTGAAAAATAATCAGAGAAGAAAATAATAAGTCCGAGAATCCAAGCACAACCAGAAGTCATTCTTCTGCTGAGATTGAATTTACCGATAAAGTTGGCAAACGCTTGTATCGCACCTGATTTTTGGAAAAATGCTACCATTATACCGATGAATACTTCGATACACAGTACCCAGATGAAGTCCGCGTTACCCAATGCAGACTGGAAAATTCCAGACAGTCCGGAAATTGGATCTGAACCTGCGATAACTACACCGACGATTACGCCCACCAGAATGGACAGCAATGCGTCTTTAGTTACGAATGATAATACCAGAGCAATAATTACTGGAGCTAATGATAAAATTCCGTATTCCATATAATTCCATCCTTTCTAAAAAATATTTTATACTGCCTAGGGTAAGGCACGGCAATATCATGAATAATTTCAACGATCTTTTTAAAAATATTAATCCCTTACCGATTATAATATATTATATTGCATAAAACATGCCAAGATTAACAATTTTTTAACATTTTTGTAAATCGTTTAAATTCCAATATTTAAAGGATGAAAATAAATTTAGTCTAACGATTCGAAGTGATGATTTTCTATAAATGGCTCAATATTCATCACCTCTTGCCGACTAAAATTTGTCACTTCGTAAAATTAATTTTATTTTTCATCACGCATTTTAACCAGTTTTCTTACAAGACGATTAAGATCATTTATACGTCTGACTACTTTATATGCGTTTTCTTCTCTATGCATAAATATGGTATTGAGCGTTTCATTAAGATTATCGCACAACCCTTCAACCTTAGAGCCCAAATTATCTTCTTGACTCATCTCTATGCCATAGCCTGAAACATCGTTGATATCGTAATGATACTCTATCCCAAACAGTTCTTTTACCTTAGCGGCAAGTCCACTCTTAACACCATTCAAATGCGCCTCTGAAACAGCCTTATTTTTTCTCATCTCTTCCGGCATGTCTAGAGTTTTTTCTTTAATTTCTGTAAAGTAATTTTTCATTTCTTCAAATCTTTTATCGAACTCATCGGCAGGCATGGAAAGAGCTGTCCTATAAAGCGTAATTTGTGAAAGAGCGCTTGTGACTATATCATGAAGTTTAAGTTTTGCAGAGCTGTCCAGAATCTCCTCGCTTTGGGTTTTGCAATCTTTTAAAATAGCTTCTTTAAGTGCATCTACTCCTATACCCTTCTTTGCACTTACAGGAAACATCATTACATCATCGACTTCCATCAAATCCGCTATAAATTTACGACAGTACGCTAAATAATCACTAAGTTCATCTTGATCTATTATGTCTATCTTATTTACAGCAAAATAAAACTTTGCCGCATGTTCCTTTGCATTTTTTAGAAAATCGATCTCTATCTGATTGATAGGACTATCTACAGAAAGAGTAAATATTACTGCATCGCTCTCTTTAACAAAAGAATAAGCCTCCTCGGAATTTTTCTCATGCATGGAGCCAACTCCGGGAGTATCTACAAACGTGATGCCGCTTTCAAGAAAAGATGCCGGACACTTTATTGAAACTTTTGTAACATTCAAATGATTGTCCTTATTCTCCTGCTCATTTACATATGTATGAATATCTTCAAATGCAGTTTCTTTAACAACCCCATTGGCAAAATGAACGGCTGCACCTTTATCTCCGTATTCAACCGTAGTAACAACGGCAGTAACAGGAACTATACCTACAGGTAAAATTTTGTCCTCAAGAATCCCGTTTACAAGAGCACTCTTTCCCCTTTTAAACTGACCTATTACAGATACAGTCATTTTGCTGGACTCAAGTTTTTCTCTGAGATTTCTTACTCTCATAAGCTCTCTTCCTGTTATTTCATAGCTGCTGAAAAGTTCCTCAGCCTCTTTTATCCTCTGTAAAGTTAAATTTTCCATACTTTTCACCTTTTATTTATAAAAAGGACATGCCATACATGCCTCATTTGATTTTCTCTGCTCCTCACCGCAATAAATAGGGAATATTGCCAAATTATGAGCAAGCTTATCTCCTCTGAGAGACTTTAATGCGGCTATTTGACAAAGGGTTCCTACAAATTCAGTATGCTGCCTTTCCTTTAAACTTCTCATAGTCGCCCTGTAAATAGGAGCCATTTTTCTTTTTCTTACATCTTCTTTCGAGTCAAAAAACTCCTCAAATTCCGGTAATTCTACAGGATTATATAAAGGACAGTATAATATGCAGGCATTACATTTGCTGCACCCGTCCTCATTGACTACAGGAAATTTTCTTCCGTTTTCTTCTTTCATCTTCACACATGAATACTTGCATCCTACTACACAAGCTTCGCATCCATTGCAATTTTTTACTCTATCTGTTAACTGCATTTATTTCACCTCTTAAAAATTCGTCATTTCTTCTAAATATTTTTCAATAGGTATTCCTTTATATTTATCAACATTCTCGGCATTTTTTAGTATAAGAGTCCTGACCATATCCATTGCAAACTTGGTAGACTCCTGAAGTTCTTTGCCTTTTAAAACTCCTCCTATGAGAAGAGCTGAGAATATATCTCCTGTTCCCGAAAAGTGTACAGGTACATAGTCAAATGGAATAGTAAAATAGTCTCCTTTATAATAATCGTATCCAAAAACACAAGACTGTCCATCCACCACTATACTCGTAACTATAACGGACTTTGAACCCATGTTTCTCAAAGCATCTACAATTTTTTTTGCCTCATCTCTCGTTACTTCGTCCCTGTCTTGGTACATATCGGCAAGAAACACTGCTTCCGTATAATTAGGCATTACTATATCTGCAACGGAACAAATTTGTCTCATATACACTACCGTATTTTCAGATACACCGTTATAAAGCTTACCATCATCGCCCATTATAGGGTCTACAAATATATGAACTCCTTTTTTACGCTGCTCTCTGCAATACTCTGCCACCAGCTTTACCTGTTCTTCAGAAATTATAAGGCCTGTACAAATAGCATCAAAAGAAAAGCCCAGTTCTTTCCATACTTTAAGTGTATTCCTCATATAATCTGTAGTGTCAAGTATATCGAACAGACCATAATCCAATGTATTTGAAACCACTGCAGTCGGCAAATTATATATATTAAATCCCATATGAGACATTATGGGTATCATAACTCCAAGAGATATTTTGCCATAGCCGGCTATATCATTTATAAGCAAAACATGCTCAGTTTCTTTTTTCATATCTTCCTCTGTCTCCTATCTCTTATCAAACTCCTAATATAATAGTATATTTAATGTGTCTTCAAAAATCAACAAAAAAGATGCGGTCTGGCACACTGTCATCTCCCGCATCTTTTTAATTATCAATACATTTTGACAATCTGTCAAATTTTATCTCACCTATTATCTGCAATATCATAGGCAAGAGCAGCAATATAGCATAAGCAGCATAAAACACATACGACAATATGGTTACAGGCGTCATTATAATCTGCGGATCGTAATGTATATTAGTCTGATTTAAAGACCACCCCATACAAACCACAGTAAGCAGCAGAAAAATCATTATCACAAAGCTTCTGTCTCTGTTGTCAAACCTGTATATGGAAAAAGCCGTCCTTCCTTTAAGTGAATATCCACGGCATTTCATAGACTGGGAACTTTCCACAAAGTTCTCCAGCGTCCAAGTAATCAATACGGATATGAGCCTTAATGAATTTAAAAACCGTCTACAAATATTGCCTTGAGAAGGACTCCTTCCTATACCTTTCTGAGAGGTATTGATACGTCCTGCATAATTCTTTACACGCGGTGCTGTGCGAAGCAGAATAGATAAAAACAATGACAGCTTCGGCGATACCCTGCCGAACAGATACACCACTTTATCCGAGGAAAACACTGCAAAAACACATGAAAAGAACATTACTACAGTAGCCAAAGTAATACCTATCTCAAGACCATAAAGGAGAGATTCCAATGTAATCTCATTTCCCACAAAATTTTGTCTCAGATTGGTTACTCCAAAATGATTGTAATATGAATACCATCCTGCGTACAAACAAACAAAAGGGATTAGACATATATTAAAAATCAATGCACGTTTGCCGTTTAGCTTGACCGAATAAGCAAAAGCACATATATATGCTATAGCAACAAATACAGGATTATCAAACACAATAGTAAGCCCTATTGAAGAAACAAAATATATTAAATTTATCATAGGATGATAACTGTCAAATCTCATTGTTCAATCAAACCATATTTAACCTTTATCCTGTTTAGCTTATCCATCATAGGTCTTGTAAGTAATAGTAAACAAAGACTTACGGCTATACCTTGACTTACATTTACCGGTATGCCAGCTGCATAAATGGCAAGAAGCGATTCTGTATTAAGCATCTGCGCCATGGTAAACACAGCACAAGTATCAAGTATAGGTCCAACCATAACAACCATCATTATAAAGCCTATTATGGCATTTTTAAGAGGATTTTTATCGCTCAGTATATTCTTTTTGGCCAGTAATCCCGATATGAATCCAAGCAAACCATATGAAAACATCTGCCATGGAGTCCAAGGTCCTTGGCCAAACATTATATCGCTGACAATCATACTAAGAGACCCTGTCATAAAGCCTGCCTGCGGTCCAAATGCCATTCCTGCAATCATTACAATACCGCCTATAGGCTTAAAGTTCTCTGCCCACACAAAAGCCGCTCTGGACGCCACGGCTATAGCACACATTACAGCCAGTGTAACCAATTCTCTAGCCTGAGGTTTACGGCTTTCAAAGCTTGCAAAAAAAGGAATCATTGAATATATCATTATAAGCACGCTGGCAATATAGTACTTTCTATCCCCCATATACCATGAAATTCCTACAGTAAGAGGTATCAAAACTATAATAACCAATATCGATATCCAAAATCCTCTCCCAAGCTTTTTTTTCTTTATTTGTTCATTTGGCATAATTTAATCACATCCTCATTGGTAATTGCATTTTCAAATATATGTCTGCTCATCCTGTTAGCGGCAGTAGTATAAAAACTATTCTGTGCGAAAAACTTCTTAGGCGTATTGGCCGTTATCACATTTCCATCAAAGAACATTCCTACAATATCGGCATATTTTGCACAAAATTCCACATCATGTGAAACCATTAAAACAGTAACTCCGCTTGCTTTCAATTTCTTTAAAATATCAGCAAATTTTAGTTTAAAAAAGTTATCTATACCCTTGGTAGGTTCATCAAGAAGCAGTATTTTTGGATCTGTCAAAAGAACTTTGGCTAGGGCAGTCCTTTGCTGCTCGCCGCCTGACAGATCATAAGGATGACTCTCTAAGAGATGACTAATATCACATATATCAGCCACTTCTTCTATGCGCTTTTCTCTGTCTCCTTTATTGAGCATTTCCTCCAAATCCTCTTTCACTGTCTTTTTAACAAAAAGGCTCTGAGGATCCTGCGGAAGCATAGCGAGATTGCCTTTAAACAACTCTCCTGACTTGTACTTTTCTATGCGCTTACCATCTATTAAAATCTGTCCTCTATACGGTTTACATATATTGCATATGGACTTAAGAGTGGTAGATTTTCCCGTACCGTTACCGCCGACTATGGCAAAAATGGTTTCCTTAGGCACATTAAGATTAACGCCCTTTAAAACATCTTGTGATTCTTTGGAATATCTGAACCACGCCTCTTTAACGGAGATTGCAGGAACGCCTGTTTCATCCTCTCGCCTCATCTCCTCTATAATCGACTTTTCTTTTATTTCTTTATTTTCAAATACTTGACTCAGCCAGTTTCGTCCTTCTCTAACAGTCAGCGGACACTTCAAATCACTTTCTACACCATAATAAATTTGAACCGGCGAAGGCATTGCAGCAAACATCTCATTATTCTGCTCTTTTAAAAGTTTTCCTATGTTCCTTGGCTCATCCACTGCAAAAATCGAACCCTTATCCATAACTACGACTCTGTCAGCTGCATGGAATATATCTTCAAGTCTGTGTTCTGTTATTATAACAGTAGTTCCAAGCTCCAAATTTATCTTTCTAACTGTATTTAAAAAGTCTGCCGCCGCAATAGGATCAAGCTGGCTGGTAGGTTCATCTAAAATTAAAACCGTAGGCTGCATTGCCATTATAGACGCCAAATTGAGAAGCTGTTTCTGACCTCCCGAAAGCTCAGTTACACTTTTATGAAACCAGCCTTGTATACCAAAATAGCTTGCCATTTCTGCTACTCTGAGGCGTATCGTCTTCTGATCTTCTCCAAGACTTTCAAGACCAAACGCAAGCTCATGCCACACCTTATCGGTGACTATTTGGTTATCAGGATTCTGCATTACATATCCTATCTTAGAAGACTGCTCTCTCAAATCAGCTTGACTCAAAGGCTTTCCTTCAAAGATAATCTCACCTCTGACACTGCCATGAGGTGCAAGCACACTTTTGAGATGCTTCAAAAGAGTTGTCTTACCGCTACCGCTTTTGCCGCATACAGCAATATATTCTCCTTTTTCTATATTGAGATTTATATTATTCAGTGCCAATCTATCCTTTGCAGTAGGATATGAAAAGCTTAAATTTTTGATCTCAAAATGCGCCATGTTATCTCCTCCGTAATATTAATTGCTACAGGTATCGCAAGAAAAACTATATATCCTGCAAGTCCTGCTATTGTATATGGATTGTCCAATCTAATCCCTTTTCCTGCCGTATATGATGTTCCTCCCATAATGCTGCAAAATAAAATCAGAACTATCAATATGAACATTACAGTAAACAAAATTATATCTCGCTTATCAAATCTATATATGGCAAAATTAGTTCTCTTTCCGGTTCCGTATCCACGGCTTCTCATACTGTCTGCAGTAATTATTCCGCCTTCAAGAGCCCATGTGGTTAAAGTAGAAAGAACCGTCATTCCGTTTTCAATTTTTTCTCTTTTTATTCCTGTATCCCCGGCTTTTCCTATACATTCCCTCGTCGAAGCAATTTGAACTGCCTTCTTTTGAAAATTAGGTATTAATCTCATTATCATAGAAAGTACTAACGATATAGAAGGAGCCGTCTTGCCAAATATATAAAGAAATTTATCACTGGTCATAACAATATTATAAGATGCAAACCATGTTATAACAGAGATAAACATAATCGTCAGCGCCATGCCATAATACAGCGCTTCGAGAGTATACGGTCTTCCTCCAAAATATGTAAACAGCACTGTATCTCCGTTTGGATTCAAAAGCGGGCTCAAAAGCGACAGTATTATAAACAAGGGAATCATGCCAAACAACAGTTTAAATCCTTTTCGTCCTTTTATATTGATATAATAAGTAAAAGCCAGAATAAAAGAGCACAGCAAAAATGCGGGATGTACGAAAAACATCCCAAAAACTACAGCTCCAATAAAAAACATAAAATTAATTATAGGATTATAGCTTGAAAAAGTATCTTTACTCTCCATTCTTTCCTCTTAATAAACTCCTCCGCCTACATCTTCGCCCAGTCCGTTGCAAGTATAGCACCATACTATAACATCGCCGTCTTTAAGTTTATAACTTGAGCTTCCATAATTAGGAAACCATCCGTTAACTTTATACATCCATCCGGACTGACTTCCGCAGTCAAATTCATATAAATGATTAATGCCTTCAACATAATTGCTTCCATACATAGGTGTATATGAAAATTCAATCTGTATACCTTTGCTATCGCATATTCTTTTGAGAACGTCAAACACAGTTTCACCGTCATTGAAGCCCACAGTCGTAGTTCTCAAAATAGTTCCATTCTTAGGAACATATCCTTCCTTGCCGGAAGTCAAATTGCCCATGTTATTTAAAATTGTATCGCATCTTATCTCAATGGTACAACTATAATCATATTTGGCTGCGGTGCTTCCCTGGTTTCCTCCAGATGACGAACCTCCTTGTCCGCTGCTTTGACCGCCACCTTGTGAAGAACTGCCTTGAGAAGTCGTTCCCGGATTCTTACCGCTTTGACTGCCTCCCTGGTTTTTGCCTTGTGAAGCACTCGTATTTCCCTGTTGCTCTGTCTGGTCCTCTTCTGCATCCTTTGCTGCTTGCTCCACTTCTTTTTCTCTGTCTTCTACCACCTTATTAAGTTCTTCACTGCTAAAACACAATTCATGGTTATCGCCTGCGCTGATAACCTTATCAATGTTAAACTGGTTAAGTGAGCTTGCATTCAGCACTACTAATTCCATATCATCTCCTAATATGGAAACAGCTTCTCCCGCCTTTGCTGTAACGCTCTTTTCTCCTTTTAAGGCTTTGACACTTCCTCCAAAAACGTTGATTCCCATAGACCCGGTCTGTACATTTACAGAAAATATACCGTTATCAGAAGTAATTTCAACATCTTCGGCTGTTAGACATCTAAAGTCGTCTTTCGAATTAACAACCGCAAAAATTTCGCCAGCTGCTACTTTCATATCAAATCCATCTTTAGACTCTCCAAGTAATACGGATGAATTTTCTGCAAGTTCATATGTATTTGCCCCTGCCTTTATTACAACGCCTGCCTTTTCATTTGACGTAATCTTATCACCGCTTCCAAGGGCTGTGCCTTTTTCAAGTTCAAATGATACCCCATCCCTCTCTATGTTGACAATTCCAGATACACTATCCACCTCTGCAAGTGCATCATCTTTATCTGAAAACCATCCTTTAACACTGCCGACAGCAAAAATTCCGCCAGCTGCTATTACAAGGATGATTACAATCATTATTATATTAAAAAGTTTTTTATTCTTTTTACTCTCCACTTTACTTTCCTTTCAAAACAAAAGCACCATTTAAGGTGCTAATTTTAAAAATCATATATAAGCCCAGTTTTGTCCAAAGACATACTGATATACAACCCTTGTCTCACCTCAGAAGACTAAAACGTCAAGCAAGCACAGGTCTACCGACTTAATCTTTATCCTACTCAAATCCCTTCCCGAGCTACATGCCAGTGGTATAATGACTTTTTCGTAGATATCACGGTTGCTGAGACACAGTGCCGGAATTTAACCGACTTCCGAGATGCCTTGCTATAATATTTATTTTCTTAATTTTACTATGTTTAGGATACTTTTGTCAACTAATGCAAAATGTGTTTAAAGCATACTGGTATAACAATTTAATAATAATGACTTAGCAGTGTATTAAATTCCATCAATACGTTGACAAAACTGTTAATCTTTCAGAAGTTTTTACAACATTTTTATAATTTTGTTGACTTTTTTAATATCATTATTTAATTCTTGTCAACAGACACCTCAAATCTGACAAATTTCGACACAATTAATACCCCCTTGTTGCCAAAATATCTAAATCATTTGATTCTTGTCAACAGCCAATAGTAAATACATTTTGTCCTGCCACGAAATAGTATATAAAACTTAGAAGCGGGACAAACCGCCCCGCTTCAAAATCAATTAGCTTTGAGAATTAGATGTACTTTTATCTCTTCTATTTTCTTGTCTGGCTTTTCTATAAACTAATACCAATGTAGCCAAAACTAATACCAATACAATAATCCAAATAGTTAAATTACTGTTGTCACCCGTTTTCACCAAATCTGATTTAACATTGTCTATCTTTACTGTTGTATTTTTATCTCCTTGATTTTGTTTATCAAATACAGAAGATTTATCTTTTACAAATGAAACATTATAGCTTGTAACTTCCTGCCCTCTTTCAGAAGTAACCTCAACTCTTACCTTGCAGTTCTTACTTTTGTCTTTAGGATATACAGCATATCTGTCATGTCCTTCTATGCTTGAAGCAATATTTATAGTTCCTTCACTATTAATTTCTGACGGATTAACATTCTCTACCGGATAAACTTTTACTGAAGCATTCTCGTCCGAAATTTCAGGCCAAATATTATAAAAATTCTTCTCAATTTTTTGTACGTCTACGGTATAGTCAGTTTTATCTGCTTCAAAAGAAGGCGAAAGGGCATACTGTCCTTCTCCGAATATATTACTTCCACTTATATAAAGATTCTTTAAGCTGCTGTCTGTGCCTTCACATCTGAGGTCTACAGTATATGTGGTGCTTCCGCCATCTGCTGTAGCTACTATATCAACAGAAGCTTTTCCTTCGTTATCTAAGGCTACATCAACACCTTTATTGGCATCATAGTTCTCACCGTCTACTGTAGCTTTAACCTCAAGAGGAAGCGCCAGCTTTACATTTGTACTCTTAGTTCCTGCTTCAAGAACTACTTCATAATTTGTTACGCCAGGAGCAAATGCTTTGCTCCATGACTTAGCACCTGCTACAGTCATATCACTTATATACGCCACATTATTCTGCACCGCCATGAGATAGCAGCTGTCGTTTTTATAATACAAAGTTCCGTCTGAATCAGTGCATATAGTACTTATACAATAGTTTTGAAGGCTTGATTCCGGAATGAATAAATTGCCGCTTTCTTTAGCTATGTTTGCTTCATCTTTAGCATCATATGTATAATATATTCCTCCCGGTTTGGCATTATATGTAAAATAAATATATACTCTTCCATCCGCTTTGCCGTCTCCGTCAAAATCTTCATTTTCATATGCAGTTGAAAGAAGGGCAGATGCTTGCGGATATCCTTTTATAGGAAGATCATGGAGTCTTGTCATGCTTTCCGAATCTATTACAGCAAAAACATGTCCTCCGTCAGGATTAAACTGGCCGCCCGTACCTGCAACACCCACATAAATTCTTCCGTTATATACTACAGGAGAAGCCGTAATCATTCCTCCCATATCAACTACTTTTGCCTGACCAAGTTTACCGTTTTCATCTACAGGAACTCTATATACTAATCCCCCTTTTGTACAAAAATAAAGATTTCCTTTATCATATACTACGGTAGTTCTTATATCTCCCTTTATGCCGCCTATCTTATCTATTATCTCTCCTGTTTTAGGATTTATAGTATAAAAACAAGCATTTGCCTGATAATCTCCTTCACGCGTTCCATCATCACTTCCTATGGCTATAAATTTTTCACAGGCATATGCACCTGCCCAATAAAAACCTCTCCTTGAAGCAGTGCCATCATCAACAGCATCTCTTATTTCCTCATCACACGTTACAGGCGTATCATTATAGACAATATTCTGCAGTGTATCAGTTTTTCCGGATGGTATAAACCTCCATTCTGTCTTTTTTATCTTATTTTCATCTACATTGCTGTCATCAGTTGAAATACATAAAAGTGCGCCGTCATTACTTTCAGATTTCCAAGTTCCTATATAAATATATCCTTTTCCGTTTATTTTAGTATATGATATAGGAGATACAGTCTGACCGCCGATTTTCTCTGTATGCCAAACACATTTTAACGTTTCATAGTCTATAGCCTGTATCATACCGTTTCCTACCTGCACGAAAAACTTTCCGTCAGCATATGTAATAGGGTTCATGGCAAAACCTACGTTTGCTACCATTTCATCACTTTCTGCAACTTTATCTCCGGTATTCTTATCTATTTTCACTACCTTGTTACTCATGCCTACATAGATATATCCATCAATAATAAGCGGCGGTGTAGGCGCTGCGCTCCATCCTGTGCCATATTTGTTCGACCATTTTAAGCTGGCAGTATCTGCGCTTACAGGTGTGGTCTTATTCACAACTCCATTGTTTTCTGCATTATTGCGAAAGTTGTACCACTCCAAATTTGTCGCTTCACCTGCAAACGCCATCATAGGTATCATAGTAACTATAATGGCCAAAGTGAGAAAAATTGTAAACATTCTTTTTCCTATTATTTTTTTCATACTTTCCTCCTAAATATTTAATTCCTGCTAAGGATCATGAGGCGACAGAATAAAATATAAAACTGCCGCCTCGCAGGATGAATATTCAAATAAAAAACACCCTGCTTCTAAAGGGTGTGATAAAAATGCTTATATTTTTTATAATAAAAAATCACTGTCTCACCTCAGAAGACTTGATAGCAAAGCTTTTAGCAAGGTCTACCGACTTAATCCTTATAACCTACTCGAAATGCCTTCCCAAAGCTTCATGTGCTCCAGTGACTTACAATTTAATGCTTATTTCTTTCGTAGATATCACGGTTGCTGAGACACAGTGCCGGAATTTAACCGACTTCCATTTTTGCCTAGCTTAAATTTATTTAATTGACATTTTTATCATATCATCTTAACTCTGATATTGTCAACAGTATTTCTCTTTACAATAATAAACCACCGGCATAGCCGGTGGTTTATTATTTATCTCGTCCCTTAAGACATATATTACATCTCTGATGCTTTACGCTTTCTTA
>CAJUQR010000009.1 GCA_910588185.1 uncultured Peptostreptococcaceae bacterium
TGCTGAGATTTAATTATATCGGCGTTGCCGCAAGGTTGCAATCATTGAAACCCAGCGACATATTCTTACAGCTGGCTTATAATGAACGCACGATTATATTTGCAGCTTTGCTGCAAAGAAGCGTTCATTGAAACATGACGACATATTCTGCAGTCATGTTATAATGATTGCTGAGATTTAAATATGTCGGCGTTGCCGCATAGTATTATAATCGTTTTGAAATTCTGAATAGAATTAACTTGGAGGAGTTAAAATGGCTGATAATTTCATTCATGATATTATTGAGAAAGATTTAGAAAATAAAAAGTACGGAGACAAGGTGTATACGCGCTTTCCTCCTGAACCAAATGGTTATTTGCATATAGGACATGCAAAATCTATATGCCTTAATTTTTCGACGGCTGCTAAATATGGCGGCAAATGTAACCTGAGATATGATGATACTAATCCGGTAAAAGAGGACGTGGAATATGTAGACTCTATTGAAGAAGATGTAAGATGGCTTGGGTTTGACTGGGATGAAAGACTTTGGGCTTCCGATTACTTTGATAAGATGTACGAGGCGGCAATTGAGCTGATTAAAAAAGGTAAGGCTTTTGTATGCGATTTGAGTGGTGATGAGATTAAGGAATATAGAGGAACGCTTAAAGAACCAGGAAAAGAGAGTCCTTATCGTAACAGAACAGTAGAAGAGAACCTCAAGCTGTTTGAGGAAATGAGAGAAGGCAAATACAGCGATGGTGAGAAAGTTCTTCGTGCCAAAATTGATATGGCTTCTCCAAACATAAATATGAGAGATCCTATTATATATAGAATAGCACATGCTTCTCATCATAATACAGGTGATAAATGGTGTATATATCCTATGTACGACTTTGCGCATCCTATTGAAGATGCCATTGAGGGCATAACACATTCAATTTGTACTCTTGAGTTTGAGGATCATAGACCGTTATATGACTGGGTGATAAGAGAAGTGGGCTGGTGGACTGAGCCGCCGCAGCAGATTGAATTCGCAAGACTGAATTTGACCAATACTGTCATGTCTAAGAGATATCTTAAAGCGATGGTAGACGACGGAACTGTTGATGGCTGGGATGACCCTCGTATGCCAACTATTGCAGGCATAAGGCGCAGAGGATATACTCCTGAAGCAGTAAGAAATTTTTGCGAAACTATAGGCGTCGCTAAAGGTAACAGCACTGTTGATATTTCTCTCTTGGAACATTGTGTGAGAGAAGACCTCAAGGAAAAAGTCCAAAGCAAAAATGTTGTTTTCAATCCTGTAAAAGTTATAATAACCAATTATCCTGAGGGACAATCTGAAATGTGTGAGATAGAAAATAACTCGCAAGTTCCTGATATGGGAACAAGAGAGGTTTCTTTCTCAAGAGAACTTTGGATTGACGGAGCTGACTTTATGGAAGAACCTCCTAAAAAGTACTTTAGACTTTTCCCAGGTAATGAAGTTCGTTTAAAAGGAGCATATTTTGTAACTTGCACAGACTTTGTTAAGAATGAGGATGGCAGTATTAAGGAGATTCATTGTACTTATGATCCTGAAACAAGAAGCGGAAGCGGATTTGAAGGACGTAAGGTCAAGGGTACTATCCACTTTGTTGATGCGGCGACGGCAGTACCAATTACAATTCGACAATATGATTATTTGTTAAAAGAAGATGAAAACGGAGAAATGGTATCTAATCCTGAAACTGTTAAGACATCTGTTGCATATGCAGAAGCGTCGGTAAGAGATGTTAAAGGAGGAGAGAGATTCCAGTTCTTCAGACACGGATACTTTGTTGCAGATACAAAGCTATACACAAAAGAAGACCCAGTATTTAATGAAATAGTTGGTTTAAAAAGTTCTTGGAAATAAAGAGGTGATTTTTTATGAAGTATGAGATTAAGGGAGAACCGTTACCGGTAGTTATCTGTGAGCTTGAGAATGGTGAACAGATGATAACAGAGAGAGGAAGCATGAGCTGGATGACTCCTAATGTGAAGATGGAGACGACCAGTAACGGAGGTGTAGGAAAAGCTCTGGGACGTATGTTTGCAGGAGAAGCGCTTTTTCAGAATAAGTATACTGCACAGGGACCAAATGCCAGTATAGCGTTTGCTTCCAGCTTTCCGGGAAGCATATTGGCTCTTAACATAACTCCGGATAGACCTATTATAGTTCAAAAGAGTGCATTTTTGGCATCTGAAAGTACTGTAGAATTATCAGTTCATTTTCAAAAGAAATTAGGCTCAGGTTTTTTTGGCGGCGAAGGATTTATCATGCAGAAGCTGTCTGGAAACGGAACGGCATTTATTGAGATAGACGGTTATGCTGTTGAATATGAATTAGCTCCTGGGCAGCAGATGGTCATAGACACAGGATATCTTGCAATGATGGATGCAACGTGCAAGATGGATGTAACTACTGTAAAAGGTGTTAAGAATGTATTATTTGGAGGGGAAGGCTTGTTTAATACTTTGGTGACAGGTCCTGGTAAGATTGTACTTCAGACAATGCCTATAAGTGATGTAGCAGGAGCATTGCTAGCTTATCTGCCTACAGGAAAATAAAGAAAATTTTAGAGTCGCCTTAATGGCGGCTCTTTGAAGATAAGGGGTAAAATATGCTGGAAAAATACGGTGTTACATTGATAATATGTATTTGCGCAATAGGTATAGGAGTCATACTTGGCAATGGGGCAGTATATTTTTTTAACAGAATTCCGGGTAAATGGCTTTGTGATTATGGGCAGACGCCGGATGAGGAGCTTGTTAATCCGACACATCAGAGAATAAAAAGCACACCTTGGAAATATTTGTTTACAGGTTTGTTCATAATATTAGGTATCAAGCTTGGTTTGGAAGATTTTATGTATGCTGTGGCTGTTATGGCATCTTTTTGGCTAATGCTTGAGATGAGTATTGCGGATATAAAATATAGAATTGTTCCCGACCAGTTAATAATGTTACTTATTGTAACAGCCCTTGGATATATTCCTTATCATAATAGAGGACCTATAGACGGTCTTTGGGGTGCGCTTATTGGGTTTGGTGTAATGTTGTTTATCGGTATTTTAGGCAAACTGATATACAAAAAAGATACTCTCGGCGGCGGAGATATAAAGTTGTTTGCTGCTATAGGGCTATGTACAGGAGTAGATGGAATTATTATAATATTCGTACTTACCACTCTTTTAAGTGCAGGGCATTTTTGCTGGCTTCTTTTGAGAAAAAGGATAAAATCAGGAGATAAACAACCAATGGTACCATATATCACAATATCTTCATTGATTTATCTAGTCATTTTACACGAAATAAGTTATAATATTATGGTGAATTTATAGTATGAGGTAAATAAATGATAACAAGTAAACAAAGAAGTTTTCTGAAAGGATTGGCTCACGATATAGAACCTACTGTATATATAGGCAAAGCAGGGCTTACAGAAAACGTTATAAAAGAAATAGATATGTGCCTTGAAGCAAGAGAATTGGTGAAGGTGAAGTTGCAGGAAGGTTTTGATGTGAAGCCTAAGGATGTGGCTAACAGTTTGCTTGAGCCTTTAAAAGCAGAATTTGTACAGGCAATAGGACGTAAATTTACTCTTTATAGAGCTTCAAAGGAAAATAAACAAATAATTTTACCAAGATAGCTTATGGAAAGGAATTTTTTGCTTACAATAGAATACGATGGAAGCAATTTTTCCGGATGGCAGAGGCAGCCAAACGCCCGAACGGTTCAAGGTGAAATGGAAAAGGTTTTGACAAAAGTGTGCGGCGCTAAAGTTGAACTGAATGGGACAAGCCGTACTGATGCCGGGGTTCATGCTCTGGGGCAGAGAGCTTCTTTTAAAGGAGAATATGGAATCCCTACTGATAAGATAATGAACGCATCAAATAATCATCTTTGCGGCGGTAAGAGGCTGGGAAGTCTCATAGGAGATATTAGGATAAAAAATCTTGAGGAAAAACCTTTAGACTTTCATGCCAGATTTGATTCAAAAGGGAAAAAATATCGGTATGTGATTCAAAACGGAGGACAAGTCAATATATTCAGGAGAAATTATTGTTATTATGTAGAAGCTCCTTTAGATATAGAGTCCATGAAAGATGCAGCTAAGTATATAATAGGAACTCATGATTTTGCTTGTTTTCAGGCTTCCGGAAGTCAGATAAGAGAGACTACGGTAAGGACTGTTTATGACCTTGATGTATATAAGGACAGTGACGACGTTATTTTGGAAATTTCAGGAGATGGCTTTTTATATAACATGGTAAGAATAATTGCGGGGACGTTGGTTGAAGTTGGCTTGGGCAAGATCAAGCCCGATAAAGTTAAACTTGCCATTGACTCCGGCCTTCGCCAAAATGCAGGACATACGGCGCCGGCACAGGGATTGTATTTAGTTGAAGTTTATTACGAATAGGAGATTTGAAATGGATAGACCTACTTGGGATGAGTATTTTATGGAAATGGCAGAGCTGACGGCAAAGAGGTCAACATGTATGAGAAGAAGCGTAGGAGCTGTTATAGTTAAGGATCGTCATGCTATTGCGACAGGATATAACGGAGCGCCTAGAGGAATAATGCATTGTGAAGAAAGAGGCGGATGTCTGCGCCAGCAAATGGGAGTGCCTTCAGGTCAAAGACATGAATTGTGTATGGCGCTTCATGCAGAACAAAATGCCATAATTCAAGCAGCAGCAATGGGTCATGGAATTGAAGGAGGAACCATTTATATTACTCATCAACCATGTGCAATATGTGCAAAGATGATAATAAATGCCGGAATAAGCAGAATAGTAATAAGGGAAGGATACCCTGATGAGCTGGCAGCGTCAATACTTGAAGAAGCAGGACTTAAAATAGAAAAGTTATAGATTAATGTATTACGAACATGTTAAATTAATTTAAGGAGCATAAGTTGTTATGTATAGCACTTTATGGGTGACTTTTTTGACTGCATTTGTATTATCCCTTGCGATAACTCCTCTTGCAATCAAATTAGCTCCCAAAATCGGAGCAGTAGATATTCCAAAAGACAATAGAAGAATGCATACAAAAGCTATGCCGAGATTTGGAGGTTTGGCAATATTTGTAGGAAGTACCATTGCCATGTTGATTTTTTTGAGGTTTGATTCTAGGATCATGTCCATAATAGTCGGCGGTGTGCTTATTTATATTCTCGGTATCACAGATGATATAAGACACCTTTCGCCTAAGGTTAAGTTTATTGGTGAAGTTGTCGTGGCTGTCGTTATGTATATCAATGGAGTCAGAATAGAATTTTTAACTAATTTTTTCGGCGAAGGTAACAGTCAGCTTGGTGGTGTTTTATGTTTTGTAATTACACTTATGTGGATTGTGGGAATTACGAATACAATAAATCTCATAGATGGGCTTGACGGATTGGCGGCAGGTACAGCAGCAATAATTTCTCTGTGTATAGCCTATGCAGCATACATTCATGGAACATATTTAACTACAGGAGCCATGCTTGCGGTTGCAGGCGGAGCGCTGGGATTTTTACCATTTAATTTTTATCCCGCAAAGATATTCATGGGTGATGGAGGATCGTTGTATCTAGGATTCATGTTATCAAGCTTATCGGTGCTGGGGACAGTTAAAAGTGCGACACTTTTTGCAGTAATTATACCGGTATTGGTTTTGGGAGTTCCTATTTTTGATACTTTCTTTGCTATAATAAGAAGATGGATAAATAAACGTCCAATAATGGAAGCAGATAGGGGACATCTTCACCATAGGCTTATGAATTTAGGATATGGTCAGAGAAGAGCTACATTGATGCTTTATGGTATTACTGGTATTATGGGAGTAGCTGCTGTATTGTTCAGCCGGGATTTGTATGTGGAATGTGCAGGACTTGCGGCTATAACGCTTATGTATATATATATATTCCTTACAGATGCACAGCATACAGTTCCAAAGATAAAAGAAGAGCAAGAAGAAAAGAAAGAAAAAGAAGAAATAGAATAATATGACGGTACTGACTTCCGAAGGTTTTCTGAGGAGAAAGGCTATATAAAAATTAAGGGATAAGTGCCAGTTTTTTGGCATTTATTTTTTTGGAAAGGAGGGCGGTTTATGGACACTAGAGTAGCGTTAATAAGCATAATTGTAGAGGATATTGAGGCGGCAGAGAAGATTAATAGACTTTTGCATGAGTATAGGCAACATATAATAGGTCGAATGGGATTGCCGTATAAACCTAAAAAAATATCTGTAATAAGCGTGGCTGTCGATGCGCCTATGGACGCTATAAGCGCTCTTTCAGGTAAATTGGGAGCTATAAACGGAGTCAGTACCAAGACTATATATTCAAAAATGTAAATTTTGAAAGAAAAGAGGTACAAAATGAAAAAATTAATTACGATGGTACTTGCAGCAGTGATGGTATTTTCAATGCTTGCAGGCTGCGGTGAAAAAACATCAGAAACAGTCAGTGAGGTTGTTAATGTTGCCGCTTTAAACGGTCCTACAGGAATGGCAATGGTGCAGCTTATGGACATGGAAGATAAATATAATATTACTACATATCAAGCGCCTACTGATGTGACAGCAAAAGTAATTAACGGTGAAGTAGATGTGGCAGCGGTTCCTTCCAATTTGGCAGCAGTTTTGTATAACAAGACAAAGGGCGAGATTGTTGCTATAAGCCCTATAGCCCTTGGTATGCTTCAGATTATCGGTAATGATGTGGACCTTAAAAATGTAAGCGATTTAAAAGGAAAAACCATAGTTGCAAGCGGCCAGGGAGGAACTCCTGAGTATATACTTAGAAAGATTCTTGAAGAGAATAATCTCATCATTTATGAAGATGTAAAAGTAGAGTGGCTTGCTAATCACTCAGAAGTAAATTCTAAGCTTCTCAGCCAAAAAGGAATGATAGCTATGGTTCCCGAACCTTTTGCGTCCTCAGCAATTGCAGCAGGTGAAGAAGGCAATGTTAAACAATTATTCGACCTTAATAATTTATGGGAAGAATTTGTTGGAGAGGAACTGCCTATGGGAGTTCTTATTGCATCAAAATCATTTGTGCAAGAAAGAGGAGATGATTTAAAGGTTCTGCTCAGTGATTTAGGAAAATCTGTGGAGTTTATCAATGACTCTCCTGAAGAAGCAGCAAAGACAATTGTTGAAAAAGGCTTCATAGGCAATGTTGATATAGCAGAAAGTGCAATACCGGGATGTAATATAGTTTTATATCAAGATAAAAACCTGGAAGCAGGCAAAAATATGCTCAAGACTTTTTATGAAACATTATTTGAAATGGATCCAGCTTCTGTAGGAGGCACAATACCGGATGAAAATTTATACTACAGCGAAAAATAAAAAAATATTCAGTCAAATTTTAATCTTTGTATTTTGGATTGGCTTTTGGCAATGTGCGGCCATGCTGATAGATAAACCGCTTCTTTTGCCATCACCTATCGAAACGCTGCAAGCATTGATACGATTGGCAGGGAAAAGGGACTTTTATCTGAACATAGGATTTACATTTATGAGATGTATTATCTCTATGGTGCTGGCTTTTGGGCTTGGAATGATATTTTCGTGGTGTGCATATAAAAATAAGCTTATAAGAGGTTTTTTAAATTTTCCTGTTGGATTTTTTAAAGCTGTACCTGTGATGGCTATAATAATTTATGTCATTTTGCTTGCGCCTGCTGATTCTGTAGCGGTTATAGTATGCTTTTTTATGTGTTTTCCTGTAGTATATACCAATATACTAGAGGGGTTTGATTCGATGGATAATCAGCTTTTAGAATTGGCGAAGATATATGAAGTTACAGGCATGAATAGATTCAGGTATATATACATACCGGGAGTTATGGTTCAGATTAAAGCTGCAATAAAACTCATTGCAGGACTGAGCTGGAAGGCTGTGGTTGCTGCGGAGGTTTTATCTATACCTAAATATTCTTTAGGTTATCAAATGATGAATGCAAAATATTATCTTGAAACTGACTTTTTGTTTGTATATATATTTGTTATAGTAACGTTTAGTCTTGCAGTTGAGAAAGCCATAAAGACTGTGATTAACCGATGGGATTTTAGAGCTTATGATTACAGCAAGATTGTTAAGGGTTTAAAGAGTAATCCCGGGTATGAGAGTAAAGTGCCGTGTGAGGTGAATATTCGTCATCTTTCTAAAGACTTTGATGGAAAAGGTGTTCTCGATGACGTGAATATACAATTTAAAAAGGGCGAGGTTACAGCAATTGTAGGCCCATCAGGACAGGGAAAGACCACCCTTGTGAGGATAATAGCAGGACTAGAAAAACAGAAATCGGGTATGGTAGAAAAGGGACCTATGAGGACGTCTTATCTCTTTCAGGAGGACAGACTTATTCCATGGCTTAATGTATTTGATAATATTGCTTTTGGCATTGTCAGTATGGAAGATGACATCGAGAAAAAAGTAGTTTCTATAGCAGATATGCTGGAAATTTCAGATGTACTTTGGAAACTGCCAGGAGAGCTCAGCGGCGGGATGAGACATAGAGTAGCCCTTGGAAGAACTTTTATATGCGAATCTTCCCTGCTTATTTTAGATGAGCCGTTCAGAGGTCTTGATGAAGATTTGAAAGGACGCATAATAAAGAGATTGTGGAAAAGAGTAACTTGTGATAAGACAGTGCTTCTTATTACCCACAATCGAAATGACGCAGACAGACTAAGTGACAGAGTTATAGAATATGAGGACTTCCGAGCACAAAATTGATGAATTTATTTACAGATGGTTCCATTTCTTTATATGATGGAAAGACCATGTAGATATTTGTTTTGAGAGAGTCGTTATTTGTGATGCCCTTTGATACAAGAGAGTCATCAATATTATTATTTATAACGGAACTGGGCAGTATAGATATGCCCATTCCGTTCTCTGCCATTGATAAAGCAGTTCTGTTGTCGTCGCATATAAAGTGATAGTCTAAGCAAGTATGGTTGTCTACATCTGCTGCAAAATCGATAAAATTTTTCCATCTTCTTACGGTTATTATAGGCATATCTCTCAGTTCTTTAATTGATATTTCATTCTTGATTGTCTTGTCAAAAAAATGCTTTTTTCCTAATGCAACTAAACAATCTTCCTCCAATTTTATAGAGGAAAAGTGAGAGTCTATTTCAAAAGGCGTTCTTATGAACACTATGTCCAGCATTATATTTTTTAGGAGTTCTAAAAGCTCAAACGTATTTTTTTCTGTTATTTCAAAATTCACCAGATTATCTTTTCTGAAGTTTTTCATGTATTCGAGCGAATAGTCTACCAGTGAAGTTGTCATGCCAAGACGTATTATATTGGTATCTGCAGTCAGTTCGCGGACAATTAGATCATTATACGAAATTAAAGAAGCAGCTCTGTTGTAAAGGAGCTGTCCTTTTTTTGTAAGCGTAACGCCTTTTGAAGAACGTTCAAACAGTTCAGTTCCAAGTTCATACTCAAGAGATTTTAATTGGCGGCTTAACGGCGGCTGAGATATGTGAAGTGATTCGGCGGCTTTACAGATCGAGCCATTTTCGGCAATCTTCATAAAATTTTTTAATACTCTGATGTCCATTGGTTTACCTCGCCAATAAAAGGAATAAAAACTACTTATAGTTATCGAAAAGTATACCATTTATATTTTTATGCCAGTCATACTAAAAAGGTATTACCACATGATATTAAGGTATTGTTAATGCAGGGCATCAGCGTGTTAAAATTTTTTTGAAGGGATGTAGAAAATTATGACAGAATTTTTATTAGCGTTATTGCCTATAGCTGCATTATTAATATGTTTGTTGGTATTGAATTTATCTGCCAAGCATTCTGCTTCGATAGCATTTTTAATAGCATTGGCTGAATTTGTAATTTGGTTTAAACCGGGAATTGAAGGGATAAGAATAACTTTAAGCAAAGGCATGATAATGGCAGTGTTTGTAGGACTTATTGCTCTTGGTGCAATGCTTCTTTACAACTTGGTTGATATATCCGGAGGCTTTGGAGTTATCAATAATTTTCTGTCAAAGATTTTTAAAGATGAATTTGCATTGTTCATAATGATAACGTGGACATTTTCAGCATTTTTACAAGGGATTGCAGGATATGGACTGCCAGCTGTAATAGCTACCACTATACTTATAAAATCCGGATTTGATGTAGCCAAATCGGCGGCAGCATCACTACTTGGACATTCATGGGCGATAACTTTCGGTTCGATGGGCTCTTCCATATTTGCCATAGATTTGGTAACAGATTCACCTATAAAAGAGATATTGGTTAAGATGTCAAGCTTTGGATCTATAGGCATGCTGTGCTGCGGCCTTGGTGTATGTTTCATCTACGGAGGAGTTAAAGCATTGCTCAAAGGACTTAAATACATAGTTCCTACATGGATTGTTATGACCATTGCACTTGTAATAATGGCAAAAATGGAAATGGTTTCTGTAATAGGCTTTGTAACAGGAATGATAGGCGTTGCGGTGATGATCATTCTCCATAAAGTATTTAATAAAAAAGACAGCAGTAGTGGAGAAAAGATTAACGACAAAAAGAGCCTTTTGAATAGTGTAATGCCTTACATAATGGTAATCGTAATGTCCATTGGATTTTTCATAATTAATCCCGGACTAAAGCTTTCATTCTCTTTTTCGGGATATGAAACTGCACTTGGGGCAGTTGTGGCAGCTGAAGAAGATTATGTAACTTTTAATATTTTAAAATATCCATTTACGATAATTTTGATAACAACTGTTGTGAGTGTTATATATTACTGCAAAATCAATTTAATGAAGAGAAAAGATATAAACACCATAGTAAAAGCCACAGTTAAAAAAATAAAGTCCACCGAGATTACTTTGCTGCTGTTATTATGCACTGCATCGATAATGATGGACTCGGGAATGACTACAATATTGTCTACTACAATAGTTGAGTTTGCGGGAAAAGGCTACGCATTTATGTCTTCTGTAATAGGAATGCTTGGAGCGTTTATAACAGGAAGTAATACTAATGCAAACATATTGTTTGGCTCTTTGCAGGAAACAGCAGCACTTTCTCTTGGCATAGCTCCGGCTGTAATATGTGCGGTACAATCTGTATCTGCTTCGGTGGGAGGCGCTATAGGACCTACAACTACAGCATTGGTAGCTGCAACCGCAGATAAATCAGGAAAAGAATCGGAGATATATAGATATACATTGGTCCCTACTATAATAACAGCAGTAATTTTAGGCCTTTTGGCGTTACCGGCAGTATAGATACAAATAAGTTATAGGTCGGTTTAGAAAACCGTTCTATATAAAAGGTCACATTACCATCGGTTTTAGGCAATGTAAAATTTCATTACCGGAGGTAAGAGTTTATCAACAGAAAAATGAAGGAGGGCTTATTATGAAGCTTAAAAAAGCAGTAGCAGTTGTATTAGCTGCCAGCATGTTATTACTGGCATTTACCGGATGCAGTAAAGACAAAGAGTCTGACGCTGACGGTCCTAAGCAGTACACAATGGGAACCATGAATGCGACAGGAGGGTATATGATGCTCGGAACGGCAGTCGCACAAATTGTAAATACCAACATTGATAACATGAACCTTACTCCGGTTACAAGCCCAAGAGGAAGTGTTGAAAACGTTGAGACTGTTCAGAGCGGCGAAAGAGAGTTCGGCATTGCATCTTCCAACGTATGTAAGGACGGCTGGGAAGTAAGAGCTGACTTTAGCGAAAAGACAGATAACGTTTACGGATGGTTCTGTGCTCATTACGGAATCACTTGGTCTATAGCTCTTGAATCTTCCGGAATCAAGGAATGGAAAGACTTTGAAGGTAAAAAGGTAGCAATTGGTGCTCCTGGCGGTAATGATGCTTATTTGGCAGAGAATATTTTCTTCCCTATGGCAGGAGTAGATGTAAGCAAGGTTAATATCGAGTACTTAACAATGTCAGAAGCTCTCACTCAGATGAAAGACGGACATATAGACGCTTATATAGGAACTGCTGCGCCGGGACTTGCAAGCATGGTTGACATGGCAAGCTCACGTGATACAAGATTTGTACCTATGTCACAAGAAGCAATTGATAAGTGCTTGGAAGCATATCCTGAGTTTATTGAAATGCCTATGGTAAAAGAAGATGTTCCCGGAATTATCATGGATACAGATTCTTGTCCTACAGTTGCTATGAAGCACATCGTAATCGTTAACAAAGATGTACCTGAAAGCGTTATGTACGATATGACAAAGGCTGTTTTCGAGAATTTAGAGGAGATATATGCAGTAAAAGGCGAATTCAAATGTATAACTCTTGAAGATGCTTTGAATGGTATGCCTATAGAAGTTCATCCAGGCGCAATGAAATACTTTAAAGAAAAAGGAATCGAAATTAAATAATTTACGCATTTGCCCAATAGAGCTGCCGCAGGATTGTTTTGCTTAAGCTTACAAGAGCGGCAGCTCCTGTTTTATAAAAATAGGAGGATCGGAAACTTGGAAAATAATTTAAACGAAAATACGAAGCCAAGAGAAGAAACACCAAAATCCGGAAATGAGGGGATTTTAGCCAAGCTAAACGACGGCTCCATAGGCGCAGTAGATGACGTTAAACTTAAAGGTGCTAATAATAATAAAATTATAAATATATTATTCACTATAGTTAGTATAGGAATTGTCTTATACACTTTATATATAGGCATATTCGGAATGCCTACTGTAATGGTACATAGAATATCTCATGTGTGCGTAATATTGTTTGCTGCACCTATGGTTTATCCATCAAAGATATTCAAAGAAGGCACGAAGATTGAACTCATATTTAATATTTTCTGTACCGCTGTCGGAATTATATCGGCATTATATGCTCTTGCCAACTGGATGAGATTCTTCAGTTACAGTTTGAATACTTTAGACATAATAATGTTATCCATACTCGTAGTTGCAGTTCTTGAATCTACCAGAAGAGCGATAGGTATACCTATGGTTATCATAGCTTTTGTGGCAATTGTTTATTGCTTGGTAGGACCGTATATGCCTGGCGCTCTTGCACATAAGGGATATACATTTGAAAGAATTATCAACATGATATGCGTAGGAACTGAAGGATTATTCAGTTCAACTCTTGGAACTGCTTCTGTAGAAATTGCTGCATTTTTGATATTTTCAGCTCTACTCCAGGCAAGCGGCGCATTACAGTATTTTATGAGACTGGCATTTTCGGTAGCAGGAGGATATACTGGAGGTCCTGCAAAGGTAGCAGTTATATCCAGTGCCATGATGGGAACCGTTTCGGGAAGTACTGTTGCCAATGTTACAGCCACTGGTTCAATAACTATTCCTTTAATGAAGATGATGGGCTTCAAACCTCAGTATGCAGGCAGTGTTGAAGCAGTATCTTCTGCAGGCGGTTCCATCACCCCTCCAGTATTAGGAGCGACGGCATTTTTGATTGCAGAATTTCTTGATATAAGTTATTGGGAAGTAGCTGTAGCAGCCATAATACCTGCTATATTGTATTATGTAAGCTTGTTCAATTCAGTTCATGTAAAGAGTGTTAAAGAAGGTCTTACAGGGCTTCCTAAGGAAGAACTGCCAAGCAAGCGTGAGTCACTGAAAGATGCTATCTTCTTAATCTTGCCTATAGTAATATTGATTGTACTTATGGCAATGCAATTCTCTGCTCTTATGGCAGCCATATACTCAACTTTGGCACTCTTGGTAGTTACCAACTTTAAGAAAGAGACAAGGCTGAATTTGCAGATATTAAGAAAAACTTGCAGAATGGCGCTTAAATCAATGCTTGCAGTATCCGCAGCTTGTGCTTCGGCAGGTGTAATTATAGCTACTTTAAGCATGACAGGTTTGGGACAAAAGGTAGGAGCTATCATCACAGAGTTTTCAGGCGGAAATCTTCTTGTAGCTTTGATACTTACCCAGCTTGCAGCGTTGCTGCTTGGAACTGGTCTTGTAACTCCTGCTACATATACATTGCTTGCAGTATTGTGTGCACCTGCCCTCATAGATTTGGGAGCTTCACCTATTGCAGCGCATTTGTTCATATTCCATTTTGCTATACTGGGAACTCTGACACCGCCTGTATCTTTGGCAGCATTTGCAGCAGCAGGTATTGCAGGTTCAAATCCTATGAAGACAGGATTGACAGCTTTGAAACTAGCACTGCCGGGATTCTTGATTCCGTATTTCTTCGTAATGAATCCGACATTAGTTGGGCAAGGAGAATGGATAGCGATAGCAATAGATATGGTTACGGCTATAATCGGTGTGTTCTTTATGGATTATGCCCTTGAAGGCTATATCAAACATAAGCTTAATGTGGTCATGAGAGTGATGTGTATAGCATCAGGAATACTCCTTATATATCCAAACTATGCTATTTCGGCAGTAGGACTTGGAATCGCCGTTGCAGTTGTAATAATTGAGAGACTTACAAGAAAAAAAGGAAGCACTGAGGCAGTTTAAGGAACAGGTGATTGTATGAGCAATGTACTTATAAAACACGTAAATATAGTTGATTCTGTAAGCGGAGTCAGAAAAGATAAAAACGTCTTTATAGAAGATGGAAAGATTAAGAGTATATTTGGAAATTCAGATGCAATGCCTGAGGCTGATGAAGTTTTAGATGTTGACGGCAAGTGGCTTATGCCCGGTATGATAGATATGCATGTCCATATGACGGCTGAAACAGGTATAGATAAGTCTGGGATGTCCGGAGGAATATGGCGTATGTGTACTACGTCACCTCTTAAGGCAATGCACTTTCTGAATAATTCTCAAAAGGCTATGATGTCTGGGTTTACCACACTCAGAAATTGCGGACATACGACTTATTATACTCCAGAGGATGTTGCTGTAAGGGACGCCATAAAAAAAGAGCTTGTAGTTGGACCGAATATTGTTGCTTGCGCAGGATATATAACGATGACTGCCGGTCATGGGGATTTGTCAACAAATAGAAATATAAGAAGACTTCCGGAGTACAATATAGGTGAAAGATGTTTTAACGGAGTCTGGGGCTGTGTCGAAGGAGTCAGGGAGAAAATAAGACACGGCGCAGATTTCATAAAAGTTATGGCATCAGGAGGCATGGGTTCTAGCGGTGATGAGCCCGAATGGCCTAACTATACTGTGGAGGAACTTACTGCAATAGTCAATGAAGCGCATTCATTGTATAGAAAAACTGCTGCACACACTCACAGCACAGAGGCGTCAAGAAGGTGTATTGAGGCAGGTATAGACACCATCGAACACGGCTGCGGTTTAAATGATGAAATGTGTGAGAAGATGGCAGAAAAAGGTCTATTTTTGATACCTACAATGAGAGTTGTTAATCAGCTTCTTGAAAGCAATGACAGAGAAGAAAGAGAAAAAGCCGAGAAAATGGCAGCTATCCATGACGGCGCCCTTTATGCGGCAATGCGTAACGGAGTAAAGATTGGATACGGAACAGACACTATAAATGCATTGAAGCATGGTGAGAACGGCTTGGAAATTTTAAGTATGCAAGAATATGGTATGAGCAGCAAACAAATATTTGATGCGGCTACATATATATCTGCTCAGGCACTGGGAAGAGAAAATGAGATTGGCCTTGTGCAAGAGGGCATGAATGCAGATTTGATAGTAGTAGACGAAAACCCACTGGAAAAAATGGAAATCTTAGCCTACGGTGACAATGTAAAAAAAGTAATCGTAAATGGCAAGGTGGTAAAGAATAAATAGTTTCAAAGTGAAAGAACCTCTTATTTTGCGGAGGTTCTTTTACTTTTTTACCGTGAGGGGCGGGTGTGTTTGGAATGCTGTAAATTTTGAAAGTTTTTGTTTGATTTACAGCATAAAGCGGAGAGGTTGTTGCATATATTTCGTCAGAATTTTAAAATTTTACAACATTGACAGATTTGGACACAGTTTTTTGGTACAATATCGCTGAAATGTTGTAATTTTGCGACCAAATATCGAAAATTTACAATATTTACCCTGTCAAAACAGGTGGATTACGGGGATTCACTTACTTTTTTCAAGGTGGACTTCGGCTTGTTGGCAAGTTAGCGCGCAAAGAAGAATTTTGACAACAGTTTTTGCAAAAACTGTTGTCTTTTTTAATAAAATTTTGTAAGTTGTACAACATTCGACATAATTCGACGAAATCATATGCATATAATCTCATATTTGTTGACAATTTAAAAGAAAACAATAAAAAATGGCAACAATTCATCAAGAAAGTAATTTAAACAGTATGCAGTTGTCAATCGGCAATGAAATACCGGTAGCACTTGCATGACAAAAGCTCAGGTAATATAATTAAAAAAAGAACTTTTGTGAGGTCTATATGCAAAATAATCATTTAACTATTGGGTTTTTAGCTCATGTGGATGCGGGTAAGACAACTTTATCAGAAGCAATTTTGTATACTACAGGCGCAATAAGAAAGCTTGGCAGAGTAGATCATAAAACAGCTTTTTTGGATACCAATTCTATTGAACAAAATCGTGGTATTACGGTGTTTTCGAAAGAAGCGCGTTTTGAAGCAGACGGAAAGAAATTTACATTGCTTGATACCCCGGGACATGTAGACTTTGGAAATGAAGCAGAACGTACATTGCAAGTTTTAGATTATGCGGTTTTGATTATAAGCGGTGCAGATGGAGTACAGGGACACACAATAACTCTTTGGAAGCTTCTTGCTGCGTATAATGTTCCCGTATTTGTATTTGTCAATAAAATGGACCAGGCGGGAACAGATAAAAATAAAATTTTGAATGAACTTAATTCAAGATTTGGCAGTGGATTTGCAGAATTTTATGAAGGAATGCCTGCAAACATAGAAGAAACCGCTTCTTGTGATGAGACTCTTATAGAAGAATATTTTGACCGAAAGAACATTTCATCTGAAAATATTGCAGGAGCCGTTAAAAAGAGAAATCTTTTTCCTGTATGTTTTGGTTCGGCACTTAAGATGGAAGGCATTTGGAATTTGATTGAAGTTATGTGCGAATATACGAGAGTGCCTGATTACCCGGATGAGTTTGGCGCCAGAGTTTATAAAATAAGCAGAGATAAACAAGGCGTACGTCAAACCCATATGAAGATTACAGGCGGAAGATTACAGAGTAAGATGTCAATTGCGCAAGGCAAAAAAGAGGAAAAAGTCGAGCAGATTCGCTTTTATTCCGGCAAAGGTTTCGAAAGCTCTCAAATAGCAGAGGCAGGAATGATTTGTGCAGTCACAGGACTTTCAGCGACTTATGCCGGACAGCAGCTTGGTATTGTAGACCATATGGTTAGTATAAAGACTAAGCTTGAGCCGGCATTAACATATAGAGTAATATTGCCTGAGGGGATTGACTGTACTGCGGCGCTTCAAAAATTGAGGCAGATTGAGGAAGAAGAGCCCAGTCTTCAAATAGTTTGGAAAGAGACGCTGCAAGAGATTCATGTCAAAGCGACGGGAAGATTGGAACTTGAAGTTTTACAACACATCGTTAAAGAACGATTTGATATGGATGTGGAATTTGGAGACGGAAGCATAATATATAAAGAAACTATTTCAAAACCTGTAATAGGAATCGGCCATTTTGAGCCTCTTCGCCACTATGCTGAGGTTCAGCTTTTGATGGAGCCATTAGATAGGGGACAAGGAAAAATATTTGATTCTATTGTCAGCGAAGACAAGCTGGATAGAAATTGGCAAAGATTGATTTTAAGCCATATGGCAGAGCGAGAGCATTTGGGAATTTTAACAGGATCGTTTATTGACGATGTTAAGATAACACTCATAGGCGGCAGAGCTCATATCAAACATACTGAGGGCGGAGATTTTAGACAAGCAACTTACAGAGCAGTTCGTCAAGGATTGTGCAAAGGAGAAAGTGTTTTGCTCGAGCCTATGTATGAATTCAGAGCAGAAGTTCCAAGTGAAAATGTAGGAAGGGTTCTTTCGGACATGCAAAGATTTGGAGCATCATGTAAACCGCCTGAAGCGTTGGAAGATGGTAATTCTCTGATTGAAGGCAGAGGCGCTGTCAGTGTACTTAAAGATTATCAGCAAGATTTAATTTCATATACTAAAGGTAAAGGAAAATTTACTGTAATACCATGCGGATATGATAAGTGTCATAATCAGCAGGAGGTTGTAGATAGAATCGGATACAGATTTGAGGAAGATTTGGATAACCCTGCAGGTTCAGTATTTTGCAGCAGCGGAAGTGCGGTGTATGTCAAATGGGAGCAAGTAGATGATATGGCTCATGTAGACAGTGGATACAAGCTTACAGAAGATGGAGTTTTCAGTGATTGGTCAGATGTTGACAATGTCGGGCGTTCTGCAAGCAGCAGTTATGACAGTGCTTCTGCAAAAGAGCTTGACGAAATCTTTTTTAGAACTTATGGCAAGAGCAAAAGAGATGAGGCGATCAGAAGGCAGCAGCTCAGTAAAGGAAGCAGAAAACCTTTGAAACCCAAGACTTGGGAAAAAGGATTTTCCGATATCAACAAATCTTATCAAGAAAAGAATTTGCCGTATTATGTAGTAGACGGATATAATTTAATTTTTGCATGGGAAGAACTGTCGCAGCTTGCCAAGGCTAACTTGGATGCTGCTCGTGAGACGCTCATCGAAATACTGGAAAATTATATGGCATATAAAAAGATTGCCATGGTAGTTGTATTTGACGGATATAAAGTTAAAGGCGGCGCAGGAAGCAAAATAAATTATGGAGGTATGAAGGTAGTCTATACCAAAGAAGCTCAGACGGCAGACCGTTTTATAGAGGAAACGGTTTACGAAATGGGAAGATCGTTTGATGTGACTGTAATAACTTCTGACAGACCGGTTCAGATGGCAGCATTAGGCGATGGAGCATCCAGAATGTCAGCAAGGGATTTTTATCAGGAAGTGATATCGACTTCAGAGCAAATAAGAGAAAAATTAAAGAAACAAAGAAAGGCTTCCAACAGACCTTTCGAAGGCAAATTATAAAATATTTACGTGAGTATTGCGATCAGCATCAGGGTTTTGCTGGTCGTATTTTTTTGTGCAATTCACAGAGAATATGACCGAGCAGCATTTGCGTATATTTACAAGGAGTACTTTAAGAAATCTTTAACTTACATTTAACATAAGCAGGATTTTACTTTTAACATTGTATAGGTATACTGGGCATGTAAAAAGGAGAAAATAAATGAAAGATTTTCTAGGAGGAAAATGAAATGAAAAAGGCAGTCAGCCTGATTTTAGCGGTTGTTATGATAATGGTGCTTTTTACCGGGTGTGGCAGTGGCAAAAGAAATCATAATGATATAACAGTTATTTCAAGAGAAGACGGCTCTGGTACAAGAGAAGGCTTTATTGAATTAATGGGCATTAAAGTTGATGGAAAAGACAGGACAGTGGCTACTTCAGAAATATCATCTTCTACTTCTGTAATTATGATTACAGTTGCAGGCAATCCAAATGCGATAGGATATATATCTTTAGGATCACTGAATGATACAGTTAAAGCTGTTAAGGTAGACGGAATAAAGGCAGCGGAGGACACTATTAAAATGGGGGAATATCCGGTAGTAAGACCTTTTAATATTGTAACAAAATCAGATTTAAGTAAAGAAGCAGAGGATTTTATAACATTTATAATGAGCAAAGAAGGTCAGGCCATAATAAGTAATAAAGGATATATACCATCCGCGGAAAAGCCGAAAGAATATGTTAAACACAATGGTATCAACGGAAGGATTGTGCTTGCAGGTTCAACTTCTGTAGCACCTGTCATGGAATCTTTGGCGGATGCTTACAAGGACATGTATCAAGGAGTGGAGATTGAGATTCAGCAGACAGGTTCGGGAGCCGGTATTACTTCTACGATTGAAGGAGCTTGCGATATAGGTATGGCATCAAGAAACTTGAAAGAGGAAGAGGCGGAATCAGGTATAACACAAATTCAGATAGCCCTTGACGGAATTGTAGTAATAGTGAATAAGGAAAATAAGGTTGATAATCTCAGCTCTGAGCAGATACGAAAGATTTTTATGGGTGAGATTACGACTTGGGAGTAATAAAAAATGAAAAGACATTCTGAAACAGTTATGAAGTATGTATTTATGGCGGCGGCAGCAGTTTCCATAATAGCGGTAATAGTAATATGCTTGTTTTTGTTTTCAAAAGGTTTTCCTGCTATAAAAGAAATAGGTCTTTTTAAATTTCTTGGAGGCACCGTATGGAAACCGCTTGAAGGACAGTTTGGGATATTTCCAATGATCTTAGGAAGCATTTATGTTACAGGCGGAGCCATAATCTTGGGAGTTCCTATAGGTCTTTTATGTGCTATCTTTATGGCGAAGTTTTGTCCTAAAGGATTGTACAAAATATTAAAACCTGCAGTTGATCTTTTGGCAGGGATTCCATCTATTGTTTATGGATTTTTTGGACTTATGGTTATCGTTCCTTTTATGCAGGATATTTTTGGAGGAAGTGGAAAAGGGATTCTTACGGCATCTGTTTTGCTTGCAATAATGATATTACCAACGATTATAAGCGTATCAGAAACTTCTATAAGGGCAGTTCCGGAGAGTTATTATGAGGGTTCTCTTGCGCTTGGTGCAACTCATGAATTAAGTGTATTTTTTACAATATTGCCTGCAGCTAAATCAGGTATTATTGCAGGAATAATTTTGGGGATAGGAAGAGCTATAGGAGAAACCATGGCTGTCGTATATATAGCAGGAAATCAGGCGGTCATACCTGAATCTATTTTTGATGGAGTCAGAACTATGACGGCCAATATAGTGCTTGAAATGGGATATGCCAGTGATGGAATTCATAGAAATGCGCTAATTGCGACAGCAGTTGTATTATTTGTATTTATCTTGATAATAAATATTTCATTTTCTCTGCTGAAAAGGAGGAATGATTGATGGCAAACAGAGGATTTAGACAAAAAATCAGAGAATATAGAAGAAGTCCTGTTTCAGCTGTTTTATATATGCTGGTGTGGCTGAGTATGGCCATAACTTTGGCAGTATTGGCTTCTCTTATTGCATATATAGTTTACAATGGAGTGCCCAACCTGACTTTGCCGGGGCTTTTTGACTGGGAATATAACAGCGAAAATGTCTCTATGATGCCGGCTATCATAAACACTGTTATTATGACGGGACTATCCCTTGCACTGGCAGTTCCGATGGGAGTGTTTGCGGCTATATATTTAGTTGAATATGCAAGGAGAGGCAACAGGCTGGTTAAAATCGTAAGAATTACAGCGGAAACCCTTGCAGGAATTCCATCTATAGTTTACGGATTATTTGGATATGTATTGTTTGTAATTACACTTGGATGGGGATATACACTTTTGTCAGGAGCTATTACTTTAGCCATAATGATACTTCCACTTATAATGAGAACTACAGAAGAGGCGCTTATATCGGTTCCGGACTCATTTAGAGAGGGAAGTTTTGGTCTTGGGGCAGGTAAATTGAGGACAGTATTTAAGATTGTTTTGCCATCAGCATCTCCGGGAATCCTGGCTGGTACGATTTTGGCTATCGGACGAATAGTAGGAGAGTCAGCAGCATTGATTTTTACAGCCGGAACTAATCCGGTCGTACCGGATAGCTTATTTGCCTCTACCAGGACGCTGTCTGTTCATATGTATGCTTTGATGAATGAGGGCCTTTATACACCGCAGGCTTATGCTACAGCAGTAGTTTTGCTCATAGTAGTTGTTCTTATAAACAGTCTTTCAGGCGTAGTTGCTAAGAAACTTGTAAACAGGAGGTGATTATATATGGATAAATTAACAGTAAAAAATCTTGACTTATATTATGGAAAATTTCATGCTCTTAAAGATATAAATATTGATGTTAAAGATAAAGAAATAACAGCACTTATTGGACCCTCAGGCTGCGGCAAATCGACGCTTTTAAAGACTTTAAACAGGATGAATGATCTTGTAGAGGGTTGCAGGATAGAAGGGCAGATTATGCTTGACGGTGAGAACATATATGACGATATGGATGTGAATTTGCTTAGAAAGAGGGTAGGAATGGTGTTTCAAAAACCCAATCCTTTTCCAATGAGCATATATGATAACATAGTTTATGGGCCAAAGACTCATGGCATTCATTCTAAAGTTGTGCTTGATGAAATTGTTGAAAAATCCCTTAGATCAGCGGCAATTTGGGACGAAGTAAAAGACAGGCTTAAAAAAAGTGCATTGGGCTTGTCAGGAGGACAGCAGCAAAGACTTTGTATTGCTAGAGCGCTGGCAGTTGAGCCGGAAGTTCTTTTGATGGATGAGCCGACTTCAGCTCTTGATCCTGTATCCACATCTAAAATTGAGGATCTTGCAGTTGAATTAAAAGATAAGTATACTATAATTATGGTTACTCATAATATGCAGCAAGCTACAAGGATTTCGGATAGGACAGCCTTTTTCCTTATGGGAGAAGTGATAGAATATAATGAAACCGGAAGGTTGTTTTCTTCTCCAAAAGATAAGAGGACAGAGGATTATATTACGGGAAGGTTTGGGTGATTTTATGAGAAATAGATTTGACAGACAGCTTGAGGAACTAAATTCAGAAATGATAGTTATGGGAGCCCTATGTGAAGAGGCTATAACCTATGCAATGAATGCATTGTTTAAAGGCGATATGGATATGGCTAAGAGGGCTTTAGAGGCAGAGGAACAGATAGACCGAAAAGAACGAGACATCGAAAATCTTTGTATGAAATTGCTGCTTCAACAGCACCCGGTGGCAGGAGACCTTAGACTTATTTCATCTGCTCTTAAGATGATAAGCGATATGGAGAGAATAGGCGACCATGCTGAGGATATAGCAGAGCTTGTGGAATATATGGATTCTGAGGAGATTCCACAAGAGGAAAATCTGCAAAGGATGGCAGATGCAGCAGTTTCCATGGTTACACACAGCGTTGATTCTTTTGTAAAAAAAGACTTAGCCCTTGCAAAAAAGGTTATCGTTGACGACAATATTGTCGACAGATATTTTGATAAAGTGAAAGATGATTTAATTGTCATTATTGCAGATGATGCTAAAAAAGGGCGTATCTGCGTTGATCTTTTGATGATAGCTAAATATCTTGAAAGAGTAGCTGACCACGCGACCAATATAGGAGAATGGGTGGTTTATAGCATAACAGGCGAACATCCGAAAGAGGAGAATTGATTTAAACGGAGAAATACATGATATATTTATTGGAAGACGACAATAATATAAGAAATTTTGTCACATACGCACTTAATAATTCCGGCCTTTCAGCTAAAGGATTTGAGAAACCAAGTGAGTTTTGGGAAGCGGTGAAAGATACAATGCCGCAGATGGTGATTTTAGACATAATGCTTCCTGAAGAGGATGGACTTTCTGTGCTTTTTAAGTTACGAGATAATCAGAGTACCAGAAAACTTCCCGTAATGATGCTTACTGCCAAAAGCACCGAGTATGATAAGGTTATAGGTCTTGATAACGGAGCTGACGATTATGTTACAAAGCCTTTTGGCACAATGGAATTGATTGCAAGAGTTAAGGCATTACTTAGGAGAACAGAGAATGTTGAAGATGATGAGGAATATGTTATAGGCAATTTGTATTTGTGCCCTTCTAAGCATATAGTTCGGGTAAAGGATGAGGACATCTCTCTTACTTTAAAAGAATTTGAACTTTTATATCTGCTTATTCGCAATAAGGGCAGAGTTTTAACCAGAGACATGATTTTAGAAGAAATTTGGGGATATGAGTTTGACAGAGAAAACCGAACGGTGGACGTTCACGTCAGAACACTTAGAACAAAGCTTAAGGATTGCGCAGATGTAATAGAAACTATAAGAGGCGTAGGATATAGAATCGGAGGAAATGACCGATGACCAAAAGGATATTTGTAGGGATAATATTGGTTTCGTTTATTACGGTACTTGCATGTACAGGGCTTGTAATGGGCGTCATGTATGATTATTTGGGCGAAAAGATAGATGATGAACTTAAAGATGAAGCCAAGATAGTTGAGGCATCTTTAAAAATCAATGGCGTAAGTTATTTGGAACAACTAAATCAAAATAATAAAATAGACAGTCGTATAACATTAATAGCACCTAGTGGAGATGTTATTTTTGACAGTGAAGCAGATTCAGGGGAGATGGTCAGCCATTTTGAACGAAAAGAGGTAAAAGAGGCGTTATCCGAGGGCGAGGGATATGCGGTGAGAAAATCTGATACTCTAGCGCAGGACACCAGATATTATGCCATCAGAATGGAAGACGGCAATATTTTAAGATTATCTTCAAGTCATTATTCACAAGTGGCTCTGATTGCTGATAATTTTGGAATAGTTTTTTTGATTATTATAGTTCTTATAGTGGTTGGAATCATAATCTCGGCCAGAATAACCAGGTCTATCGTCAGACCGATTAATAATATTGATTTGGATTCACCTGATATATCAAAAAATTATGAAGAAATAATACCATTACTGCATCGTATAAGGGAACAGAATAATAAAATCCACATTCAGATGGAAAAGTTAAAAAAACAGCAAAATGAGTTTGCTGTAATAATGGAAAACATGTCCGAGGGTCTAATAGTAGTAGACAAGGATATGGAGGTTCTTGCTTGTAATAACAGCGCTGTTAACATGCTTGATGCCAAAGGATATAACAAGAATGAAAACATTTTGGGATTAAATAGAAGCCAGGCTTTTCGATGTGTGGTGAGCAGGTCTTTAGAGGGTGAAAATTGCAGAGATATACTTTCGATTAACGGCTTTATTTATGAGGTTATAGCAAATACCGTGTATGACGGAGAGTGTGTTACAGGCACAGTCTTAATAATTATCGATGTTACAGAGAAAGAAAAGGGAGAGCTTCTCAGGCGTGAGTTTACTTCAAATGTGTCGCATGAATTAAAGACTCCACTCACTACTATTTACGGAATAGCAGATATGATGAGCGGAGATTTGGTAAAATCAGAGGATATAAAACCTTTTGCAAATACCATAAAAGAGGAATCATCTCGCCTTGTCACGCTTATTGAAGATGTTCTGAGACTGTCTCAGCTTGATGAAAATAACGTGCAAGATGAAAAAGAGTCTGTAGATGTTTTAAACATTGCAGAGAAAGTCGCAAAAAGACTTGCCCATGAAGCAGATAAAAGAGGTGTGAAAGTGGGGGTTTCGGGCAGCCATGTCAGAATTCTTGGCATAAGTTCTATGGTCGAGGAAATAATTTATAATTTATGTGACAATTCCATAAAATATAATAAGGAAGGCGGAACTGTTCAGATAAAAGTTGATAAAATTGATGATGATTGCCTTATTTCTGTTGAGGATTCTGGTATAGGCATACCAAAAAAACATTTGAACAGAGTTTTTGAAAGATTTTACAGAGTGGATAAAAGCCGCTCTAAAGTTACAGGAGGTACAGGTCTGGGACTTTCTATAGTTAAACATTCTGTTTCATATCTTGGAGGAGAACTTAGCATAGATAGTGATGAAAATTTGGGAACAAAGGTAAATATACGATTTAAGTCAGTTTAATTTACAGTAAAACAGGGAATATTAAAATTAATTGAATATATGGAGGTACGATTTATGAAGTTTTATGTTTGTGAACATTGCGGCAATATCATTGAGTTTGTAAAAGAGTCCGGAGTACCGGTAGTTTGCTGCGGTGAAAAGATGAAAGAGCTGGTTCCTGGAACAGTAGATGCTTCAGCTGAAAAGCACGTTCCTGTTGTAACAGTGGAAGGAAATAAAGTTAATGTATTTGTAGGAGAAGCAGAACATCCTATGCTTGAGGAACACCATATCGGATTTATTGAGATAGAAACTAAACAGGGTGTTCAAAGAAAGTATCCTAAGGTTGGAGAAAAACCTGAGGCCAACTTTGTGCTTGCAGATGGTGATGAACTTGTTGCAGCTTATGAATGGTGCAACATACATGGATTATGGAAAAAATAAAAAGTGTAAAAAGTTGATTTTGCAAAAACCATCCGATTTTTCGGATGGTTTCTTGATATTTTAGTGAAGAAACTTTAAATTAAGTATATGTAAAACTAAAATAATTCAAAAATCGTATCGATTAGGAGTAAATAGATGTTTTGGATTTTTATATTTATCTTGATGCTTATAATTGCAGGATTGGGGATTGCATATTTGACAAGCAGAATTTGCAGATTTGAATTTGTGCAAAAAATTTCCCGGGGAAATAGAAAGGTCAGAATTATAATTGGATTGACACTACTGCTTGCAGTTTTAGCGGTAATTTGGCTTACAATGGGACCTGTTAATGCCGTCGTATGCATGATTCATCTTGCTTTGTTTTGGTTCATTTCGGATATTATATTTTTTTCAATTGAAAAGAGGATAAGTAAAAAAAGAAAGAGATATTATGCCGGAGGTTTAGCAATTACTCTTTGCGTGGTTTATTTATCCATAGGATGGTTTTTGGCAAATCACGTTTGGGAAACGAACTATACTATAATGACAGACAAAGAGGTTGGAGAACTTCGTATTATACAATTTGCAGATTCCCATATAGGTACGACTTTTGACGGAAAAGAATTTGAAAAATATGTAAAGCAGATGGAAGAGCAGAATCCTGACGTGGTAATGATTACAGGTGATTTCGTAGACGATGATACTTCAAAAGAAGATATGATAGATGCGTGTAAAGCCCTTGGAACGATGAAGACAACTTATGGAGTGTATTATTCTTTTGGCAATCATGATAAAGGTTATTATAATAATGAGGTCAGAGGATTTTACGGAGATGATTTGATAGATGAACTTGAAAAAAATCATGTTACTGTATTGCAAGACGAAAGTGTGCTTATAGACAATCGTTTTTACATTATCGGAAGGCAGGATTTGTCTGAAGAGTTGAAAAGCGGCAGTGGACGAGCGACTATGGAAGAGTTGATATCAGAACTTGATAGAGATAAATTTATGATTGTAATGGATCATCAGCCATGCGATTATGCCAGCCAGGTGGAAGCAAATATTGACTTGATGTTTTCTGGTCATACTCATGGAGGTCAGATGATCCCTCTTGGAGTTATCAACACCCTTGTAAGTACCAATGATAAGGTATATGGTCATGAAAAGATTAAAAATACAAATTTTATTGTGACATCAGGGATTTCTGACTGGGCTATGCAGTTTAAGACCGGATGCAAGTCAGAATATGTGGTAGTTGATGTAAAAGGAAAGTAGAATGATAGAATTATAATGTGATTGGAGCACATGTTTTTTCAGAAAGCATAAAGCCCTAGCCCCCGAAATTTTATCTTTTTCCTGTCATTACCCAGGGTATGACCCCGAAAATCTTTAATTTTTCGTTAACTTTGCAGGGTAAGAAAGCCGGTAAAATTAGCTTTTTCCCTTGTAATCCGCATCATATGGTACATTTTTTGTTAAATTTAAGGGAATTTAACCCTGCAAAATTCTTGATTTAGACATGTTTTTCGGGGCTAAACCCTGTAAATTGCCCAGAAATTGTGGTACTTTCGGGGTTTACGTTACATGTCTTATATAGTTTTACGAGTGAAACCAGCCTTTTATAGCTTGATGTCTCCCTCGGCAAGCATTACTGCATTGCCGCCGACCTGTATTGAGCATTTTTCTGAATCTGCTTCTATATGACTTAAGATTATTGAAGGACGCTGCATTTTTTCGCCTTGGATAAAGCGGCAGTTATCACCGTTTTTTACAAAACCGTTTAAATATCCATAATAAGTCAGGGCGCCGTTAGATGTGCCGGTAGCCGCCTCTTCGTCGATATCATAAAGAGGAGCGAAGTTTCTGACATGGCAAGTGGTACCTTTTTCGCAGTCTGTAGTAAATGCATGAACGCCTACCACTTCATATTTTTCTGATAGTTTAGAAAGAGCAGGGAAGTTAGGCGAAATAGCGTCAAGGTCTTTTTGCGAAGCGACAGGCATCATAATATCAGGAAGACCTGTAGAAATCATTTGAGGCAGCATAGTAATGCCTTTTTCTTTTTGTTCCTGATAATTAAGTCCCATAATTTTATATAATTCGGACAGTACGGATTCCTCAGATATTTCATTGATTTTTACAGGAGATGCCATATCCATCAGAACAAAGCCGTTTTTTATGTCTATGTTCAAATCGCCTGCCAATGTATGATTTATATAAGTTTTATTGTCCTGTATATATCCACCGGAAAGCAGCGCCTTAAATGACGCTATTGTGGCATGTCCGCACAAATCCACCTCTGCGGCAGGAGTAAAGTAGCGGATGTTAAATTCATTTTCGTTTATACGTTTGATAAAAGCTGTTTCTGAATATCTAAGCTCCGCTGCTGTTTTGACCATGATTTCATCAGCAGGGAAATTGTCCCCATCCGGCAGTATTACTATGCCTGCCGGGTTGCCTCCAAACAAAGTGTCTGTAAATGCATCGGCTATATAAAATTTCATTTTGCACCTCCGTAATTCTAAATATTTCTTTCTTTAAGTATATTTTAAAAACGGATTTATATCAATCAGTTTAATGATAAAAAGAAGATGAAGTTTTGGGGTAATTATGATACAATTATTATATATCGTTGCCTAGAGCTAAGAGGTAAAAGATGGATAGAAATTATTATTACAGAATATTAGGATTATCAGAAGGCGCAACGCCTAACCAGATTAAAAAAGCTTATGAGAAACGAATGGCTAAGCTTGATTCTGCCGATTATAGGGATGATCCGGAATATGTGAATAAGAAAAAGCATCAGACAACTATGGCATATAAAGTCCTCATGGGAAGCGCTCCGCCTATAAGCAAAGCACAGAGAAAAGCCGGATTTGAAAGATTTAAAGACAATATGCAGAAAGATGAAGAAGGCAAAGAAGCTCAAAAGAATCCTTTGGGTACAAAATTGTCTGGCATTGATTTAAATAATAAATATATTATAGCTGCACTGGTTATCGTTGTAATTATCATCATTTCCGTTTTTGGAATTATAATAGGTGCAGTGACCGGATTTGTAAATGATTTTAATTTTTCAGATTATGGATATCATGAAGAATCAGAGATAGATCGAATTCAGAATAAAGTGTATTATTTTGATTATCTCGATGAGCTCGATTTTGATACTGTGGATGAAAATCAAGAAAATATAGATTGGGAACATGATTCATCTATGGAATTAGATGAGAAAATCAGTTATATATTGTCAAGCCTTGATATAGACGATACTTCTGAATTTTTTGACTATATTACGGGGATAGATGGGTTTTATTATGATCACGAATACTATGATAGTGCCGATAGACTTATTAATTGGCTTTTTGCACCGTCATTCGATATGGTTGCAGGCAGTACAAGTTTGTATAGCGGCGAGCCTATATTAGATATTGAAGATTATTTAGATTATATATTGGATGTTATTTATGAAAACTTATAAATCACTTGATATAACGCCGTTAAAATTTGAAAACGGTAAGTTGACAATATTGGATCAGACATTGCTCCCTATAGATGAGGTTTACATAGAAATAAAGACAAAAGAAGATATGTGGGACGCTATTTATCATCTTAAAGTAAGAGGGGCTCCTGCTATAGGAGTTGTGGCAGCTTATGGCCTTTATGTTGAAGCTGGAAGATATGATGGAGATGAAATAGAAGATTTTATCAGTGCTGTAGAAAAAGCGGCCGTATATCTTGAAGGAGCAAGACCTACGGCTGTGAACCTTTCATGGGCACTTAATAGAATGGTAAGTTGCTTGAAAGGACAAGAATGCAATTCAGTTCAGCATGCCAAAGAGGTATTGCTTTTGGAGGCTGTGAAGATACATGAAGAGGATGTTAATGCATGTAAAGCTATGGGCGAGTATGGTTTGTCGCTGCTTAAGCCAGGGATTGGAATTTTGACTCATTGTAATGCCGGAACCATTGCAACGTCCAAGTATGGAACTTGTCTGGCACCTATACATCTGGGACAGGAAAGGGATTATAATTTTAAAGTGTTTGCGGACGAAACAAGACCCCTTCTTCAGGGTGCGAGACTTACAGCTTGGGAACTTGATAAGGCCGGAGTAGATGTGACTCTCATATGTGATAATATGGCGGCGACAGTGATGAAGAATGGCTGGATAGATGCAGTAGTAGTAGGATGTGATCGTATGGCTGCCAATGGAGACGGGGCAAATAAGATAGGAACGTCAGGTGTTGCAGTACTTGCAAAAGAATTTGGAATACCTTTTTATATGTATGTTCCGACTTCGACGATAGATATGAATACATCTACCGGAGATGATATAAATATTGAGCTTAGAGACGGAAAAGAGATATATCAAATGTGGTATGAAAAGCCTATGGCGCCAGAGGGAATCAAAACATTTAATCCGGCTTTTGATGTTACAGACCATAGATATATTACTGCAGTTATTACTGAAAAAGGGATTGTTTATCCACCGTATGATATTAACTTGCGTAAGATAATGGAATAGAGGTTTTAGATGGAAAACTTAGAAAATAAAAAAGGTTTGATTGCAAGACATGCTAAAATTGCCACAGTATTGGCAGTTATATTTGGTGCATCGTCAGGTATATTGGGTTCTCTTATAGAAGCGCCTTCCATGGCAATAGGGTTCTGGCGACTTACCATAGCTTTGCCGTTTTTCCTCATACCGGTGCTTTTTAAAGAGGATAAGAGAGAAAAACTAAAGAGTATTAGTGTGAAAGATTATATTTGGTGCTTTGTTTCGGGAGCATTTTTGTTCGGACACTTTTTCTCGTGGTTTAATGCAGTTAAATTTACCAATGTGGCCAGCGCCGCTGTTTTGGCTGCGCTTCATCCTCTTATAGTTCTGCTTGTGACCATATTTATATATAGAAAAAGGGTAAGCATTAAGTCGATAGCAGCTATAGCTGTTGCCTTGATAGGCGGGGCTATTATTGTAGGCGCTGATTACAGTACATTTGCAGGCGGCAACTTAAAGGGCAATGTATTTGCTTTTATGGCAGCACTTTTTATGGGTTTATACTTTGCAGTAGGTGATGCAGTAAGAAAACGTGTAGAAGGAGGCATATATGTACTTCTTGTATTTGCATCATGCTGGGTGTGCTTTACTATAGGAGTTATATTTACAGACACTCCTGTTCTTGGATACAGCACAAATGATTACATATTGTTGGTAGTTATGGCATTTATATGTCAGATAGGGGCCCATGCTGTATTTAACTTGTGTATAGGTCATGTAAGTTCTTTGTATGTTTCCACATGGGAAGCAGGAGACCCTGTGTTTGCCACAATGCTTGCAGTTGTTTTCTTGCAGCAGGTACCGAAAGGTTATGAAATAATCGGCTGCATAATCGTAGTATGCGCGTTGCTTTATTATAATCGTCAGGAGAGTAAACAAGATTAATGAGTTATAAAGTAAAATTACAGTCCTTTGAAGGGCCTTTCGATCTGCTTGTGTATTTGATTGAAAATGCCGAGATGAATATTTATGATATTGAGATCAGTAAGATTACCGGACAGTACCTTGATTACATAAAAGCCATGGAAGAGATGGACATATCAGTTTCTACGGAGTTTATGGTTTTGGCTTCTTCACTTATTGAAATCAAGTCTAAGATGATATTGCCTAGAATGAGTAATACGGGAGAAGACATAATAGAGGAAGATCCTAGAAGCGAATTGGTTGCAAGGCTGGTTGAGTACAAACGGTATAAGAAAGCAGCGGAAATATTGCAAGAACGGGAAGAGATTTCTATGCGAATATTTCAAAAACCTCAAGAAGACATCTCTGAATTTTTGGAACAGCCTGATGAATATCTGAGCTTAGATTTAAATCAATTTGCCAGTGCGTTTGATGCTTTTATACAACGCAAACACAGAATTGAAGCAGTCAAAAAGCATTATACGAGAGTAGAAAGAGAAAAGGCTTCCATAGACAGCAGGATAAATTATATCGTAAATAAATTAAAAAAGAAGTTGGGACAGGTTTTTAATTTTAAAGATTTGATATTGGACAAGCATAGTAAGTATGATGTGGTTATAACCTTTATTTCTTTGCTTGAGATGGCAAAAGAGAGGGTTGTAAAAGTTAAACAGGAATCTACATACGGAAGTATACAAGTTGGTCCGGGTGAGAGAATTGATGAAGGAGATATAAAATATGAGCAGTAAAAAGACCATAAAATCGGCTTTTGAGTCCATGATGTTTACATGGGGAGAGCCCCTTGATGTAAAAGCTGCTGCAGAAGTTTTCAATATAAGTAAAGAAGAAGCTCTTGAATGTTTTCTTGAACTTAAGGAGGAATATGAGCAAGAAGGCAGGGGCATTGTAATAAGACGTATAAACCAGTCATTTCAATTTGTGACGAGAGAGGAAAACGCAGATTACGTAAGGAGTTTGTGTACACCGGTAAAAACAAAAAGGCTTTCTCAGTCAGCACTTGAAGTTTTGGCGATTGTAGCATATAAACAGCCTGTTACTAAAGGCGAAATTGAGGCTATAAGAGGAATCAAGTGTGACAGAGTAATGGAAGGGCTTATTAAAAAAGATTTGGTGTGTGAGAAAGGAAGAGCAGATACCATCGGAAGACCTATAATGTATGGAACTACTGATACTTTTTTAAAGAATTTTGGATTTTCTTCAATTAAAGATTTACCCGAAATTGAAGATATAGAAAGTGCAGTGTCAGGGTCTTTGACCGATGATGTTGAAGCTGAAAAAGATGAACTTAATGAAAATCAGATGAGAATAGAAATATAGGAATATAACTCCTTTGAAACAGTAAAATGTTGAGAGGGAGTTTTTTTATGAGTAAAAAATTTAAAAGACTATTATTGATATGTATGTGCGTAGGAATTTTCACAGGATTAGCAGGATTTATACTGACAGATTTTAAAAGTGATGATGAATCTTTGGAAAAAGAAGTCAGCGCACCTGTGCTTGCGCCGTCTGTTTCTGCGGGAGGAGCAATATTGATAAACAGTGATGACGGAAAGGTCATATACGAAAAGAATGCTGATAAAAAGCTTTACCCTGCCAGCACTACAAAAATAATGACGGCCATAGTGGTTTTTCAGACACTGGAAGATACCGGAACGGATCTTGACAGTGAAGTAATAATACCTAAAGAGGCTGTTGGAGTTGAAGGTTCATCTATATATCTTAAAGCGGGTGAAAAAGTTGCTATAAGAGAATTAATGTATGGAATGATGCTTCAGTCCGGAAATGATGCGGCAACTGCTTTGGCGATATGCTGCGGAGGTGATTTGCAAACTTTTATCGATAAGATGAACGATAAAGCTTTAGAATTAGGATGTAAATCTACACATTTTGTTAACCCGAGCGGACTATTTGATGAAGAACATTATACTACTGCAAGGGATTTGGCATGTATAGGCAGAGAAGCTATGAAAAACGATGAGTTTCGCCAGATAGTAGGAGCTGAAAAATGGAAAAGCGAAGATACAGAGAGAAGCTTTGTAAATAAAAATAAAACTATAGGTCAATATGACGGAGCTACAGGTATAAAGATAGGATTTACTAAGCGGTCAGGAAGAACACTCGTTGCATCTGCAAAAAGAGGAGAAACGGAGCTGATAGCAGTTGTGCTCAATGATGGCAATTGGTTTAATGATGCATATGCGATGATGGACTATGGATTTTCACGTCAGGATGTAAATTTACAGTGATTTGTTGGAGGATTTATAATGAGTTATATTTGTGCAGACAGAGGGACTGATAAATGTCCATGTTCTTTGATGGAAATAGGACAGTGTTATACATGCAGTATGATAAAAACAGGCAAGTGCGATTGTATTTCTGAGTGGCAGGGAGTGTGTCCGTATACTGAATATATGCAAAATGGCGCTTTGGCAGTGAAAACTATAAAGACAAGACAATTTGATGTAAAATCGGTGGAAGATTTTTCTGAAGCTTTAAAAGTTATTACTCTTGATGTTCCCATGGGATTTGCTCTTGAATGTAATAAGCCGGGAACGTTTTTGATGATAGAAGCAGGAGATTATAAAATACCTTTATCTGTTATGGAATCTAAAACGTCTAAGGATTCTTATGTAAAACTTGCCGTATATTTGACAGGACCTAAAACATTTGCTTTAGATAAAGAAGTAGAAAAAGGGAGCAAAGTCAATGTAAGCGGACCGTTTTTAAATGGACTTATCAATGTTGAAAAGTTTGACGATAGAAAGCTTTCGCTGGTTGTTGCTAAAGGGATTGCAATGATGCCTTTACTTAATCAAAAAAATATTATAGGTAACGGACTTGTCAGGATGTACATGGACGATACTAAGCTTACTAAAGAATTTATTGACAAGTATGTATCGCAGCTTGAATACAGCAGGGTTGACATGGAAACTGATTTAGAAGAGATAGTAAAAAGTATTTTGGCTGATTGTGAGTATTGCAAAAATAATACTGGGAAAAATCCTAATATATTTCTTATGGTTTCGCCTTATTATAAGGATATTATCATCAACAAATGTGGATTTGATGAGAACGATATAATTGCTCCTAATCATGCAAATATGTGCTGCGGAGAGGGAATTTGCGGAGCCTGTTCATATACTGATAAAGATGGGGTTACGGTGCGCAGATGCAAGTGTGGTCAAAGTTTGTAGTATTTTAACAAATAAAAAGAGGGTGTCATTATGACATCCTCTTTTGATAAGTCAGATTATTATTAGTTTGACATGCTCTGTGCAAAGTCTAACATTCCGCCTGTAAGTGCGTTGGAGAAAGTATCATCCTCCTGAACAACCCACTTGCCGCTCTCTTTCTTAAGAGTAACGGTAATAGTCTTTGAATAATCTTTTTTAGCATCGTTTAAGCTGCTAGTTAACTGTTCATCTAAGTATGCAGCGGCTTCAGTTTCGCTCATCTTGCCAATCTTTTCAAGATCTTCTCCTAACATCTTTGTGATAATGTTAGTAAAGATTTCGCCAAACGGATATGTAGTAATAGTAGTTTCTACAGTTGCAGTGTCTCCATCGATCTTTTCTTCGCCAAATTCATAATCGAATTCTAAAACTTTGTCGATAAGAGCCTTAGTTGCATCTTCCCCAAAACCATCAGCGCCAAGACCTTTGATGATTTCATCAGGGCTTGATTTTGCGTTTTCTAAGTCAGCTTTAAGAGCGTCTGTAGGTGATGAAGAACCGCAAGCAGCTAAGAAAACTAAGCATAATGCTAATAATAAGATTGTGACTTTCTTCTTCATGAAAATACCTCCAATTAAAGTTATATAATCTAATTATGCAACATTATAGATAAAAAATCAAGGGGGAGGGTAAAAACATAAAAAGAATTCTTTTATAGGCATTTATATGCTAGTATAATATTAAAAGGAGATAAAATATGAATTTGCTGCAAAATACTACAGAATTAGCATTGGCCATTTGCGAAAAATATATTGATAATGATGGATGTGCAGTTGACTGCACATGTGGTAGGGGTAAAGATACTCTTTTTTTAGCAAAAAGATTTAAAAAGGTGTATTCTTTTGACATACAGGAAGAGGCTCTGGAGTCGGCTAGGAAGTTATTGGAAGAAAACAAAATTTCTTGGGATAATTATTCCGGAGGAAATAGTGCAAGGGTGACCTTCATAAATGACAGCCATGTTAATATGCAAAATTATGTAAAGGGCAACCCTCAGCTTATTGTTTTTAACCTGGGATATTTGCCCGGCGGAGATAAGAATATAACAACATTGCCATCAGATACCTTAGAAACCATACAAAATGGGCTTAAAATATTAAAAACGGGTGGGCTGATAAGTATAGTTATGTATCCGGGGCATGAAAATGGTCTTAAAGAACATGAAGAAATAATAAGTCTCGCTAAAAGTTTACCTAAAGAAAAGTTCCATTGTGTATATGCAAGTATGATAAATCAAAGTTCCGCGGCTCCGCAAATTCTGTGGATAACTAAAAAGAAATAAAGCCAATAATTATTGCCTTCCGTGCATAGTATTCTTTATGAGAGGAAGGTGTTTTTATGTTTAAGATGGTAGTAATAGGTGGCGGCTGGTCAGGAGTCGCGGCAGCTATAAGAGGCGCTAAAAGTGGCGGAGATGTGGTAATCTGTGAAAAGACAGATATGCTTTTGGGACTTGGCAATGTAGGCGGGATAATGAGGAATAACGGACGTTTTACCGCTACAGAGGAAAACATTGCATTAGGTGCCGGCGAATTGTTTGATATAACCGATAAGTTTGCGACACATAAAAATGTTGATTTCCCGGGACATGATCACGCTTCGTTTTATGATGTGGCTCTTGTAGAACCTGAAGTCAGACGTCTTGTCAAAAGGCTTGGAATTCAGATAAAATTTATGACAAGAATAGTAGATGTCAAGATTGAAGATGAATCAAAATTGAGCGCAGTAGTAACTGCTGATGGAGAAGAGACAAAGGGTGATGTATTTGTTGAAACTACAGGCTCCACCGGGGCTATGGGCAACTGTATGAGATATGGCAACGGCTGCTCTATGTGTATACTTAGATGCCCGGCTTTTGGACCTAGAGTAAGCATTACTGAAAAGGCAGGTCAAAAAGATATATCTGCTTGCAAGGCAGACGGAACGAGAGGCGCATTCAGCGGATCTTGTAAGCTTGATAAGCGTACGCTTTCTAAAAAAATTCAGAAAAAGCTGGATAAAGAGGGTGTTGTCGTAGTGCCTTTGCCTGAAAGATTTATAAATCGTGACAAATTGGCAAGGAAGGTTTGCAGACAATATGCACTTGAGCCGTATGCAGAAAATCTTATTCTTATAGATACAGGATATGCTAAACTTATGACATCGTATTTTAATCTGGAAGATTTAAGACAAGTTGAGGGATTTGAAAATGTAAGGTTTGCAGATCCATATGCTGGAGGCAAAGGCAATTCAGTAAGGTATATGTCTGTGGGGCTTAGGGATGAGTATATGAAAGCACGGGACATAGATAATCTGTTCCTTGGCGGCGAAAAATCCGGATTTTTTGTAGGGCATACAGAGGCCATTTCGACAGGCTCGTTGGCAGGATATAATGCGGCTATGTTTGCTGACGGAAAACCTAAGCTGATATTGCCGGAGACTCTTGCTATAGGTGAGCTTTTGAAATTTGCCAATGATGTTCTTGAAGAGGAAAACTGTCTGGACAGAAGATTCACGTTTGCAGGCGGAGAATTTTTTGACAGAATGAAAGAAAAAGCTCTCTACAGTACAGATGTTAAACAAATTAAAAAGAGAGTTGAAGCAGAGGGACTTGCTGATATTTACAATAGATAGAATCATATGATAAAATAATGCAAAATACTTAGAGGAAAAAACTATGAGAATAAACAAATATATTGCGCAGGCGGGCATTGCCAGCAGGCGTAAAGCAGATGAATTGATTACAAACGGTAATGTTAAAGTAAACGGAGCCGTAATGAAAGAACTTGGTTATGATGTTAAAGACGGTGATGACGTTCAGGTTAATGGAACTCAAGTAAAAAATAACCGAAAACTAGTTTATGTTCTTGTAAATAAGCCGCTTGGCATGATAACGTCTGCTAAGGATGAAAAAGACAGGGCCACAGTGATGGAGTTGGTACAGGATATAGATGAAAGACTTTTTCCGGTTGGCAGGCTGGATTATAATACCACGGGCGCTTTGATAATGACCAATGACGGAAAGCTTACTTATAGAATAACTCACCCAAAGCATGAACTTGAGAAAACATACAGGGTCCTAGTCAAAGGTGTGGTTTCTGAGGAAAAGGTCAGGAGACTTAGAAGTGGTGTAGATATAGGCGGATATATTACTAAAAAAGCGAAAGTTCAGATTATAAAAGGCGGACAGAAGTCCACGCTTGTGGAGGTTTCTATTCATGAAGGCAAGAACAGACAGGTGCGTAAGATGTTTGCTGCTGTGGGTAACCCAGTACAGGAACTTGAGCGTGTAGCCATTGGTAAAATACGTCTGGGACATCTCAGACCTGGACATTATCGTAAATTGACCAGAGAAGAAGTTGAATATTTGAAAAATTGTTAGGGCAAAGTTTTTGACGCCGGGCGTATCCAAATTTCCTGAAAATGTGGAATCTGGATACGCTTTTTTGTAAAATTTGTTGCTTTATACAGTCAAGTGAGATGTATCTCGAAAAGTAAAGTATAATATCTGTTGGAAGTGTGTAAATATTTTGCACAAACCCCGAAAAAACAGTAATTTTTAAGTGATTTGCAGGGATGGACCCCGAAAAACATGTTCAAATCAGGAATTTTGCAGGGTTAGATTTTCTGAAATTTTATAAAATGTGTATTGTATGAGGCATATGGCAAGAAAAAAAGGGATTCCGTCGAATTTTCTGCCCTGCAAACTTAACAGAAAATCAAAATTTTTCGGGGTTTAACCCTGGGTGATGCTAGAAAAAAGGTGATTCTTCGGGGGCATCTCAGTATGCTGCATGATTTCTACCGTTCTCCAGACGGATGCTTTATGACTTTCGAATACTAATTTAGTGGTATCTATAATTTTGGTTACCTGTAAACGCAAAAAAATAATTGAGGAGGCTGCTTTTGCAGACTCCTCAATTATTAAAAAGATGTATTAGTAAAATTAACTTGTACTCTTCTCGAATTTACTGCGCCGTAGATTTCATCCAATCGCCGCTAGCGCGTCTCTTGGGAAATCCTGGCGAATGAAATGTTCCGATTCTGACTTCGTTGCCAAGCAACTCGTCAATCATCGCACCGAACGCGCCGTAGATTCTTAGCTGCTCGTTTCGCTGCTTTGCAAGCTCTCTCGCAGAGAATCCTGGCGAATGAAATGTTCCGATTCTGACTTCGTTGCCAAGCAACTCGTCAATCATCGCACCGAACGCGCCGTAGATTCTTAGCTGCTCGTTTCGCTGCTTTGCAAGCTCTCTCGCAGAGAATCCTGGCGAATGAAATGTTCCGATTCTGACTTCGTTGCCAAGCAACTCGTCAATCATCGCACCATTTCACTTACTTTCTCTTTGCTTCCTTAGGAGTTACGCAAGTTCCTGTAGCTCTTGCTACTACGATAGGTTCTTCTAAGAAATCAGCAGCTGATGCGCTGATGTCAGGTCTTGCAACGATAACCTTTCTTGCTTCGAAGCTCATCTTTCTGGAAGTGTTACCAATCTTAGTGATTTCACCATAAGCTTCAATGTAATCTCCGGCATATGTAGGAGCTAAAAATTCAATATTGTCATAAGCGCAGAACAGACCTTCGTCTCCGTCACATTTGATTAATAATTCTGTAGCAACGTCTCCGAAAAGGTGAACCATATGAGCTCCGTCTACAAGATTTCCGCCGTAATGAGCGTCTTTAGCTGACATTCTTAATCTCAGGGTTGAAGTGATTTTTTCTTCCATTGTTATTTCTCCTTTTAAACTTATTATAAATATGAACCAATTTAATTGGTATGAATTCACAGGATAAATATATTGCAAAATACGTGCCAATGGTTTATCATTGAAAATGTCAACCAAACGAACCGATTTAGGTTCAGCAAAAGAAGGAGTGAACACGAAATGTCGATGACATACGGAATCAAACGAGTTCTTGAACCTCAGCATGTTTTACCTACTTCTGCTTGGCGACTTGATAACAGCCGCAATATATATCCTGATGAACTCAGGGTCTCTATAGAAAGAATACACCTTGAAGGCACAGGTTTCAAGCAAATTTGTACAGAAGTTAACGATGATGAGAAAAAAATTAAACAACAGATTATAGATATGGTAATAAAAAGAGGCAAGCTGCACAATCCTGTAACTGATACAGGTGGGCTTGTCATGGGTGTGATTGAAGAGATTGGCGCAGAATATAACAATCCTATGAATCTTAAAGTGGGAGACAAGATAGTATGTAATGTATCGGCGGCTTCTGTTCCTATGTATATTGAGGATATTACTTTTGTAAATAAAGCGTTTAATCAAGTAACGGCGACAGGATATGCCATAGTCCATGATTTGATTCCTCTTGTAAAAATCCCTGAAGATTTGCCGCTGGATTTGCTTATGTTTACATTTGACCAGTCCGGTACTCTTTATAGACTCCATCAGCTTATAGGAGATAATAAAAAATTCCTTGTAGTCGGAAACAGCATATTGACTAACTTGCTTTACGGATATGTAATAAGACGAGAAGCAGGTACAGATGCTGAAATAGTTTGTCTTTTCGATAAGAGAACAAGTATGAGAGTGACGGGCAAAGGGATAGACGAGTTAGTTGAAAAAGTCTTCAATGAGGTTCACTTTATAAACATATTAAAACCTATTGAATGTATGAAACAGCTTGATGCGGAATCTTTGTTTGACTTTTCAATAAACTGTGCCGAAATTCCGGGAGCTGAGACCATAAATATACTTGCAACCAAGCCGGAAGGAACGGTTTTGTTCGCTAATTTGATAAATAATTTAAACATAGCCCTTTATATAACTGAATCAATGTCTAAAACCCTTCACGTAAGATGCGCAGAAGGATATTTGAACAATTATGATCAGTTTGATATGGAAATCGTCAGAGAAATGGCGCCATACCTTGAAGATGCTGAGTTTATGGAGACTTCATATAGAGATGCGGAAGATGTCCAGGAAAATCCATTCAATAAAGCAATAGTTGAAAAAACTATGATGGAGGATTTTGTGTGCCGCAGCAAGATGATGTGGCAGGTTTTGGACGATATGACCAAAGTTTCCAGATACGATTGTAACGTAATAATTTTTGGAGAAACAGGTGTAGGAAAGGAAAAAGCGGCAAATATAATACAAAAAAACAGTGACAGAAAAATGCAGCCGTTTGTAAAGATAAATTGTGGAGCCATATCGCCGTCACTTATAGAATCCGAGTTTTTTGGGTACGAGAAAGGATCGTTTACTGGAGCTAATGCTTCAGGGAAAAAAGGATACTTTGAACTTGCAAATAACGGCGTTATATTTCTCGATGAAATAGGAGAACTGCCGGTAGAAATGCAGGCGAAACTCCTTAGAGTAATACAGGATGGAGAGTTTTACAGGGTCGGTGGTACCATGCCTGTTAAGACCAATGTGAGAATAATTTCAGCTACAAATAAAAATCTTGAAAAGCTAGTTGAAGAAGGCGGCTTCAGAAGGGATTTGTATTACAGGTTAAATGTAGTTCCGATAAGAATTCCGAGCCTTTCTGAGAGACCTGATGATATCCCCGCATTAGTAGAACATTTTTTGGCTAAGTACGGAAAAAAGTTCGGGGTCAAGAGAGGTATGGAGGATGGCGCCATGGAATACCTCAAACAGCAGCAGTGGCCCGGAAACATAAGAGAACTTGAAAATACGGTACAAAGGCTTATGATTTCGTCGCAGGGAGAGAATATAACTCTTATGGATGTAATACGTGAGCAACATGGAGAACTTTTTGGATATATTTCTGCTGAAGAATCAATCGACAATGAATTCCAGGAAATTAATTTGCAAATAGCTGTAGACGAGTATGAAAAAGGTCTTATAAAATACGCATGCGAAAAATACGGTTCTACAAGAAAAGCGGCAAAGGCCATCGGTATAAGTCAAACTCAGCTGGTTAGAAAAAAGAAAAAATATCAGATATGATATTTTGAAAATAGCATATGAAACTATTTGTGTTCGCTATGAAGCACAGTGAACACAAAATGGTTCAAAACTTATAATGTGACTTAACAATTTAACGCATAAAAGTGGCTGTGCATATTGAAAAAGAAAGGTTTTATAATGTTAGAAGCAAGACAACTTATTGGCATAGAATTTGCTTTTATTTTAGTATAGAAATATTAAACTGATAATTTTACCAAATTTGAAATGTGACAATAAGAATTTAAAAAATCTTATTTTGTTATGGAAAACCCAGTGAATTTGATATATAATTATCATAGTAACTTATGCCCGATGTATCTCGAGCGTAAAATCATAAAAAATAATTATTTCTAGGAGGATAAGAAAAATGAAAAAAGGATGCCCTTATGGTACTCACAGAGTAATTTCTCCAAAGGGAGTATTACCACAGCCAGCAGACGTTATTGACAACACTATGGAAATCTATGATAACGAAGTATTAATCGATGTTAAGACTTTAAACGTTGACTCTGCTTCTTTTACAGAAATCGTTAGAAGATCTTGCGATGGCAAAAAGCCTGCAGATATCGAAAATTCACCTGAAGATCAGGAAAAAGTTAAGAAGACAATGCTTGACATTGTTGCAAAAGCTGGTAAGCATAAGAACCCTTGGACTGGTTCCGGCGGAATGCTTCTTGGAACAGTTAAAGAAGTTGGTCCTGCTTACAAAGGCGAATTAAAAGTTGGTGACAAGATTGCTACATTAGTATCCCTGTCCCTGACTCCATTAGTAATCGAAGAAATCCTTGAAATGAGACCTACTATCGACCAGGTTGATATCAAGGGTCAGGCTATCCTGTTCCAGAGCGGTATCTACGGAATCATTCCTGATGATATGCCAGAAGGACTTGCATTATCAGCATTAGACGTTGCTGGTGCTCCTGCACAGGCTGCTAAATTATGCCAGTCAGGTCAGAAAATCTTAATCATCGGCGGCGGCGGAAAGTCCGGTCTTCTCTGCTTATACGAAGCTAAGAAGAGAGCTGGAGTTACTGGTAAAGTTGTTTGTGCTGCTGGTTCACAGAAATCAGAAGACAGAGCAAGAGCTCTTAACCTTGCTGATGAATATTTCCACATGGATGCTACAGATGCAGTTGGAATGTACAACAAGGCTATGGAATTAACTGACGGAGAATTATTCGACGTAGTTATTAACTGTGTAAACATCGAAAACACTGAAATGGCTTCAATCCTTTCATGTAAAGATGACGGAACAGTTTACTTCTTCTCAATGGCAACAAGCTTCACTAAGGCTGCACTCGGAGCAGAAGGTGTTGGTAAAGACGTTAACATGATCGTTGGTAACGGATACACTAAGGGTCACGCTGCTATCACTCTTCAGTGCCTGAGAGAACACGAAGGTCTGAGAAAATTATTCGAAGAAATGTATGCTTAATTCTATTTCAAATTTTGCAATTTAAAAAAGGAGAAAGAAATGGCAAGAAGAAATTGGAAAGATATTCCTTTGTTCAAGGGAGTAACAGATGAACAGTGGAACGACTGGCATTGGCAGGTTGAACACAGATTAACAACTGTAGAAGACATTTGTCAGGTTGTAAACCTTACTGAACAGGAAAAGGCTGATATAGAAAAAGTTATGGGTGGATTCAGAGTAGGAATTACTCCTTACTATGCATCCATTATGGATCCTGATGATCCTAGAGATCCAGTTAGAATGCAGGCTGTTCCTACACTTGCAGAAATGCACAGATCAGAAGCTGACGATGCAGACCCTCTTCACGAGGATGCTGACTCCCCAGCTCCTGGATTAACTCACAGATATCCTGACAGAGTTCTCTTCCTGATCACTGACCAGTGCTCAATGTATTGCAGACACTGCACAAGAAGAAGACTTGCAGGTGAAACAGACGGAGCAAGATCAAGAGAAGATATCGACGCATGTATCGATTACATAAGAAGAACTCCAGTAGTTAGAGACGTACTTCTTTCAGGCGGAGATGCTCTTCTGGTTGAAACTGAAACTCTTGAATACATCATCAGCGAACTGAGAAAGATTCCTCACGTAGAAATCGTAAGAATCGGTTCAAGAACTCCTGTAGTAATGCCTCAGAGAATCACTGATGAACTTTGTGATATGCTGAAGAAGTATCACCCAATCTGGTTGAATACTCACTTCAACCATCCAAATGAAATGACTCCTGAATCAATGGAAGCTTGCAGAAAGCTTGCTGATGCAGGTATTCCTTTAGGAAATCAGACAGTACTCTTAAGAGGTGTTAACGATTGTAAGCACATCATGAGAGACTTAATGCATGTTCTCGTTAAGAACAGAGTAAGACCTTACTACATTTATATCTGCGACCTTTCAATCGGTATCGAACACTTCAGAACTACTGTTGCTAAGGGTATCGAAATTATTGAAGGTCTGAGAGGACACACTTCAGGTTATGCAGTTCCTACATTCGTAGTAGATGCTCCTGGCGGCGGCGGAAAGACTCCTGTAATGCCTCAGTATGTAATTTCACAGACACCTCACAAGGTAATCCTGAGAAACTACGAGGGTGTTATCACTACTTACACAGAACCTCAGCTTCCTGATCTTCCTTGCACATGCGATTACTGCACAGGCAAGAAGACTTACAAGTATCAGGGTGTATCTGCTCTTGGTGAAGGTCCTGAAATCAAGTCAATGGAGCCAAGCAATTTGGCAAGACACGAAAGAAATAAACACTAGTTTAATCTTTTGTATCAATAAAAAACATTTCCTATGGGGAGACAGACTATTGTCTCCCTATAGGTATGATGGAGGATAGATAAATGGGGTTGTTGCATGACCTTTCAATTAAATATAAAACCCTTTCTATCGTGGGAATGGCAAAGAATGCCGGCAAAACCACAGCACTTAACTATCTTATAGAAGAAGCTATAGATGAGGGAGTGGCTCTTGGAGTCACCTCTACAGGACGTGACGGAGAAAGTCAAGATTTAGTAACAGGTACAGAAAAGCCTAGAGTTTATTTGGATCAGGATATGCTTGTAGCTGTACCGTCACTTCTTTACGACCTTGCTGATGCAGGGCTTGAAGTAATTAAAAGAACAAATTATTCTACGGCGATAGGAACTCTTCTCATATGTCGTGTAAGAGAAGCAGGATATGTTCAAATTGCCGGTCCGGTTATAAATGCAGAGCAGAAGATGCTTTGCCAGGATATGCTGGGGCTCGGCAGCCAGTTAATATTAATTGACGGGGCAATTGACAGAAAATCTATCGCATCACCAGATACATCTGATGCGATTATATTGTCTACAGGAGCCGTTCTTTCAAGGAAACTTAATAAAGTAGTGGAAGAGACGGCACATGTTGTTAATCTTTATAGAACGCCTGAACTCGAAAAGGGTGTTATAAGAGACGCAATAGAAAACAATAATTTTGACGATAAGATTATGCTCATTAGTGACGCAGGAGAAATAAAAAAGCTTGATTTAGTAACAGGCCTTGGGGCTGCAAAAGAAATCAACGGCGCAATTGATGAGGATACTAGATATATATATATTCCGGGAGCTTTTACGAACAGTGTAATTTGCGATATAAGTCTTAAGAACTTAAAGCAAGTTCAATTTGTTCTAAAAGATCCAACAAAAATATTTGTAAATGCTATGGATTGGGGAATTTATAGAAAGAAAGGCTTTAGATTAAGCGTTCTTAAGAATATTGAGATTGCAGCTATTACAGTAAATCCATGGGCACCGGCAGGATATACTTTTGACAATAGATTTCTTTTGGAAGAAATGCAAAAGGCTATTCCGGATATTCCAATTATAGATGTAAGGATGTAATTATGAAACAAGGCAAAAACAGAAGATTAGCCAATGTCAAAACCAGACGGGAAACAGGTCTTGATTATATAATGTTCAATCTTGATTTAAATACGCCTTTTGGAAAGAAACAACTTAAGGAGATTCAAGCCTATTATCCGGGAGAAGAAGAAGAGCTTCGTCAGGAGCTAAACCGGGTGGACAGGATGATAGAATTTGTAAAGCAGAATCAAGTTTTAACAGACAAGATTCAAGAAGTCTTTATGGAGGTAAAAGATCCTTCTCTGACTGTTCAAAGAAGCGGAAGCGCAACTCTTTCAACGGTTGAACTTTACGAAGTTAAGTCGTTGTTGCTTCAGATGAGACAGCTTCGTAAACTTACAATAGAACATGAAATTGGCGATTACAAAGGAAGCCATTGCATTTCAGAATGTAAAAAAATCAATCAAAGCGGTGAAGAAGAAAAGCTGATTTTTCAAATAAATGAAAATGAACCAATAGTAAATACCGTGCCGGAAGAGTATTTCCTTGAAGATACGGAAGATTTGTTGGATGATTTAGATCCTAGGGGAGATAGACTCAATACTTTTTATATTTATGATGAATTCAGTTCGCTTCTTGGAGAATATCGTGCTCAAAAACGTGAATACGAGTTGCTCATAAGGAAAGAACAGAAGCAGACAAGGGAAGAGCTGAGACGTAAACATGGTGTGATGCTTACGCCTAAATTCGATATTGTTGTTGCAAAGTCTCATCCTGATTTTGAAAAGATTCAAAGCTTAGATGAACTTGAGATTGTGGATCAGGACTATATGAGCGTGACAATGCAGCTCAAACCTACAGAAAAGATTTATAATTATGTCAGTGAAGTAGAAAAAATCAATTCGGAAATTGAAATTGAAGAAGAAAGAATCAGAGAGGAACTTTCGAGAAAAATTTCAAAAAAATCCGAAGTAATTTTACATAATTGCGATAAAATGGGAGCCTTGGATCTGGCTCTTGCAAAAGCCATTTATTCCATTAAGCACGATTTGACAAAACCTGAAATTGTAGATGAACATATAGTTGAATTTGAAGACGGCAGGAATCTTCAGGTTGAAGATATTATAAAATCCAAGGGAAAGGAATATTGTCCTATATCACTTTCTCTTAAAGATGGTGTAACACTCATCACCGGGGCTAATATGGGAGGAAAAACAATTTCTCTTAAGCTGGCAGGACAAATTCCGATTTTGGCTCAGTACGGATTCTTTGTTCCGGCTAAATATGCCAGAGTAGGACTTTCCAGCTATATGCAGATTCTTATCGGCGATTCACAGTCCGTAGAAAGAGGATTGTCCAGCTTTGGTTCTGAAATGGAAGAACTGAAGGAAATACTGGACCATGGACAAGAAAACAGCCTCATACTGATAGATGAGATTGCTTCAGGAACAAATCCGACAGAAGGAACTGCTTTGACCAAGAGTCTGGTAGATTATTTAATTGAAAAACCGTATATTTCTCTTATTACGACTCATTTTGAATCTGTAACTGAGCGTGAAGGAGTTATAAATATGCAGGTCAGAGGTTTGGCTGACTGCAATTTTACTTTGCTGAACCGTGAAATACAGCATGCAAATCGTCGTGACAGGATAAATATAATATCTAAATACATGGATTATCGTCTGTGTAGAGTGGATAATGAAGCACAAGTACCTAAGGATGCTCTTAGTATAGCCGCTATGTTAGGAATTGACAAAGCAATTATAGACGGAGCGAAAAAATATATTAGATAAGGAGAAATAGGATGAAAAGCAAATTAAACCTTGACCCAAAAGTTGTTGACAGTGCTCGCCAGCATGCGGCAAACATTGCCCATGACATGCAGGATTTTATTGAGCGTCATACAACAGTATCAACAGAGAGAACTATTGTTAGACTTTTGGGTGTTGATGGTGTCGACGATGTTGACACTCCTCTTCCAAACGTAGTAGTGGATCAGCTTAAAGAAGCAGGTGCATTGCCTACAGGAGCTGCTTATTGGATTGGTAATGCAATAGTTCAGACTGGCAAGACTCCTCAGGAAATCGCAGAAGAAATGTCTGCAGGCAAATTAGACATTACTAAACTTCCTACTTGTTCACAGAAAGAAGCTGCAGAGGCATTGAAGCCTTCAATCAAAGCTACATTCGAAAGAATTGACATGCAAAAGGCAAAACGTCAAGAATATCTTAAAACAATAGGAGAAGGTCCAGAACCTTATATTTATGTAATTGTTGCTACCGGTAACATCTATGAAGACGTTATTCAGGCTCAGGCTGCTGCAAGACAGGGAGCTGATATTATAGCAGTTATCAGAACTACAGCTCAGTCTCTTCTTGACTATGTTCCTTATGGCGCAACAACAGAGGGATTTGGCGGTACATATGCAACTCAGGAAAACTTCAGAATCATGAGAAAAGCTCTTGACGAAGTTGGTGAGGAAGTTGGAAGATATATCAGACTTTGTAACTATTCTTCCGGAATGTGCATGCCTGAAATCGCAGCTATGGGAGCTCTTGAAAGATTAGACGTTATGCTTAACGATGCTATCTACGGAATTCTGTTTAGAGATATCAACATGCAGAGAACTTTGGTTGACCAGTTCATGTCCAGAGTTATAATCGGATATTGCGGAATTATCTTCAATTCAGGAGAAGATAACTATTTGACTACAGATGATGCAATCGAAGCTGCTCATACTGTAACTGCTTCCCAGTTCATCAATGAACAGTTTGCTGTTCTTGCAAATATTCCTGAAGAACAGATGGGACTTGGACATGCGTTTGAAATGGATCCTAACACAGAGGACGGATTCCTTCTTGAACTTGCACAGGCACAGATGGCAAGAGAAATCTTCCCTAAGGCTAGATTAAAATATATGCCTCCTACAAAGTTCATGACAGGTAATATCTTCAAAGGACATCTTCAGGATGCATTGTTTAACTTAGTAACTGTTTGGACTAACCAGTCATTATTGCTGACAGGAATGCTGACAGAAGCTATTCATACTCCTCTTATGCAGGACAGATATTTGGCAATTGAAAATGCTAAGTATATCTTCAATAACTGCAGACATATAGGAGATGAAATCGAGTTCAAAGAGGGCGGAATAATCCAGAGCCGTGCACAGGAAGTTTTAGGAAAAGCTGACGCACTTCTTGCAGAAGTTGAGAAGGAAGGTCTTTTCTCTACAATTGAAAAAGGTATCTTCGGCGGCGTAAAGCGTCCGTTTGATGGTGGACATGGACTTGAGGGCGTTTGCACTAAGGGTGAAAATTACTTCAATCCATTCATCGAATTGTTTATGGATCATGAATAGGGAGGTAGCGAGTAATGGCAGAGAATAAAACAGCAACTACTCAGGTTGATTTAACATGTGTTAAGCCTTATGGCGACGCATTAAATGACGGTAAAGTTCAACTGGCGTTCACTCTTCCTGTACCTTATGGTGAAGAGGCGGAAGAATGTGCAAAACAGTATGCAAGAAAATTAGGTTTAGAAGAGCCAAACGTAGCATATTATTGTGAGCTTACTACAGGATATACATTCTTTAACGTTTATGGATCAGCTCAGGCAACTATTGACTATACAGCAATTAAGGTTCCTAAGGTAGAAGGAACTGTTATGGACCGTGTAGAATGTGGCGAATGGATTGGCGATAACGTAGGCAGAGATATAACAGTAGTTGGAGCTTCCATCGAATCTGATGCTCATACAGTAGGTATTGACGCTATCATTCAGATGAAAGGCTTCCACGGACATTTCGGTCTTGAAAGATTTAAGAACGTAGTTCCTTATAACATGGGTTCACAGGTTCCTTGCGAAGCACTAATCGCAAAGGCTAAGGAAGTAAATGCAGATGCAATCTTAGTTTCTCAGACTGTAACTCAGAAAGATATTCATATCCAGCAGCTTACTAAGATGGTAGAACTTCTTGAAGCAGAAGGTCTACGTGACAAAGTTATTTTGACTTGCGGCGGTCCTAGAATCTCACATGAGCTTGCTCAGGAATTAGGCTATGATGCAGGTTTTGGTCCTGGAAAATATGCTGAGCATGTAATGAGCTACATCATGCAGGAAGTAGTTAAGAGAGGCTGGCAGGATAAAGCGAATATTGCAGACAGATAATTAAATTAGATTACTACAGTCGGCTTTGGTTTTGTCCAAAGCCGGCTGCATGCAAATATATTCAGAAAGGTGAAACGAACATGATTAACAAAATTATGACTGCAGACGAAGCAGTTGCAGGCGTAAAAGACGGTATGACCATCATGGTAGGCGGATTCCTTGGAACAGGTTCCCCTGAAGTTTTAATGGACGCACTGGTAAGAAAGGGTGTAAAACATCTGACTGTTATCGGAAATGATGGAGGACTTCCTGTAGGAACTTACGGCGCAAAAACTGCAAGAGGTATCGGCAAGTTGTTGGAAGCAGGAATGGTAGATCATATCATCGCTTCTCACGTAGGAATGAACCCTCTTATCGGAGATGGAATGGTTGCAGGCACTTTAAAGTGTACTCTCGTACCACAGGGAACTTTGGCAGAAAAGCTTAGAGCTGCTGCTTATGGACTTGGCGGAGTTTTAACTCCTACTGGAGTAGGTACTCCTGTACAGGAAGAGCTTGATGAGCTGGGTCGTGAGAAAAAGGTAGTAGAAATTGAAGGTAAAAAGTACTTATTTGAAATGCCGCTTCGTGCAGATTATGCATTTATAAGACCTACAGTTGCTGATAAATTCGGTAACTATTACTGCTCAAAAACAACTAAGAACTTCAACTATGTAATGGCAGGTGCTGCAAAGAAGACAATCATTGCTCCTGAGAGATTGGTTGAAATCGGTGAAATCGATCCTGATTACTTTGCAGTTGCAGGCGTACTTGTAGATACTATTGTGGAAGGAGAGAAGAGATGGCAGATTTAAAAGTAAGAATTGCGAAAAGATGCGCAAAAGAATTTAAAGACGGCGATTTCATCAACTTAGGTATAGGCTTACCTACAATGGTTGCTGACTTCCTTCCTGACGACATTGCAGTAACATGTCATTCAGAAAACGGATTTGCAGGAATAGATGCAGTTGCAGATGAAACTAACACTGACGTTGATATTATCAACTCAGGCGGAGTTTATGTAACTGCAGTAGACAGAGCAAAATTCTTCGATACAGCAGAATCTTTCGGTCTTGTAAGAGGCGGACATGTGAGAGCTACAGTTCTCGGAGCTATGGAAGTTGCTGAAAACGGTGACCTTGCAAACTGGATTGTACCTGGCAAGAAGGTTGCAGGTATGGGTGGAGCTATGGACCTTTGTGCAGGATGTCCTGAAGTTATCATCGTAATGCTTCACACTCAGAAAGGTGCTCATAAAATCTTGAAGAAATGTACTCTTCCGCTTACAGCAGAAAGATGCGTATCCAAGATCATTACTGAGATGGGTGTTATGGAAGTTAGAGAAGATGGAATTTGGGTAGTTGAATTACATCCTGATTATACTAAGGAAGATATTCAGGCAGCAACAGGTTGTGAACTTCACTTCGATCCTAATATGAAGGCAATGGAAGAAGAATAGAAAAATACAAACTTTTATGGAGTTTGATAGGAGCCTCCCTGACTGGGAGGCTCTTTTTGTTGTGTTGCTTAATCTCCAGCGTAACCAGATTCGGCAAAACCCGTATCCAAAGTGACAGTTTTTTGCGTATTTGGTTGCCTAAGGCAACCAAATATTACAAAAAGCGTATCCAAATTACTGATTTTTGATGAATTTGGATACGCTTCACAAAGTTAAATGAGTAAGCTATTAATCATGACTTTTATAGTCATCATATTTATCAAGCCATCAGATGTATCCATAGTAACTATAAGCTTGTCGGGTATGGTTATACCGTTACTTGCGTATAAACTTATTCTCTTCGACGCTTTATCTCTATATTCCGGGACAGACATCATACCCATGTGTTCCCAATAAACAGTTCCTGACTTTGTGATAATAGTGAAGTCAGGATGGATAAGAACATCATTGTTTTCTTTCAGCCACAAAGGCAATTCGTATTTAAAGTTTACATCATGTGCGTAAAGGAGCTCTGCAATTAAAGCCTCAGATTTTGAGCGTACATTCAGGCCAAAGGATGTTAGGTGCATAGCATTATTACATAAGTTTTTATAAGTATCAGGTGTGCTGTAATAAGTTTTAGTTTCTTGATAAACTTTTGGAAGAAGAGCATTTATGGATTCATTATCGTATCTGCAATATGATTTGTATAATTTTTCTTGCAGCCTTATGTTAGATTCCAAAATTGGAATAGCTTTTTCTAAAAAATGTTTTAACTTTATATCCATTATGAGTTTGTTATCTTCGTTTGAAATGTATGTTTGCAAATCGGACCCTTTTTCCCTTAAGTAATAACAAGTTTTACCTCTTATTTGTTTGCACACCATATTATAATTAGGAAGACATTCAAGTTACCTGCGGTATTTTGCTAAAAGTTTTCGTTCAATCTCCAAATCTATTTTTGTTAATTCTATATAATCCATAAATAAATCATATCATAAATGGAATAAAATGTAAATTAAAACTGGCAAATGTATATAACGCTAAAGACTGGGGAACTATACATTTATAGGGATTTTTTGCACATAAATATTCCTCGAATTTTTCACAAATTCTACAAAAAACAACATAGTTCGAGCCGTAAAAACGTTGAAAAATGCCCGTTTTAATTGACTTTTTGCTTGCGATATGTTAAACTTTAATAGTCTCAAAAAAGAATAGGAGGGCCTATGATAGATAAACCTAGAGATAAGGTTGAGAGTCTTATCGAAGGATTCTTTCGTTGGTGCATGAAAGGAAAAAAAGCTGTAGGCAATATACTTTGTGTACCGAGAAAGAAAACTAAGATTTTCAAGGACGCTCATCCGAGACTTGCGGCTACCATCGTTGCTACTATTTGCATTTCGGCCGCCGGTTTAGTAATAGTGGGATTCGCCACACCTAAGACGGTGATAGTAAATATTGATGACTCTATAGAAACGACTACTACTAAGTATGAGACTACCAGCATGAGGGTAGATAGTTTCATTGAAAACCATGAGATTGATTATGTTTATGGTCAAGACATTATAGATGTTGAGATGTATGACGGAATTTCTGACAACATGGAGATCAATATTACCAAGGCATTACAGATATCTGTAACTGCTGATGGAAAAACCGAGACTGTAACCACGCTTACGGCTACGGTGGAGGATTTGTTAAAAGAGCTTGAGATTAAGGTTGGAAAAGACGATATAGTTGAACCCGCATTAGATCAGGAGCTCAAAACCGGGCAGCATGTTTATGTTAGACGAGTGACTACAGCTGAAGTAACCGAGGATGTTGTCGTTGAACATGAACAAGTGAGCTGTGTAAATTACAATATGGCAATAGGTAAGACAGAAATTACTCAAAAAGGCCAGAATGGTCTTGAAAAGAGAAAATATCTCGTAACCTATATAGATGGAGAAGAATCTGAGCGCGAATTAACAGATGTTCAGGTGATTAAAGAAAAGCAAGATAAAATTATATCTTATGGAATGGGTGTTTTTTCGGGAATACCTAAAGACCTTAAGTATAAAAAGAAAATTTCAAATGTCAAAGCTGTATCATACTATTATGAGGGAAATCCTGTAGGAGCCTACGGATTGCCGTGTAAGTATGGAACTGTTGCAGTAGACAAGAATGTGATTCCGCTTGGCTCAAAGCTTTATATTGAGGGGTATGGATATGCAATTGCCAATGATGTGGGCACCGCAATAAAGGGTAATGTTGTGGATTTGTATATGGAAAAATACAGTCAATGTATAGCTTGGGGAGCAAGAACAGTTAATGTATATGTAATAGAATAAAAATATGAGACGATAAAAACAACCGGTCTTTGCATAGGTGCAGGGTACCGGTTGTTTTAAATTTTAACGAAGATGTTTTTCTATTAAATCAATAAAAACGTCAATGTATTCTTCTTTGTTGAAAATTGCTCTGGCGAGGGTTTTGTTTCCGCCACCTTTGCCTCCATATATGGAAGCGTTGTCTTTAACCAGCTTGCCGCAGTCTATTTGTGACTTGCCGGAAGAACATAGGAATACGGTTAAAGTAGGTTTGTGAATCAGGAAGAGAATCTTTGGAATTGAATCTGATAATTCCCTGCCAATAGCAGAAATATCATCTCCTGAAAGCAAGTTGTAAGCTCTTGTTATCGGCTGGTGGGACGAGTTCATCAGACTTTTAATATCTTCAACTTCACGTTTTATTACTTCTTTTTTTAGTAGGTGGAGTTGTGTACGAGCTTCTTTGTTCTTCTCCTGCTGAGCTTTATATTTGTCCATTAAATCTTCTGTACCGGAAGAAAGTTGATTTTCCAGAGTAGTAAGGATGTCGAACTGCATTTGATATTTTTCCAAAGCTCTTTTTCCGGCTTCAAAGTATATGCGGAACATTCCTTTGTTGCTTTCAACTTTGTATACTTTGATAAGACCTACCTGTCCGGCAGTACTTGGATGAGTACCGCAGCATGCTACGCAGTCAGAAGGGTTTTCGATTGAGCCTACGCAAACTATGGTTATATCTTCGTCTATGGCAAGAGGTTTACGCAAAGGTAGATTTTCTGCATCTCGTTTGTTATCAAAGTGCCTTGTTATTACAGGCAGGTTTTGCCAGATCACGTTGTTTGCGGCAAGTTCTGCTTGTTTTGCCATATCCCATGTTATTTTGTCAAATTCTGAGTTACCCTCAAGACTTATATCTATAGTCATGTATTGGTCACCCATGTGAAAACCACGGTTGACGCCGCCGAACTTCTCGTGGAAGATACCTGTTAAAATATGTTCGCCGCAGTGACGCTGCATATTGTCGAATCTATGATTCCAGTCTAATTGCAGGAATACAGTTTGCCCGAGTTTCAGTACATCTTCTGTGCCTTCAATTTGATGATAAATTTCATCGTCTTTTTCATATACATCAAGTACGTTGATATTTTCTATTGTGCCTTTGTCGCAGCTTTGTCCGCCTCCAGTAGGAAAGAAAATGGTCTGATCAAGAGTAACGAGAGTTTTTCCTGCTTGGCTGAACACAGATGTGATTTGGGCTTTTGCCGTTTTCATATATACATCTTGTTTGAAAAGTCTGACTGTTTTCATGTTAGAATTTCTCCTTTTAATTGTAATTAAAGTATAACATAAATTTGTACTGAAAGGAAATAAGTAGGATTTTTAAAAATTTATTGCAAAGAAAGAATTTATATAAAATAATAGAAGAGGGAATTGCCACGATAAGTAGCAAAGATGCAGCCTTTATTTGCTGGTGTATTTCTTAAAAAGGATATATGATTTGTTCCTGAAAAGGAGGACTAAAATATGATCTTGGGAGAAAAATTAAAAGAATACAGAAAAGGGCGAAAAATATCACAGGAAGATTTGGCCGAAAAGCTGAATGTATCCAGACAAGCGATTACCAAATGGGAGACAGGAGTTTCCCATAGTTAAGGATATCACACCACAAACCCACGCTTACATTACTTCCAGAACATCAAATTTTGGAGGTATTCCCATGAAAAAACTGATTTCCTGTGAGTTTAATATCGACACCGCCTGTGTGGAGCTAAAATATTCTAACGGCAGCATGATTTCCATTAACTGTACTGCCGTTGAGGATGAGGTGGCGAATAGCCGTTTCCAGCGGTCTGAACTGGACTGGCTCATCTACAACGATCCGCTGTCTTATGCGGAATTGATTTTGAATGGCGATCCGGAAGAATACCTGCGAACCGTAACGGAGGCTCCACAGTTAGATTTCGATTGATAAGCAAAGCCGCCAGAGGCACATCCAAGGAATGATGCTTCTGGCGGCTTTTTCACATAGAGAATTCGTAGATTTTTATGGATGCTGCTGGCTATTTGTCTGGTATGTGGAATTAAATGCGCTATCAAACAACCACTTTCTGAAAGAAGGATTGTTCTGAACTTCCCTGAAAAGTTCAAGCCCGCTTTGCATACTGTTCAATACAGCTTCATGGGCCGCACGGTCACTTTCGTCACGGGCATTCTGCTTGTCGGAGTATTGCATAGCATTGTTATATCGTTCATCTTTGCGGACGCTTTCAATAATATCGTTGATCTGCTTCTTAACTTTATCTTCGTCTGTCCATTCGATGTTGCCGAAAATATCATGGAATTCCTTTAGGATATTTGTCAGCGAATCGAGTTCTGGGACATCAATGCCGGTACTGGTACTAACTGGAACAGGAGCAATTTCACCATTTTCGTTTTCTAACTGTATACGCATGGTTTCTTGGGCTTCTGCACGATAGCTTTCCAGGTCAACGTCTTCCAACAAACCCTCGGTATAATCTTCACCTTCAGGCTTTGGAAGTTTAGGAAGCAAAAGAGTTAGGAAGATAGACAATTTTTCCCACTGAATGCTGCCATACGGGAGGATTGCAGAAAGAAAATTGTAGGTGCGTACAAAAGTTTTGGCACTGCTTTTAAAATCAATCTGATCTTCCATAATTAAATCTTTATAGACCTCAACGCATCGATCAAGTATCGGATCGAGAACTTCACGAGGTTCATTGGCCAGATATCGTTCAACCAATGTATCCACATCTTGATCATTGAACACTTGAATTGACTCCATAGTGTCAATTAAATCATTAAGCTTATTTACGTCCGTTTCTCCAGAAAGTATAGTGGTTTTATAATAACGATCGAAAGCCTGTTTGATAATTCCTGGTTCGTTGACAAAGTCCAGAATGAACGTGTCCTTTTTATCTGGATGACTTCTATTTAGTCGAGAAAGTGTCTGCACTGCTTTAATATCTGACAGGCCCTTATCTACATACATGGTATGCAGCAAAGGCTCATCAAAACCCGTCTGAAATTTGTTGGCAACGATCAGAATTCGGTACGGGTCTGCCTTGAATGTTTTCTCAATTTTCGCACTCGGAAAACCATTCAAATCTGCTTCTGTAACTTGCTTTCCTTCGTACTCCGCAGTCCCAGAAAATGCAACAATCGCCTTAAACGGGCTCTTTCTTTCCTCCAGAAGTTTAGAGATTTCCTTGTAATATTCAATGGCCCTTTTGATAGAACTACTGATTACCATAGCCCTGGCCTTGCCACCGACTTTTCCCTTCGCAATCACTTCTGTATGGAAATGCTCCACGATGATCTTAGACTTTTCGTGAATTGCATATTGGTTCGATTCCACATAGTAGCGCAGTAACCGTTGCGCACGTTTTTTATCAAACTGCGGGTCATCTTCAACGGTTTTTGCCAATTTATAATAGCTTTGCACCGGCGTGAAATACTTTAGCACATCCATGATAAAGCCTTCTTCGATAGCCTGCTTCATGGTATAAACATAATGAGGCTCAGGCTTCGTGGTTCCGTCTGGAAGAGGTACTTTTTTGCCAAACATCTCTAATGTCTTATTCTTTGGTGTAGCAGTAAAGGCAAAATAGCTGGAATTTTTAACCATTTTCCTGCCTTCAATAATGGTATTGATTTTATCTTCCAGCTCATCCTCATCTTCATAGACGCTTCCGGAAAGGACCATGTTCATCTTTGCAGACAAGGAACCATTTTGACTGGAATGAGCTTCATCAATCAAAATGGCAAAGTTTTTATCTTTATGTACTTCGCCAATGCCATCCAGAATAAACTGGAACTTATGGACGATAGTAATGATGATTTTCTTGCCCTCTTTTAGAAGCTGTTTTAGGTCACTGGAACTTTTGGCCCAACCAACTGTTGCGGACACCTGCATAAATTGCTTAATAGTATCTTTAATCTGTTTATCCAGATTGATACGATCTGTTACGACGATAACGGTATCGAAGATTTCTTTTCCACTGTCATTCTTTAATGTTACAAGTTGGTGTGCCAACCATGCGATAGAATTGGACTTTCCGGAACCAGCACTATGCTGGATCAAATATCGCCCGCCGACACCATCTCGTTTTGCATCTGCCAACAGAGACTTTACCACAGAAAGCTGATGGTAACGTGGGAACACTTGCTTATATGTTATAGCACCAGTATCCTCATCTTTTTCAGCAATGACTTGAGCATAGTTTTCAATAATATTGGCCAGCTCATCCTTGGTCAAAATCTCTTTCCAAAGATAATCGGTTTTGATACCGTTTGGATTTGGCGGGTTGCCTGCACCGTCATTAAATCCTTTGTTAAATGGCAGGAACCAAGACTTTTTTCCTTTCAGCTCCGTGCACATTCTTATCTCGTTATCATCGACAGCAAAGTGAACAATACAACGCTTGAAACTAAACAGCACCTCATCTGGAGTACGGTCATTTTTGTACTGTTCTACCGCATCAAACACATTCTGTTTGGTAAGCTGATTTTTCAGTTCCATAGTGATTACTGGCAGACCATTGATAAAAATACATACATCCAGAGCCAGACGAGGATTGAAGCTGGAATATTGTAGCTGCCGAGTAACGCTGAAAATATTCTTTTCGTACAACTCGGCTGCTTCTGGATTATGGATAGAAGGGCGAACATAGAATAAGTCCAAACGCAGATGCTTATAACGCATACCTTTACGAAGCAACTCAATAACTCCATCATTTTTCAGTTTCTTATCCAGCTGCTTTAAAAAGCGTTCTTTTTCCAGATCACTATCCAGAATGTGAAGTTCATCCAGTGCTCTTTTCTGCGTGGACGACAGAAATCGGAACAATCTCCCTTCGTCGATGGCATATGCTTTATGATACTCGCTTGTATCGCCTTGCTCATAGCCATTGTTATCGATCAGAGAGTCTACAATCAATGTTTCAAAGCCATTTTCCTTTGTATTACTCGGCATCCTCTGCCACCTCCTCTGTATCATCCGGTGTATCTGCTACATCGATTTCTGTATCATCCTCCGGTGTGTATTCTGGAATTACCACATCACGTACATCAATCTGACCAGTTACAACATCAGAAATCAGACGGGTACGATATTCTCGCAACAGTTTAATTTTCTTCTGGAATGTTGGTAGTGCATTATCAATTCTTGCGACTTCGCTGTTGATATAGTCAGCAATAGCCTTTTGTTCTTCCAAAGGTATTTCGGGCAGGTATACTTTAGCAAAATTAGCATATCTCAGAGCCTGACCATCACGAACAAGGTCAGATGTCCCTTGCAAAGCCTTGATGTATGACTTTGACTTCAAAAGCCACTTAAAATATTCATCATAAACCTTTTCCTTATTGGGTATCAGCATAACATACGCTGAACTGATTTTTCCTTCAACATAGCTATATTCCAAGCCCCCTTGAAAGCTTCTCATGCTAATCACAAAGTCGCCAATTCCCACATGCTTCAGAATATCCGACCCTGTCACAACCACCGTAAGACGACGGCCCTCTCTTTTCATAAACTCATCTTGAGAGATAATCCCGTATTTCTGGGAGGATGTCAGCTGAATATCGTTTGGAAACGCTTTATCTTTTCTTTGAGCAAACAGTTTCTTGCTGTAAACCATGTTCCAATGTTCTGGGATTTGTGGAATCCAGTTGGCCCCACTGTTTTTGTATTGGACATTGGGATTAATCCCCTGCGTTGCAGCACGGTCAATAATCGTCTGTCGCCTTTCTTTTAATAATTTAATCTGCTTCTGATATCCATGAATTAGATGATTGATTTTGGATACCTGCCAATCCAGAAAACGAACAATCTGATCTTGCTCTTCACGAGGTGGTATAGGAATATAAATATTTCGCATTTCTTCCCATTTTGTAGTCCATAGATCAGAAACAAGTCCCTTTCCATTTCTATAAAACTCTTCAGAAAAGTAATGACTTCTCAAAAGGTAGTGGTAAAAGTTTACGTTTAATTCATGATGTGGCTTCAAAACGGTGATAATTAGGGATGCAGAACCATCATAGTTTGACATACCGCCTGATCCTTTACGATCAGAACGACTATTGATGGCAAAATCGCCTTTCCTAATTAGTTTTCTGTTATCCCCATTATCAGTTTTAACAGCAGTGTCCAGCTGAGGAACCACTCCCATTTTTCCAACGGAAAGAGGAGGATAATCTTTATCGGAAACTTTCTCCTTGCGCTCGGAAAAAACCTTCCGCATTTTGGTGGATACCCAGTTTACCGGAATACTATCATACCAAACAGCTTCCTTTGAACTTTTATATTTTTCATATTTTCTCATTGCATCAGCCCCCTAAAATTTCTTCCAGAAGGCCGTCGGTTTCACGCTCGATTGCACGAATATCCTGAGTGATTTCCTCCAGCGTGCGTAGCTGTACCGGCTGATAGAAATACTTTGTAAAGGACAACTCATATCCTATTTTTTCAGAACCCGGTTTGATAAACACATCCGGCGCATACGGTCTGACCTCATTTTCAATAAAGGCTTCGATACCACCCTCGTAAGTGAATGGAATAATCTCCTTGTCGCTGTTTGGTTTCACAGGCTTACCTTTCTTATCCAGAATTGGCTTTCCGTTTTCATCATATTGGGGGGTGTACACAGGTACTTCCCAATAACCGAACTCGTAGGTAGCAAATACCTTGCTGTAACGTTCATCGGCCTGATCAAACGCCATATATAATTCCAGAATGTGATCCCTGATAGTTTTGTCAACCTCACAGTTCTTTTCACCCAGATTCTTACGCAGAGGTTTTTTGAAGGAGGTGGCATCAATCAGCTGTACTTTACCCTTGCGCCGTTTCTCCTTTTTGTTGGCAAGAACCCAGATGTATGTACTAATTCCGGTATTGTAGAACATCTTTTCCGGAACAGCAACAATTGCTTCCAACAAATCCTGTTCCAGAATGTACTGGCGCAAGTTGGACGGCCCCTGACCAGCTTTTCCGGTAAAGAGAGAGGAGCCGTTGTGAACCTCAACAATACGGCTGCCTAACACGGTGTCCCTTTTCATTTTGCTGATATTATTGGCAAGGAACAACATCTGTGGATCGCTGATATCCGGAATCAAAGAGAAATCTTCACCCTTGTAATTCACACGGAAACGAGTATCTGTGATGTCGTCTTTTTTGATGTCACCCCATGCTTTCAGATCCGTTTTCCAAGGAGTTCCAAAGGGCGGATTGGAGAGCATAAAGTCAAAGGACTCTCCGGCAAAACCATCGTTGGAGATAGTAGAACCAAAGAAAATATTATTTGCCTGCGTACCCTCACCTTTAACCAACATATCACTGCGGGCAATTGCATAGGTCTCGTCGGAGTTCTCCTGACCATAAAGATGGATGGATATTTTCTTATCCGTTTCCTTTGCTATTTCCTGAATACGCTCTTCAGCAACGGTCAGCATGCCACCTGTTCCACAAGCTCCATCATAGATGCGGTAGGTTGTACTTTGAATTTTATCCTTTACCGGCACAAATGCCAAATCGGTAATCAATTCTACAATATCACGAGGGGTAAAATGGCGTCCGGCATCAGTAATATTGGTTTCTTCGTTGAATTTACGAATTACCTCTTCAAACACCGTCCCCATAGTATGGTTGTCCAGCGCAGGCTGTACAAGATTGCCCTGCGTATCGTACACGGGACGGTTTGAGAGGTTAACGGTAGAATCGGTAAACTTGCTTATCAGCAGCCCCAAGATATCATGCTCTGAGAGTTTATCGATCTGATTTCTAAACTCAAAACGTTTGATAATATCCTGCACGTTCTGAGAAAATCCGTTCAAATATAAGATAAAGTCGGATTTTAATTGTTGCTGATTTGTGCGGGATTTCAAGTCGGACAATGTATAAGGGGAGCTATTGCAAAAAGCTTCTCCTGCCACACTGCACAGAGCTTCGTCCTGCTCAGTAATACCGGCAGCATCCAACTGTGCTTTCATTTTCAGAACTTTTTCTTTTGTAGGTTCCAAAACTGCATCAAAACGGCGGATCACCATCATTGGCAGAATAATCTTTCTGTAATCACCCACATCATAAGTATCTACCAGGCAGTCGTTGGCAATACCGAACAAAAACGATACGATCTGCCCAAAATTCGATTTATCCATTATTCCTTAGTCCTTTCATCTGTAAGTTCCATAATGTCAGAGATGTCACACTTCAAAACACTGCATATTTTCACAAGCACCTCGGTATTAACATTTTCATTTTTCCCGAGCTTTGCAAGGGCTGCTGTGGTAATTCCAGCTTCTTTACGCAACATTGTTTTCGTCATATCTCTGTCAATCAACAGCTTCCAAAGCTTTTTGTAGGATACAGCCATGCCTAACTCCTTCCTTCAATAAACCAAATATCTAAAATTTAGATTTCATATCTAAGTATATAACATTTGGTCAAAAAATCATAGTACCAAATGGACATTAAAAAATTCAGAAAACGCACTTGACTTTCTTTGTGTTGCCGTATATAATGGTGTTAGAAATCAGCGAACACGCTTATTTCTATCAAGGAGGAAGTGCTATGAATGGCAAGTTCGGAGAATTTATCGCTGAAAAGCGAAAATCCCGTGGATTGACACTGCGTGGGCTGGCGGCCGAATTAGGAATTGTACCAGCGTACATGAGTGATATCGAAAAGGGGCATCGTTATCCCCCTGATAAAGATAAGCTATACGAATTATCCCGTATTTTGTGCCTGTCCGAAGATGAAACCAACACCATGTTCGATTTGGCCGCAGGTGAAAAGGAAAACACTGTGTCTCCTGATCTGCCGGAATATATCATGGGAAATGAGCAAGTACGTGTTGCACTTCGTATGGCACGTGACAACAATGCCTCCAGCGAAGTATGGCAAAAAGTCATTGAGATGATGGAGGAACAGGAGCGAGGTAAGAAATAAGTGTGATCCATTACAATTATTCTGCACATCAACTGGAATCCGAAGCTGAAAAACTTCTATTCCGGTTTGATTCTGAGCGCCTAAAAAAGCCGAAGTCTATCGATGTATATGCAGTCATTGAAAAGTGTCTGGGCGTTGAATACGACTGGAAATACATCACCCCGGATCAGTCCATTCTGGGTGCAACAGCATTCAATGCCGGATATATATGGGTGTGGCCGGAACCTTGTTATCGTGAAGGTATGTTACCCTCAAAAGTGTATCTTCCCAAGGGGTGCATTCTCATTGACGCCACCCTTACAGAATCGGAGAATAGAGGACGCGAAAACTTCACTGTGATGCACGAGGTATTTCATCAAGTCCTTCATAAAAATTGCTTTCGACGAGAAAAGCCTGATTACATCCATAGCACAAGCCAAAAAGCATTAAATGGCAAGAAGCAGTTGAAAACCTCATTGGACTTTATAGAATATCAGGCAAACACATGTGCAGCCGCTTTTCTGATGCCTCAGGATGTAGTTCGGGAGGAGTTTAAAAAGCGAAGTAACAATTTGGGCTCTAAGTACCCACTCCCATGCGATTATATGGTAGAAAGCATCATTTGCGACATGGCTGATGTATTCAGCGTATCAAAGCAGGCTATGCGTTATCGATTAAATGCTCTGAACATGATCACCTTTGATGCAACGCCATTCCAATTTAAAATTTCAATTTAAGGGAATCTTGGATTCCCTTAAAAACAGCCCAAATGTTAGGAATCTGCGAACAAGCGAATATGTGAATTTTGAGGAGGTGGTGCTATATGCGCAATTAAAAAGAGCGGCAATCTGCTGGCACAGACTAACCGCTCATTTACGATGTGTACATCATTAAAATATCATGTATAGCTTGTTTGGTCAAGCGGAAAGGAATATATCATGTATAAGCATTACTATATTAACGACAACCAGACCTCAAATCCCGGTCTTCATCACGAGGTTCACACGAAAGAGCACGCTGCACAGCTTGGCATTCGTAGCAAACAGTATGTAGGCTACTATGCAAACGAGGTTGAGGCGGTTGCTCAAGCGAAGAAAATCTATTCCGATGCGGACGGCTGTGCAATCTGCTGTCCCGATGCACATAGGGGGTGATTCTATGGCTCGTTCTTCTCATCATGTCGTTCACAATCCCAATGGCGGCTGGGATGTAAAACGTGGCGGGGCTCAGCGCTCCAGCGGCCACTATTCGACTAAACAAGAAGCCGTAAATGCTGGCAGACAAATCAGCCGCAATCAGGGTACAGAGTTCGTAATTCATGGCATGAATGGACGGATTCAGAAGCTGTACCAATAGGCTAAAGCCTTTTTAACAAAGTGCGAAAAGCGGCAATC
>CAJUQR010000010.1 GCA_910588185.1 uncultured Peptostreptococcaceae bacterium
GATTGCCGCTTTTCGCACTTTGTTAAAAAGGCTTTAGCCTATTGGTACAGCTTCTAATATGTATAAGTTTTTTTATATTTATGGTGTAAATAAATTATAAAAGCGAAGGAGTGCTAACAATGAAGAAAAAAGTCTTATCATGCTTTTTAATTATGGCGATGTTGATTTCACTCATGCCAATTGTTTCACCTAAAGTATCAGCAAACGAAGATAAGCCTGATGTTTCTAAGGAATATGTTCCTCCTAAATATGAAGAGGGCAAAATCAACGTTAACGGATATTATACGGTAGGGAATGACGGACAGCTGATGGCTGATATTGAGTGGACATACCCTTATAGGAATCCACTGACAGATTCCGGTGTGGACCCGTCAAGACCGTATCGTTATAAAATGTGGCAGGCTAAAAAGCTTAATGATGGAAGCTGGAGTGAGTGGGATACCAGATCTCCGGTGGATGTAGATAAAGCTGATGGACGTGTACGTGTACTCAACGTTGCGCCTAATTCTGCTTCAACAGCATACCTTAGGAATTGGATGAATATGGCGGCTGAAGACTATGATGGAAGCTCTACTACTGTAGGACGTGGAATCATTAAGGTGTATCCTGTTGTGATAAGTGATTATAATAAGCCTGGAGAAGCGGAAAGAATATTAAAAACTGACCCGGATACAGGCGAGCTTACTAATTCTTATCAGTATAGTGTTATAATGTTTGGAACATATGATGCTAATGACAGCATGGACTTGACCGCAGATTCACAAAAAGCGACTGAGGACTTTTCAGAAGCGGGCGGAGGTTTGATGTTTGGTCATGATACTTTGACAGGCTGGACAGGCGGCGTAGGAGTTCGTACATATTTTTCACGTTTTGCGCAGCCTGATTATCTTGATATTACTATGAGAGACGAAGCAACTACGCTTCTTTCTACTTATGTTAAAGTTGTGGATACTGGCTTCTTGACAAGCCGTCCGTGGAATTTGGAAGGTAAAACACTTACTATTCCTCAGACACATATGCTTGGACAGAAAGTTACTAGCAGCAATGCATCAAGAGTTTGGATGCAGTTTTCAAATGCTGCAGGAGTTCCCCTTGGAACGTCAGTTGATGCCGCTAATCAAACAGGTGCAGAAATTGATAACTATTATTTGGTTACTAATGGCTCCAACGCTATGATACAGACAGGTCATACAAGCGGCGCCGCAACTGAAGATGAGGCCAAGGTATTTGCGAACACGTTAATATATTTGGCTCAGTCGACTACTACTACAACTGCAAGGGATTCTTCATTTATAGATGAAGCTGCTCCTACTAATCCTGAGGGCAAAGTGGCTTCCATTGTTCCGACAGAAGATCTTACTCATTATAATGCGACAGTAGAGCTTACAGGATCTGAAGACAGAGGAACAGAATATGCATATAAGATTCAGGCAATTCCTCAGACTACTCTTGATGATATGAGTAATTATAAGGAAATCTGGTCTACAAAGGCTACTAATCCTGAAGATGATTCTGTATTTAGAAATACAGCTACATCAGGATTAAAAGGATATTATGTGAAAGCTGTAAATACCAACAGCACAGCAGAAACTGCAGATTCTCGTACAGCTCTTGCTAATCTTTTGCCCGGAACAGGTGATGTTCTTAGCTACGAAGCTAAAAACTTAACACCTGGCGTTACATATTATGTACATGCTTATGCAGTTGACTGGGCAGGTAATTTAAGTGGAGATTTGTTATTGCCTATAAGTGTAAGCGCACGTACAGCTACATTCCATAACAATGATGGAACTGATGATGAGACTAAGACTCTTTTAACCAGTATAGATACATTATCATCCATGCCTGGAGATTTGAGCCGCGAAGGTTATAAATTCCTTGGATGGTATGAGAATGAAGAAGGAAAAGGCGATAGAGTTACAAGCGAAACTACTTTTGACGAAGCGACTTATGGCGATGAAATCGACCTTTATGCAAAATGGGTTAAAATTTATCCTGTAACAATAGGACAGCGCGGCGAAGGAAGTGTTACGATTTCTGGAACTGAAGACGAAGAAAGTCCGTTCCAGGAGGGCAGTGACGTTACTGTAAATTATTCTGCTGCAAAGGGTTATAAGGTGTCCGGAGTATGGCTGGACGATGTATTCTATAAGCCTGATAAGAGCGGAAAGCTGGTAATTGATAATATTCATGAAGAACATTATGTTTTGGTAGAGTTTATATCTGACGAAGAAGATTCCGATTACACAGGCAATGAAGTTTATTATAGCGTAGATACAAAACTTAGCGGCGGCGGTGCTAAAAGTAAAATAACACCAAGCGTGCGGCTGATTAAGAATGATGCCAGGACGAAAAACTATACTGTAAGCTGGGATGTTGCAGACGGATACCAGGTAAAAGGTGTAAAAGTAGACGGCATAGTGCGTGAAGATTTACTTAAAAATGATAAGGTAGTATTTTCAAAGGTTGCACAAAATCACAGCGTAGAAGTAGAGATCGTTAAAGAAGAAAGTGTAACCAAAGAAGATAAATATAATGTAATAACCAAACTTGTAGGAGGACCTGGCTCTATAACACCGTCTTCTGAGGTAAAGGCCGGATCAGACTATAATATAAATGCTTCTGTATCTGATTCAAAGAATTATGAAATAAAGTCAATAGTCGTACATGACAGCGAAGGAAATGTTGTAAATAAGTTTGCAACTAATAGCACTGCAACATCTGCCGGTGCATCATTGACAGGAATAGATCAGGATTATGAAGTTATAGTAACTCTTGCATCAAAACAACAAGCAGGTACTGTAGTGATTCCTGAAAAAGATTTATTAAGGATTAACACTTCTATAATTGGTGAAGGAAATATTACAGAATCAAAGATATTACAGCGAGGAGATGACAGCTCTGTAGAATGGTCTGCTGCTGAGGGATGGCATGTTCGAGAAATCATCATAGATGGTGACAGAATTTATTATCCTGAGAGAAAAGAGGAAACCGCAATAAGTCTTATGAGTCTTGATATGGCTGGAGATGAAGGTGATTATCTGTTTGAACAAATTGAAAAAGACCATTCAGTTCAGGTAATTCTTGAAAAGGATACAGAAGAGAAAAAGGATGGAGTTTTCTCTGTACAGACATTTATATTGGGTGATGCAAACGCTACTATTACAGCAGGAAATAATGCTCTTGAAGAGGGAGAAGATTATCCTGTAAGCTGGAGCGTAACAAAAGATTATACAGTTACAGATGTGCTCATCAATGGCATTTCACATCCTGAACTTCTAAACGCAAATAAATATAATATTTCTTCAATTAGTGAAGATTATATTATAGAGGTAGTAGTAAAAAGAGTATTGAATATCGATACAAATGATGACGGCAAGCCGGATGTGAACATCGATACAGACGGAGATGGTAAACCGGATGTAAATGTTGATACAGATGGAGATGGTAAACCAGATATAAATGTCGATACAGATGGAGACGGCAAACCGGATGTAAATATTGATACAGACGGAGATGATAAGCCGGATATAAATATCGATACAGACGGAGACGGCAAACCGGATGTAAATATTGATACAGATGGAGATGGCAAGCCAGATGTAAATGTCGATACAGACGGAGATGATAAGCCTGATGTAAATATCGATACAGATGGAGACGGTAAGCCAGATATAAATATTGACACCAACGGAGATGGTAAGCCAAATATAAACATCGATACAGATGGAGACGGCAAAGCTAACTTGAATGTTGACGTTGATGGTGATGGAAGACCTGATGTAAATATAGATATCAACGGTGATGGAATTGCAGATATAAACATCGATGCAGACGGTGATGGTATACCTGACGCTATACAATTCGATGGGCCAAAGACATCAGATGGAATTGCATCCGTAATGTGGATGGCTATTATGGCTATGATTGCTTCTGCGGCATTTATGGTATTGTTGACGGTTAGATATAATTATAAGAAAAGGTAGACAAGTTGATTAATTAAAAAATCCTGTGAACTTATATGTGCACAGGATTTTTTATGTATTGATTATTTTAACACGAAGTTCATATATACTGGATTATGGTCAGAACATTGGAATTGCAAGTCTCTTACATTGGATTTTATACATTTGACATTGTCGCTGATTATGAATCCGTCAACTGTAAGCTGAAAATTAGTTTCAGAGTTCCAAGGTCTGTCAGCATTGCGACAGCTTGGAATAGGTTCAGATTCGCTGTAAGGAGCTATGACAGTGATTCCATCAGGTACTTTATCATAGGCAAATGGTTTTGCCCAACTGTAGTCGTCTCCTGATATTCCAAAGATTTGAGACGAAGTTCCAAGCAAATCTTTGTTGAAATCACCTCCGCATATTACATAATTACCTTTTTCATATTCTTTTAGAATGTCCTCATAAAGCATGGACATCTGATTATCGGCAATTGTAGGGTCTGTAGTGTAAGCGGAAAGGTGGAAGTTTATCAAAACCAGCTCTTTACCGTTATCTGTAGGTATGCGATTTATGACATAGCATCTATCCAAGTCGAGAAATTTAGCAAAACCATCTTGGATAGGCAGACTTCTTCTAAGCGAGGAGGATATTGTGTAATTTGACATAGTAACCAGTCCGGCTTCAGATTTTCCGTGGGGTTCTAATATGGGATAAAACAGAAACGGAGAATCGTAGTTCTGAGCATAGACTACAGACATTTTATCAAATGGATTTGTTATTATATTGTACTCATTGATATGATAAGATCTGTCAGCGTTTACATCGACCTCTTGAACCAGATAAAAATCTGAATTAAATGATTTTAAATCTGAAGTAATTTTATCCATAGTATCAGAAACTATTTCTTCAGAAAAGCCACGAGAATATTTTCCTCCATCCATGAAAAAGGAAAACTCATCTGTATATGCTCCGAAACCTATATTCCATGATGTTATTGAAAGCTCTTCTCCTGTGGGTGCTTCTTTGACAGTTGCTGATGCGTTTTGAGGAGTCAATTCCAGATTATCGTCAAGCCTGTAATAGTCTATAAATACATAAGCGACGTAGGCTAAAATTATAATTATTATTGCACATATTACAAGTGCAAAGACTTTTAAAGCTTTTTTCATAATATAGTCCTTTCTTTTGTTGTATTATACAAATTCTTTTTATATTTTGTCAACTAAACCAAGAGGGAGCAATTATGGTATAATAACCTCACGGCGCTAGCAAAATCAAAGCTTTTGGCGCCTGAGAGAACATTGAATCATAATTTCTGTGCTGAAAGCACAGGCAGCTACCGCTGTTGCGGCATTTATGCCGCAATTATGGTATAATGAACGCACGACTATATTTACGGCGTTGCCGCATGGAAGCGTTCATTGAATCATATCAATATATCCTTGTAGCTATGGTACAATAACCTCAGTATGGATTAAGATGGAAGATGGTTGACAAAAATTGAAATTTTTATAAAATTTTACAACTTAAAGGCATTAATGGTGTCAAAACTTGTCGAATGGGAAGAGTGTGTTGACAAAAATTAAAAAATAACATTTAAAATGTCAACAAAACTATTAAAATGTTGTAAAATTTCTTGAAAAAGTAACAGTTTTGTCAACGCTATGACATTGGGACATGCGATTGCATACGCTATTTAATTAATTGTTGACATTTTTCAAAAGAAGAAAAAGTTTTGCCAGCACTATAAAAAATATGGATACTATACGAAGGCAATCCGCGCTTTGCAAAAGTTTTATGCTGTGATAAAATATTAAAAAGGAGAAAAATATGGCATTTACACATTTACACGTTCATACAGAATACAGTTTGCTAGACGGAGCCGCCAGGATAAAGGATTTGGTAAGTCATGCCAAAGAGTTAGGTATGGAGAGTCTTGCAATAACTGATCATGGAGCAATGTTCGGCGTTATAGACTTTTATAAAGAATGTAAGAAACAGGGAATCAAGCCTATAATAGGCTGCGAAGTCTATACGGCGGCAAGAAAGCTTACAGATAAAGAAGCTGATAAGGACAAGCATCAAGGGCACTTGGTTTTGCTTGCGAAAAATGAAGAAGGCTATAAAAATCTCATAAAGCTGGTTTCTATAGGTTACATAAAAGGATATTATTATAAGCCGCGTATAGATAAAGATGTTTTAAGACAGCATAGCAAAGGAATTATTGCGCTTTCTGCATGTCTTGCAGGTAATGTGCAGCAGAGACTCTTGCAGGGAAACTATGAAGGCGCCAAGGCTGAGGCCAGCGAGCTTCTTGATATATTTGGCAAAGGGAACTTTTATTTGGAGCTTCAGGATCAGGGACTTGAAGAAGAGGCAAGAATAAAGCCTCAGATGCTGCAGTTAAGCCAGGAACTTGATGTGCCTGTTGTTGCAACCAATGATGTTCATTATGTGCGCAAAAGTGATGCAGAAGCACATGATGTACTTTTGGCAATTCAGACTGCTACCAGTATAAACGATGAAAATAGAATGAGATTCCCTAATGATGAGTTTTATCTTAAAAGTGAAGAGGAGATGCGCAAAGTTTTTGCATCTGTACCTGAAGCTATTGATAATACCCAGCTTGTAGCCGATGCGTGCAATATGGAATTTGAATTCGGACAATATCATTTGCCCGAGTTTATATCGCCTGACGGTAAGAGCAATGAAGAATATTTGAGAGAACTGTGCTATAAAGGACTTAAGGAAAGGTACGGAAGCTCTGATAAGAGTTTGGAAGATAGGCTTGAGTACGAAATCGGTACCATCGTCTCAATGGGATATGTAGAATACTTTTTGATAGTTTGGGACTTTATAAATTATGCCAAAGAAAACGGCATAATGGTGGGACCGGGAAGAGGTTCAGCCGCAGGGTCTCTTGTTGCCTATTGTTTGAAGATAACAGATATAGATCCTATAAGGTATAATTTAATTTTTGAAAGATTCTTAAATCCTGAACGTGTAAGTATGCCTGATATAGATATAGATTTCTGTTATGAAAGAAGACAGGAAGTAATAGATTACGTTACGAGAAAATATGGTGAAGAGAAAGTTTGTCAGATTATAACTTTTGGTACAATGAAGGCAAAACAGGCAGTGAGAGATGTGGGAAGAGCTTTAGATGTCAGTTATGCTGAAACAGATATGATAGCAAAAGCCATACCTTTTGACCTTCATATGACCATTGCCAAAGCGCTTGACACCAATCCCGAACTGGCAAAAATGTATGAGGAAAATCCTAAGGCAAAACAAGTTCTCGATATGGCGCAGGCTCTTGAGGGTATGCCTCGTCATGCGTCTACCCATGCTGCCGGTGTGGTTATTTCCAAAAAACCTATAGATGAATATGTGCCTATGTATCTGTCAGATAAAGGACCTGCAACTCAGTTTACTATGACTACTATAGAAGAATTGGGACTTCTTAAGATGGACTTTTTGGGTCTAAGGAATCTTACAGTCATAAGAGATGCGCTGGAACTGATAGAGAAAAATTATGGAGTTACCATAGATTTTGCCAAGATGGGATATGACGATCCTAAAGTTTATGAAATGATAGCTCAGGGCAATACTCAAGGAGTATTCCAGCTTGAAAGCCAAGGCATGACGCAATTTATGAAAAACTTGAAACCAAGTTGTTTTGAAGATATTGTCGCCGGAATTTCTCTTTACAGACCGGGACCTATGGATTCAATACCTAAATATATCGAAAATAAAAAGAATCCCGATAAAATAAAATATGTTCATCCATCTCTTGCACCGATTCTTGATGTAACTTACGGATGCCTTGTATACCAGGAACAGGTTATGCAGATCGTGAGAGATTTGGGAGGATACAGTTATGGACGTTCTGATTTGGTTCGCCGTGCTATGTCCAAAAAAAAGATGAGTGTAATGCTTGAAGAAAAAGAATATTTCATACATGGCAAGACTGACGACCAAGGGAATGTTGAGATAGCGGGATGCGTTAGAAACGGAATACCTGAGGAAGCCGCAGAAGAAATCTTCAATGATATGGTAAGCTTTGCGGAATATGCTTTTAATAAAAGTCATGCGGCAGCTTATGCGGTGGTCGCTTACGAAACAGGATATCTTAAACTGCATTATCCGGTGGAGTTTATGGCAGCTTTGATGACCAGTGTTATGGGAGATGTAAGACAAATACCTAAGTATATAAGAAACTGTAATGAAATGGGTATTGAAGTTCTTCCTCCAAGTGTCAATAAGAGCATGAAAAAGTTCAGCGTAGAGGACGGAAAAATTCGCTTTGGTCTTATGGGCGTAAAAAATGTTGGTGAAAATGCCATAGATGCTATTATACAGGCCAGGGAAGAAAAGGGTCTTCCTAAAGATATTTTTACTTTTGTTGAACAGCTTGATATAAGTTTGGTAAATAAAAAAGCTATAGAAAGTCTTATAAGATCAGGAGCATGCGATTGCCTGAGTGAAAATAAGGCGGCTCTTTTAAGCGTATATGAGGGACTTGTAGAGTCGGCTCAAAGCGATAACAGAAAGAACTTAGCAGGCCAGATGTCTTTGTTTGACCTCGGAGGCGCTGAGGAAGCAGCCGAGACAATGTCTCCTAAACTACCCGATATAGCTCCTTTTTCTAAGGATATATCCCTTGCTATGGAAAAAGAGCTATTAGGAGTATATATAACAGATCATCCGCTTAAGGATTATGCAGATAAAATGGAAGCTGTGGCAACCATAACTTCCGAGGAGCTTAATCATGCCGGAGAAGAAGCGGAAATAGGAGAACATACAGACATTAAAGACGGAATGAAAGCCGTCATGGCTGGAATGGTCACTTCAAAAAGAACGCTTATAACTAAGAGTAACAAGATGATGGCATTTTTGGTCCTTGAAGATTTGTACGGAGTTTCGGAAGTAGTAGTATTTCCTAATGTGTATGAAAGAGCAGCACAATATTTGCAGAGTGATTCTGTAGTTGCAGTAAGAGGTACAGTCAACTTTAAGGAAGATGAAGCGCCAAAGCTTCTCGCAGACAGTATAGAACCGCTGGATAGTGCAGCAGAGGCAAATGCGGAACAAAAAAGCGAGACTGTGGACAAGAATAAATTGATAAAATTAAAGATACCAAGCAGCGTTGATGTAAATATTACATTAGGACAGATAAAAGAAACCCTTGAACGTCATCATGGAGATGTACAAGTGCTTATATATTTGCCGGAGGGTAAGATACTGAGAACTACAAGGGATCTTTGGGGAGAAATTACACGTCCGCTTGCAAATCAGCTGATAGCTATATTAGGGTATGAAAATGTAAAGATGTGATATTGAATGGCAACCATCGATTTAGGAGGCATAGATTATGAAAAGAATAGGAATACTTACCAGCGGGGGAGATTCACCTGGCATGAATGCTGCAATAAGAGCAGTTGTCAGGTGCGGAATAGATGCAGGTCTTGAAGTCTGGGGAATTGAACGAGGATACGAGGGATTGCTTGACGGAGAGATAAAGCGTATGGACAGAAGTTCTGTAGGCGATATATTGCATAGAGGAGGAACTGTACTTAAGACAGCCAGAAGTGAGAGGTTCATGGAAGCAAGCTGGATAGATAAAGGCGCTCAGATGCTTAGAACCTTTGAAATTGAAGGATTAGTGGTTATAGGAGGAGATGGTTCCCTTAAGGGAGGACTCGAGCTCGCTAAGAGAGGAATCAAGGTTATGGGGCTTCCCGGAACTATAGATAATGATCTTGGATATACAGATTTTACTATAGGGTTTGATACTGCGGTTACTACAGTTTTGGATGCTGTAGGCAAGATAAGAGATACATCTTCTGCTCACGATAGAACTACGGTGATAGAAGTCATGGGAAGACATTGCGGAGATATAGCTTTGTTTGCAGCTGTTGCAGGAGGTGCAGAATGTGCTCTTGTTCCGGAGGAGCCTGAGGATATAAATAAAGTATGCCGAAAAATAATCGAAGGAAGTAATAGAGGAAAATTACATAGCATAGTGATAAAGGCTGAGGGAACGTCTACTCCAAGCGATAAACTTACTAAAATCATAGAAGAAAGAACAGGAAAAGAAACAAAGCTTGTGGTGCTTTCTTATTTGCAGAGAGGCGGCAGTCCGACTTTAAATGACAGAATGCTTGCAACATTATGCGGTGCGAAAGCGGTAGAATTGCTTAGAGAAGAGTCTGAAAGCAAGGCGATAGGTACTTGCAGCGGACAAATTGTTGCATATGATCTTGAGGAAGCGCTTAAAATGCCTCGTCGTTTCGATAGCAATTTGTATGATTTGGTAGATGTGCTAAGCAAATAGATAGGATATAAAAGACATGGAAAGAACAGTAGTAATATATAAAAGCAAAAATGGTTCAACGGAAAAATATGCAAATTGGATAGGAGAGGAATTGGAGTGTCCGGTTTTTAAGGCAGAAGATTTTTCTAAGAAAGACTTTGAATACTATGATAATATAATCTTCGGAGGCTGGGTTCATGCCGGAGGAGTAATGGGTTTTGATCTGATAAAAAAGAATATGCGCAGACTTGAAGGCAAGAAAATTGTTGTATTTGCTGTTGGCTTGAATGTTATGGGCACTGAGGCGAGGATGCAGCTTCGAGAAATAAATTTTGACAAAAAACGTGTAAAAGGAATGACTTGTTACTACTGTCCGGGAGCTTATGATCCATCCGCTGTAAAAGGTATCGATGCAGGTTTGATGAAAATGATGATGAAGATGCTTGAAAGCAAAAAGCCTGAAGAAGTTACAGAAGATGATAAGATTCTTCTGACAGCGGTTAAAGAAGGCACAGATATGGTAGATAAGAAATATATAGAGCCTATAGTGAACAAATTTAGATAGAAGAAAAGCCGGAAAACAGTTAAGTTTTCCGGCTTTGTGCTTAAATATATATTGGCTGTTAAATAGTATCAAAGATTTATTTTTTTCCCGCAGGTCCGTCACCCGTATCTTTTATGGTGATTCCCAGGTCATTTGATATTACGGAGGCGAAGCCTATTGCATTGCTGCCGTATTTTTTACGGACTGCGTCCATTGTAAATTCGACTTTTTCTAAGCGTTCTTTTTCTTCTATGTTGCTGTCAAATAGGGAAAGCTGTTCATTGCCCATTTCATCAGTTAGATTGATACCGGTTATGGTAAGCATTCTTATAGGATAACCTTTGCGCCATGAGCGATTTATTATTTCAGTTGCAGCTTTTGCGATTTCTTCTGCCAGCCATGTAGGTGATGAGAGCTGTGTCTGGCGCGAGATTACTTTAAAGTAGGGGTCTTTAATATCTACTTTTACTCCATAGGCTTTTAGACCATATTTTCGAAGTCTGCCTGCAACCGTGTCTGAAAGCCCTTTCACTGCTATTGCAATATCGTCTGCTGTAGACAAATCTCTTCTAAAAGTTATACCGTTTCCCACGGATTTAATAGGTTCTTTATCTGTATAAAGAGATACAGGATCATCGTCTATGCCGTTGGCGTGTTCCCATATAATTAGCCCTTGTTTGCCAAAAAGCCCAGTGAGAAATTCTTTCTTAGCATTGGCTATATCACCTATGGTGAGTATTCCTGACTGTTTTAATTTATCTCTTGTTGCTCTTCCTACTCCGAATAGTTCCCCTGCCGGAAGCGGCCACAACAGCTCCTTATAATTTTCTCTGGTGATTTCTGTTGTGGCATCAGGTTTTTTATATTCACTTCCCATTTTTGCAAAAGTCTTGTTAAAGGAAACTCCTGCGGATAGAGTTAGACCGAGTTCTGATTTTACAGTTTCTCTTATAGTGTCTGCAATTTGTCTGCCGGTTCCGAATAGACTTTGGCTGGCAGTCACGTCAAGCCAAGATTCGTCTATACTAAAGGCTTCAACCATATCCGTAAATCGCTGATAGATTTTATTGATGAGACCACAGTAATATCGATATTTAGACATATGGGGTCTAACTAGACATAAATCCGGACATTTTTGTTTCGCTTTCCATATGGTTTCAGCAGTTACAACGCCATATTGTTTTGCCAGTTGATTTTTTGCCAATATAATACCGTGACGATTATCAGGGTCACCGCTTACAGCCATAGGCTTATCTCTGAGTTCAGGATGTTCAAGAAGTTCCACAGAAGCATAGAATCCGTTCATATCGCAGTGAAGAATCACTCTGTCTTTTGTTTTAATCATATTAAAACCTTTCTGTCCCACTAAATTATAGCATGTGTACGATTGAAAATGCAAAGCCATTATATGTATTTTATGTGAAAGAACAGGCCTTTTCTTGACTTGTCGTGTATTTTCAAGGTATAATGTAAAAGTATTTGGAGGTAATACATGAGAACTTTAAATATGTTAATGGGCGTTTTGCTGATAATCGCCGGAATTTTTATGATAGCTAGCGAGGGAATAACGTTCCTTTCAGTTGCCTTTGTGATAGGGTTGCTTTTTATAGTTGCAGGTGCTGTTGAGGTTATTTCGTGTAATAATTATAGAGTGGACGAAGGGGACAAGTCCTGGGTTCTTATAGATGGACTTATAATGTTTGCACTTGGAGTCCTTATAATCTTCAATAAACTTGCGGCCGATGCAGTAGTTCCTTTAGTACTGGGATTCTGGGTTTTGACTTCAGGAGTAGGCAATATGGTAAGAGGCCTTTCAAGAAGAGAAGAGAAAGATTCATATTTTTATGGATATTTGATCATAGGTTTACTGAATATAATCGTTGGTTTATACATGTTCTTTAATAATGATTTGCTCATGTTGTCGGTCAGCGTACAGGTAGGCTTATGTATATTGGCACAAGGTGTTAATGCGTTTATGGTAGGTTCTACTATAATCGTGTTTAAATCAGATTTTCTTAAGACTAAGGACGAGATTCTTGCACAGGCAGTAGAAGACGCAGAGAGAGCACAGGAAGCTGTCAAAGAAGCTATCAAGTTTGTTAAGGAAGCCAAGGCTATAGTCAAGGAGATAGAAGAGACTCCTGAAGAGCTTTTGGATGCATCCCTTGCACCTAAACCTGGTGAAGAAGTTGAGATTACGTCGGTAATTGTTGAAGAAGAGGAATAAAAGAATAGAGTATGGAGAGATATTTTGACGTTGCTATAGTCGGTGCAGGGCCTTCTGGGCTGACTGCTGCTATAACCGTGAAACTTGCCAAGCCGAAGGCTAAAGTAATCGTGCTGGAGAAAAAAGATGTGCCGGCAAAGAAACTAAGCGCTTCCGGAAATGGAAGAGGCAATTTGTCAAATAAATGTTGTGAAGACTTGGAACAAGTTCTGAGTTTTTTCTCGGAATCCGGTATAGCTGTTAGGACTGACGAAGAGGGTCGAATCTATCCTTACTCTGAAGAAGCAGCTTCTGTATCTGAGGCTCTTGTAAGAAGAGCTGCAGGTTTGGGAGTGGAGCTGTTTATAAATAGTGAAGTAAAAGGTGTGGAAGCAGACTCAAAGTCAGGCTTCCGCATTTTTGTTTGTGACAATGAGACTTTGTCAAATTATCAAATTGAGGCTGAAAAAGTCCTTATTGCTACAGGGGGAAAGTCTTTTGCCGTATATGGTTCATCAGGAGATGGATATAATTTTGCTAAGAAGTTAGGACACAGCGTTACGCCGCTTGTTCCGGCGTTAACCGGAATTGAGATAGAGGAAGATATAAGTAAGCTTAAAGGAGTAAGAGTTAAGGCATCGGTTTCGTTTTTTGAAAAGGAAAAGCTTGTATTCAGGGAAGAAGGTGAAGTTCAATTCAGAGAAGATTCACTTTCGGGAATATGTATTATGAATATGTCTTCTCGTATGCCTGTAGGCAGATTTGGAGCAGACAAGAATATCTTCGATAATTGTATTATTTCTATAGATTTTGTTCCGGATTATGAATATAGAGAACTTTTGGAATTTTTGACAGTAAAAGGACGTATGGCACAAATAACTGCTGTGGATTTTTTGACTACTTTGGTAAAGAAGCCCCTTGCCGCCGAGTTGCTTAAGAGAGCTGGTATTGAGTCTGAATGCTCTGTATGTGGGCTTAATGAGGCTTGGATAAAAAGACTGGCTAAGGAATTAAAGGATTTCAGATTAAAGCCTTGTGGACGAAAGGGTTGGAAAGAGGCTCAAGTGACTAAAGGAGGGGTGAGCTTATCTGAAATATGTTCATGTACTATGGAATCTTTGATTGTTCATGGGCTGTATTTTGCCGGGGAGGTTTTAGATTATGACGGACCATGCGGCGGATATAATTTGAATAATGCATGGGTTACAGGTATTAAAGCCGGAAGAGCAATGGCAGAGGAAGGAAATAATGATGTATAGAATCCATCAGATAAAACTTGATTTAGCAGATTCAAAAGAAAAAATCCCTGAAAAGATTTTGAAAAAAATCGGAATCAGGGATTTGTCTATAAAAGAGTGGCATATAGTGAAAGAATCTATCGATGCCAGAGATAAAGCGAACATAAAATGGATATATTCTGTTGATTTTATTGCCAATAAAAAATTGAAGCTTGAGGAGGCGCCGATTATAGAATATAGACTTCCTGAAGTTGATTGGAATTTGCTGTCTGATAGGAAAAAGCCTATTGTTGTAGGTTTTGGTCCGGCAGGTATCTTCGCCGCTTTAATTTTGGCACAAGCAGGACTCAATCCAATTGTAATAGAGCGTGGAAAAGAAGTAGAAAAGCGTGCACATGATGTGGAAAATTTTTGGAATAATAACGTGCTTAATACTGAGTCAAATGTTCAGTTTGGGGAAGGCGGTGCAGGAGCTTTTTCTGACGGTAAGCTTACTACCGGCATAAAGGATGTCAGAATTAAGAAAGTGCTTGAAGAACTGGTGAGATTTGGGGCACCGTCTGAAATTTTATACAAACAAAAACCTCACATAGGTACAGATATGCTCATGATTGTGGTAAAAAATTTGAGAGAAGAAATAATACGTCTGGGCGGTCAGATTATATTTGAGACTAAGATGACAGATATTATAGTCAGTGAGGGAAAAATTAAAGGACTGGTATGCGAGAAAAATAAGGAGCAAAGTACATATTTTTGCAGTCATGTGATTCTTGCACCGGGCCATAGCGCAAGGGATACATTTGAGCAGCTTAATGATATTGGAATCAAAATGGAACAGAAGCCGTTTTCTATAGGTGTCAGAATTGAGCATCCTCAGGAGCTGGTAGATATAGCTCAATATGGGGGTCCTCATGGAGATATTGGTCTGCCTCCTGCGGAGTATAAACTTAGCCATAGATGTAAGGGTGATAGTGATGTTGATGGTAGGGGTGTTTATACTTTTTGTATGTGTCCAGGAGGGCAGGTAATAACAGCTTCTTCACAGGAAAAAGGTGTAGTAGTTAACGGAATGAGTTTACATGCTCGTAACAGCGGCTGGGCTAACAGTGCGCTTCTTTGTGATGTACGGACGGAGGATTTTGGCAGCAGCGATGTTCTTGCTGGAGTACGATTCCAAGAAAAATATGAACATAAGGCCTACCTGCAAGCAGGCGGCCGCTACGCGCCGCCTGCTTGCACATGGGGCGCATTGAGAGACGGCAAGGCGCCCCATGTGGAAGGCTGCCTGCCGGAGTTTGCTGTGGCAGCCTTCAGGCAGGTCATGCCTGAACTAGGTAAAAAGCTTAAAGGCTTTGATGCAGATGATGCAAAGGTGTATGCGGTAGAAACGAGAAGTTCGTCTCCCGTTAGGATCCTCAGAGAAAAGAACGGACAGAGTGTTTCGGTTTTGGGACTTTACCCATGCGGTGAGGGAGCAGGATATGCGGGCGGCATTACATCTGCCGCTGTAGATGGTATTAAAATGGCAGAAGCTTTAATATGTGATATGCAAGGAAAGTAGAGGAGCTTATCCGGTTTCGTATTCTGTTAACTTAATAAAAATCTAAAGACACTAGGGGTTTATCAACGCTGCACCACTAGTGTCTTTCAATTATTCGAGATTTTGACCTGTTTTCCTAGAAAAAAAGGAGAAAACAGGTCAGAACTCTTCGATTTTTATAATGCTGTTCCTTTTTTGGGAACAAAGTATTTGCTCATATCATTTCGCTCATGTGCTAAAAGTGCAACTTTATTTTTTATTCCTCCGCCATAACCTGTTAAGCTGCCATTAGACCCTACAACTCTGTGACATGGGACAATAATGCAAATGGGATTCCAGCCAACTGCGCCTCCAACTGCTTGGCTGGACATTCTTTTAAGACCTCGCCTTTCAGCTATAATTTTTGATATGTCATTATAAGTTAATGTACTGCCAAAAGGAATAGAGTTCATTATATTTGAAACTTCTTCTCTGAATGGAGTTGAATTTTGCATCTTATATTTTGGAGTGAAATCCGGAGTTTTACCACTAAAATAAATATCTAACCATTTGCTCGTTTCTTTAAAAATAGGCAATTCTTTTTCCACGCAATCGACGATATGTTTTGAAGAGTCTTTTGAACCGACAAACCATAATCCTGTTAAATATTCTCCGTCGCTATTCATTAACATATCATCAAAATTATCAGGTGTTCTATATATCCATTTGTAAACCATAAAAAGTACCTCCCAAGTTATTATAAACGCTTCATAAAAAGAATAAAAAGTATAGGTATCTATAATGTCTTCCTGTAATAATGATTATATCATAGCAGTGAGGATATGTTGCTATGATTCAATGATTGCTCCCTTGCGACGAAGTCGATATAATTAAATCTTAGCAATTATTATATCATAGCAGTGAGGATATGTTGCTATGATTCAATGATTGCTCCCTTGCGACGAAGTCGATATAATTAAATCTTAGCAATTATTATATCATAGCAGTGAGGATATGTTGCTATGATTCAATGAACGCTTCCTTGCGACGAAGTCGATATAATTAAATCTTAGCAATTATTATATCATAGCAATGAGGATGTGTTGCTATGATTCAATGAACGCTTCCTTGCGGCAACGCCGTAAATATAATTGTTCGTTCATTATACCATAATTGCGACATTTATGCCTCAGCAGCCGTAGCTGCTTGTACTTTCAGCACAGAAATTGTGGTTCAATATTCTCTCAAGCGCCAGAATTTTTGATTTTGCTAACGTCGTGAGGTTATTTTACCATAAAAAACAATATTTTTTGCTGTTTTCGGATATATTATTTAATAAAATTTTAATCATGTTTAAAAAATAATTCAGGAGAATGAGAGGAGAGATTATCCTGAATTTACTATTTGAACTGTTTGTAATCACCGGATTACTATGATATTTTGATATCAGCTCGAGGCCTTCAACTTTAGTTCAAAAAACAAATATAGACACTCATAAAGAGTGTCTATATTGTTTGGTGCGCCATGAGGGACTCGAACCCCCAACCTTCGCATTCGTAGTGCGCGACTCTATCCAATTGAGCTAATGGCGCAAATTGTATTGCAATGTACTTATTGTACCTATACAGTATATACAATTATGACGAAAAAGTCAAAGAAAAAATCATGCTAAGCAGAACTTTTGTAATTAAGTTATGACGGTAAGTATGGTTATAGTTCGGCAATAATTTTAAACTTTGTGCGCATATATATTTTTCGAGGCAATTATGATTTTAAACTATTCTTGCTTTTTAGATGGAATATAGTATAATTTTGTTAGGACATTTTGAAGGGAGTCAAGTTATGAAAGAGAAAATTCAGGCAAAATTACAAGAACTGATTGAAGTATATTGCCGGGAAACAGGAATACAGAATCTCTGGAGAGAACCTATAATAAAGTATGGAGATGTAAAAAGCCCGCATTTTGATGAACTGAAAGAGTTGGTTGATTCTAATCACTATCATCCCTTGGACTATTTAACATCTGCAACAGTGGTACTTTCCTATTTTTTACCTTTTTCTAAAAGTGTGATGGAAAGCAACATAAGTGGAGAGCTTATTTCTGAACCATGGGCTCTTGCTTATGAACATTCCAACAAGATGGCCTCATACATAAATGACCAACTTTGCAAATATATCAATGAACTGGGCTATGACGCCTGCCCGCCGAGAGATGCTGGAATGATAAACGATGGTTATCCTAGAAGCCGTTGGTCTCAGCGTCATGTAGCATATGTTTGCGGACATGGAACATTTGGACTTAATAACATGCTTATATCAGATAAGGGCTGTGTTGGTCGTTACTATTCCATAATCACAGCTTTGCCAATTGAACCTGATGATGTGGTAACAGAAGAGAGATGTATTTATAAAAGAAATGGCGGATGTAAGCTATGTGTGGATAGATGTGTTGCAAATGCTCTTACTGTTGACGGATTTGAGCGCCTCAAATGTTTAGACCAGTGCAATGTGAATGAAGAAATCTATCCTGCGGCAGGAGCTTGCGGCAAATGTGTGGTAGGCTTGCCGTGTTCGTTTAAATAAAAAGGTTTTAAGTATATGTAATTTCACAATTAAGTTAACTTTAAATTATAAATTATCGTTGACAAAATTGCAGCGAAAAAGTATAATTGATAGGCAAGGTTAAAATTAATTGTTTTGCGGCTGTGCTGGAATTGGCAGACAGGCAAGCTTGAGGTGCTTGTGTCCGAACGGGTGTACGGGTTCGAGTCCCGTTGGCCGCACCAATAACTCATCGTGATTTTTAGATAAGTTGCGATGAGTTTTAATTTTTTTGAGGAGGGGCAAATGAATCACTCGTTTATGTGTGGGTCTTATTGCTATTTGCTTATGATGCTGTAAAAATCTATTATTTATCTGTGTGTTACAGCATTGCAGCAGTACGATTCTGCTGAAGCGTACCCTAAAAAATTGAGAGGGAAATAAGACATAATATTTATTGGAGATTCATAAACATCTTGCTCAAACCCCGATAAAAGGGAGTTTTTCATGTGATTTGCAGGGTAGAACCCCGAAAAACATGTCTGAATCAGAAATTTTGCAGGGTTATATTCTCTAAAATTTTTATAAAATATGTGCTATCTGAATAATGCGGCAGGTTAAAAGAAGATTTTATTAGATTTTTTACCCTGCAAATCTAACGAAAAATTAAAGCTTTTCGGGGTCAGACCCTGGGTAATTCCATAAAAAAGATGAAATTTCGGGACTTGGTCTGATATTTCGTGAAAGAAAAAGTGCTATAAATATTTAAATATCATACAAGCATTACAATCTGTGAGGACATTAAGTCCTTTTCTTTTTTATAAAGCTTTTATCCGGCAGAACAAACCGATTATAAAAATAATAATATGATAATATGTTACAGTTTTTTATAAGAAAGGATTTTTTATGCATAGATGTAAAGTTGAAAATAATAGTAGCTGCAGCAGACAAAGTATGGTTGCACCACGAAATTGCAAACCTCAAAGATGTGCGCTTATGACATGCAGACCTTGCTGTTGTCCTTCATGCTGCAGATGTTATTGCAGAAGGAGAGCTCAAACTTTTTCTGTGATATATCTTGCCAATGGCGGTACTGGAGAGTTTGTAGATAGAAATGTGAGAACCGGCAGCTCGTATATAGTTAAAAGTGATACAGATACGGGAATATCAAGACCAGGTTTTACTTTTAATGGTTGGAACACAGAAGCTGACGGCAGCGGAACGTCATATCCGCCGGGAGATAATATAAATATAACGGGAAATGTGAGACTTTATGCCCAGTGGACTCCTGTAGAACCTGTAACCTTTACGGTGAACTATGATGCTAATGGAGGAACAGGACAATACAGCGATAATGTTGCTGCAGGAACATCATATGTAGTTAAGAGTGAAGCAGAGACCGGAATAACAAGGCAGGGATTCAATCTTAGAGAATGGAATACTACAGCTGACGGCAGCGGAACATCATACTTGCCCAAAAGTACAATTACAGTGAACAGCGATTTAACTTTGTATGCACAGTGGACTCCCGATGAAGCTTAAATAAGGCATTAGGTTTTAGGTGACTTGGCAGAGACTTATGCTTAAGTCACCTTTTTAGCAGTTATGCTGCTGGTAAATAGGTAGAAAAAACAGTGATTATGTATTATAATAAAAGCTAATAGATAGTTGTTGTTTATAGCTTGCAGGCTAGGAGAGAGACAATGAAACAACCTTCATATGATCCATTTAGTGAATATAAAGAAACTTTGCTGGTTGAGGATTTAGAAGAATTAAAGGCTTTTTTACAGATTTTGAAAGGCAGAGACAAAATATGCTGACGCTGCTTATGCTTATATTTTTGGCAATGGCAAGCTCTGCTATCGGTTTGATATTATGGAGAGAAGAAAGTCGATGGGCGCTGGCTGTGATGGAGGCATTTGCATTAGCGTTGCTCGTTACCTGTATAATTACTCTGGGCAATGATTTTGTTCGGGAATTACAGCGCAGGTTTCATGTTAAGTAGATTGAAAGGAGAAAAAATGGAAAAATCAAAAGTTTATTTTATGAGAGATATAACACCTGAAAATTTGATAAAAATATATGAAGCATTGGGAATTAATTTGCCCGGCAAAGTTGCAGTTAAGCTTCATTCAGGTGAAAAGGGCAATCAGAATTATATAAGACCTGAATTTGTAAAAGCTTTGATAGAAAAAGTCGGCGGAACAGTGGTAGAGTGTAATACTGCATACGACGGAGAGCGTGATACTACAGAGAAGCATAAAAAACTTATGGAAGATCACGGATGGGCCAAATATTTTGATGTAGATATAATGGATGAAGAAGGCCCTGACTTGGTTATAGATATTCCGGAAGGAAAAGTGATAAATAAGAACTATGTGGGCAAAAATATGGCAGCATATGATTCTATGCTGGTATTATCCCATTTTAAGGGACATCCTATGGGAGGATATGGCGGATCATTAAAACAACTTTCGATAGGCTGCAGTTCTTCTTTTGGAAAGGCCTATATTCATGGAGCAGGAGTGCCTGAGAATATATGGACGGCAGAGCAGGATAAGTTTTTAGAGTCTATGGCTGATGCAGCATATTCGGTTGATAAATATTTTAAAGGAAAGATTGCATATATAAACGTTATGTGTAACTTATCTGTAGATTGTGATTGCTGTGCGGTTGCAGAAGATCCATGCATGAAAGATATAGGAATTCTTGCAAGTTTAGATCCTATTGCTGTAGATCAGGCCTGCATAGATTTTGTATATAATTCAGATGATCCGGGAAGAGATCACTTAGTAGAAAGAATTGAGAGACAGAATGGAGTTCATACTATTGAGTCGGCTTCTAATCTTGGATTTGGAAACAGAGAATACGAGCTTTGCGAGATATAGGAGGCAAAATTTCAGCAAATGAAGAGGCTAGGAATTGTACTTGGGGCAGGAGGTATGAGAGGTGTAGCGCAGGCAGGTTTTTTGCAGGCGTTATTTGAAAATGGGATAAAACCGGACTGTATATCAGGGGCGTCTTCGGGAGCCCTTATAGGAGCTGTTGTAGCAAGCGGTATGGAGCCTGATAAGGTGTTTGATGAACTGCGTAAGTTAAAAGGTTACAACATCTTGAGTTCTTTTCCCAATCCTTTTAGAACAGGGATTTTTACAACAAAAAGAATACATAGAAGATTAGAACGATATTTAGGCAAGAAAAAAATAAGTGAGCTTGATATTCCGTTTTGCTGTGTGGCTACCGAACTTGAGGGAGGCGTGCTTCATACTTTTGACGGTGATACAGAAGTTGTTTCAGCAGTAATGGCCTCGTGCTGCATACCGGCTATATTTAAGCCTGAAGTCATAGATGGAATGCAATATGTGGATGGAGGACTACTTGCTAGATTACCTATAGATTCAATAAGACAATTTGAACCTGAAGTGGTTATCGCTGTAGATACGGGATATGTCAGCACAAAGAAGAGAAATTTTAAAAGTTTTGTCGGAGTGCTTTGGCAGATGTACGAAATTATGAGCAGCGATGGTGCTGAAGAGAAGATTATGAAGCAAAAACCTGATCTAATTATAAATCCTGAGATAGAAGACATGACTCTTTATAATATGAAAGAAATGGATTATGCTTATCAGAAAGGATATGAGGCAGGCATAAAAAATTTAGACAAAATTTTACAAATTTTAGAAGATAGAAAACAATAATTTAGTTAAGAGGGGGGCTTTGATGCACATACCTGCATTGATATCAGATTTAGCTGTAATGCTCATAACAGCAGGATTGATTACGATTCTGTTTAAAAAGATAAACCAGCCGTTGGTGCTTGGATACATTTTAGCGGGATTTCTTATAAGCACTTATTTTCCGTTTTTCCCTACGGTTGTAGATACGGAGAATATTGAGACATGGAGTGAAATAGGGATTATATTCCTTATGTTTCATTTGGGGCTTGAGTTTAATTTACATAAACTTGCAAGAGTAGGAAGTACGGCAATAATAACGGCAATAGTTGAAGTTGCAGGTATATTGGTTATGGGGTTTGCTGCAGGAAGATTGCTTGGCTTTAGTGTTATGGACAGCATATTCCTTGGAGGAATGCTCTCTATGAGTTCCACTACTATAATAATTAAGGCTTTCGATGAGCTTAATATGAAGAAGAAAAAGTTTACAGAACTGGTATTTGGAACATTAGTCATAGAAGATATCGTAGGAATTTTCATGATGGTAATACTATCTACGATTTCGGTGAGCAAAAATGTTTCAGGAGGCGAGGTTTTTACAAGCCTTTTTGTGATGGTACTTTATCTGGTCGTTTGGCTCATACTTGGAATATATCTTCTGCCTACATTTCTAAATAAAACTATAAAACTTATGAATGATGAGATGTTGCTCATAGTAGCTCTTGGCGTATGTTTTGGAATGGTAATCCTGGCTGACATTTTGGGTTTTTCATCAGCTCTAGGAGCATTTTTGGCAGGTTCACTGCTTGCAGGTACAGTTCATGTAGAAAGAATAGAGCATCTTACAAAAGGCGTAAAAGATCTGTTTGGCGCAATATTTTTCTTGTCAGTGGGTATGCTGGTAAATCCGGAAACTCTTGTTAATTATGCTTTGCCTATTGTGGTAATCACCATAGTAACCATAGCAGGAAAATTGATTTTTTCTACTCTTGGAATGCTTCTTTCAGGGCAAACTCTTGCAAATTCCATGATGAGTGGCTTTTCCCTTGCACAGATAGGTGAGTTTGCTTTTATTATAGCAAGCCTCGGCATGAGTCTTGGGGTTACAGGCAACTATCTGTATCCTATAGTAGTATCGGTTTCAGTAATAACGACTTTTACAACGCCTTTTTTTATAAAGGGAGCGCCAAAGGCAGTGTCCGTTGTAGAAAAACATTTACCTGATAAGCTATTGGTAAAATTAAATAGGTATACTTCAGAAGATCAGGCAGATGATGAAAAGGATAACGAATGGACTTTATACATTAAAAAGTTCTTTTTCAGACTGAGTGTATTTGGCGGATTGATGATGGTAATCGTTATATTCGGAATACAAATACTGGCTCCGTTTCTTAGAGAACATACATCTGATGTTACAGGCAATATACTTGCATGTATTATTATTTATGCAGCTATTGCATTATTTGTAGGCCCTTTGATGAACAAACATAATAATTTGTTTACTTCTCTATGGCTGAAACGGAGCTCTTTCAGGCTGCCACTTTTGGTATTCAGTCTTGTAAAGGTGGCCGTTATAGCGGTGATAGCTATGATTCCAATCGGCAAGTTATTTCAAATTCATGCTGCATGGCTTGTGATTATAGTTGTAGCCGTAGTAGCTTTTATCGCCAAAACGGATTTGCTTACTACGTGGTATTTGCAGCTTCAGACTCGGTTTTTAAGAAACTTTAATGAGAGATTGTTAGCAAAAGAAGAGGCTAAGGCAGGAAAGCAAAAATGGATATATGATACTTTGCATATAGTTTCGTTTTTTGCACCTGAAAATGGTGATTTTATTAATAGACCTATAGATGAACTGGATTTGGGCAGAAGGTTTAATGTATATGTAGTAAAGATAAGAAGAGGAGATCACCGTTATATACTTCCTAAGGGGAATGCGACTATCCATAGCGGAGATAAAGTGTATGTGGTAGGAGAAGAAAAGGCCATTCTTAATTTTTATAAGTTAATAGATTCCGAACCATGTAAACGTATGAGAACGCTGAGGCAGTTTATGGAAAGTGATTATCCCGATGTAGAGACAGCGCTCTCTATATGTGCAGTTAAAATTACAGGACAAGAGGATTTTGCAGGAAAACCTATTAAACATTGCAATATAAGAAAAAACTGGAATTGTATGATATTGGGACTGCAAAAAGAAGGGCTTCCTATAGTTATGCCTAATGCGAATATGCTTGTTTCAAAAGAGGATATAATGTGGGTGGTAGGAGCAAACAATAATGTAGGAAGACTTGCATCGCAATATATTGAAGAAAAATAAAATTTTTTTTGAAAAAACTATTGACAATTGAGTGGACGTTCAACTATACTATAAACAGTTGAATGAACACTCAATTGTTTTGTTATATGGAGGAATTAAAATGAAAAAAATTTATTTACTTGATGGACTTTGTTGTGCTAATTGTGCTGCTAAAATCGAGAGAGGTGTTGCTGATATAGATGGTGTTTCGACTGCAAGCGTAAATTTTTTAACTACTAAGCTCATATTTGAGGCTGAAGATGAAAAGATAGATGATATAGTAAAAAAAGCTAAAAAGGTTGTTAAAAAAATTGAGCCTGATGTGTATATCAAGGAATTATAAGAATAAAGGGGTATCAGGAGGCAGGAGATGAAGAACCGTATAATCAGAATAATAATCAGCGCTGTACTGTTTGCTGTAGCAATATTTTTGCCTGAAGACCCATGGCAGGCAGAGCTCATATGTTTCTTGGCTGCATATATTGTCGTAGGATATAAAGTTATATGGAAAGCTATAAGAGGGATTTTTAGAGGTCAGATGCTCGACGAAAATTTTCTCATGGCAGTGGCTTCCATAGGTGCTTTCTTTGTAGGAGAATATCCTGAAGCTGTGGCAGTAATGCTGTTCTATCAGGTGGGAGAGACTTTTGAAGATTATGCTGTAGGCAAATCACGAAGATCAATAACAGAACTTATGAATATAAGGCCAGACAGCGCCAATTTGAAAACGGAAGATGGAATAAGAGAAGTAGATCCAAGTGAAGTGAATCCAGGTGATTTGATAGTAATAATGCCAGGCGAAAAAGTACCTCTTGACGGTAGAGTGGTTGAAGGGATGTCTTCTTTAGATACAGCTGCCTTAACAGGAGAGTCTCTTCCTCGTGAAATTAGAACAGGAGATGAGATATTGAGCGGCTGTGTTAACATGAGTGGTGTTCTTACTGTAGAAGTGACTAAACATTTCGGTGAATCAACTGTAAGTAAAATACTTGATTTGGTTGAAAACTCTGCAAGCAAGAAGTCAAGAGCAGAGAGTTTCATAAGTCGCTTTGCGGCTGTTTATACCCCAATTGTAGTTGGCGCGGCAGTGCTGCTTGCAGTTGTACCTCCTCTTGTTATAGCCGGAAGTTTGTGGAGTGACTGGATATACAGAGCTCTTAATTTCTTAGTTGTATCATGTCCATGCGCACTTGTAATATCTGTGCCGCTGAGCTTTTTCGGAGGAATAGGGGGAGCCTCAAAGGCTGGAGTTTTAATAAAAGGAAGCAATTATCTTGAAGCTGTATCAAAGATAGAATATGTAGTCATGGATAAGACAGGTACACTGACAGAAGGTGTGTTCCATGTAGAAAAGATATTGGCTGAAGGAGACTTTGAAGAAGGGCAATTGCTTGAGTATGCAGCCATGGCGGAGAGTTATTCAAATCATCCAATATCACAGTCTTTAAAAAGCGCATATGGAAAAGAAATTGAAATTGAACAAGTTACTGATGTATCGGAAGTTGCAGGTAAGGGCGTTATTGCTGTTGTCAAAGGACATAAAGTTGCCGTAGGTAATAGTAAACTGATGACAGAGGAAACAGATTACAAAGGGGCATTTGAAGAATATAAAAGCGGCACACAAGTTTTTGTGGCCATAGACGGCATATACGGCGGTCTCATATTGCTTGCCGATAAAATAAAGGATGACGCATGTAGAGCAATATCAAAGTTAAAAGCGGCAGGGATTAAGACCGTTATGCTAACTGGAGACAGCAAAGAAGTTGGTGAAAAAGTGGCATCTGAATTAGGCATTGATAAAGTTTATGCCGAACTTTTACCAGCAGATAAAGTACAGATAGTTGAACAACTTTTAGAAAACAAGTCTAAAAAAGGCAGTCTTGCGTTTGTAGGTGATGGTATAAACGATGCGCCTGTGTTGGCAAGAGCTGACGTAGGTATAGCTATGGGAGGCCTTGGTTCTGATGCTGCTATAGAGGCGGCTGATATGGTAATAATGAATGATCAGCCTTCTAAGATATCACAGATAATAAGTATTTCTAAAAAGACCATGGTAATAGTAAAAGAAAATATAGCTTTTGCTTTGGGTGTTAAAATACTGGTTCTGGCTCTCAGTGCACTTGGTTTAGTAGGCCTTTGGGCAGCCGTATTTGCAGATGTAGGAGTTTCTATGCTTGCTATAATCAACGCACTCAGGTGTCTAAAGATAAAAAATAAACTTTCATAAATTTGACAAAAAACCCTCTTGACTTTGAGGGTTTTTGTTCATATAATATGTTTTATGTCAAACAGTTTGATGTATGACAATTGTTAAACGAGGGTGATGAAATGAAAAGTAAAGATATAGGCAGGCAACTTGCTTCGCTGAACCATTTGATAAAAAGAACGCTTGAGAAGGAACACTCCAGCGAACTCATGAAGATATCTGCCGCAAATGGCTATATTCTTTTTTATTTACATGACAATAAAGATAAAGATGTATTCCAAAAAGATTTGGAAGAGTATTTTAGCATAACAAGGTCTACAGCATCCAAAATACTTTCTCTTATGGAAACTAAGAATTTGGTAAGAAGGGGGGGCGTCAGCGGAGATGCCAGACTTAAAAAGATTACCATAACTGAGAAAGGTGAAGAGATGAGGCAGACTCTCATAGAAAGCAGAAGGCATATGGAAGCAAAACTGACAGCAAATTTTACGGAAGGAGAATTGGAACAACTGTATGCTTATATGCAGCGCATGAAAGAAAATATGAAGAAATAAGAAGGGGGAATGTGTAAGACATGATAAAAAAGTTATTGACATACGTAAAAGAATACAAAAAAACAGCACTCATAACGCCTGTTCTGGTGCTTACTGAAGTAGTGCTGGAGATATTGATTCCTCTTATTATGGCAGAACTCATAGACAAAGGAATTGATAATGGATCTATGCCGGACATAATAAAATACGGGATAGCGTTACTTATTTCAGCATTGATGGCATTGGTGTTCGGCGTTGCTGCAGGCAGGACAGCATCAGTGGCGTCATCGGGATTTGCAAGGAACTTGAGGGGAGCCATGTATGATCATGTGCAAGAATTTTCTTTTGCAAATATAGATAAATTTTCTACAGCAAGTATAGTGACACGTTTAACCACGGATGTTTCCAATGTTCAGATTGCATTTCAAATGTGTACTAGAATTGCAATGAGAGCGCCCGGAATGCTGATATTTGCACTTATAGCAGCTTTTCGTATAGATGCTCAGTTATCTATGGTTTATATAGGAATTTTACCTATACTTGGAATAGGTTTATTTATTCTTATTAAAATCGTATATCCTATTTTTAACAGAGTGTTTAAAACTTATGACAAATTAAATAATGTTGTACAAGAGAATCTTTATGGAATGAGGGTTGTAAAGTCCTTTAACCGTCAAGACCATGAAATAGAAAAATTTAAAAAGACATCGGGAGAGATATATGTAGACTTTTCAAAGGCAGAAAAAACCATGGCATTTAATATGCCTCTTATGCAGTTTTGCATGTATGCTTCTATGCTGCTTATATCTTGGTTTGGAGCAAGAGCTATAGTGGCAAGTGGAAATGATGCTGCTTTAGGTCTCTCTACAGGAGAACTGATAAGTCTGATAACTTATGCAATGCAGATTCTTGTCAGCTTGATGATGATTTCTATGATATTTGTAATGTTTACTATGGCAAGAGCTTCTGGGGAACGTATAGTTGAGATTTTAAACGAAGAATCCAGCCTTCATGATCCTGAAAATCCTGTGTTTGAAGTGGCTGATGGGTCTATAGACTTTGAAAATGTTCACTTTAGATATGGAAAGACAAAAAATAAAGATGTGCTTGATGATATAAATTTGCATATAAAAAGCGGTCAGACTATAGGAATCATAGGCGCAACAGGTTCAGCAAAGTCCAGTTTGGTACAGCTTATACCTAGACTTTATGATGTTACGGAAGGCTCAGTTAAAGTTGGAGGTATTGATGTTAGGGATTACCATATAGAGAGCTTAAGAAATCAGGTTGCTGTGGTTCTGCAAAAGAATACTCTTTTCTCAGGAACTATAGCTGAGAACTTGAGATGGGGTAATGAAAATGCTACTGACGATGAGCTCAAACATGCGTGCAAGCTGGCATGTGCAGATGAGTTTATAGAAAGTTTTGAAAATGGATATGACACATACATTGAACAGGGCGGTTCCAATGTATCCGGAGGTCAGAAACAGAGACTTTGTATAGCGAGAGCATTGCTTAAAAAACCTAAGATATTGATTCTTGATGATTCCACCAGCGCAGTTGATACTAAGACCGATGCAGTAATAAGGCAGGCTTTTAGGAGTGAAATTCCTGATACTACCAAGATAATAATCGCTCAAAGAATTGCTTCTGTGCAGGATGCAGATCAAATTATTGTTCTTGATGACGGACATTTAGCAGATGTAGGAAGTCATGAGGAGCTTATGAAAAACAGTGATATATACAGGGAGGTTTACGAATCGCAGAATAAAGGAGGTGGTCTTGGTGAGCAATAGCAAGAAACAAAAAATGCCAAAGAGGGCAAGTTTTAATCCGGGAACGATAAAGAGACTGCTTTCATATTTGAAACAATACAGAGTGAGACTGATAATAGTAATGATATGCATACTTATAAGTGCGGGCGCCAGTGTAGCTTCGTCTTTATTCTTACAGACATTGATAGATGACTATATAGGTCCGCTCCTTATAGAAGCAGTGCCTGACTTTGGAGGACTGCTAAAAGCTATATTTTCCATAGGCATGGTTTTCCTTGCAGGAATTTTAGCATCTTTGTTTTATGCAAGAACTATGGCGGTTATCGCTCAAAGCACACTTAAAGATATTCGTGATGAAATGTTTTCTAAGATGCAGGAGTTACCTGTAAAATATTTTGATACAAGAACCCATGGCGATATAATGAGTTATTATACCAACGATGCTGATACATTGAGACAGATGATTTCGCAGAGTTTACCTAACCTTTTTTCTTCGGCGGTGTCCATGATAGCTGTGTTTGTGTCCATGCTTCATCTGAGTATATGGCTTACATTAATAGTAATAGTGTTTACTTTTCTCATACTGCTTGTGATAAAGAGCATTGCTACAAGAAGCGGCGGCTATTTTATGAAGCAGCAGCGCAGCATAGCCGATGTAAACGGGTATATTGAAGAGATGATAAATGGCCAGAAGGTAGTAAAGGTTTTTTGCTATGAGGAAAAAGCTAAAGAAAGGTTCAGCGTAAAAAACGAGGAGCTTCGTAAGACTACTGCTATGGCCAATACGCTAGCCAATGTGCTTATGCCGGTAACAGGAGGAATGGGATATGTCCTCTATGTATTGATAGCAGTAGCAGGAGGTGCTATGGGAATATCAGGTGTTGCCAATTTGTCTATAGGAGGAGAAGCAACTCTGACTTTGGGAACTATAGCTTCTTTCTTAACTTTATCCAGAAACTTTGTTAATCCTATAGCACAGGTTTCACAGCAGTTAAACTCTGTAATAATGGCCATGGCAGGAGCGTCCAGAATATTTGAGCTTTTGGATCAAGAACCTGAGGAAGACCATGGCAGTGTAACATTGGTTAACGCATGTATGAGCGATGATGGTCAGCTGTCAGAGTGTGAAGGCAGAACCGGTACGTGGGCATGGAAAGACGGTGATAACTTAATACCGATGCAGGGCAAAATAAACCTTAAAGAAGTAGACTTTGGATATAATGAAGAAGAACTGGTGCTTCATGATATAACCATATATGCAGAACCGGGACAAAAGGTTGCACTTGTAGGTGCAACAGGCGCGGGAAAGACGACTATTACTAACCTGATAAACAGATTTTATGATATAGATGATGGAAAAATCCAGTATGACGGCATCAACATTAATAGGATAAGGAAAGTTGATCTTAGGCGTTCACTTGGAGTTGTGCTTCAGGATGTAAATCTTTTTACAGGAACCGTGATGGATAATATAAGATATGGTAAGCTTGACGCTACTGACGAAGAATGTATAGCAGCAGCAAAACTTGCCAATGCTGATGGCTTTATACGTATGCTTCCTGATGGATATGATACTGTACTTGAAGGCGATGGAAGTGGGTTATCACAGGGGCAGAGACAACTTATATCAATTGCACGAGCTGCTGTAGCAGATCCGCCTGTAATGATTCTTGACGAGGCAACTTCATCAATAGATACGAGAACTGAATCTATAGTGCAAAAGGGTATGGATAATCTTATGCATGGAAGAACAGTATTTGTAATTGCTCATCGCTTATCAACGATTCAAAATGCAGATGTGATAATGGTAATGGATCATGGAAGAATAATAGAGAGAGGAAATCATGAACATCTTCTTGAAGAAAAAGGAAGATATTATCAGCTATATACAGGAGCATTTGAGCTTGAATAGATTTATGGCATTTTATAGTTGAGAAAAGTGACTATGTTGCAATAACTAATAGAATAAACATCAAAAAGTAAACAAAACGATTGTTTTGTTTACTTTTTTAATATATTATTTGGTTTTTGTCAATACTCCTGTCAAATTCGACATATATCAACACGATTAAACTATTAATGTTGTAAAACTCTCTAAAAAATTTAGATTTTTTCAACTAATCGGCTGCATCTAAAGAGGTGTCTTTTAAAGGCATCAATTTTTTGATATAATGAAAACAGCAAAAGATTGGGAGTGATGTAATTGAACCGTGATTTGACAGAGATAATAGAAAACGTTGCAGATTCTTTAGGACATGGTATGGTGTTTCTTTCTGAGGATAAAAAAATCTGTGATTGCAGTCAAAAAGCGAAAGAAATAATGGGTATGATATTGCCTCTTGGGAGAAAACATCGCAGCGGAAAACTTGAAGAAGGCGATATAATTGTAATTGCAGATAATGAGATTGGCGATGACGATATGCTCGCTCCCGACGATTTAGCCTATATTAATATATGTGATAAGAATATTAAAATTGGAGATGCTGTCTTGGCGATAGGCGTGTATAAAAATAAAAAAATACAGCCTGTGTATAAATTCTTTGATAAATATTCCTCTGAAAAGAAAGTAAGCCTTACTCAAATATATATGGGCTTTAATATTTCTATATCTATAGATTACAGTCAAAATAGAATTGCCGCAGAAGTAAACGGTACTGAATATTCTATGAATTTTTTAGAATCTGTAGGATATATGATTGCTATAGATGGAGGCAGCGGTGAAATTAAGTTTTTTCAGACCAACGGTTATGGATTTAGGGGAGAAGAAATAGGAAATTTGCTGAGAGGCAAAGATTTTGCTGCAAAGGGACAATCTGAAAGTACACAGAATTTGTCCATAGTAGGAGAAGATTTTGAAAAGGTGTTTCAAGGCAAAGAATTCATAGCGGCTGTAAAAAACATCTTTGAAGGCATGGATAAAGACTGCACCAGCGGAATTTTTCAAATATATAAGCGAATAATGTATTGTCACATTATAAGGATTAAAAAAGGCAAACAAAGTGATGGTGTTTGTATATTAATACAGGATAATGATCTTATGTCAAATTATTTATCTTCAGGAAATGCACTGGCAAATGAGGTGGAAAAGAGAAAAAAGCGTAAAGATGGTAATCTGACGAGCTTAAATGAAAAAAACTTTGAACATTTTATAGGCAGCGATCCTGAGATGGATGTAGTTAAACAACTTGCATATAAAGCGTCCAAGACAAAATTTAATGTAATTATTACAGGTGAAAGCGGAACGGGAAAGTCAAGACTTGCAAGAGAAATTCATGATATGTATAACCCTAAAGCTCCTTTCGTTGAAGTTATATGTAATGCAATAGCTCCTACTTTATTTGAAAGTGAATTGTTTGGATATGCGCAAGGAGCGTTTACCGGAGCTGCATCGGGAGGAAGAGCAGGGTATTTTGAAGAGGCTAACGGAGGGACTATATTCTTAGATGAGATAGGAGAGATACCTCCTGAAATTCAGGTGAAACTTTTGCATGTCCTTCAAAATAAGAAGATTTATCGTGTGGGCTCCACAAAGCCTATTAATGTAGATGTAAGAGTTATAACGGCCACAAATAAGAATTTGGAAGACGAAGTCTCAAAAGGGAATTTTCGAAGAGATTTGTATTACAGAATCAATGTTTTTCCTATAAGAATACCTGCACTTAGGGAGAGAAAACGTGACATATATGTGCTGGCCAACTCTATATTAGAAAATTTATGCAGTAGATATAATATGGAACAAAAGCAATTTTCTGGAGAGGCTCTTGAGATAATGTTCGGGTATGATTGGCCCGGCAATGTAAGAGAGCTTGAGAATATCATAGAGAGAGCAGTTACGCTTTGCGATGGTAAGCTTATATATCAGGAACATTTAACATTAGGAAACAAAAGTAATTTGTGTTTGTCTCTTAAAGATAGGATTGAGCAAGAAGAACTCAGGATAATAAAGGAAACTTTGTATAGAAACAATTATGATAAGAAGAAAACTATGGAGGAACTTGGGATGTCGAAGACAGCCTTTTATGAGAAATTTAAGAAAATAAAATAATTCCTGAAATAAGGAAAAATGGTTCTGAAAATAGGAAAAAATATATTGTAAATATTGAAATTAAAAATTAGACTTGCATTGGGCTTGCAGCTATAATCGTTGGAAATAAACGGTTTTAGCTGCAATTTTAATGTGAGTTTTTGTTTTGGCATTGTTCTTGCTATTAAGAAAGATATAAATGAAAAACAATTTCAGTTCGGTTTGCGAAAGGAGTTTAAATATTATGATTAAAGAAATTAAGGATGGTGTTTTGTGCTTTGATGGATGCAGCACTTTGGAACTTGCTCAAAAATTTGGAACGCCTCTTTATGTTATGTCTGAGACAAGTATTTTGGAAAAGTTTGATGAATTAAGGAAGTGTTTTCTTGATAAATATCCCAATACGAGAGTGGCATATGCATGCAAGGCATTTTGCAGCATGGCGATGATTAAACTCTGCGAAAGAGAGGGAATGTGTATAGACGTTGTTTCGGGAGGCGAACTGTTTACTGCAATATCGGCAGGTTTCCCGGCAGAGAGGATAGAATTTAACGGAAATAATAAATTGTATTCTGAACTTGAGATGGCCATAGATTATGGTATAGGCAGAATCATAATTGACAGTCCTTTAGAACTTAAGATGATAGAGGAAATATGTGAGAAGAAAAACAAAAAAGTGAAGGTGCTATATAGAATAACTCCGGGAATTAAGGCGGATTCTCATGATTATATAGTTACAGGGAAAAAAGATTCTAAATTTGGATTTCCTATAGATGAAGACGTTTTATATCCGGAATTTGAGAGAGCTATTGATTCACCTTATGTGGAGTTTATGGGGCTGCACTTTCATATAGGCTCTCAGATACTTGATAATGATCCTTATTTGCAGGCAGTTGAGGTCATGCTCAGCCATATTAAAGATATAAGGGAAAAATTGTCCTATGAGGTTAAGGAGATTAACTTGGGAGGTGGATTTGGGGCGGTTTATACTGACGAAGAGAAAAAACCGTATAGTTATTTTATCGATCCGATTATGGCAAGAATACAAAATGAATATAAAGAGAACAATCTTCCTATGCCATCTATAGTTATAGAACCTGGAAGAAGTATAGTAGCTGAAGCTGGTATGAGTTTGTATACTGTAGGGAATGTAAAAGAGATAAGAGGAGTAAGAAAATATGCGGCTGTAGACGGAGGGATGCCTGACAATATAAGGCCTGCTCTTTACCAATGTGCTTATGACGGAATGGTGGCAAATAAGGCAGATTTACCAAATAAAGAAAAGGTTACAGTATGCGGCAAGTGTTGTGAATCAGGAGATATATTGATAAGAGACTGCTGTGTTCCTGAAAATATTTCGAGAGGAGATTTGTTTGCAGTTTTTAGCACAGGAGCTTATGGGTATTCAATGGCTTCAAATTATAACAGCAATCCTATTCCTGCCGTAGTATTGGTTAAGCAAGGGATAAGCGAGATAATCGTAAAGAGGCAGTCTTACGATGAAATAATTGAAAGAAACCTGATCCCGCAAATGCTGAAATAATGGTAATTATGTGCGAGCACTATATATAAAATAAAAAAAGGAGGGATTATATATGAACATTTTAAAGGGAATAGCAAAGTTTATTCCAATATTCGTTTTGGCAATTATGATGATTTTGGGGTTCGATATACTTATAGCAGCCCCGGCAGCTTTGATTGCTGCATTTATCATTGCAGGAATTACAGAAAAAGTTAAGTTTAACGAGAGCTTAAATGCTGCAATTGAAAATGTTAAAGAAGTAATAATGGCAATGTTCATCTTACTGTTTGCTTATGCTATGGCCAATGTATTTATGACTACAGGCGTAGGCGCTGCAATTGTAAATATAGCCTTGGCGCTTGGTGTAACGGCAAGGACTGTAGCGGTGGTGGCTTTGGTAGTTACTGCTGTATTATCTGTAGCGACGGGAACTTCATGGGGAACCTTTGCGGCGTGTGCCCCTATATTCCTGTGGCTTAATCACATCGTTGAGGGAGATGTATTGCTTACAGTCGCTGCATGTGCAGGAGGAGCCTGCTTTGGAGACAACATAGGCCTTATTTCAGACACTACTATTGTATCTTCGGGAATCCAAGGAGTGCAGGTTGTTGACAGAATAAGACATCAAGGACCATGGTCATTGACATGCTTGGTATTAGCAGCTATAGTTACTTATGTAGTATCAGTAGTAGGTGGACTTAGTGCACAATCGGTAGATGCTTCTAATATAGTATCGGAATTGCCGGCAGAAGTATGGGATGTACTTGAAGCTGAAAGACCTGCGGCAATATCTCTTTTGCAACAGGTGCAAGACACAGTACCCTATTATATGGCAATTCCTCTTGTAATTGTAATAGGGCTTGCTGTATTTGGAATCAACACCTTTATTTGTATAGGTTCCGGAATATTGTCAGCGTACATATTCGGATCGTTTGCAGGCACAGTTACATCTCCTATGGAATTCTTAGAATTGATATTAGGCGGTTTTGCAGATGCAGGTTCATGGGCAGTACAAGTAATGATGTGGGTATCAGCATTTGGCGGAGTAATGGCAAATATACATGCTTTTGAGCCTCTTTCTAAACTGATTGTAAAAATGGCTAAAAACGTAAGGCAATTGCTCTTCTACAACGGCATTTTCTGTGTACTTGGAAATGCTTGCTTGTCAGATGAGATGGCTCAGATAGTAACATGCGGACCTATTATAAAAGACATAACTACTGAAAATGTAGAGGCAAGTGAAGAAGACATGTATAAGCTTAAATTGAGGAATGCAACCATGTCAGATGCAATGGGAGTGTATGGTTCACAGCTTATTCCTTGGCATGGATATATGGTATTTTATATAGGCATGGCAGTAGGTGTATATCCGCTTGCAAACTTTAGCGCAATGGCTATAATTACTCACAACTATATTGCATGGATAGCAGTGTTTTCAATGCTTATTCTTACGTTGACAGGCTGGGATAGATTTATTCCTCTGCTTAAGATACCAAGAGAGCCAAATGTAAAATTAGTTAAAAAGAATGTCTCAAAATAGAGGACTAAAATAACGATTAAGGAGATCAAATGAAAATTTTTATTTCAGCTGATCTGGAAGGCACCAATGGCATTGTTTCACCCGGAGATATAATTCCGGGTGAAGCAGGTTATGAAGCCGCCAGAGTACTTATGACGGAAGAAGTAAATGCAGCAATTGAGGGACTTTATATGGGAGGCGCAACTGCTGTAACAGTTTGTGATTCACATGAAATTGCTCAAAATATAAGAATTGATCTTTTGGATGAAAGGGCAAGTTTTATAAGTGGCGCTACAAGAGCTGATTCTATGGTACATAGTATAGATAATACATATGATGGGTTGGTGCTGCTTGGACATCATGCTATGTTCGGCACGAAACAAGCTGTTCTTGACCATAGTTATGATCAATATCTCATAAGAGAACTTAAGATAAACGGCAAAGCTTACGGAGAAGTGGGTGTGAACGCACTTTTGGCTTCTGAGAGGGGAGTGCCGTTTATAATGGCTTCGGGGGATGATGCGCTTGAGCGTGAAGCTAAAGAGTTTTATAATGACGTGGAAGTTGCCGCTGTTAAAAAAGCAGAAGGAAGATATTGTGCCAAATGTCTGCCAAAGGCAGAATGCAGGGAACTTTTAGTTAATACAGCTAAGAGAGCTGCTGAAACTGCCAAGCTTAAAAAATGTGTTCCTGTATCTAAAAACTTAACTATGGGAGTCGTGTTCCAACAGACTTGCATGGCAGACGGAGCAGAGAGAGTTAAGGGCGTAAGGCGTATAGGCGCCATGGAAGTATCTTATGAATGCAGTTCGATGACGGAGTACATGCAGATGAGACAAGTTATATTCCAAGCGGCAGCGGAATTTTATGATAAAAGGTTTTAGAATATGAAATTTACTAAAATACATGGAACAGGCAATGACTTTGTGATTATAGATAACAGAGTTGAAGCTTTAGATGAAGCTCAGCTTGGCAAGCTGGCAAGAACTCTTTGCCGCCGGCGGTTATCTATAGGTGCAGACGGACTTATGGCGGTAGATAACCCTGATAACGGAGGCGATTATAAGATGAGATTCTTTAATGCTGACGGAAGCATGGGAGAGATGTGCGGTAATGGTGCAAGATGCATTGCAAGATACGGGTTTGAAAAGAAACTTGCCGGAGAAACGCAAAGGATAGAGACTACCGCCGGCATGGTAGTTGGACATAGAGAAAGCCAAAGATTTTATAAGATAAAACTCAATGATGCAAGTAAATTGCAGCTGGATATAAAGACCGAAATTAACGGAAAGACCTATGTATGTTCGTATGTTGAACTTGGAGATCCCGGAATACCTCATGTAGTCATAAGGATTGAAGGACTTTCAAAGTTGTTTGCAGATAATCTGGATATTGCAGGGCTTATATTATCTGGAAGAGTGGGTGAAAATTCCTTTCTTGAAAAGCTTAAAGAATTAGGCAGACTGCTGAGATATTATTCTGCTTTTCCTAAAGGGGCAAATGTGAATTTCTATGATATAGTAGGGGATAATAGTCTTGTAGAGATAACGTATGAGAGAGGCGTGGAGGACTTTACCCTTGCATGCGGAACGGGAACAGGTTCAGTAGTAAAGGTTTTGACTGAGCTTGGAGAAAGCGACGGAAAAAATGTTAAAGTGCGAGTTCCGGGCGGAGAGCTTTTCATAGATATAGAAGATGGAATATATTTATCCGGACCTACAAATATAGTTGCGGAAGGTTATGTTACCGATGAGGACCTGGTAATATAAAGATTTCGGAAATATCAAAAGTTGAGTTATACAATTGCTCGTCTTGTTTAATTGCAAGGCGGGTATTTTTTTACATGTAAAGAAAATTTTCTATGTAAAAACTGACATACATTTGACTCCTTCAATATAAATGTTGGAATTTCAACGCAGTAAAATTTGGCATAATACTTGCGATAATATTTTAAAAGACAAATCTAAAAAGGAGGCGAAGAAATGTCAAGCAAAAAAAATAGTGCACTTGAAGGCGGCGAATTTAAAAAAGAGATAACCGTCTTTGGCGGTGTAAGTATTGTAGCTGGCATCATGGTTGGCTCAGGTATCTTCTATCTGGGTTCATACGTATTACAGAGAGCTAATTACGATACAGGTACAGCACTTATGTGTTGGATTATAGGCGGAATTATAAGTTTATTGGGAGCTCTTTGCGTATCAGAATTAGGTTCATCTATGCCAAAAGCAGGAGGACTCACAGTTTATCTGAATGAAGTATATCATCCTATAATTGGATATATGTATGGATTCAGCCAATGGCTGATAGCAAGTCCAGGTTCAATTGCGGCAATTGCGATTGCAATACCTACAGCATTGATTGATTTCTTTCCGGGAATGACAGATGGAAAAGTAAAGGCGATAGCTATTGTACTGGTTATTTTATTTACTCTTTATAATATTCTTGGTGTAAAAGAAGCATCAATGATGGCGAATGTAGCTCTTATTGCAAAAATTATACCTATGGTAATAATTCTTGTGGCTGCAATTGTTATAGGTAACAATATGCCTGATATGAGCCCTATTCCTGTAGATGAAGCAGGTAATACTTTAAGTTTAGGCGGAGGTATTGGAGTCGTTTCATTCGCAGTTCTTGCAACATTATGGGCTTATGAAGGCTGGTCCAATGTGGCAAATATAGGTGAAGAGATGAGAAATCCTAAGAGGGATCTTCCTCTTGCACTTATAATAGGCGTAGCGGCAGTAGCAGTTTTATATTTCTTATTTAACTTTGCTCTTTACAGAGTTATTCCTATTGAAGAAGCTAAAGTTATGATTGAAAATGATCAAGTTTATCTTGGAACTGAGGTAGCAAAGAGATTGTTCGGTAACGCAGGAAGTATTTTGGTTGTAGCTACCATGCTTATTGCGATGCTTGGTTCACTCAATGGACAAGTACTTGCCTTCGCAAGAATCGGATACGCGATGGCAGAAGAAGGTCACTTCTTTAAGAACCAGGGTAAACTTTCAAAAAGAGGTGTCCCTGCTGTATCACTGATTACACAGTGTATATTATCATGCATTTTAATTCTTATGAGAAGTTTAGATCAGCTTACAACACTGGTAGTATTCCTTGGAATGATAGGTACTGTGCTTGGAGTTGCAGGCGTATTGGTTAACAGAAAGAGATTCCCTGAACGTGAAAAACCTTATAAAGTTCCGGGAGGACCTGTTTTAGTTATAATCACTACGATTATCTTTATTGCGCTTATGATTAACAACTTTATTGAGGATCCATTTATGTCTATTCTTGGACTTATAGTAGTACCTGCTATTGGAGCTGGAATTTATATCTACTATGGTAAAAAAGAAAAAACAGAGAAAATAACTGAAAACAACTAATGCCTTACATAGAAAATACCTCCCATTTTATAAGATTAAGATGGGAGGATTTTCTGTTTTTTTGTAAAAACAGGTCGAAGTTCCAAAATTTGACCAGGGGAGGGGTATATGGTAAAATATACAGTAAAAGGTAGCTGGGAGGAATATCATGGGACTTACAAAATATGCCGAACAGATTTTAAATATATATAATTATTTTGACGGGGCTATAGTAGTAGACCGCAGAGGAACTGTTGAATATTATTATAATAGCCGCAGAGATATCAATACTCTTAAAGATGAAGAAATTTTAGGCAGAAGTCTGTTTGAGGTATATCGAGGAATAAAAGCGGATAACAGTACTATGATGGAGGTTATTAAAACAGGAAAGCCTCTTATAAACAAACATCAGAATTTGACTAACTATAAAGGTGAAACATATGAAGGACTTTTTAGTACGTTTCCGATTTGGGATGAAAACCGTATAGTCGGAGCTATAGAGATTTTTATTTATATGCAGAACCGAGATACGCATATGAATATATTTGCCATAGATTCGGAGATGACTAAAGCAGAGCAGACAAAAGTTCTCAGCGGCATGATTTCAGTATCAGACGAAATGGAATTGTTAAAGAGACGCATAGGGCAGACAGCACAGACTGATTCAAATGTTTTACTTTACGGAGAAACAGGGACAGGAAAGGAATTGGCGGCTCAGGCTATTCATAAAAGCAGTAAGAGGGGAAATATGAGATTCATATCTCAAAATTGTGCGGCAATTCCTGAAAATTTATTGGAGAGCATATTGTTTGGAACAGTAAGGGGCGGATTTACCAATGCGGAGAATCGTATGGGCCTTTTTGAAGCTGCCAACAGAGGAACTTTGTTTTTAGATGAAATAAATTCTATGGACATGTCTGTTCAAGCAAAACTTCTGAAAGCAATTGAGGAACAGAAGATTACCCGTGTAGGAGGAATACAGCCGATATCGGTAGACGTAAGGATAATTGCGGCGACTAATGTTGATCCTTTAAAATGCTTAAGTGAGGGTAAGCTTAGAGAGGACTTATATTATAGACTAAAAGTAGTGCAGCTTTGTATTCCGCCTCTGCGTAAAAGAAAAGAAGATATAATTCCTTTAACAGAATATTATGTTGATTTTTTTAATCAGACCATGTCAAGACAGATAAAAGGTGTGACAGAAAAGGTCAAAGAAGCATTTATGAATCACAGTTGGCCAGGTAACGTAAGAGAACTTCGCAATATGATTGAAAGCGGTTTTAATCTTTGTGAAAGCGACTACATAGATTTGAAGGATATAGATTCGGACATGCTGTTTATTAGAGGAAAGTCCATAGATATATCAGACGAAAGAGAATGTGAAAACAACCTTAAGCAAAAAATGAAAAAATTTGAAAAACATATAATAAGACAAGCTCTTATTCATTGTAAAAGTCAGACAAAGGCAGCGGAATTACTGGGAATAAGCAGACAGACGCTGAACAACAAAATTAAGGATTTAAATATTTCAGAATCCTTGGACGGAGAGTAATAATATGCTTAAACTAAGAGAGCGTGCGCTGGAACTTTTAAACCTATATAATTATTTTGATGAGGCTATAATTTTTGACGATAATGCTATTGCTGTATATTACTACAATAATCGTACGGATATAAATCCTATAGGTGAAGAAGAAATTGTAGGAAAACATCTAATGGAAATTTTTCCTGAATTGCAGAATGAAAACAGCACTGTCATGAAAGCATTGGTCAGTGGGGCGCCGACATACAATATGCAGCAAAAAGTTAAGTTGTACACAGGACAGTATGTAACTCATATGACTACTACTCTTCCTATTTCAGAGGAGGGTAAGATTACAGGCGTAGTAGAAGTATCGAGGAATATGAAGTTCGACTATCGGAGAAATATTTATATAACTCCTGAGATAGGACGGCGCAGCAGGCAGCTTTTTTCAGTGGATGACATTATATCTTGCTGTAGCGAAATGAAATGTGTGAAAGAGAAGATTAAAAAAGTATCTAAAACTGATTCTCCTGTAATGATCTACGGACGTACAGGAACTGGCAAAGAAATGGTGGCTGAATCTATACATACAGGAGGAAAGAGGAAAAACCAAGCATTCATATCTCAAAATTGTGCGGCAATTCCTGAAACGTTGCTTGAGAGTATACTTTTTGGAACTGTTAGGGGAAGTTTTACAGGGGCAGAGGATAGACCTGGACTTTTTGAAAGCGCAGACGGAGGCACGCTATTTTTAGATGAAATAAATAATATGCCGCTTAACCTTCAATCTAAGATACTGAAGGCGATAGAAGAACAAAAAATTACTAGAGTAGGCGATTATGAACCGCATAGCATAAATGTACGTATAATAGCGGCGACAAATGAAGAACCAATAGAGCTTGTAAAAAGTATGAAGTTAAGAGAAGACTTATATTATAGGCTTAGAGTAGTGCAGATAAATCTGCCTACACTTAACGAAAGAAAAGGAGATATTTCGCTTCTTACAGAGTATTTTATTAAAAAGTATAATAAGATTATGCATAAAAATATTCTGGGGTTGGATGAAGACACGACACAGATGTTTTCTGCGCGTGATTGGAACGGCAATATTCGTGAATTGGAAAATACAATTGAATGCGCATTTAATTTTTCCGATGAACCTTATATACATCTTTCAGATATACCGTGGTTTGAAGAAGAGATTGAGGAAGAATTATTCCCTGAACTAGATGTAGACAGTGGTGAAACTTTAAAAATGATGTTAAATGATTATGAACATCAGCTGATTTGTGAAGCTGTAAACAGACATGATAGTATTCATGAAATGGCAGATGAGCTAGGCATAACTCGCCAAAATTTATATCATAAATTGAAGTCATGTAAAGTGGAAAATAAATTTTACATGGATAGAAAATTTTAAAAATATTTATGAAAACTGAAAAGATTTATTTTTTAATTGAAATAGTAAACATATTGAAAAATCAGTATATTTATTGATTTAAGCGAGATTTTTTTGATGAAAAAGTCTCGCTTTTTAATTGGCATGGTAATTGCGTATACATTAAAGTAACAGAACAGAGAAGGAGGTTTAAGTATGGAGTTGATTTTATACAATGGAAAAATCAAAAATGATTCGGGTGAATTTTCTGCCATAGCTTGCGACGGGGGAAGTATTGCAGCCCTTGGAGATGATGAAAGTATTTTGGCTATGAAAACTGAAAAGACCAATATCATTGATCTTAAGGGTAAAAGAGTACTTCCGGGTTTTAATGACAGTCATATGCATTTTCTTGATATAGGATACTCTTTTAAGAAGCTTAATTTAAGAGATGCCAAATCGGTAGAGGATGTTATCGATATGGGTAAATCTTATCTTCTTGATAGAGACATACCAGAAGGAGGATGGGTTGAAGCTTATAACTGGAATGAGTTTAACTGGACTGAGAAGAGACTGCCTACCAGATATGATCTTGATAAGATAACTAAAGATATACCTATGGTTGCCTCTCGTGTATGTGGTCATATTGTCATAGTAAACAGCAAAGCTCTTGAATTAATAGGTATAAACAAAGATACTCCGCAGCCTGAAGATGGAAGCAAGTTTGAAGTTGATGAAAACGGCGAGCCTAATGGTGTTCTTCACGAGTTGTTTTATAGAGTAACAGCAGCCATACCAAAACCATCCGTGGATGATATAAAGCAGATGATTATCCTTGCAGCGCAAGAAGCTAGCAGAAAGGGTCTTACTTCGCTTCAGTCTGATGATCTTGAGGTGATTCCTACAAAGGATACAGCTGACGTAATACAAGCTTATATGGAGCTTACCAAAGAGAATAAACTTGCTGTCAGAGTAAGTGAACAGTGCTATATGCAAGACATGAAGAAGCTTGATAAATTCTATGAACGCGGATTTCATTATGGATATGGCAACGACTATTATAAACTGAGTTGTATCAAGATAGTTGCAGATGGCTCGCTTGGCGGAAGAACTGCATGGCTCCTTGACGATTATTCAGACGAGAAAGGACAGAGAGGTCTTCAGATTTATAAGGATGAAAAAGAAATATTTGATATGGTTGAGTGTGCGCATGCTCATAACATGCCTGTTGCAGTCCACTGTATCGGTGATGCGGCTGCCAAGCAGACTATAGACGCCATAGAAAACGCAATGAAAAAACATCCTGATATTAAGTTGCGTCATGGAATTGTTCACGCACAGATATTGAATAAGGAACTATGTATGAGGATGAGAGAACTTGGTATTCAGGCTTTTATACAACCTGTATTTATACAGTCCGACATGGATATGGCAGAAGACAGAATAGGAGACAGGATTAAAACAAGTTATAACTGGAGGACTCTTGCTGATATGGGAATTCATCAGTCTATGGGTACCGACAGTCCCGTTGAAGATATGGATCCTATTGCCAATATTTATTCAGCGGTTACAAGAAAGAGCATTGCGGATCCTGATAAGCCGGCATGGTATCCAGAAGAAAGCTTGTCGCTGGATGAAGCAATAAAATTCTATACTGAAGGTTCTGCTTACGCTTCAGGTGATGAAAACATAAAGGGTGTGCTTAAAGCCGGTTATTTGGCTGATATGACCATTCTTGACAAGGATATATACGAGATAGATGAAGAAGAAATAAAAAATCTAAAAGTGTGTATGACCATAGTAGGCGGAAAAATAACATATGAAAATATTATTTAGGAGGATTAAATGGAGAATAAAAGAATAGATATCGATGCAATAGCAGGCGAGAGATGGTTTGCAAAAGAGAACAGCATAATAGATGATATGAAAGAACTGTGGGGAGATTGGGGAGTACATTCAGAGGTAGATGAATTAAAATCAGTATTGATGCGCCGTCCAG
>CAJUQR010000011.1 GCA_910588185.1 uncultured Peptostreptococcaceae bacterium
CTGCGCCGATGATACTTGGTGGGAAGCTGCCTGGAAAAGTAGGTCCTCGCCGGTTCGATAAAAGACAGTCCATTGAGGCTGTCTTTTTTTATTAGTTTTATTATTTTTTGAAAGAGAGTCTAACCAAAGTCAAGGGGCTTTCTTTCTTAATATAGTTATGCTATAATAATTTAGTGATGCTAGCTGCATTATTTTATATACTTGCAAATTACGGAGGAAGATATTTATGAGATTTGTTAAGATATTATTTGCATTATTGATTTGTTTTCCTCTTGCTGTTGTGTGTTTCCATTTTCTCAAAAAGCTCGTTGATCAGCTTAGTAAAAAATAGTTTTTGTGGGAGTATAAGATGAAGAAAGGTATATTTATTTCTGTAGAGGGATCAGATGGCTCAGGAAAGTCTACACAGATTGAAAATATAAAAAAGTTTTTCAAAGATAAGGGAATAGATATTGTATTTACAAGAGAGCCCGGCGGCACTCAGATAGGCGAAATACTTAGAAATCTTGTTCTCGATAAAAACTTAAAAGAGATGGATGATATGACGGAAGCGTTAGTGTATGCTGCTGCAAGAGCGCAGCATGTAGCGCAAGTAATAAAACCTGCTTTGAATGAAGGAAAAATAGTTATATGTGATAGATTTGTTGATTCCAGTATAGCTTATCAAGGCTATGGAAGAGGTCTAGGAGAGTCAGTTAAGATAATAAATGACTTTGCAATAGCAGGATGCATGCCTGATGTTACATTTTTGATGAAGATGGACCCTAGGATTGGAAGAAGAAGAATTAAAGCAGATCAACAAGACAGGATAGAGCTTGAAAAGGATGATTTTCATATAAAAACATTTGAAGGATATCTTGAACTTGAAAGGCAGTATCCTGACAGAATAGTGGGAATAGATGCAAGCCGTACTATAGAAGAAATTAAGATTGACATTTATAACAAGTTAGAGGATGTGTTGAAGAGTGTCGTTGAATAGTTATAAAACCAATAAAAAACTTGTTGATAAAATAAGTGCTGGAATTATCCAGGGCAAGGTTTTTCATGCATATATAATTGAAGGCGATAGTCTTTCTGATAAAGAAGGATTTTCAAAAGAATTTTGTAAAGCTATAGTTTGCAAATCTAAGTCCGGAGTTTCCTGTGATCAATGTGTAAATTGTCGAAAGATAGACCATGATAATTATGAGGATTTACATTTTATAGAATCTGATGGGTTATCTGTAAAGGATGAACAGATTTCTAAACTGCAAGAGGAACTTAAAAAGAAGCCTGTAGGTGAAAGACATATTGCAATAATAAAAGACGCTGATACCATGACTGCGAGGGCGCAGAACAGGCTTTTAAAGACTTTAGAGGAGCCTTTTGCAGGAACTGTAATAATTCTGCTTTCTGAAAATAGAGAAAATTTATTGGCCACTATTAGGTCCAGGTGTGTGCTGTATAGACTGGAATGCTCTGCCAGCAATATGTCAGGCAATGAAATGGCAGAAGAGATTTTTAATGCCGTTAGTGAGGAAAAGAATTTTTACGAATTAAAACAGATTCTGAACAAATGGGTGAAAAACAGAGAAGATGCATTTGTTTTACTTGATGGTCTTGAAAGACTTTATGAGGGGCTTCTTGTTGGAAACGATAAAAGAAATAGATTGCATAGAAGAGAAGAGATAATCAGAGATATTGAGCTTATTGAGGAGGCAAGGAGAGATTTGCTTGCCAAGGTTAATTATCAGTATGCTGTTAAAAATCTTATAATAAAAATTGGAGGCTAATGATGGTGAAAGTAGCTGGCGTAAGATTTAAAACCGCCGGAAAAGTATATTATTTTGATCCCGATGATATTGAAGTTAAAATTGGTGATAGCGTAATTGTTGAAACTGCAAGAGGAATGGAATTTGGAACAGTTACCATGGATATAGCTGAAGTTTCGGAGAGTGAAATTGTTGCGCCTCTTAAAAAAATCGTGAGGATTGCTAACGAGGAAGATCAAAAACAACACATAGAAAACGTAAAGAAAAAAGAAAAGGCCATGAGATTGTGTCAGGAAAAGGTGGATAAGCATGGTCTTGTTATGAAGCTTATAGATGTAGAGTATACATTCGATAATAGTAAAATAGTATTTTATTTTACAGCTGATGGAAGAGTAGATTTTCGTGAGCTTGTAAAAGACTTGGCAAGTGTTTTTAAGATGCGCATAGAGCTTAGACAGATAGGCGTAAGAGATGAGGCGAAGATGCTTGGCGGAATAGGAAGCTGTGGACGTGCACTTTGTTGTCATAGCTGGCTTGCTGATTTTGAGCCAGTGTCTATTAAAATGGCAAAAGTACAAAATTTATCTTTGAATCCTTCCAAGATATCAGGTATATGCGGCAGGCTCATGTGTTGTTTAAAGTATGAGAATGATATCTATATGGAGTTTAGAAGAGGAATGCCTGATGTTGGCGAAAAGGTAAAAACTCCTGACGGACTTGCAAAGGTAGTTGATACCAACATGCTTGAGAATAAAGTGAAGGTAAGGCTTTATACAGATGAAAAGCCTAAAGCTAAAAAAGGCGAAGAATGTCCGGAAGATCAGGAAGAAAAACTGTCAACTGATATTTATACTTATAAGAAGCAAGAGATAAAACGTTTTGAAAAACGCAAAGAAAACCATAATATCAATATATTTGAAGGCGTTGACGAAGATACTATGAAAGAAATAAAAGAACTTATTAAGGATTGATACAGTGTGCGAAATTAATACCTTGTGGGAAAAAACATTGCGCTTAGGTGAAAGAATGGATGATATAGGATTTGGCGGCATGAAACTCATACAAAAGCCAGATGAGTTTTGCTATGGAGTAGATGCTGTTATACTTTCAGAATTTGCGTCATCGCAGCATAAAAATCAACCTGAAATAGTAGTGGATTTAGGTACAGGCACAGGTATAATTCCTCTTATCATGTATCATAAAATATGTCCTCAAAAAATTTATGGCATTGAAGTACAATGTGATTCTTGGGAAAGGGCATGTCGCAATGCTATAAATAATGGATTAGAAAAAAGTATATCGTTTATAAACGATGATATTAAAAATGTAGATAAAACTTGGGGAAGAGAGCTTAAGGGATGTGTAGATATGGTTATAAGCAATCCGCCATATTTTAAAGGCGGAGGCGGCATAATTAATGACCATATGCCAAAGACTATAGCTAGGCATGAAACATCTGCGGGAATAGAAGATTTTATTGAATGTGCAGCTTACTTGCTTAAGCCAAGAGGTGAATTTTTTATGATTCACAGGCCTTCAAGACTTGTTGATATCTGTTATTTTGGCAGGAAGAACAGCCTTGAACCAAAGTTGATGCGTTTTGTAAGCCCCAAAAGAGAAACTGCGCCAAATCTTGTTTTAATTGAGATGGTAAAGAATGGCGGCAGTGAACTTAGACTGCTTGACCCAATGTGGATTTATGATGGTAAAGGTCAATATACGCAGGATGTTTTAAAAGCATATAAATAAAAATCACATGAATTTACATATTATGATTGATACTATGATTCCTGTTACATAACCTATGAGACCTCCCTTAAATGCATGTCTCATTTGTTTAACTTTAGTGACGCCGAAGTATAAGGCAAGAACGTATATTATTGTTTCGCATCCGCCGGTCATGACACAAGCAACTCTGCCCGCATATGAATCCGGGCCGACGTTTTCAAGTATGTCTTGTAGTATTATAAGCGAGCCGCTGCCTGAAATTGCTCTTAGGAACATCAGAGGAAGCAGCTGTGCGGGAACTTCTAAAGCTGTGAGAACAGGAGACAGTACAATATCAATCATGTTTAGTATGCCGGATGAAGTTAGACTGTTTATGGCAAAAAATATTCCTATAAGAAATGGAAGTATCTCGATTGCAGTTTTTAAACCATTTTTTGCACCTTCTATAAAGAAGTCATATATCGGAGCACGCTTCCATAACCCGTAGAATATTATCACGGCGCTCATTATAGGCAGAAACCCTGTTGATAAAAAAGTAAAAACTTGTGTCATTTAATCTCTCCTTTCAAAGAATTTGCAGGCGATTACCGATACTACAATAGTTGTTGCAGCAGTTATTATTGACGGCAGTACTATTGAATATGGATCTGCAGAACCAAGATCAGACCGTATTTGTATTGCCATTATAGGAAATATAGGAGCAAAAGCCATATTTACGACTGCGAAAGTACACATATCATTACTTGCTATAGGACTGTGCTTATTCAGGTCGTCGAGTTTTTCCATGGTACGCAGTGCAAAAACTGTGGAGCTGTTTCCTGCTCCAAAGATATTAGCCATAAAACTCATTATTATTGAGGATATGGTTTCAGGATCTTTTTGAGATGGAAACAGAATCCTGGTTAGAGGTAAAAGTAATTTTGATAATTTATTTATAAGACCTGTGCGTTCCGCGATTTCCATAAGACCGCTCCACATTGCCATTATGCCTACTAGACCTATAATAAATTGTACGGCTTGCGTAGAACCTTCTGTAAGGGCTTCATTAAGGGAGGACAGATTTCCGCTGAAACATGCGTATACAAAAGAGGCGGCAAAGATTATTGCCCATATTAAATTCATCATGATATAGTCTCCTTTCGCTGTAATAAAATGTATGCGTAAAAATCAAAAAAATGTTGAAGCAATTTCCTGTTTTAGGTTATAATAAAAAGAGTGTGCCAAACAAGGAGGTATAATATGACAGTAACAATTACACTAAAGGGAGCACTGCTCACAATTATTGCAGTGGTTGCCATTATTTTATTGATATATTTAATTGCTCTTATCAGAAAAGCAATTACAACTTTAAATAAAGTTAATACTGTACTTGATGATGCTAAAGTAGTATCTGAGGTCACTGCCGACAAAGCTAAAAAGGTAGATGGTATAGTAGATGGTATAAGTGATTCGGTTGGAACGGTTGTAAACTCAATTAAGGGCAATCAGAGTGTTGTTGCGGCGGTAACTAATGTTGTTAATGCTGCAAGCAGCTTTGCCGGAATTGTAAAAAAGCCGACTAATAAAAATGAGTAAGGTAATTGGAAACAAAGGAGGACGTAAAAATGAAAGCAACAGGAATTGTCAGACCGGTAGACCCATTGGGTAGAGTAGTTATACCAGTGGAACTGAGAAGAAATTTGGGGATAAAGACTGAGGACTCTCTTGAAGTATTCGTTGATGGTGAATATATAATGCTGAAAAAATATGAGCCAGCATGTATATTTTGCGGAAATGTAAAAGAAGTTGTTTCGATTCACGGCAAAAATGTTTGTAAGACTTGTATAGAAGAAATGAAAAATTTATAGGCTGTGGAGGCTTGTTGAATTGGCTAAGTATATTGTAGAACAAAGTGGTCCTCTAAAAGGTGAGGTTCAAATTAGTGGTGCAAAAAATGCAGTACTTCCTCTCATGGCGGCTGCTTTACTTTCTGATGAGGCGTGTATTATAGATGATGTTCCTCATTTAAGAGATGTAAGTTTGATGAAGGAGATACTTTCCTCATTGGGCTCTAAAATAGAAGAAAAAGGTGAAAATTCCATTTCGATATGTACAGAGGACATAAAGACTACAGAGTTGGAACAAGAGCTTGTAAGTAAGATGAGAGCATCTATATTAGTTATGGGACCGCTGCTTGCAAGAAAAGGAAGAGCCAGAATTCCGCTCCCCGGAGGATGTGCTATAGGTGCAAGACCCATAGAGTTACATCTCAAAGGATTTGAAATTCTCGGTGCAGTAGTTACAAAGGGTGACGATTATGTTGAAGCTGTCTCCGGAGGTCAAGGTCTTATAGGAGATCAAATCTATTTGGATTTTCCCAGCGTAGGAGCTACCGAGAATATAATGATGGCAGCTGTATTGGCAGAAGGAACCACGTACATTGAAAATGCCGCGGAAGAACCGGAAATTGTCGATCTTGCTAACTTTTTAAACAAGATGGGAGCAAAGATAAAGGGCGCCGGAACTGATACAATAAGAATTGAAGGTGTTAAGCAGCTTCATGGGGCCAAACATACGGTTATTCCAGATAGAATTGAAGCGGGAACATTTATGCTTGCAGCAGCAATAACAAGAGGTGCGGTACACCTTTGCAATGTAGAGCCAGATCATGTTAAGCCTATTATAGCAAAGCTTCGTGAATGTGGAGTAAGGATAGATGTCGGTGATGAGGATATTACCATAAGAGGTGATTTGGGACCTCAAATGGCGACAGATATAAAGACATTACCGTATCCGGGATTTCCTACAGATATACAGTCGCCGTTTATGTCATATCTTACTACTGTAGAAGGTTCAAGTACTGTAATTGAAACTGTATTTGAAAATCGATTTATGCATGTTGCACAGCTTGGAAAGATGGGCGCCAGCATTGAGACAGCCGGTAATAAAGCCAATATAAAGGGCAATTCCAAACTGAGGGGATGCAATGTTATTGCCACAGACCTGAGAGCCGGAGCTGCGCTTGTGCTTGCGGGACTTGTCGCAGAGGGAAAAACAGAGATTTCGGAGATTTATCACATTGAAAGAGGTTATGAGAAATTCACTGAAAAATTTGCTGGTCTGGGTGCAACAATTACAAAAGTGGACGACTAAGAAATTTTTAGGGCAAATTAAATTGCCCTATTTTTATTTGCATTTAACTTGTACGTTATAAAAGGGATGTCTTTTGCATAAAATTCCCTATGGAGGAATTGCAAATGAAAAGAGTAATACAAGCCATACTTCTTGCTTTATTTTTCTTTGTTGGTATTCCATTGATTTTGGGAACCTTTTTAAGCGGGGCAGATGAAAAGGAAGTAAAAAATAAAGGGGAAAATTTGAATAAAGTAGGTGTACCGAAGACTATAAACGTATGGATTGCAGAAGAGGAAAAGGTGGAAAAGATGGATTTTGAGGATTATGTTACGGGAGTTACAGCCAGCGAAATGCCATCAAGTTTTGATGAAGAAGCGTTAAAAGCCCAATCTGTTGCGGCAAGAACTTATGCTATGGCAAAAGTTTTAAAATATGATGAAAAGAAGCCGGATACTCATCCTGAAGCTCCTGTGTGCAATACTACTCATTGTCAAGCGTATAAAAGCAAGAAAAGGCTTATAGAGCTGCATGATGATGGATGGGAAAAGAACGGCTTTAATAAAGTAAAAAAAGCTTGTGAAGCTACTGAAGGAGAACTGTTATATTACGACGGAGAAATGGTTATGCAGCCTTTGTTCTTTAGTTCCAGCGGAGGACAGACGGAAAATTCTGAGGATGTTTTTTCGGGAGCATATCCTTACCTTGTAAGTGTATCGAGTCCATATGAGGAAAATGCCAGTCATAAAAATGAAGAAAAAAGTTTTTCTTTTGGTGAGATAAAAAGTCTTTTAAATAATAAATATCCTGATAGAGCTATCGGACAGCTGTCATCTGCCAATATAAAAATAATATCCAGGACATCAGGAGGCAGAGTAGATAAAATGCAAGTAGGACAATCTTCATTTAAAGGAACAGAGATAAGGAATGCTTTAGGGCTTAGTTCTGCACTGTTTTCTGTAGGCTTTGGAAATGATGGAAAAAGCGTGACTTTTACATCAAACGGATTTGGTCATGGAGTTGGTCTCAGCCAATATGGAGCGGATGGCATGGCAAAAGAGGGAAATGATTATAAAGAAATACTTACACATTATTATACCGGAACAAAAATATACTGATATAATTAATCTTGATTTGATATACTGCCTATTGTATTATAAAAGAGATAGCATATACGTTTGCTTAAGAGAAAGGAAAAATTATGGCAGATCTTAAATATCTAAATCGTTTATCAAGAGATTATCCTAATATTAAGGCTGCATCAGCAGAAATAATAAATTTAAAGGCCATATTAGCTTTACCTAAAGGAACAGAGTATTTTTTGAGTGACCTTCATGGTGAACATGAGGCCTTTATTCATATGCTCAAGAGCGCATCAGGAACTATTAAAATGAAAATAGATGAGCATTATGGCTCTGTTTTGAGTGAAAAAGACAGAGATGATTTGGCAGCTCTTATATATAATGCGGAAGCGGAAATTGCCAGACGCAAGAACAGTGAAGTTGATTTTGATGATTGGTGTGCTACAGCAATATATCGCTTAATTACTATATGTAAATCTGTTTCAGCAAAATATACTCGTTCCAGAGTAAGACAAAGACTTCCTAAATACATGGATTATAGTGTAGACGAACTTTTGCATGCAGATGATGATGCAAACAGAGCTTATTACTATAGTGAGATAATAAATTCTATTGTAGAATGCGGTTTGGCAGAGGCATACATAATTGAGTTGACTGAGTCTATTAGCAGACTTGCGGTGGATAAGCTTCATATAATAGGGGATATTTTTGACAGGGGAGCTCATCCTGATGCTATAATGGATTTTCTAATGAACTACCATGACGTTGATTTCCAATGGGGGAATCATGATATAGTTTGGATGGGTGCGGCTACAGGAAACTGGGCTTGTATTTCCAATCTGCTTAGAATGAATATAAGCTATAATAATTTCGATATGCTGGAAGTGGGATATGGAATCAATCTTAGACCGCTTGCAACGTTTGCCGAAAAAGTTTATGGAGATGATCCTTGTGAGTTCTTTAGACCACATATGCTTGACCGTAATGAGTTTGACCCTGTACCTGAAGATTTGGCTGCTAAGATGCATAAGGCTATTGCAGTATGTCAATTTAAGATAGAGGGACAGAGAATAAAAAATCATCCGGAATATAAACTGGAAAAGAGGCTTCTTCTTGAAAAGATAGATATTGAAGAGGGGACAGTTGAAATAGAAGGTGTTAAATGGCCGATGAGGGATACTAATCTGCCTACTTTTGATCCTTCAAATCCATATGAGCTTACAGAAGAAGAACAGGAAGTCATGAGGTCTCTGTCAGCTTCATTTGTTAATTCAGAGAAACTCCAGAACCACATAAAATTTTTATATAGTCATGGTGCTTTATATACCAGAATTAACGGAAATCTTCTTTATCATGGCTGCATTCCTATGAATGAGGACGGAGAATTCCAGGAAGTTGATTTGGGTCATGTTAAACTTAAGGGAAAAGCCCTTATGGATTATTTGGATGATCAGGTGCGTAAAGCTTATTATAACCCTGCACGTTCTGACGAAACAGGGTATCCGGGGGACCTTATGTGGTATCTGTGGCTGGGCGGTGATTCACCTCTTTTCGGCAAGGAGAAGATGACTACGTTTGAAAGATTGTTTATAGCTGATAAGACAACTCATAAGGAGTTTACAAGACCGTATTATAAACTGATAAACAAAAGAGAAACTTGTGAGAAGATAATAAGAGAATTTGACTTGGATCCTGCTAATGCTAAAATATTAAACGGTCATGTTCCTGTTAAGATTAAAGATGGGGAGTCTCCAATAAAAGGCGGCGGACTTTTGTATGTAATTGATGGCGGTATATCAAAGGCATATCAAAAACAGACCGGAATTGCAGGCTATACATTTATCTTCAATTCAAGATTTATGGCGCTGGCTGAGCATAAGCCTTTTAGCCCGCTTAAAGAAGACGGAAGTCAGGAGTTCCATTCACCTGTAATGATGACTGTGGAAACAATGCCTGAGCGCTTGCTGATTCTTGATACTGACCAGGGAGCTCAGCTTGTTGAGAAAGTAGAAGATTTGAAGAACTTGGTGGAAGCATTTAAACATGGTGAAATAAAAGAAAAGTTTTAATTTGTAAGAACACGATATGAGAACTATAAAAGCTGATTTAATAACAAAGACAGTCAGGGATTTGTGTATAGACGCCAATTATAATCTGCCTGATGATGTGAAAGATGCAATAGAAAAACAATGTGAAAAGGAACCCTTTGACATAGCCAAATCTGTTCTTGAACAGATAAAAGAAAATTATTGTATTGCTGCTGAAGACAGTGTGCCAATTTGTCAGGATACAGGTCTTGCATGTGTATTTTTAAAGATAGGGCAAGATGTGCATGTAGAGGGTGGTATATGTGATGCCGTAAACAAAGGCGTGAGACAGGGTTACGAGGAAGGTTTCTTAAGAAAATCTTGTGTAAGCGACCCCATAATTAGAAAAAATACAGGCGACAATACTCCTGCAATTATATATTATGATATGGTTGACGGAGAAAATATTCAAATTACCGTGGCGCCTAAAGGGTTTGGAAGCGAGAACATGAGCCAGATAAAAATGCTCAAACCTTCCGATGGGATTGAGGGCATCAAAGATTTTATTCTTAAAGTAGTAGAAGATGCAGGACCTAACCCATGTCCTCCTATAATTGTCGGAGTAGGCATAGGAGGAACTTTTGACAAGGCAGCATTGATGGCTAAGCAAGCTCTTTTGAGACCTCTTGATGTAAGAAATGAAAATCCTTTTTATGCAGATATAGAGGAAGAAATGCTGCACAAAATAAACAGCCTGGGTATAGGGCCGCAAGGATTTGGAGGCATGACTACTGCTCTTGCAGTAAACATAGAAACTATGCCGACTCACATTGCAGGGCTTCCTTGTGCAGTAAATATTAATTGTCATGTGACGAGACATAAGACGATAACACTGTAAAGGTGAATGATATGAAAAAAAAGGTTGAGATTCCTTTTACGGAGGAACAAGCATTAAGCTTAGAATGTGGAGATAATGTGTTCATAAGCGGAGTGATTTATACGGGAAGAGATGCCGCTCATAAGAGAATGATAGAAACAATAGAGCAGGGCAATGAGCTGCCCATGAATATTAAGGATGGAATGATGTATTATGTGGGACCTGCTCCTGAAAAACCGGGGCAAGTGATAGGCTCTGCCGGACCTACAACAAGCTATCGTATGGATTCTTATGCCCCGAAGCTTTTAGATATGGGGCTTAGGGGAATGATTGGCAAGGGAAAAAGGTCTGATGAAGTCATTGAATCTATGATAAAAAATAAGGCGGTTTATTTTGGCGCTATAGGTGGTGCCGGGGCTCTTCTTGCAAAGTCAATTAAAAAATCTGATATAATAGCTTATAATGATTTGGGGACTGAGGCTATAAGGAGACTTGAGGTTGTAGACTTGCCGGCAGTGGTGGTTATAGACAGCAAAGGACGTAATCTTTATGAAGAGGGCAGGAAGCGATATTTAAGTTTATAATTTTTACATATTAAAAGAGCTGTATTTTATTACAGCTCTTCATTATATTCAAAGCAATCCATAAACTTTAACTTAAACTGATTTGAAGCATGAAGATAATCGATACGTTTTTTTGCATCAATGTCATCAATTTGTCCCGTACGTATATATCTGTCAAGAACTTCATATGTGAAACCGAGATTTTCTTCGTCTGTCTTAGGCTGAAGTCCGTCTATAGGTGTTTTATCTACGAACATAGATGGCAGACCTAATTCACGTCCTATGGCTTTTACTTCCTGAACGGTTAGTTTACTTAGAGGGCTGAAATCGCCTGCGCCGTCTCCATATCTGGTTGCATATCCAACCCAGTCTTCGCTTAAATTGCATGTATTTGCAACACGGCCGTTGCAGGACTGAGATACTGCATAAGTAGCTGTCATTCTAAGTCTTGGAGGTAAATTTGTTATAGTTTGTACATCTACTTTTGGGAGAGCAGCTTCAAGGTTATTCATAAGACTGTCAAAACATTCTTTTATATTTATTTCGTAATGTTTTATGTCAAGATGCTTTACCAATGCAAGAGAAACATCTATATCAAATTGTTCGCCTTTAGGAAGCAGTACGCCTATAACACGGTCTTTTCCAAGGGCTTCCACACATAAAGCAGCAACGACAGAACTGTCTTTTCCTCCTGAGATTGCCACTATTGCGTTGCATGTCGGACCGTTAGCTTTAAACCAATCTCTTATCCAGCAAACTATATCTTTTTTAACTTTTTTTGCATCGAAATTCATATTGAAAATCCTCCTACAGTCTGTATTATATACTTTTTAATGAGAAATTACAGCATTTTTATAATATTTTGTTTTAGAAATTGCGATATGAGATTCACATGACCATGCTGTAAATTTTTAAAAGTAATGCAATATTACAGCGTTTTTGTTGTTTATTGGCGAGGAATGAGTGTCGGATTTTGCCTGTGTTGTGGTATTATGATACAGCATTTATCTAATTTTGAAGTACGACTGGATTTAAATATGGAAAAATACGGATGAGGCTATTCTTGCGGCTTATATTGTTTTGATGTATAATATAATATACTTTCAATTATTAAATAATGAAGGAATGGATATATGAAAGAAATATATATTAAAGATTTGAGAAAAGACCAGGAGATAACTGAATTTTTTATGGCTAAGACGTCAGCCATAAAAGTAGGCTCCAATGGTAAACAATATTTGGATATAACTTTAGGCGATAAGACAGGGGAGATTTCGGGTAAAAAATGGGATGTAAGCGATAGTGAATATCCGGCATTGATAGGAATAAAGGATAAAGATATAGTAAAAATAAAGGGAATCATTGTAGAGTGGGCAGGTCAGCTTCAGATTAGAGTACAGAGAATTCGTATTGCAGAGGCAACGGATGAGCAGAAGATGATGGACTTTGTTAAGGCGGCACCTGAGGATCCCGATGACATGTACAAATATATATGTGATGTTGCAGAATCCATGGAAGATAAGGATTTAAGAGCATTGTGCATTAAGGTGTTAAACGATAATAAGGAAAAGCTTATGTATTATCCTGCGGCGCAAAAAAATCATCATGCACAGCTTGGTGGGCTTTTGTATCATGTTAAGCGTATGCTCATGACCGGAGAAAGAGTGTGCCAGGTGTACATCAATTTAAAAAGGGATCTTGTAGCAGCAGGTGTTATTCTTCACGATATGGAAAAACTCAATGAGATAGAGTCTGAAGAAGATGGAATTGCCACAGGATACTCTTTTGAAGGGCAGATGCTGGGACATATAATACAGGGCGTTAAATCACTTGATAAGCTTACGATGGAGCTTGATTTTCCAAGAGAGAAGGCAATAATGCTTGAGCATATGATTTTGTCTCATCATTACGAACCGGAATTTGGAAGCCCTAAGAAACCTCTTTTTCCTGAAGCAGAAGTTTTGCATTATTTAGATATATTAGACGCTCGCATGTTTGATATGCAGGCAGCTCTGGATTCTACGGAACCGGGCAATTTTAGTGATCGTGTGTGGACATTGGATAATAGAAAAATTTATAAACCAAATGAAGGAGAGGATGTTTAATGTTAGTAAAATTGCCTAAAGAAATCGGCAGGATTATGGTCAAATTAACTGATGCAGGATTTGAATCGTATATAGTCGGAGGCTGTGTAAGGGATTCTATCTTGGGTAAAAAACCTTACGACTGGGATTTGACGACTAATGCAAAGGTGGATAATTTGAAGGAACTCTTTCCTGAGGCAAGAGTTCTCAGCGAAAAATTTGGAGTGGTCAGGCTTGAGTATATCGAAGAGGCTACAGATAAGGAAGGCAATATAATCGGAGAAACAGGTATAATTGCCGATATTGCAACTTATAGAAAAGAAGGAGAATACCAAAACGGCAGACCTACAGAAATAATTTTTGCAGATACCATAGAAGAAGACTTGCCTAGAAGGGATTTTACTATTAACGCCATAGCAGACAGTCATACTAAATTCATAGATATGTTTGAAGGCAGAGAAGATATACGTAAAAGATTGATAAAAACTGTAGGCGATGCAGATAAACGATTTAAGGAAGATCCTCTTAGAATGATGAGAGCCGTTCGTCTTGCAGCAGAGCTTGATTTTGATTTGCATAAAAGCGTATATGATGCAATAATAGTTAATCGCAATCTTCTTGAAAACGTCAGCATTGGAAAGATTAGAGATGAATTTGTAAAACTTGTTACTGCTGAATATGCAGGTAAGGGGCTCAAGATGCTGCTTAATATGGATTTGCTACATATAATAATAGGTAAAGATGTGGAAGAACATCTTTCAAGAAGAGAAAAACAAGACCTAATAGCGCTAAGTGAGGGTATAGATAAGAGCAAGCAAGTTGAGGAGAGGAGACTGGGTTTATTCTTTTCCTGCATAAATAAAAAGAGAGCGCTTCCTGTAATTGAAAAGATGAATTTTGATGAAGTTACACGTCAATATCTTATAGATGCAGTTTCTGATTTACCTAAGCTTTATTTTACATCCACTAAGCCTATGCTCAAAAAATTCATTTATGAAAGAGGATGGGATCGCTATCATTATCTTGCCAATCTGGAAAAGGCTCAGAGGATTGTTTTCGACTATGATTCTGAGACAAAGATTAAGAGCAAGATGTATCTTTTACAGGAGATAAAAAGTCTTAAAGAACCTATTTTCCCCGAAGATCTTGTGATTGATGCAAATGATTTGATTGAAGCCGGAATATGCAGTGAAGATAAAACTGAAAAAATATTAGGCATGCTTACCGAAGAAATACATACTCATCCTCACAAAAATAATAGAAAAGAACTATTAAAGCTAGCTAAGACTTACAGCAAAAATAAGCTTGCTGCAGCGCTTAGAGGAATTCACTGGTCAAGATAATAAGTATTTAGCATTAAAAGACATGAATAATATGGATATGACAGATAAAGACAACCATATAACGAAGATAAGCCAGGTCACCCCGGAGGTGACCTTGTTTTTACGCAAATTGGGATTTTCTAATTACTATATAATAAAGATATTTGCGTTGGTGGGTGATGCGGCTATCGGGCTTACAGAGGACAATCCTTATTGGCTTTTAGATGAGTTCCCGAAGATGAGGTTCGATACGACAGATAAAGCAGCGTATAGTCTTGGAATGGAAAGAGACAACATTTTTAGAATCGAAGCAGCTATAAAGCACGGTCTTTCATCATATATGAGCAGGGGACATACGTTTGTCCTTGCAAGAGAGTTTTGTGTTCAGATAGGGGAATTTTTGGGCTTGAGCAGTGAAAGTGTGGAAGATGTCATGGAGGATATGGCGCTTTCCGGAGAACTTCAGTTAACTGTGCTGGATGGCAGAGAGGTTCTATATTTTTATGGATATTATAAAACGGAATGTTTTATAGTAAGCAAGATGACTCAGATGGCTGAACATGTTCCAAAATCCATAGGTGCCAACATGGATGCAGTTATAAAAAAAGCAGAGTCAGAAAGCGGGATAGTTTTGTCCGGGCAGCAGACAGACGCCGTAAAGAGTTCGCTTAACCACAGTGTATCTATAATAACAGGCGGTCCGGGAACAGGAAAAACTACAATAATAAACACTTTGATAAAGATAATGGAGGAAGGAGGACTTGAGGTCGCAGTGGCGGCGCCTACAGGGAGGGCAGCAAAGAGAATAACCGAAACCAGCGGAAGAGTGGCTACTACTATTCACAGATTACTTGATTATTACTACGATGAAGAGAAAAACAGTATGGCCTTTGGCAGGAATGCAAATAATCCGTTAGATTATGATGCTGTCATTATAGACGAGACATCTATGATGGACTTGATGCTTATGGGCGCTTTGTGCAAAGCGCTTAAACCGGAAAGCAGATTGATTCTTACAGGAGATGCAGATCAGCTTCCTTCAGTTGGAGCCGGCAATGTGCTGGGAGATTTGATAGACAGCGGATATATATATACGTCAAGACTTACTGAAATTTTCAGACAGGCAGAGGAAAGCAATATAGTGTTAAATGCACATAGAATAAGAAAGGGAATTTATCCTGAGTACGGAAACGATTTTCAGATGATAAGAGCAGATAAACAATCTGAAATAGTAGATAAAATTGCAGTGATTGCCTCTAAGATGGACTTGAATAATGTACAAGTTTTGACCCCGGTAAAAAAGGGAATACTGGGAAGTCATAATCTTAATGCTCATCTTCAGAAAGTTTTTAACCCGCCTGAAGAGGGAAAAGATGAAATTCAGTTTGGTGATAATGTTTTTAGAGTAGGTGATCGTGTCATGCAGATTAAAAACAATTACAGACTGGAATATAAAAATAAGGACGGCACATTTGGAAAAGGTGTTTTTAATGGTGAAATAGGATTTGTCACTGCGGTGCATCAGGAGGATAAGAAGATAACTGTCTGTTATGATGACGAGAGATGGGCTGAATATGAATATATAAGAATGGATGAAATAGAACTTGCCTATGCGGTAACAATCCATAAGAGTCAGGGAAGTGAGTTTGCAACAGTGATTATACCTATGAGTTGGTTCCCGCCGGCGCTGGCAACCAGAAATTTGATATATACTGCTATAACAAGGGGAAAAGAAAAAGTAATAGTCGTTGGCAGAGAGGATTATATCAATGCTATGGTTGAAAACAATGAAGAAGGCAAAAGGAATTCCGGTCTTAGAGCCAGATTGGAAGGGGTGTATAGAGAATTTTTGATTTGAGACTTATAAATAAAATTGAAGAGATAATTTTTCCGCCGTCAATGTATTGTATTTGCTGTGGGAAGTATATTGATAAAAGCAGAACTTATTCTCTCTGTGATCATTGCATAAGACGCATGAATTTTAAGATGACCTGTCTGAGACATTTGGAGGAAAGCGGATATTTTAATCATGCTGCGGCTGTGATGGGCTATGGGATATATGAGAGGCAGATTATATTTGGATTAAAATATAACGGATATACATATATAGCAAGGGATATAGGAGATATATTTTATGATTGTTTAAAGAAACAGCTTGAAGAAACAGGAGAATGTCCGTGGTTTTGCTCTGATGTAATAGTTCCGGTTCCCATTAATAAATTGAAACTCAAAGACAGGGGATTTAATCAGGCAGAGAAGATGGCTGTATACCTGGGTAAACGTACAAACATAAAAGTTTTAGGCGATGGACTTGAAAGAGTGAAATACACTAAAGCCCAGAGAGGTCTTTCGGAAAAAGAAAGGTATATCAATTTGGATGGTGCTTTTAGGGTTAATCCGTTAAGGGTTAAGCAGATGGCAGGAAAACGAGTATTGCTGATTGACGATATATGTACTACAGGAGCAACTGCATTAAACTGCGGAAGATGTCTTGTGGATAACGGAGCCTTGGAGGTGAATTTTTTATCACTTTCATCTGCCCGGAATAAGGAACATGGTTTAAATTCCTTGCAAATAAGCAATAATAAATGATAAAATATATAAGGTTGCTCAGGTCTGTGGTTGCAAGTCCAAGCCAGGTGCGGGCAAAAGGACCCACGTAAGCTGTCCTTTAAGGTAGTGGGCAGTGATCATGGCGTACCTTAGAAGTAAGTCCTCCGCAAAGCGGATAAAGGCAGGTGTGGGGTCAAAGACCAGGTCAGCTGAGCAGCCTTTAAATTTATATTAAACGTAATCTTTACATAAAAGTCGTTTATCTTTCACATGACATATGGTATAATAAAGAAAAAGTGTAGGAGGTCATCATTATGAAGATCATCGTAACAGGAAAGAATATCAATGTGAGTGATAAGATTCAAGACGCTATTGAAAAGAAGTTTGCCAAGTTCGGAAAGTACTTTACAGACGATATCAAAGCAAATGTCGTTATCCATCCAGAAAAGGCTAAAGTTAAAATGGAAGCAACAATAGTTGCGAAAGGAACAATTTTCAGAGCTGAAAATGTTTCGCAAGATGTATTTGACTGTATCGATATTGTAGCAGATAAGCTGTCGATACAGATTTCCAAATATAAAGACAAGATGATTAAAAAGAATAAATCCAATGAGTCTGTAAGGTTTGAAATGATTCCTGAGATAGAAGAACAGGAAGAAGGCGCAGTAGTTAAACATAAAAAATTCAGGCTATCACCTATGACTGTGGATGAAGCTGTGTTACAGATGGAGATGCTGCAGCATGATTTCTTCGTATTTCTTAATGTAGAAACCGATAGCGTAAGTGTAGTTTATACAAGAGCTGACGGAGATTACGGAGTTTTGGATACAACATATTAATATTATTGAATTTATAAAGCCCTCGCAAATTTGCGAGGGCTTTTTGCTGTGCTGATTAAATGTATATTGGAATTAATGATGTTGTAAAAATTTTAGAAATCTCTTAAAAAAGACAAAAAAACGATTATTTAAGCATAATTAATTGGATGATTTATACTTTATGTTGACAAAAATAAACGGATTGCTCTATTTTGTCAAAATTATTAGCGGTTTGTTGTCTTTTAGTTTGATTTCTGCCTTCAAATGTCAATCCTTGACGTTTACCCTAAAAAGTAGAGAAGAAGATAAGGCACAGTAACAATTGTGCCGCAAAAAATTTTTACAAAGCAATAAAGGAATTTTGCGTAAAGAAAGAAATTTTTACTCAATTGAGAGGAAGAATACGGAAAAACGACAGTTTATTGTCGCTTATATTGAAAAACGTCTAAAATGTTCAAAAAATCTCGCAAACTTTATAATGGCACGGATGTTGCTATTTAATATAGTATAAAAGGCAAATGCAAAATAGGAGGATTAAATATGCAAAATTTAAAAAATGCTTATGTACTTGATGCATGCATCTGGCCTGAAAATGGCAGATTTAAAGGTATGAGTGAAGATTACAAAGAATCTAAGCTAGACGCATGCTTTTTAACACTGGATGGAACTGATTTTAGAACAGGTGTTGAAAGCTTAGGTGAAGTCTCAAGACTTACTGACGATCCATCGGAAAAGATAAAAATAGCTAGAACTTATGAGGACCTGATGAAAAACAAAGAAGATGGATACAAATCACTTATTTTGTATTTCCAAGATCCTGCTCCATTGGAAAATAAAGTTCATGTAGCGAAAGCTTTCTATGAAATGGGTGTAAGAGTTATACAGATGTCATATAACAAAGGCGGTTACATAGGCGGAGGCTGTGTTGAAGGTGGAGACTATGGTCTTACTGACTTCGGAAAAGCTCTTGTAAAAGAATTCAATAAGATAGGAATGCTTATAGATTTATCTCACTGTGGTCCAAAAGTCGTAGCTGACGTACTGGAACTTAGCGAAAAACCTGTTACTATAGGTCATACATGCAGTAAGGTTTTAGCAGATAATCCTAGAAACAAGACTGATGAACAGATGAAGAGATTAAAAGAAAACGGCGGAGTTATAGGGATGACCCCGTGGGCGCCTATTTGTTGGAAACGCAAAGAAAATATTCCACCTACTATTGAGGATTATCTTGATCATGTATGCCATGCAGTAGAGGTTGTAGGTATTGACCATGTGGGATTTGCCAGCGATAATAACCTTGATCATAATCAAGATCTTGCAGGTATAAGTTCACAAGGTTCTTTGTATGACCTTGTAGTGGGCGGCTATAACAAAAATGTAAGTCAAGATCCTAATGAAAGACATGCGTTAGGATTTACAGGTGCATTGGATGTTCAGAATATTGTTGACGGAATGAGAAAAAGAGGATTCAATAACGAAGAAATTGAAAAATTCCTCGGCGGTAATTTCTTAAGAGTTATAAAAGAAGTGTGGAAATAAAACTTATGTAAAGCAAGGAGATTTAAAAATGGAAATGGAGAAAAAGAATAATATGACGGGTACTAAGGCCTTGATTATTATGGTTGCTTCTGCAGCCGTAATCTTCATCGGTGCATTGGTAATAAAGTCACCAACAGTAGTTAACTTAATAGTAGCAGGTCTCGTTGCAATATTCCTGGCAATGATGTGGGGAGTAAAATGGGACGATATTCAAAATGATATTTTGGATATGGCAAGAAGAATGTTCCCGGCAATTTTAATTCTTATTTTTGTAGGTATGCTTATTGGTGCGTGGATTGCCAGCGGTACTGTACCTCTATTGATTTATTGGGGTTTGAAAATATTGACTCCTAAGTTCTTCTTGGTAATCGCCTGTCTCACTTGTTCAATAATGTCACTTATGACAGGAACTTCATGGGGAACTATAGGAACAATCGGTGTGGCATTTATGGGTATCGCAACAGGACTTGGTGTTCCGGAGTCGTATACTGCAGGTGCTGTACTTGTTGGAGCTCTTTTCGGAGATAAACTTTCACCGATGTCAGATACTACTGTTTTGGCACCTGCAATGGCAGGTACAGATGTAATAAGTCACATCAAGTACATGTTATGGACTACTGTTCCAAGTTATTTAATTTCACTTATCTTCTTCTTTGTTGTTGGACTTAAGTTTGGAGAAGGCAATGTGGAAACAGCAGATTATCAGGCAATCGTTTCAACTTTGGAAGGAACGTTCAACCTGAATCCTATATTGGTACTTCCTCCTATCGTAGTATTGTTCCTGATTTTTAAACAGAAACCTATAATCCCTTCATTTGCTGTAGGTATATTCCTTGGAGTAGTATTTGCAATGATTTTCCAGGATTATGCTTTGGCAGATGTATTGGCAGCATTGAATAAAGGATATACTCAGACTACAGAGGTTGCCATAGTGGACACTATGATTTGCAGGGGCGGTATAAGCAGTATGCTCAGCTCAGTAGCCATAGTAATTGCGGCAGCCATATTCGGAGCGCCGCTCAAATCAGCAGGAGTAATAGACTTCGCAGTTGCAAAGATAATGAAAGTTGCAAAGGGTCAGAAGAGCGTTCTGTTCTCGTCTTATGCTTTCCATGCTTTACTTATACTGACAATAGGAGGATATTATACTACATTCTCAATGGCAGGTCCTGTGCTTCAACCGTTATATGAAAAGTATGGTCTGGATAAAGTTAACCTTTCAAGATGTCTCGAAGACTCAGGTACAACTTTCTCACCATTGGTTCCTTGGTGCAGCAATGGTGTTTACTTTACAAGTACGTTGGGTGTTGCATACAGTGCATATGCATTTACTACGCCTATGTGCTGGCTATGTATGGTATTCGCATTTATATATATTGCAACAGGATTTAAGATTAAACAGGCTCCTGTAACAGAAGAAGCTGATGCTTAATTGAATAATTATTACCAATAGTTTTGGGGGCTGTCTGTTTTCAGGCAGCTCTTTTATAGTATTGGAATTTGTGTTATTATTTTAGTAAAGGGGGACTGAGAAAGGTGATTTGCATGAGTGAAAAATATGTTGAACAGATTCTGAATATATATAATCATGTTGATACAATAATTCTGACAGATGTGAAAGGATACATTACATATTTTATAACGTATAGACCTGATGTGAACCCAAATAAACCTAAAGATATGGTTGGAAAACACATGCTGGAAGCTTTTAAGACTCTTACGGAGGAGAGCAGTTCTGTCATGCGTGTAATAAAGACAGGACAGCCAATCTTAAATGAACTTCAGGAATTCCCATATCGTGGATTGAAAGAGCCTGTACAGAGTATAAATACCACTATGCCCATAAAGGAAGACGGCAAATTGGTAGGTGTTGCATGTATGATAAGATATCTTGACGGTCCGCTTAAAAGAAATGAAATTGTTATAGAGCTTAAGGAACATAAAGATTTTTCTACCAAATATACTATTGATGATATTAAGGGCTGTTCTGAAAGCATTTATTATTTAAAACAAAAGATAGAAATGGTCTCAGGAACCGATTCTGCAGTACTTATTTATGGTGAAACCGGAGTGGGCAAAGAACTTGTTGCACAATCAGTACATGGACTTAGCAGGCGCAGAAATAATAGGTTTGTATCTCAAAATTGTGCAGCTATACCAGAAAATTTACTTGAAAGTGTGATTTTTGGAACGATTAAGGGAGCGTATACAGGAGCGGAAAACAGACCAGGCTTGTTTGAGATATCAAAGGGCGGGACTTTGTTTTTAGATGAGATAAATTCCATGGATATAGGGCTTCAGGCTAAGATATTAAAGGCCATAGAGGATAAAGAGGTTACAAGAATAGGGGGAAGTACTCCTATAAAAACAGATGTAAGAATTTTATCTGCATTGAATGAAAATCCCATCGAATGTATTAAAAATGGTAAATTGAGAAGAGATTTATTTTATAGATTAAGTGTGGTAGAACTGGATATTGAACCGCTTAGAAAGCGCAGAGAAGATATTTCATATTTGACAGATTATTATATAAATTATTATAACAGAAAGATGAACAGAGCCATAATAGGCATAGATGAGGATGTAGAGAAACTTTTTGCAAAATATGAATGGCCAGGTAATGTAAGAGAACTTAAGAATGTCCTTGAAGGGGCATTTAATGTTGCTACATCCAGGAAGATAACCAAGCAATATTTACCTAATTATCTGCTTCAGGAACTTAATGTCATTGGAATAGAAGCTGCTGATGAACATATCATAAGATGGAGCAATGGGGAAGACTTTAACTTGGATAATGCAGTTAATGAATATGAGAAAAATATAATCGCAAGTGCATTACATAATTCAAGAAATTTGTCTGAAGCTGCAAAAAAACTTGGAATATCAAGGCAGAACTTAAACTACAAGCTAAACAAACATTCTCTACTTGAAACAAACACATTTTCAAAGTATAATATTAAAGAATAATAAAAAGGAATTTACTGCTTATGGAAACGTTTTTTAACAATATAATATCAAGCATTGGAATTACAGATGTTTTAGACATTTTAATAGTTGCATTTATTGTATATAAGGTGCTTGGCTTTATAAGGGAAACGAGAGCGGAACAACTGGCTAAGGGGCTTTTGATTCTTGTAATAATTACTCTTGCATCAAAGGTACTTCATTTGTATACGCTTAATTGGATTCTATCCGGAGTTATGACTGTAGGTTTAGTTGCATTGGTGGTAATATTCCAGCCTGAGCTTAGAAGAGCCCTTGAACATTTAGGCAGAAGCAGGTTTACAAATGTATTAAACGGAGTAGATAAAGAAGAAGCTAAGCGCATGGTTTTGGAGATGGTTGAAGCTATTGAGAGTATGTCATCTTCAAGGACAGGTGCTTTAATTGTTATAGAAGGGGAAATAACTTTAAACGATATTGTAGAGACCGGCACTGTTATTGATGCCAACGTATCTGCAGAGATGATAGGCAATGTATTTTATGAGGGTGCGCCTCTGCATGACGGAGCAATGATCATAAGAGGGGATAGATTACATGCGGCAGGTTGTGTACTTCCGCTCACACAGAATAAGCAGCTTAGTAAAGAACTTGGAACAAGACATAGGGCAGGAATTGGTATTACAGAAAATTCAGATGCCATGGTAATTATAGTTTCAGAGGAAACAGGTGTTATATCTATAGCCAAGAATGGTAATCTAATAAGGTTTGTAGATGTTAAAAAAATTGAAAAAGCGTTACTTGAGTTGTATTTAGATGATGAACGCAAAGTCAGTTTGACAGAGAGAATAAATATGCTGTTAAGAGGGGGAAGGAATGCTAAAAAATAACAGATTCAATATGATATTGGCATTGGTTGCAGCAATTGTTCTATGGGCATATGTGTTAGGGGAGATTAATCCTTCCTCAAGTACGGTTGTAAGAAATGTCCCTATAAATTTCATCAATGAAGAAGCGCTCGAAGAAGAAGGATTGGCGCTTTTAAGCAGCAGTGCGACGACTGTTAATATAAGTATATCCGGACAGCGAACAGCAATCACTAGGGTAGATGCCGGAGATTTTAATGTTACAGTTGATTTAGAGGCTTTGAAAAAGGGAGAGAATACTGTAAGGGTCAATGTTACAGGACCAAGCAGCGTTAAAATAGATAGAACCAGTATTGAAAAAGTTACTGTTGTTGTTGATGAAAAGATTTCAGCTGAAAAAGACATTGATACCATTATAAAAGGTGATGTTCCTAATGATAAGGAGGCTACTGTAATCAGCGTAGACCGAAATAAGGCTAGTGTATCGGGACCTAAAACATTGGTAGACAGAGTAGTAAAGCTTGTTGCATATATAGATGCAGAAGATATGGCAAATGAAGCAAAAGATTTTACTGTCAATATGATTCCTATAGATGCTAACGGTGAAAAGGTTGAAGGTTTGACCTTAGAAGGTGGAAGTGAAGTCAATATTACAGCGATAATGTTTAGTAAAAAGACGGTTCAGCTTCATGTGCCGATAACTAATCAGGATTCCGGCGATATAGAAAGAGACATTACTATACCTAATACTGTAGTAATAAAGGGCAGTGAGGAAGATTTGTCAGAGGTTAGCAGGATTACATGCAGAGGTATAGATTTGCGTAATGTAGCTATTTCAACGTCAATAACACTTGAACCTATTTTGCCGGAGGGTGTAGAAATTGTAGATTCTTCTGATACGCTTGTTATGACTGTAAAAGTTAAGGAGCAAATTTCTAAAACTTTTGATTTTAGCAATGAAGATATTGCGTTCAATGGAAAGGATAATAATTATAACTATAAGGTTAGTGATGTAGAAGTTAAAGTGACTGTAAAAGGCAAAGAAAGTGTGATTGATGGATTGACAAAAGAAGCTTTTACATTATCGGTTAATGTAGCAGACCTTGATGCAGGCAAACACATGCTTGATGTGAAAGTAATCTGTAGAGAGGATAATTTAAATATTGAACTATCTCCTGCGAAGGTAGAGGTAGTTATAGAATAAGCTTGAGGTGATTTGATGGGAAGATTATTTGGAACAGATGGTGTAAGGGGTATTGCAAATAAAGAACTGACACCAGAGCTGGCATTCAACTTAGGAAAAGCAGGGGCTTATGTTTTGAAAAAGGAAAACGATAAGCCTGTAGTAATTATAGGCAAAGATACGAGAATATCCGGAGATATGTTAGAGAGCGCTTTAACTGCCGGAATTCTTGCTGTAGGGGGAAATGTTATTAAGGTAGGGGTGATACCTACACCAGCTGTAGCATATTTGTCAAAATATTACGAGACAGATGCTGGTATAGTAATAAGTGCATCCCATAATACATTTGAATATAACGGGATTAAGTTTTTTAACGGAGACGGATATAAATTAGATGATCTTTTAGAAGAGAAGATTGAAGATATAATTATAAGCAGTATAGATGTAAATAGCCACATTACAGGCGATAAAATAGGCAAATGCCTGGATGCAGGGGAAGATGCGGAGGAGCTTTATATTAAGCATCTGCTGGATACTGTGAACTTTAGGCTGGATGGTAAGAAAATAGTTTTGGACTGCGCCAATGGAGCTTCATATAGAATTGCGGAAAAGGTATATAGATCGTTAGGCGCAGAAATTATTATTATAGGTAATGACCCAAATGGAATTAATATAAACGATGGATGCGGATCAACTCATCCTGAGATGCTTGTGGATAAGGTGAAAGAGAGCAATGCTGATATAGGTTTAGCTTTTGACGGTGACGCAGATAGACTAATAGTTGTTGACGAAACGGGCGAGGTTATAGATGGTGATAGGGTAATTGCAATCTGTGCTCGTATGCTTAAAGAACAAGGCCGTTTGGCGGAGAATAAAGTTACCGCAACTGTGATGAGCAACATAGGTTTCCATAAAGCTATGGAAGAGTCTCAAATAGAAGTTGATGTTACAGGTGTGGGAGATAGATATGTACTTGAAAAAATGTTGGAAACAGGCTGTGTAATCGGAGGAGAACAATCGGGTCATATTATCTTTAGAGAATATACTACTACCGGTGATGGAGTTCTGTCATCGCTGCAATTTATGGGAGCTATAATAAACAGTGGTAAGAGCCTTTCGCAGTTGGCAGGTGAGATTGAGATATTTCCTCAGGTCCTTGTAAACGCCAGAATAAATAATGATTATAAAAAGACCTATATGCAAGACAGCCAAATTTGTGATGCAATAGTTAAGATAGAAGAAGAACTGGATGAAAATGGAAGGGTTCTTATCAGACCGTCAGGAACGGAGCCCCTTGTAAGGGTAATGCTTGAAGGTGATGATGAAGAAAAGATTCATGCTTTGGCGCATCAGCTTGCAGATCTTATTGAAAAAAAGTTTAAGTAGGAGATAATTATGTGCGGTATAGTAGGATACATTGGGAGCGGAAACGCAAAGGACGTCATAATTGACGGGCTTAAGAAATTAGAATACAGAGGATATGATTCAGCCGGTATTGCCGTTGTAAGAGATGGCAAACTTGAAATAAAGAAGCATGTAGGAGGAATTGCCAATCTGGAAAACTTAATAGGTGATGATCCTATGACAAGCAATGTTGGAATCGGACATACCAGATGGGCAACACATGGAGCGCCGTCGGATATTAATGCGCATCCTCATGGAAATCAAGATAATACTATTGCGATTGTTCATAATGGAATAATAGAAAATTATCAGGAACTTAAACAGGAACTAATTGAAAAATATGGTGTAGAGTTTAAATCTGAGACCGATACAGAAGTTATTGCACAGCTTATAGGCGTAATTTACAGAGAGAAAAAGGATTTACTTGATTCTGTATATTCTGCTGTATCAAAAATGCGTGGAGCATATGCTATTGCCGCAGTAGCTCAAGATGAACCTGATAAAATAGTGGCAGTTAGGAAAGATGCTCCTCTTATTGCGGGACTTGGGAAAGACAGTAATTTTATAGCATCTGATATACCTGCTCTTTTAAAATATGTAAAAGAGATCTATTTAATAGAAAATAATGAAACGGTGCTTTTAACAAAGGATCAAGTAAAAATCTTCGACGAGAATAGAAATGAAGTAAAGAGAGAGGTTTTCCATGTTACATGGGATGCAGATGCGGCTGAAAAAGAGGGTTATGATCATTTTATGCTTAAGGAGATATTTGAGCAGCCAAAAGGACTTTCGGAAACTCTCAATCGCAGATTGAACGATGAAGGCAAAATAAAACTTGAGGGAATTACTCTTACAAAGGAGCATATAGAAAATATCAGTAAGATTTATATAGTGGCATGCGGAACGGCATATCATGCAGGGTTGGTAGGCAAATATATAATAGAGAAATTAGCATCTATACCCGTTGAGGTAGATGTGGCGTCTGAATTTAGATATAGGTCTCCATTGGTAGATAAAAACACGCTTTTTATCGCTATAAGCCAATCAGGAGAGACTCTTGACACTCTGGCTGCTCTTAGAGAAGCTAAAGACAAAGGAGCAAGAGTTTTAAGTGTAGTCAATGTAGTTGGAAGCTCTGTTGCCCGCGAGTCAGATGATGTGTTCTATACCTGGGCGGGACCTGAAATTGCCGTAGCATCTACTAAGGCATATACTACGCAGCTAATGTGTATGTATATGATAGCTCTTTATATGGGGCTTGAAAAGGGAAGCATAACAAGGGAATATTATGATAAATTTATCATGGATTTAAAAGCTGTCCCTGATAAACTTGAAAACTTTCTTAAAAACGTATCTCAAATCGAAAGAGATGCTAAGATGCTCTATAATAAGGAGCAAGTTTTCTTTATAGGAAGAGGACTTGATTCAGCAGTTTCGTATGAAGGCTCATTGAAGCTTAAAGAAATTTCATATATCAATTCTTTTGCTATAGCCGCGGGAGAATTAAAACATGGAACCATAGCTTTAATGGAACCCGGGACTTTGGTCATAGCTTTAGCATGTCAGGATTTCCTATATGAGAAGATGGTTTCAAACATACAGGAGATAAAGGCAAGAGGAGCATATGTGGTTTCTGTAGCTAAGGAAGGAAACGATGCTATCGCAAAGCAAAGTGATCAAATGATTTATATTCCTGAGTGTAGGGATGAGATTGCACCTCTTTTGAGCGTTGTTCCTCTTCAGCTATTTGCGTATTATGTGGCAAAGGAAAGAGGATGCAATATAGATAAGCCTAAGAATTTGGCCAAGTCAGTCACTGTAGAATAGGGAGATGAACAAAAGATGAAACAATATGAGATAAGAGATTTGTCATTGGCATCGTCAGGACATAAAAAGATTCAATGGGTTAAAGATAATATGCCTATTTTAAGAGGACTTGAAGAGGAATATAAAAATACAAAACCATTTGCTGGAACAAAGGTTTCTCTTTCTGTTCACCTGGAAGCAAAAACAGCTTATCTGTGCATGGTGCTTGCTGCAGGAGGAGCAGATATGTCTGTTACAGGCAGTAATGTGCTGAGCACACAGGATGATGTTGCGGCGGCCTTGGCAGATAGTGGAATTAAAGTATATGCATATCATGGAGCAACTGATGAAGAATATGAAAGACATATAGAAATGTGTCTTTCACATAAACCTAATATCGTAATAGACGACGGAGGGGATTTGGTCAGTTTTCTTCATGAGAAGCGCCCTGACCTTATGGAAGAGGTTTTTGGCGGCTGTGAAGAAACGACGACAGGTGTAATTAGATTAAAGGCTATGGAAAAAGACGGAGTACTTAAATTTCCTATGGTAGCTGTCAATGATGCAGACTGCAAGCATCTTTTTGATAATCGATATGGAACCGGGCAATCCACTTGGGATAGCATAATGAGAAATACCAACCTTATTGTAGCTGCAAAAACAGTAGTAGTTGTAGGTTATGGCTGGTGCTCAAGAGGAATAGCTATGAGAGCAAACTCTTTAGGCGCGCAAGTAATAGTAACAGAGATAAATCCTATTAAAGCAATAGAAGCCAGGATGGATGGCTTTTCTGTTATGCCTATGTCAGAAGCCGCTAAGCTGGGAGATATATTTGTAACGGCTACAGGCTGTTGTAAGACTATAACAACAGAGCATATGATGTCTATGAAAGAGGGAGCACTTCTTTGTAATGCTGGACATTTTAATTGCGAAGTAGATATGGAAGCTCTTGAAAAATTTGCGAGTGACAAGAAAGAACGAAGAAATAATATCATGGGGTATAAATTGCCTAATGGAAAATGGATAAATGTAATAGGTGAGGGACGACTTGTAAACATTGCTGCTGCTGATGGGCACCCTGCGGAAATCATGGATTTAAGTTTTGCAGTACAGGCTATGTCGGCACAGTACATAAAAGAAAATTACAAAAAACTTGAGAATAAAGTCATAGATGTGTCAGCAGACATAGATGACGTTATTGCCAGAAGAAAACTTGATGCCTGGGGCATAAAGATTGACAGCTTGACGGAGGAACAAGAGGATTATTTGAACAGCTGGCAGATATAGGAGGATTAAAAGATGAACATAACTTACGAGGAAATAAAAAATCAGGCGATGACAGCTTGCAGGGAGCTTATTGAAGCAGCAAAACTTAATGCAGGTGATATTTTGGTCGTTGGGGCAAGTTCCAGCGAGGTTATGGGAATGAATATAGGAAAAGGCTCCGATATAAATGCGGCAGAAGCGATTTATGAAGGAATAACCAAGGTTCTTGAGCCAAAGGGTATTTATTTGGCAGCTCAGTGCTGTGAGCATTTGAACAGAGCTGTAATCGTTGAAAAGGAAGCTTTGCCTTTAGGAAGTGAAATAGTAAATGTTGTACCGCAGCCTAAAGCAGGGGGATCTTTTGCGACAACTTTTTATAAGAATGCCAAATGTCCTGTGGCAGTAGAAGAAATTAAGGCAGATGCAGGTATGGATATAGGAGATACGTTTATAGGTATGCAGCTTAAGAAAGTAGCCGTACCTGTGAGAATATCTGTGAAGTCCATAGGCTTTGCCCATTTGACTTGTGCAAGAACAAGACCTAAGTTCATAGGTGGAAGCAGGGCTATATATGATGAGAAACTTTCTGGCGGAGAAATTCCTAGATAAAATAAAAAAACAGTAACAAAAGCGCTTGCAAAGTCATATTCTATACTACAACTGAATAATATTTATATTCAAAAAAATATGAAAGAAGCAGGTGAATTATATGGGAAATAATTGTGGTCTTTTAGGAGACAACGGCGTAGATACTAGTTTGTTATTTTTCTTCTTGTTACTGGTAATCATTTTCTGCAATTGCTATAACTAAGAACTGGTAATACCTACAAAGCCGCCCTTTATGGGCGGCTTTGATATTTTTTGTATAATTTATAAAAACTTACTTAATCTTTCTCTAACTTTTTCTTCACCTAAAATTTGCTGGATTTCCCATACATCAGGGGATTGACTTCTTCCCATCAGTGCAATTCTGATAACAGTACTTACATGACCCACATGACCTTTATAATCTTCAGGATGTTTTTTATAATCTTTAGGTTTAGCAGCGAATCCCAATTCTTCAGCGATAGAGCGGATTTTTGCAAACCAGGTTTCCTGATCATCAAAGTGATCGTAGCTTGCAAGATATTTGCTGATAATAGCAGACGTATCATTGGAAGCTTCAGCTGGAATTTCATCTTCTATTTTGAACATATCATCAAAGAAGTAGCTGATATTTTCAATCATCTGCTGTGCATAAATATGGTCTTTTCTAGGCTTAGCCTCGTTTCTTCCAATGTCGAGGATTTTTTCCAGATAAGCTCTGTCTTTAAAGATTGGTGCAAGCTCAGGTTTGAATTCTTCCGACCAAGCTTTGAGGAAGTCAAAAAGCTTTGATGCGTTTATTTTAAGTAACACGTCTTTGCTCACATCGTTAAGCTTATTTAAATCAAATAAAGCCCCTGAGTTGCTCATCTTTTCTGTAGTGAATTGAAAATCGTCTATATCAGAGTCAGGATTTGCTATGCGCCATTCCTCAAAGTTAGAGTTAAGAATGGTCAGCAAGTATTCTCTTACTGCGGCAGGATGATATCCAAGTTTACGATAGTAATCGAGGGAAAGTTCAGGATCTTTTCTTTTTGAAAGCTTGCGTTTATTTCCGTCCTCGTCTATTTTCATCAATTGAGCAGTGTGGCAGTATATAGGGGGCTCCCAGCCCAGTTTATCAAACAGTTCTACATGTATAGGAAGCGACGGAAGCCATTCAGCACCTCTGATGACGTGAGTGGTTCTCATTAGATGGTCGTCCACTACATGAGCAAAGTGATATGTGGGTATTCCATTGGCTTTTAGCAGAACAGTGTCCTGATCATTTACAGGCATATTTAATTTGCCTCTGATAGCATCTTCTATTTCAAATCTTTTTATTTGATCTTCAGGAAGACTCATATCGCCGTCAGACTTTAGCCTGATAACATAAGGAAGGCCTGCTGCTAATTTTTCTTTTACTTCATCAAGGCTGAGATTACGGTTTTTAGCCCACTTTCCATAGATACCCGGATTTTGCTTTGATGATTCCTGTTCAGCTCTTATATTTGCAATTTCTTCTTCTGTAAGGAAACAAGGATATGCTTTGCCTTCTGACACAAGTTTTTTTGCAAAAGCTTGATATATAGGTCTGCGCTTGCTCTGCGTATAACTGCCGTAATTTCCTGTTTCGCCAAGTGCAGAAGCGCCTTCATCAAAGTTTATTCCAAAGAAGCGAAGGGAATTTATGATGATGTCGACAGCACCTTCTACGTATCTTTTATCGTCAGTATCTTCTATCCTAAGGTAGAACACGCCATTTGACTGATGTGCCAAACGCTCATCAGCAAAAGCTCCGAAAAGATTTCCAAGATGGATAAATCCTGTTGGACTTGGGCCCAGACGAGTTACTTTTGCGTCTTTTGGAAGGGTGCGAGCCGGGAACATTGCTTCATATTCTTTGGGACTTTTATCTATATGCGGAAAAAGAATTTCAGCAAGCTGGTTATAATTCATTTATAAAAACCTCCTGGTTATTTTCTAACTAATTAATTATATATGCAAAAGTATTAAATATCAAGATTTTGGGAAAATAAAAGAGACTAAAGGAGGCCCGAAATGTACGAAAAATATTTGAAAATATTGAGAAAAGATTTACCTCTTAAAGAAAGTTTTGATATCTTGGAGAGAAAATTTAGAATAGGCGGACGAAAAGCATCTATGTTTTTTACCGATGGATTGACAAATGGTCAGAACGCTCAGTTTGTATTGAATTATCTTTTGAGCATCAAAGCATGCGACATGGAAAAGATAAAAGACAGCAAGCAGTTTCTTGAAGAAAAGCTGCCGTTTTTGGACAGCAATGCTATATTGCCTCAAAATGCATCAGAATCGGAAAAAGAGGATATATCAAAGTGGAATAAAGAGATGATATATGACTGCTGCAAGCAAGGTGAACAGAAGATGTATTCAGGTCTTACACTTCTTGTGGTAGAAGAGCTTGATAAGATGATTATCATGGATATGCGAGATTATCCGTCCAGGTCAGTTCAAGAACCGGAAAAAGAAAAATCTCTGAGGGGAGCAAAGGATGGCTTCACAGAGAATATGATGGAAAACGTCAGCATGATCAGAAGACGTATAAGAGATAATAATTTTATTGCTAAATATTATCCTGTCGGAACTATAAGCAAGACTGATGTAGTAATTGCATATATGGATGATAAGGTAAATAAAAAATTGCTTAAGCAGCTTGAAAATGAAATTAAAAGTCTTGATGCTGAAAGTTTGACGGTCGGCGATCAGAGCCTTCTTGAAAGATTATTAAAGGAGAAGGGAGCCTACAATAAATTTAACCCATTCCCACGTGTGAGATATTCTCAGCGTCCGGATATTATAGCAGCACATATAACGGAGGGCAAGATTGCCATAATTGTGGATAATTCTCCTACTGTTATGTTGATTCCTGTTGGAATATTTGATTTTTTACAGGATATAGATGATTATTATTTTCCACAGGTTACAGGCAATTACTTTAGATTTTTAAGAACTCTTAATTTTCTGGTAATTTTATTTCTTACTCCTGTATATATGCTGATAATAGAATATGAAGAATTTACTCCTGAAATTTTAAAGTTCTTTGTACCGGAAGAAGACTTTGCAGTACCTATATTGCTTCAATTTATATTGCTTGAAATTTCTATAGACGGTCTTAAGCTGGCTTCACTTAATACTCCTGAGTCTTTAGGTATGTCCCTTTCTGTTATAGGTGCGTTGATATTGGGAGAATTCAGTGTAAACTCCGGATGGTTTATACCACAGACCATATTGTGTATGGCGGTTGTAGCTTTGGCAAGTTTTACACAGCCCAGCATTGAGCTTAGCTATGGAATTAAATTTTCCAGGGTTTTGATGATTCTTGGCGCAGGACTTCTTGGAATAGGAGGATTTATAGCTGGAGCAGTGATCTCAGTGATTTTTTTGGCTACTACAAGGACTTTGTCAGGAGATTCTTACCTTTATCCTTTAGTTCCTTTCAAATGGAAAGCTTTAAAAAGATTGCTTTTTCGCAGTGAAAAGTGATATAATAATTAATTATCTTGTGAGATGGGGGTAAAAATATGGCAAGAATTTTAAGAAAGATCCCTAACTTTAAACTTCCAAAGTATAAGATGAGGGATATAGAGGAAATTGAAGAATTAAAAGTTGAATATACACCCGAGGATTTAGAGGAACTAAAGAAAAGAAACAGTGGTGAAAAAAGCAAAGACGGTTATCCTGGAACTGAGTATAAAACCGTCAAGGAATTCTTTGATAAAAGTACTAAGGAATTTGCAGACAGACCTTTTATACTTGAGAAGTTTAATCGCAAAGGGAACTTTGAGGAAATCACTTACGGCAAGTTCAGAGAAGATGTTATAAATCTTGGAACAGGGCTGGTAAGAGGCTTCAAGCTCAAAGGTGAAAAAATATTGATAATAGGAGAGACCACTTATCATTGGTATGTCTCATATATGGCTATACTTGGCGGAGTAGGTATTGCGGTGCCTACAGATAAGGAACTGCCTGATAATGAACTTGAAAATATAGTAAAGCGTTCAGATGCGGCGGCGATTATCTTTTCTCCGAGAAAGAAAGATCAGATTAAGAAGATAGCTAATCGCTGCCCTGGAGTCAAATATTTTATGGAAATGTACTCCGATGAAAAAATTGACGGCAGATTTGTAGGTCTTGAACATGTCATGAATGAGGGCAAATTTCTCGTTGATATGGGGTGTACAGATTATACAGATATTGAAATTGAACCTGATGCTTTTGCTGTGCTTATATTTACGAGCGGAACTACATCAGCAGCAAAAGGTGTTATGATTTCAAATACAAATCTGGCATACAATATTAACTCAGTTACTCCTTATGTTTATTTAACTCCTGAAGACAGACTGTTTTCTGTGCTGCCACTGCATCATACTTATGAGTCTACTATAGGATTTTTGTATCCTATGGCTATGGGTGCTTCTGTGGCTGTGTGTCAGGGACTTAAGCATATTGCAAATGATATGAAGGAAACTTCTCCTACTGCGATTATTGCAGTTCCGCTTTTGATAGAATCACTTCATAAGAAAATCGTTCAGGGAATAGAAAAGAGCGGTAAGACTACTGCTGTAAAGACTATGATTTCGCTTAGCAATGGTCTTAAGAATCTTGGTATAGATGTAAAGCGCAAAGTCTTTAAAGATATCTATGCTAATTTGGGAGGCAGACTGCGTATTATAGTTTCGGCTGCAGCGCCTATAGACGGCAAAGTGGGAAGATGGCTTGAGGATATAGGCATTACGTTCCTGCAAGGTTATGGATTGACTGAGACAGCTCCTATAGCTGCGCTGACTCCGGATTGGGATACCCGAGTAGGATCTGCCGGCAAATCTGTAGTTTGGGATCAGATTAAAATATCAGAACCTAATGAAAAAGGCGAAGGTGAGATATGGATTAAGGGTAAGACTGTAATGCTCGGTTATTATGAAGATCCTGAAGCTACAGCAGAAGTTATGAACGACGGCTGGTTTAATTCTGGGGACATAGGTTATATGGATGAAGACGGGTTTATTTATATTACAGGAAGAAGTAAAAATGTAATTGTAACTCAAAATGGTAAAAATATATATCCTGAAGAAATAGAAACATTGCTTTCTAAGGTTGAAGAGATTTCTGAAAGCATGGTTTACGGTAAAGAGGTTGCAGGCGAAAAAGAGTTGATTATAACCGCCAGAATAATACCTGATTATGACAGGATTGAAGAACTCCATGGAAAAGGTCTTAATGAAGAAGAAATTTATAAACTTATATGGGAACAGATAAAGAAAGTGAACCGCAAGTTAAGCAATTATAAGACAGTGAAGAAACTGGAGATTAAAGAAGATCAATTTGAAAAAACGAGTACAATGAAGATAAAACGCTATGCAGAGCTTGCAAAAGATAAAGAGTGTGAAAAAGAGAATTAGCTCTTAAAAATTAAAAAATAAACTCCCTTTTGTATTTATGTACAACGTTGTTATCTAAGCCTTTGTGTATAATAAACAAAAAATATCTTATGTGTAAGAAGTTTACTATTATTTTGTTGATTAAATTTATCTATATGTTAAAATATTGATAAGAATTTCAAGCAATGATATTGCTTGAAAGATATACATCAATGTGTGTAAGTAATTTGAGGAGAGTTGTAGTATGGAAAAAAGAAGTAGTAAACTTAAAGCTAGATTCTTGGTGCCATCAGTTATAGGTATTATTTTGTTTATGATTCCTGTAAAGTATAATGGCGACTGGACAGTTGCAGTTAAGATTCTGGCGGACATTATTGGAGGCGCTCTTGGAAGTGTACTTCCGATTTTATGTGTAATTATTATCACCATTTCGGCAGTGATGTCGCTTATCGGTTTGGCAAAACCAAAGTTTATAACAGATCACCCTATTTTGAGCGATACATTTATTGCAGCACCACTTTGGGTTATCGTTAGGGTTCTTGGATGTGTATTCGTTTGGCTTACATATTTGGGAATTGATGCTGGTGACGATGAAGAAGGTTTTATTCATATGATTACTGAGGGTGCTGCAGGCGGATTCGTTCTTGGAGATTTGCTCACAGTCCTTGTAATCATCTTTGCAATTGCAGGATTACTTTTGCCTTTGCTCTTAGACTTTGGTTTGCTGGAATTTATAGGTGCGCTGCTTACCAAGATAATGCGCCCTGTATTTAAGATTCCTGGACGTGCTGCAGTTGACTGCGTTACATCATGGATAGGCGACGGAACACTTGGAGTTATGCTTACATGTAACCAATATGAAGGAGGATATTATTCGGCAAGAGAAGCATCAGTTATTGCTACAACATTCTCTGCTGTGTCAATAACTTTCAGTATTGTAGTATTGTCACAGGTGGATATGATGCAGTATTTTGGCGTATATTACATAATCATATGTCTTGTAGGTATTGCTTGTGCGATTATTGTACCTAGAATACCGCCGCTATCTATGAAAAAAGATACATATATGGTAGAGGGAAAAGCTATGCCTGAAACCATTCCTGAAGGATATAAAGGTTCATATGACTATGGTATGAGCTTGGCATTGGATAAAGCAGCAGAGTTTAAAGGCATAGGACAATTCTTGCAAAATGGTATGAAAAATGCGGTAGGTATGTGGTTTGGAGTGTTGCCTAATGTTATGGCAATAGGAACAATTGCATTGTTACTGGCCAATAATACTCCAATATTTGACATATTAGGAAAGCCGTTTATGCCGCTGTTGGATCTTTTACAGGTGCCTGAAGCAGCGGAAGCATCCAAGACTATGATCGTAGGATTTACAGATATGCTTACACCTGCTATTCTTGCATCAGAAGCTATTACAAGCATGATGACTAAGTTCATCGTTGCAGTAGTATCAGTAACACAGCTTATATATTTGTCAGAAGTGGGCGGATTGATATTGGCATCAAAGCTTCCTGTAAAGCTTTGGGAGTTATTCATAATCTTCATAGAGAGAACAATCATAAGCTTGTTGATAGTTTGTCCTATAGCACATTTGATATTTTAGATAAATAAGTAAAATATAGCGTTTTGCACATATTGATAAAAAGAACCGAACAACTTAAGGAATATTTTGCCTTAGTTGTTCGGTTTTTGTTAGATTTAGGTTTAAATGTTAGGAATTACAGGCGGTGAATAATAAACGTAAGTAAGACGTATTGAGAATATATCTATTACCATGATATTTCCTGTAGTGATTTCTTGTAAGATTATAAAGTTTGTGCCGACTCCTACCAAAAATCCAAAACGATTTTCGATATTGTTGGAACCGACCAACTGTTCAATTCTCATATATCTTCCGATTTGAGTTCTCAGAAATCCATTAAAAGCTTGAACTGAATCATAATCTATTTCGCTGTCATATCCGTTAGGAGTCATAGGGTCCTGCGGGATTGTTATGGCAGGGGTTTCAGTAGTACCACACAGTGAGACATTATTCATATACGGTGTCATCTGTGAGTATGGTATTGGTTCTACTTTCATATGTTCTGTGTTTGCAGCATTGAGACCGTATAACATAGATTGACTCCATTGTTTGGAGTTGTTTGAACAATCATCAGTTTTTCCAGTATTCATAGTTTGAGCTTCGCCAGAAGATATAGGCGTCACTTTTATTCCACCTGAGATTCCGGCTATTTCTCCTTGTGTTTCTATGTTTGTTGATTGTACAGGTATGTATTCTTTTTTTTCTTCTTTTTGCGGAGTGCTTACAGGGACCTCTGAAGATACAGGAGCAGATTCTTCTAATTGAATTCTGTCTCCTATAGATACATTTCCGGCCTTTATCATTCTCGGTGTAACGGTGTTGTTACAGCATGGTGCCATAAATTACCTCCTATTGTTTAAAATTTGTTTAGGTATCGGCATAGTAACTTGTAGGTATATAAAAACAGTGGTCGCCTATGCGGTTGTGTATGACGCCTACACGAGTAGGAAAGTATGTAGGACATCTGCTGCTATAGGGGTTAAAGAAGAAGAGAGAATTGTCTATGCCGACAAGTCTTCCTCCTGCCATGGCCCAGTCTACTATTTGATAATGAATATCTGTAGGTGTCATATTATATACGTTTTGAGGGTTATAGGAACCTCCTATCGATTCACGCATACATGTGAACTGACCAGGCTGTGTTATTACAGCGCGTACATCCCCGCCATTGCCAACACGGCTGAATTCTCCTTCTGTAGCAGTTGCTCTGTTCATAATTACCGTAGCTACCGCAGCCATACCAAATTCGCCTTCACCACCCGCTTCACACTCAATAAGGCGGGCAAAAAGCTCTCTAGTGTCTAATGCCATAGCTTACCTCCACGAACTGATATTATTTTATGCGAATAAAATATAAAAGGTGCTTAGTATTGATTGAAAAAAAGTTTTTTTGTATAATAGTCTCTGGTTGCGTAAAAAATTTCATATTTTTAATAAGGGGAATGATATGAGAATTGAAAAAGCAAAACTTGTGTTATTGGCAGAAACTTTTGCTGCAATTTTATTGTGGGAAATTCTTTTAAGAGCGTTTACGCTTGGGTTTGCAGAGGATGGGTATTTGTTTCATGAAATATTGATTATATTGATGATTTCGATATTTACATCAGTATTGTTTGTTTTTATAAAGACTGCACTTCCAAGTAAAGCAGGGAATATAGTTTTTTCTGTGTTTATAACAGTATATGCAATTTTTTTTGTGGCACAGGATGTGTATTACGCCATATTTGAAACATTTTTCACATTTTATTCTATGGCAAACGGAGCACAGGTTATTGAGTTTCAGGATGTAATATGGGCTGCAATAGGACGTGAGATAATACCGTTTATAATGTTTTTGGCAATAGCTGCACTTCTAATATATTTGGCCGTTTTTAATAACAAAGAAAAAGGGCAAAATCAAGTGGAAAAGAGCAGGAAATACAGGTATAGTTTTTTGTCTGTATTGTTAATAGGAGCAGTAGCTTTTGGAGGCGGTTTTGCGGCGGCTTCAATTAAAAGCGATGATCCGCTGTCTCCTTATCAGCATCTATATGGTGTCAGTGATATTAAAGGAACGGTAAAAAGTTTTGGATTGATTTCGGCTATGAATATGGATGCAGCGAGACTTGTATTTGGCTTTGAACCCAAAATAGAAGAAGCTAATACAGAAATCATAGAAGCAAATGAAGTTGATTACAACGTGATTGATGGTTTAGATTTTGAAAAGTTAATTGAATCAGAAACAGATGATACAATTAAGACCATGCATAGATGTTTTGCCGCTATGGAGCCTACAAATAAAAATGACAAAACAGGTATATTCAAAGGAAAAAATCTTATTTTTATAACAGCTGAAAGTTTTACTGACTTTGCTGTAGATCCTGTGTATACCCCTACCCTTTATAAATTACAGTCAGAAGGATATACATTCAGTAACTTTTATACTCCTATATGGGGAGTGAGTACTCTCGACGGAGAATATTCCAATCTGCAAGGGTTAATACCTAAACCCGGAGTATGGTCGATGAAAGAATCAAAAGATAATTATTTGCCCTTTACTCTTGGAAATCAATTTTCCAAGATTGGATATCAGACTAAAGCATATCATAATCACAATGTTGAATTTTATGGAAGGACTCTATCACATCCTAATTTGGGATATGATTTTAAAGGTCAAGGCAAAGGATATTCGTTTGAAAAGACTTGGCCTGAATCTGATATTGAGATGATAGACGAGACGACCTCGGATTTTTTAACACCTGATGAAAATGGGGATATACAGCCGTTTCATGTATATTATCTGACAGTAAGCGGTCATATGAATTATAATTTTAGCAATAATGATATGGCTGCTAAAAATCAAAATATGGTTCAAGACCTTCAAATGTCGGAACCTTGCAGAGCGTATATGGCTTGTAATATAGAATTTGATAAGTCTATGGAGCTTTTGCTTGAGAGACTTGGGGAAGCGGGGCAGCTTGATAATACTGTAATTGCCATAGCAGGCGATCATTATCCTTATGGGCTTAAGGAGGATGCAATAAGTGAGTTTAAGGGGCACAGAGTGGATAGAACATATGAGATATATGAGAATACATTTATATTATGGACACCTGGGATGAAACCTGAAAAGGTAGATAAGGTTGCCTGTAATATGGATATTTTGCCTACCCTTTTAAATATGTTTGGCTTTGATTATGATTCGAGACTTTTGATGGGCAGCGATATATTTTGCGATAAAGAGGGTTTAGTTGTATTTCAGGATAAAAACTGGATTACAGATAGGGGAAGCAGAAATTCTATAAGAGATAATGATGATAAATATGCATTGGAAATAGACAAAAAAGTAGCTATGATGGTTAATTATTCTGCCCTTATTTTGGATAAAGACTACTATAGACATTTGCGGATTGGATGAATGCGGAGTATAATTGATAAAAGGAGAATCCAAACGTACGGATTCTCCTTTTTTAGAAAGTAGAAAGTAAAATAATTTATTGGTAACTAGTTAATTTTATTGTATGCAGAAAGCTTAATATTGTAAAATATAATATTATCATATATAATATTGAATGTATTCAATATTAACGAGGTGAGATTATGACAAATGCTGAAATTAACGCATTTATAGCGATATGTGATGAGATGAATATATAAAAAGCAGCTGAGAAATTATTTATAAGTCAGTCATCACTTAGTACAAGAATAAAAACGCTGGAAAGGGAGCTTGGGTATTCCTTGTTTGTAAGAGGAAAAGGGCAGAGAAAAATAGTTTTAACTTCTGAGGGTGAGCAGTTCTATGAACTGGCAATAAAATATACGGATATAGTTAATAGGATGCTTGAGATAGGCGGTAAAAAAATATGCTTCAGAGTTTCTTCTGTGGATAGCATGGGAGCTTTTATTTTAACACCTGTATATGAAAAATTTATATTTCATAATCCCAATATAGTGTTGGAAATTTCTGATCTTGATGATGAAACTGTTTATGAGAATATTTTAAAAGGTAATACTGATGTTGCTTTCTATACAAACATTAAAAAACTGCCGGAAATTGAACATGTTCCTATATTCTCAGAGAAGATGGTTTTGGTGTGCTCAAAAGATAATGATTTTGATGATGAGGTAAAACTTACTGATTTAGACATACGTAATGAGATATATATACCATGGTTTAGACCTTTTAAACGCTGGCATAATATTCAGTTTGGGGATAGGGCATCTTCACCGCACATAAAGGTAGAACTTGTAAGCCAGCTTGAATATTTTTTAGGCAAAGAAAAGAAGTGGGCAATGGTTCCCGGCACTGTAGCAGAAAATCTTGTTAAGTCGAAAAGTTTTGTAAGGAAAAAATTGAGTTTTCATGTACCGGAGAGAACGGTTTTTTGTTCATATATGATTAATACTCCAAACAAAAATATAATAGAAGAGATTCTTAAATATATTAAAGAAGTGATTTTAGAAATGGGTGACGACAGTATAGAATTGTTAATATAATACAGAATATTGACATTTAGAAGTAAATTGTGCTATAAAACTAAGAAGCTGTACCAATAGATAAAAAGGTGCTATAATGAGGGTATGATACAGAAAAA
>CAJUQR010000012.1 GCA_910588185.1 uncultured Peptostreptococcaceae bacterium
TCATCTTCAATGCACTTTACGCTTCCATCGGCAAACTTCTCATAATGCAAATTATCCTCACCTTTAAAGATGACAGTATCATTCTTGATATCCTTTGCTTTTAGCTTACCGTCCTTTACCATCTGTTGTTTTTGGGCACGGATACGCTCCAGCAAAACTGACGCAGGTTCGTCATTTGGATCTTGAGGTACAAGCTTACCACGAATGGCGAGATCAAGCACCTTTTCTCTTAATGCTTTTGTATCAATCATAAGTCAATGCCTCCAAGAATTTCCTGAAGCTTTGAAACAGCCTCACCGATAGCTGATGCTTTTTCTTGCATTTCATCAAGAAGTTCGGCGATAGAACGGTCATCTTTTTTGGTTAAATCTATCCACTTGAAATCAAGTTTTAATTGATCACGGGAATATATCTCTTCTTCACTGAATTTTCTCCATCTGCCATTGGGATTTTCATCGGAATAAGTTTCTTTTCTATCCTCCAAGTGACCGGAACAATAGCATTGTACAAAGTCCTCCAAATCTTCGCGCTTCATCGGCTTTGTCGCCAACGTGTGTTTTATGTCGGTTCTGTAATCATATACCCAAATATCCTTTGTCGACGTACCTTTTTCAAAAAACAGGACATTTGTTTTGACGCCGTTTGCGTAGAAAATGCCAGTGGGAAGACGGAGAATCGTATGTAGATTAAACTCTTTCAGCATCTTTTCTCTGACTTTGGCTGTTGCGTTTCCGTCAGTTAATACATTGTCGGGAAGAACAACCGCAACACGCCCACCGGTTTTTACGATTGACATGATATGCTGCAAGAAATTCACCTGATTGTCCGAGGTCTTGACAAAATCGGAGCGAATGGTGGATACATCGCCGCTGCCTTGAGGCCTTGTTCCGAAAGGCGGATTTGCAAGGATAACATCATACATTTTATAGTCGTAGTTTTCAGTCAAAGAATCCTGACAGACAATAGGGCTGGCGTTTGTTCCAATATCGTGCAAATACAGATTCATCGAAGCAAGGGTGACGACAAGAGATGTATTGTCAGCACCGAACAGAGCATGATTTTTCAAAAATCTTTGCTTTTCAATTTCCTTACTCTGCGGTTTCATATGCTCGAATGCAGCAAGCAAGAATCCACCTGTACCGCAAGCAGGGTCTGCGACGGTTTCTCCGATTTTCGGGTCAGTTACATCAACCATTGCTTTAATTAAAGAACGTGGGGTAAAGTATTGTCCGGCGCCGCTTTTCTTGTCCTGCCCGTTTTTTTCAAGGATAGATTCGTAGATTGCACCCTTAAAATCTCCCTGCATCATATACCAGTTTTCACTCGAAACCATTGTAATGACTTTTTTCAGATGTACGGGAGTCGTTATTTTGTTTGTTGCTTTGGTAAAAATAGTGCCTATCAGCCCATCGTCTTTTTGCAGTTCTTTCAGAATTTCTTCATATTTGTCAACAAGATCTGTGCCGTTCAGCTCTGCAAGATCGTTCCACTTATATCCTACCGGAATAGAACTGCCAAGCCCCAGTTCTTCTTTTTCCTGATCCATTTTGAGAAAAAGAATATAGGTGAGCTGCGTGATATAATCTGTAAAACCAACACCGGCAGCGGCAAGGACGTTTGCAATATCCCAAACCTTTTTAACCAATGATGCTTCGCTTTTCTTTTGAATATTATCTGCCATAATCTTATGCCGCCTTCAATATAAATTTAGATAATTCTATGATTTCTGCTGTCAGTACCGGAACGCTAAAGCTTGTTACGGCTTTTCGCCATAAATCCGCATCGATATCATTGATTTCGGCTACACTCAGCGAGCCTTCTTCAATGATGTAATCTGCGATTTGTTTCATTATTTCACGTTGATCCGCAGTCAAATCACGCTGAACTTGTCCGCAGTAAAGCGTAAAACGCTGAGAGTATCCTTTTAGCAGACTTTTCAGTTTATAATTCTTTTTATAGGCATACCGAACAAGCTGAATCAGGTGCGTTAATGCTTTGATATTCTGCTTTACATCCAAATCCTCAACGCTGCCGTCAGCATCCAAAATTTTATAGTTGCTCCAGATGTTATACGGCGTGAAGAGACGATTTTCAGAAATGAGTTTGTTGCGCAGATCTACGAGCATTGAATATGTAATGACGGTATCTTCTGAGTTGTAGATAATACGAAGTGCTTCAATATTGTCGGTGTTGTCATTCAAATACTTTTCGAATGAGTCAATAAAACTTCTTGCTGCCTCTTTCGTAAAGCCCTTTTCAATTACTTCATCCTCTTCGGGTGAAATGATGTAATAGCGTCCATGCATCTCTAGCAGCTTTTTTCTCGCCTCGATATTGGAAATCAGACAGGAAACCAAAGTTTTTCTTTCTGCATTTGTATCGGAAATATCGGCAAACGGCGGCAGTATGTTTTTTTCAAGGGCAGTGTTAATGTTATTTGCTAAGGTTTTCGGAGCAAAATCAAAGTTTGAAATGAATATATTCAGATGCCTGCCAAAAAGAGGATTGTCCTCATATCGTCTATTGATTGTTGCGCAATAATCCCTTAAAAAAGCCAGGTTATCGTCTGAGACCTCGCCGTGCGCAAGGTGTTCTAACAAAGATTCAAGCTTTGGCACTTTATTACTTCTGTTACCGCTTTTTCCTGCCCCTGGAATGTGTTTATCGTTTTCTGTCACGCCGACCGCGTCCACAATGTAGTAGCATTCCTTTGTATTAGCGTTGGGCGTTATTTCTTTCAGCTTATCTTCGTTGATTACTCGACAGCCTCTGCCTTTCATCTGCGTGTAAAGAACTTCGGATTTTACATCGTTCATAAAGAGAACTACTTCCAAAGGTTTTATATCCGTACCGGTAGCAACAAGAGTAACTGTGACTGCGATGCGGAATTCTTTTTCCGCTCTCAGGTCACGAATCAATGCATTAGAATCACCTGTTGAATAAGTAATTTTCTGAACAAATTTATCAGGAACACATCCCTTGTCAAACTTCTCGGCAAATACCTTTTTGACAATCTCAACAATTTGAGTAGCGTGATTATCGTCTTTAGCAAAAATAAGCGTTTTAGGTATGTACTCCCACTTTTCTTCTCTATCTGGGTAAAGATCGGTGTAAATAGAATCTCTGTATGTTTTTATAATTTTTTCCATCTCGTCTGGAGCGATGACCGAACGGTCAACTTGCGTAGAAGAATAGTCCATTCTTTTTTCCGCAACATAGGAACCTACATCATTTTCGCTGCGGGTGATTTCTTTTACAACATCGCCTTTATGAATTGTTCCCCCATGTTCCGTAATTCTTGTTTTGATACGATAAACACGGGCGGGTACATTTACACCGTCAACCACAGAGTTTTCATAAGTGTATTCTTCAACAACATTCTTATTAAAGAACGCATATGCTTCCGGCGTGGGCGTAGCAGTCAAACCGAGGATTTTTGCATCCTTGAAGTAATTGAGTACAGACTGCCATTTGCCGTAAATAGAGCGATGGCATTCGTCAATAATGATAAACTGGAAATAATCCGGCGGAAGTTTAAGATTATTGCCCAGATCAACAGCCTGCTCCGACTTATCAGTATCCTTAAATGAAAACAGTTTTTCATCTTCTTTATCTTCATCGTCTTCGTTCATCGTTTTTCCGGTCAGCACTGCAAAAAGTTTTTGAATCGTGGAAATTACAATATCACCGCTTATATCGTCCACATTTTTAAGACGATTAATCTGATAAAGAGCATTCATCGGTTGTTGCTTTTCGGTACGATCAAACAGGCTGAACTCTGTTTCTGTCTGGCGAGCAAGGTTATTTCTATCTACAAGAAACAATACCTTCTTTGTAGATGTATAGTTCAATAGGCGATATGCCGCAAGGCAGGCAAGATATGTTTTACCGGAGCCTGTTGCAAGGACGGCAAGCGCTTTTTTCTTGCCTTGCTTGAGGGATTTTTCAAGTTCGACTTCGGCATCATACTGGCAATCACGCAAGCCTCGTTTTTCGATTCTCGGTAACGCTCCATATTCGGACTTTTTACCGATAAGCTGTAACATCTTTTTCGGAGAGTGCATCTCTGTCAGTTCTTGATATTCTCCATCCGGATCGGTCAGCATATTTTTGAAATAGATTTTATTACCGTTAGCGAGATAAACAAGCGGAATTAAATTAGGACACCATAAACCATACCAGCTCTGCGGTGTGACAGCATAATACTCTGCTTGTTCGGCAACCTTTGAGCCGAGAGCATTTGATTCTTTTTTAGCTTCGACAACGGCAATGGCTTTGTCTTCAACAAAAAGCAGATAATCGCTTTCTTTACCGTCGAGCATCAAAGCTTCTTTGATCGCAACCGTATTGCCGGGCACATACTCATTACGAGAGATGGTATCCCAACCTGCATCCTGTAATTGTTTATCTATTTTTACTCGTGCCTGTTCTTCTGGTAGCATATGCATCCTCCTTTTACTTCTGATAACAAATAATTATCGGAAGTTAATACATAAAAATTAAAATCCTATTTCTTCTCTAATTTGGTTTAGTTCCTTGTCGTTATACTTGAAATATTGAGGACCTGCACTTGGGCTTTTACCTCTGAGCATATCTGCTAATGAACTAAGGGAATAGACTTCACCATTGTATGTAACGTGCTTTAAATCTTTGCAAACATAAGCCTTAATGCTTTCATCTAAAATATAAGTAATTTCCGCACCAGCAGGGATTTTTGCTTTTTCAAAAGTAAACGGCTTAGCCCTATCGTGCTTAACTTCAATTTTATTAGCATTTTCTTCATCTTGTGTATCTTCACTTGTCTTAGCAACAAGTATGAGATTGTCTTCAAGACCATTTATAGCAGCAATATTCTTTAGAACGGAATAAGCCTGTTCCGGGGAAATAGAATAGAACTCTCGTTTGCGAGTGCTACCGTCAATATCGTCAACACTACGCAAGGTAGGATTAAGAATATCAATCAAAGCGTGTAAGCATTTATCTTTCAACCTTGAATTGACTTTGTATTTTGCATAAATTCTAAAACCGAAAGGAGTACACTCTGTTTGGTTTAATTTCTTAACACGAGCCTCAACATTATTCGCATAACCAATTTTCACGTATGGTGGAAAAGATGGATTTGTTAATATATAAATATATCCTTCTGTATTGCTCATTTTAGTTCTCCTTCATTATTTTACCTCAATTATCTACAAATTTTGTAATAATAGCACCAATAAACTATGGCTTGATGAAAAGATATATGTGAGATAATACAAATATAATTCTTCCACCTTAAATGTCGTATATTACTCATAATAGTAGATGTAATCGATGCTTTTCATATAGATTTTGCAGCTATTGATGTCATCGGTCGAAGCGTTCTTCGTTCATAATGCTCCTGCTTATTTGCTGCGGTGCTGATTTCATATAAGTGTTCACTTTGCTAATCTGGAAATTTCACGGTCTACCGGTTTTGGTGGCGGGCATCTCTATTTTTCAATCAAATTGAGAACGCTGTCACGGCTGACTTTGAGATATAAAAATATAACATAATTATATTGAAAATAGCAAAGAAAATCAATGTTTATTGCATATTGATACTGAATAGTATGGATTGGCTATGCAGTTTTACAGATAAATGCACTTGCATTATGTATATATGTACAACATAAATATTAAAATCTTCAGAATATGTTTTGTAGATCGTACAAAAATCTTCTATATCATGTTCTAAATATCATCCCGCCATTTTTGAATTGCTTCCTTAGAAGTATGATATTCTTAATATAGTTCATTTAATGAGAGATTTTCTTTCAAATGTTTTATTACAATTTTTAGTTTGTGTTCGGTAGAATGCTTTTTTTCTGATGTCATAAATATACATCGTTTATTAGATTTTTGTCTAACAAAAGGGGGTCATTTCAAACGAATTCGTGAATCTCTATTTGAAATTGTAAAAAGGTTGAAAAAGCCTATAAAACAAGGCTTTACGGGCAAAAAGAAAGAACGCTAACTTTGTATCAAAATTAGCGTTCTTATTTGGCGGAGACGGTGGGATTCGAACCCACGAGCCCGTAAGGGCTAACGCATTTCGAGTGCGCCCCGTTATGACCACTTCGATACGTCTCCAAGACCTATTTAATATATCATATACTTTTAATTATCGCAAGTTAATACTTGTCAAATAATGCAAGACTGTGGCTAAACCCCGATAAACCCATGATTTTTGATTGATTAGCAGGGTTAAACCCCGAAAAATATGGAATAATTAGAGAATTAGCAGGGCTGAATTTTATGCAATTTTGTAAAATATAGACTACATTAGGCGAATAATAAGGGGAAAAGAGACTTTCATTAAATTTCTTACCCCGCAAACTTGACAAAAAAACAAAGATTTTCGGGGTCTAACCCTGGGTAATGCCAGGAAAATGCCAGAATTTCGGGATTTTGACCTTATACTTTCGGAAGAAAATCTGCTGCAATTGCTATATAAGTGTTGATACATAGTTTTTAGCCGAGGTTGGGTGATGTGAACGCCTCGGTCAAAGCGCAGCAGTAAACAAAGACTAGTTTACATATATCCCCAAAATATCACAGCACATCTATAGTCGGATTTACTTGGTAAAAATCCCGCAGCTCCTCATATTGCTTCTGAGCTTTTGCAGCTCTCGTTCCATCAGCGTCAAATCTTTTAACAGCCTTAATCATTATATTTCTTGCTGTGTGTTCCAGGCTTGTGAACTCAATCATAGAGACGTCATAGCCTTTGCTTTCAAGTTTGAGCCCTCTGAGGCCGTCTGTAAGATATTCGGTGAGACGGTCTTTTAATATCCCATGTTTTAGCATAGGCTGATGAATTGAGTTTTTTATTTGTTTGAAAAGTTCATGCTGACAGCACGGTACGCTGAGTATTACTTTGGTGTTCCATGCTACGGCATTTATCAGCGCATAGTCTGTTGCTGTATCACATGCGTGCAAAGTAACAACCATGTCGGCGTAGTCGTTGGTGTAATCAGCTATATCTCCACGCAAAAACTTAAGCTCACCGTATCCCAAATCAGAGGCTACTTGATTGCAAAAGTTTATTACGTCGGATTTAAGATCAAGACCGATTATTTCTACTTTCAGCCCTTTTATTATTTTCAAATAGTGATATATTGCAAAAGTAAGATAAGCTTTGCCACAGCCAAAGTCTATGATTCTGAGAGGCTTTTCAGAATCCATCCTTTTACCTGAAAGATATGGAAAAACGTCATCCACTATCTCAAGGTATCTGTTTATCTGGCGGAATTTGCCGTAATGTTTTTGAAAAACCTTTCCGCTGCTGTCCATGACTCCAAGTCGTATGAGAAAATCGCAAGGGACTCCGTCTGGAATTATATAATTTTTAACTCTGTTGTGATTAAAATTTTGACAAGTCATAGTAGCCGAATTTTCGGATATCTTAGGGTTTTCCGGTTTAGAAGCCAGAATCTGAATATCACGTGTGTTGGTGAAAATATTGGCCTGTTTAAAGTCGTTTTCTATTAAAGCGAGACAAAATTCTGCCCCGGCTGTTGCAGGGAAATTAGTATGGGTGACTTTTTTTTCAAATGTATATTCAGCCTGATAAAGAGGTTCGTCTTTTGAAGAAATAGGTTTTATGGTTACTTTAGAGTATTCAAGACTTTTGCGTCTTTTGGAGGAAAAGATTAATTTTACAGGCTTGTCCTCAAAAAATATATTTTCAAACAGTTGTTTTAATTTGTCCATAGTTTTCACCTCGTAAAATTTATTTTAACATAAAAGGGGCAATTCTCATAGAGAAAATACCCCTTTGTTTTATGGCCTTACGAACGGAACACCTAAATAGTCTGCTACTGAAAGAGCTAAGTTTGCTGCGATTTCTTCTATATTTGAGATAATCCAGTTTGCATCCTCTATATTGTCATGATAAGCAATTTCAACAAGAACAGCTGTGGCTCTTGTTCTGCGAAGTTCTACAAGAGAAGTGGTAGGAACAACTGTTACCAGTGATGGAGTAGGATAAATAATTTTAAGATTGTTTGCGAATATTTCTGCGGCGGCTTTGCCACTTGAACTATCTCTGTAATAGTAGACGTCAGGACCTTTTATCATGCCTGCCAAATGCTCAGGTGCTGCATTTGAATGAATGGCAAGATGCAAATCATAATTGCCGGCGTTTGACATTGCTATGGAAGTTGAAACACTGCCGTTTGGGTCATTTCTGCCATAGCTGATTCCGCTGGCATTTAAGTAAGGAATCATAGCGTCTGTAATGAGATTAGCGTAATATTCTTCACTGTTGCCTGTGACATATAGATTGTATTCTTGAGTCGAAGGGCTTAGAAAAACTGAAGCCATTAAAACACCTCCAAAAGTTCATCATATATAATTATATGACCGAACTTTAAAATAGGTTACTGGATGTGTTTTGTGGAGTCAATGATTTATAAAGAAAGCAGATAATCGATAGCTCTGATAAGCTCTTCTTTTTTATCAGGAAGCATCCCCTGAATTGTAAATTGATCAAGAACTGTGGTGTCTTCAAAGAAGCAATTTGACACAGTAAGATTCTTTATCAACAAACGTTCTTCTTTTAGAATTTCTGTCGGTGACATCATCTCAAAATGCCCGTTTAAAGCATCGTTATAAAGAGGTGTGTTTTCCCAAAGTTTTAATTTTAGACACCATATATCTTTAGGGTGTACCTGGTTTAGCATACGTGCGGTTTCAAGGGCATGAATATCAGAAAGACTGCGTCCTCCGAGCCCGGGTATGACAGTAAGATAATAGTCTATGCCTGCATTATCGAGACGAAGGAGAGCTTCTATTGTTTGTTTGGAAGTTATTCCTTTTTTTACTTTTTTCAGAATTATATCGCTGCCGCTTTCTACTCCGATATGGAGCGATTTGAGCCCTTTAGATTTTAGCATGTTAAGCTCGTCATCGGATTTACTTAGAATGTCATCTATTCGTGCATACATGGAATATTCACGTATGTTTGGCATATATGAAGTGGTAAGCTCAATGATTTTTAGAATTGTTTCTGTACTTATGCAAAAGGCATTTTCACCGAGAAGAAACATACGGGTATCTTCTGGACGCAGCTGAGCCAGCCCTCTGAGATTTTCTTCGATTTTTGACAATGGATGAATGTGAAATTCATCGTTGGCAAAATCGCAAAAAGTGCATTTGTGCCAGCTGCAACCGAGAGCGACTTCCAAGGCAGCGGTTTCTTCTTCATGAGGGGGAAGATAGATAACGTCATGAGTGTAAATTGACTGATATAATTCCTCTCGTGTCACTATAAATACTCCTTACTTGCTTAAAATTTGTTGGAATTGGTCAGTTTGTTGACAAACTTTTCTTTTTTTGCTCAAAATGGCAACAATTAATTGAATATAGTATATAATTCTATGTTTTAACGCTGTAGCGTTGACAAATTTGCTAAATTTTTAAGTGTTTTTACAACATTTTAACTATTTTGTTGACTTTTTGAATATCATTTTTTAATTTTTGTCAGCAGGCTCTTAATAATCGGTGAATTTGGACATGATTAATAGCATTATGTTGTAAAAATGTCTGAATTTAATAATTTTTTGCAACAATAGAATCTTAAACTGGGGCATGTAATCTAGTTTTTGTTAAACAAATTTTATCATATAGGTCTTTCTTATTCAACACACAAGGAGCAGTGAATCAAACAAAAAGTAAAGACAATTGATGCAAACAATTGTTGAAATATGTGTCGTATTATGATAAAATAAACCATTACTTTGTTTTATTATTTTCACATAGAAAGAAGGCTTAATATAAATGGACCAGAAGCAAAAGATAATTAACATCGCAGTGATTGCTCACGTAGATGCAGGCAAGTCTACATTAGTAGATGCTTTTCTGAATCAGAGCGGTGTTTTCAGAGCCAATGAGGAAGTGGCTGATTGCGTTATGGACAGTGATGATATTGAAAGAGAAAGAGGAATAACCATTTATTCCAAGAATTGTTCCGTAATGCATGGTGATGTTAAAATTAACATTGTAGATACTCCGGGGCATGCTGATTTTTCATCAGAAGTGGAACGAATTATGAAGACTGTGGATACAGTAATATTGCTGGTAGATTCCAGTGAAGGTCCTATGCCGCAGACTAGATTTGTACTTAAAAAATCATTGGAGCAGGGAATTAACCCCATATTGTTCATAAACAAACTTGATAAAAAGGACGCTAGAGTTGATGAAGTAGTTGATGAAGTGTATGAATTGTTTATGGATTTGGAAGCAAACGATAAACAACTTGATTTCCCTATACTTTACGGAATAGCTCGTCAAGGAATTGCAGTGAGAGAACCGGAAGATATTAAGGAGATGACTATCGGAGAGGGTGAAGAAAAGATAAAAAAGAGCCCGGCAGGCTTTGGCGGACTTGATATAACACCTCTCTTTGAGACAATTGTAGAGCATTGCGATACTTATCCAAATTTGAACGACCAGCCGCTTCAGTTCCAAGTATCTACACTTGCCTACGATGATTATATCGGAAGACTTGGAATCGGCCGTATAACAAGAGGTACTATTAAAGAGGGTCAGACTGTAGCTGTATGTAAAGCTGACGGAAGCGTAGTGCAGAGGAAGATAAATCAAGTATTTGTCTACAGAGGTCTTAAGAGAGTAGCTGTGCCTGAGGCAGAGTGCGGAGATATAGTAGTGGTTTCGGGAATTGCAGATATTTCGATAGGTGAAACCATTTGTGATCAGCAGACTCCTGAAGCAATGGAAATGATACACATAGAAGAACCTACTCTGAGTATGAACTTCCTTGTCAATAAATCGCCATTTGCCGGCAAATCAGGTAAATTTGTAACCAGCAGACATATAAGGGAAAGACTTAATAAAGAGCTTGAAGTCAACGTAGGTCTTATGGTAGAAGAAACCGATTCCACTGATTGTTTCAAAGTGTCAGGAAGAGGGGAACTTCATCTGTCAATACTCATTGAAAACATGAGGAGGGAAGGATATGAGCTGGCAGTTTCAAAGCCGGAGGTAATCCTTAGAAAGGGCGATCATGGTCAGACCCTTGAACCCATAGAAGAAGTGGTGATAACAGTTCCCGATGAATATTCAGGAACGGTAATAAATAAGCTGAATGTAAGAAAAGGTATTATGACTCAGATGGCGGCAGAGAACGGATATTCACGTCTTGAATATCTCGTTCCTACAAGAGGTCTTTTGGGATATAGAAGCGAATTTATAAATGATACTCGTGGCGAAGGAACCATGGTCAGAAGATTTGATTCTTTTGATGAATATAAAGGAGATATTCCTCAGCGTGTAAACGGTGTTGCCATAGCTCAAGAGGCGGGAGAGTGTACACCTTACGCCCTCTTCAATATAGGAGAAAGAGTTCAGATGTTTGTAGAGCCTGGCACAAAGGTTTATGAGGGTATGATTGTAGGAATGAATTCCAGAAATGACGATATGGTGGTAAACCCTTGCAAGGCAAAGAGAGTAAGCAATATGCGTGCGGCAGGATCAGATGAAGCCATTAAGCTTTCACCGGCAAGAACGTTTACTCTTGAAGAGGCTTTGGAATTTATAAACGATGATGAACTGGTTGAGATAACACCGGATGATATAAGACTTCGTAAAAAGCTGCTTCATGAACTGGAAAGACGCAGAAGCGGCAGAATTTATGAATAGATAGGGACTAGCACGATATGTTTGATTTGAGGGAAACGGCAAGCGTATATGCAGAAATGGCGATAGGAGCCATAGTGATAATAATTTTAGGGCTTATATTGATTAAACTTGCCTTAAAACTTACTAGAAAGATGCTTACCAAGACTACACTTGATAACGCTATGCATAAATTTGTAATAAATGTTGTAAAGTCAGTGCTTGGTATAGTTCTTGTAGTGGTATTATTAGGATATATGAAGGTTCCTACAGCACCACTTGTTACGGTGCTTGGAGCCGGAGGAGCGGCAGTTGCTTTAGCCCTCAAAGACAGTCTTGGCAACATAGCCGGAGGACTGATTATTTTGGCTAACAAGCCTTTTAAACAAGGTGACGTTATAGATGTAGCTGGAACGAGCGGGATGGTAGACAGCATAGACCTTTTGGTTACTACGCTTAAAACTTTTGATAATAAAGTTATTACTGTTCCTAACGGTTCAATTACAACATCCGTAATCGTGAACTATTCTCGTGAAAATATCAGAAGAGTAGATTGCGCTTTCGGAATAAGCTATGATTCAGATATTGCAAAAGCAAAAGACGTCCTAATTGCAGTTGCAGAATCATGTGACCACGTTATGAGACATCCGCAGCCTGTGTGCGGCGTATCAGATCATAAGGACAGCGCTATTATGCTTGATCTTAAGGTTTGGTGTGAAACTTCCGTATATTATGATGTAAAATATTATTTGGAAGAACAGGTAAAATTAGCATTTGATGAAGCAAATATAACAATACCGTATCCGCAAATGGACGTACGCGTGATAAAGTAATTTTTTAGGGAGAGTATAGAATGGGAGAAATTAAAAAATTCAAAAGAGTATTGGTTGCAAACAGAGGTGAAATTGCTATAAGAGTATTCAGAGCATGCCGCGAACTTGGAATAAGAACTGTGGCGATATACTCAGAAGAAGATAAACACGCTCTGTTTAGAACCAAAGCAGACGAAGCTTACCAGATCGGTAAGGGCAAAACACCTGTAGGAGCTTATCTTGGTATTGATGAAATCATATCCCTTGCAAAGGCAAAGGGTGTTGATGCTATTCATCCGGGATATGGATTTTTGGCAGAGAACGTAGAATTTGCAGAGTCCTGTGAAAAAGCAGGAATAGAGTTTATCGGCCCTACTCATGTAATGATGGATAGACTCGGCGATAAGATAAAATCAAAAATTGTAGCAAATTCAGTGGGTGTACCTACAATACCCGGCGTTGAAAAAGCTATAGCATCAGAGGAAGAGGCAGTTGAATTCGCAGCAAAGTGCGGCTATCCTGTTATGCTTAAAGCGGCAGCAGGCGGCGGCGGCAGAGGTATGAGAATCGTTCGCAGTGAAGAAGAATTGCTTCCACAGTTTAGAAGTGCAAGAAGCGAAGCTGAAAAAGCATTTGGAATTGACGATATTTTTATTGAAAAATATCTTGAAAATCCAAAACATATTGAAGTTCAGATTTTAGGAGACAAGTATGGCAATATAGTACATCTCTATGAGAGAGACTGTTCCATACAGAGAAGACATCAGAAAGTCATCGAATTTACTCCGGCTCTTTGTCTTACTGAGCAGCAGAGACAATCTATCTGCAATGATGCTCTTAAGATTGCACGTGCTGTAGATTACAGAAGTGCCGGAACCGTAGAGTTTTTGGTAGACAAAAACGGAAACCACTATTTTATAGAAATGAACCCTAGAATTCAGGTAGAGCATACAGTATCTGAAATCGTTACGGGAGTTGATATAGTACAGGCGCAGATATTGGTAGCTGAAGGTTACAAGCTTGATTCATCTGAGATTGCTATTCCTAATCAGGAATCTATAAAAATTACAGGCCATGCAATTCAGTGCAGAATTACTACAGAAGATCCGGCTAACAACTTTATGCCTGACACCGGTGTAATAGAAAATTACAGGAGCCCGGGCGGACTTGGAATACGTCTTGACGGAGGCAACGGATTTGAAGGGTCAGAGATTACGCCTTTCTATGACAGTTTGCTGGTAAAAGTAACTGCATTCAGCAGAACTTTTGAAGATACAAGAAGAAAAGCTATAAGAGCACTTTCAGAAACATCTATAAAGGGTGTAAAGACTAACATAGCATTTTTACTTAACGTACTTAACAATCCTACATTTGCACAGGGAATGTGCGATACAGGATTTATTGCCAATACGCCTGAATTACTTAACATAGATAAAGTTCAGGATACAGAACTTAAGGTTATTGAATTCCTCGGAAACAAGTTCGTTAATGAGACAAAAGGAAAGAAGCCTCAGTTTAACGTACCTGTATTCCCTAAGTTTAAAAAAGAAGAACTGGCTTCCCTTAAAGGTACTAAGCAGATGCTTGATAAAGAAGGACCGGAAGCTGTGGCAAAATGGGTTAAAGATCAGAAGAAGCTTTTGATTACAGATACTACTATGCGTGACGCACAGCAGTCCTTGATGGCTACAAGAGTAAGAACTGTAGATATGGAAAAAATTGCTCCGGCAGTTGCAGTCTATGGTAAAGATTTGTTTTCAGTAGAAATGTGGGGAGGAGCAACTTTTGACACGTCATATCGTTTCCTCAAAGAGTCCCCATGGGAAAGATTAGATGCTCTCAGAGAAAAGATGCCTAATCTGTTGTTCCAGATGCTCATAAGAGGAGCTAACGCTGTAGGATACAAAAACTACCCTGATAATGTAATCCGTAAGTTTGTAAAAGAATCAGCTAAAGGCGGAATTGACGTATTCAGAATATTTGACTCTCTTAACTGGCTTGACGGCATGACTATTGCACTTGATGAAACTCTTAATCAGGGCAAGATTGCAGAAGCGTGCCTCTGCTATACAGGTGACATTTTAGATGAGTCAAAGACTAAGTATAATCTTAAATATTATGTTGATATGGCAAAAGAGCTTGAAAAGAGAGGCGCTCATATCTTGGGTATCAAGGATATGTCAGGACTTCTTAAGCCTATGGCAGCTCAAAAGCTTGTAAGTACTCTGAAAGAGGAAATAGGTATTCCTATTCACCTTCACACTCACGATACTTCAGGAAACGGAGTAGCAACTATACTCATGGCAGCACAGGCAGGTGTTGACATAGTAGATGCAGCATTTAACTCAATGAGCGGACTTACTTCACAGCCGGCTTTGAACTCAGTAGTTGCTGCTCTTCAGAATTCTGACAGAGATACAGGTATCGATCCTGATAAGATTCAGAAGATTTCAGAGTATTGGAGAGATGTAAGACCTGTATATTCAGGATTTGAATCAGAATTACTTACTTCGACAGCAGAAATCTACAAATATGAAATTCCTGGAGGTCAGTATTCAAACCTTAAGCCTCAGGTAGAGAGCTTTGGCCTTGGTCATAAATTTGAAGAAGTTAAAGATATGTACAAAGCTGTAAATGAAATGCTTGGCGATATTATCAAGGTAACTCCTTCATCAAAAGCTGTAGGAGATATGGCGATATTTATGGTACAAAACGGTCTGACTCCTGAAAATATTTATGAAAAGGCTGCTGGAATCGACTTCCCTGATTCTATAGTTTCATTCTTTGAGGGAATGATGGGTCAGCCTTACGGCGGATTCCCTAAGAAGCTTCAGGATCTTGTACTTAAGGGTAAAGAACCTATTACATGCAGACCAGGAGAACTTCTTCCTCCGGAAGACTTTGATGCGATTAAGAAGCATTTGCAGGATGACCTTGGACTTGAGGGCAATGACAGAGAAGTTATCAGTTATGCCATCTATCCGAAAGTATTTGAGGATTATATAAAGAGTATCAGAAAAGACGGAGATTTCCGTTATATGGGATCTGATATATTCTTCCACAGTTTGGAAGAAGGAGAAACATGCGAAGTTAAACTTGGTGAGGGTAAAGCTCTTATGGTTAAACTTCACGAGGTTAGACCTGTTGATAGTGAAGGAAACAGAGAGGCAATTTTTGAGGTTAACGGTAATCGCAGAATTATCAAGATTAAGGATACAGATGTCACTGTTAACTCTCACAATTCTGTGCTTTATGCCAATGAAGACGATCCTATGGAAATCGGTGCAAATATTCCGGGCAACATAATCAAAATTCTTGTAAAAGAAGGTGATGTTGTAGAGGAAAATCAGCCTATAGCGGTTATTGAAGCCATGAAGATGGAGACAAATATCTTGGCTACTGCCGCAGGAACTGTGGAGAAAATTCATATTTCTGAGGGACAGCAAGTAAAAGCCGGAGAAATGGTTGCAAAACTTAAATAAGTTTAGACTGAGTTGAGATAAACCCCTTATACTGAATGAAATTTCAGTGTGAGGGGTTTTGTTACTTAATGTAATTTGTTGATGATGCTGTAAAATTCTATTATTTTGCTTAATTTTACAGCATTTTTGTGCTTTATGGGATAAAAACGAGTGTCGAATTCTGTCGATGCTGTAAATCTTCTTTGAATGCCTAAGATTCTACAACATATTTTTGAAGATTTGCTGTAGAAAGCACAAAAAATTTCAAAATTTACAGCATTGTGCTTTGTTTCCTGCTGAATAATTAAAGTTTTATTATGAGTTAGATTAAATCTACAGAATTTATCAAAATCTTCAATAAGTTACTTTATATTATGTGATATTTGTTTTGCTTTTCTCCAAAACTAGTGCAGTTTCGACTTTTTCAGTCAAAGACAAGAAGCAGCCTTAAGAGTATAATATAATTGGCAAAATACAAAGGAGGAATTTTGGAAGTGGAGATTATTTTTGATGTTATAAAGAATACATTGGTTGCAGAACTTTTTGGAGAGCTTGACCATCATGCAGCAGAGAAAGCCAGAGATAAAATAGATGAGGCAGTAGATAATTACGGTGTACAGAATCTTATATTTGATTTTACTAATGTGTCATTTATGGACAGCTCAGGCATAGGAATGGTATTAGGTAGATATAGAAAGATGAATGAGACGGAGAAAAAAATTGCCATAGTATCCTGCTCAAAAGCCATAAGAAATATACTTAACATGGCGGGCGTTTTTTCTCTTATGGATTATTATAATACAAAAGAAGAAGCTATTGCAGGACTTGATAGAAAGGAAGTTTCGTAATGGGAAAAGAATTGAAGGTACAGTTGGAAGGTGTTTTAGAAAATCAGAGCTTGGCTAGGGCTATCGCTGCTGCATATGTGGCAGAAATGGATCCAACAGTAGACGAGCTTACAGAAATAAAGACAGCAGTGTCAGAGGCATTCAGTAATGCTGCGCTTCACGGATATCAAGGAGAGACAGATGAAAACGTTAAAAAGCCTGTATATATGGAATTTTCAACTATTTCCGATGATACTGTGATGATAAAAGTAGAAGATAAAGGCAAAGGCATAGAAGATATAGCAAAGGCTATGGAGCCGTTGTTTACTACTGATACAGGCAATAACAGATCGGGAATGGGATTTACAGTTATGGAAAGTTTTACAGATAAGCTAAAGGTAGATTCAAGACCTGGAGAAGGAACTACTATTACAATGATAAAGAAGTTGGATACATATTATGGATTCTAAAGATAAGAGTCAGCTTGAGGAGATAGTCGCAGCAAATACGGGGCTTGTAAAGTCTGTAGCAATGCGGCTTTCTTTTGCGTATAAGGAAGAACTTGAGGATTTGATTCAAATAGGCTATATAGGACTTATTAAAGCAGCCGAAAGATTTGAACCGGAAAGAGGTCTTAAATTTTCTACGTATGCAGTTCCGCTTATTGCAGGTGAAATAAAATCACAGCTAAGAGATCAAGGAAAGATAAAGGTAAGCAGAAGTCTGAAAACTGACAGTAGCATTGTTAGAAAAACAGAGAATGAATTTGTGTTAAAACATGGAAGATCGCCAAAGATTACCGAGCTTGCCGAAAAAACAGGTCTTTCAGCAGAAAGGGTAGTTGAAGCTCTGCAAGCACATGATGCCATGAAAAATTTTGAAGATTATGAAAAAACTGATTTATGGACAGATGACGAAGAAAAGAATATAACTAAGATAGATCTTGCGACTGCTATCGAAACTTTGCAGCCAAAAGAAAAACAAGTGATAATGCTCAGATATTATAAGGATATGACTCAGCAGCAAGTGGCCAATATTATGGGTATATCACAGGTTCAGGTGTGCCGTATAGAAAAAAAGACACTTAAGACTATGGCATGTGGCATGGCGCCGTAGTAAAAGAATTGTGAATAGAAAGATTTCGACATTTTAAGACATAATAAACACAAATTCATATTGCAATTTTAACGAAAAAATGTTTTAATAGAACTGTATGCTGTTATGTACAAGATAACAAGTTAAAAATACGGATACTGTCCATACCGGACCCGTTATTAATAATTTAAGGAGGCATTTACATGAACTTTCAACTAACGAAGGAACAGGAATTCGTAAGAAAATTGGTAAGAGAATTTGCCACTAACGAAGTTGAACCGTTAGCTGCAGACATCGACAAGGAACACAGATTCCCTGTAGAAACTGTTGAAAAAATGGCTAAGTACGGAATGTTAGGCGTACCGTTCCCTGCTGAATATGGCGGAGCTGGCGGAGATCACATTTCATACGCAATCACAGTAGAAGAATTATCAAGAGTTTGCGCTTCAACAGGCGTAATCTGCTCAGCACATACTTCCCTTTGCTGCTGGCCAATCTTCAACTGGGGTAATGAAGAACAAAAGAAAAAATACCTGCCTGACCTGTTAAGCGGTAAGAAATTAGGCGCTTTCGGTCTGACTGAGCCAAACGCAGGTACAGACGCAAGCGGACAGCAGACAAGAGCTGAATTAGTAGATGACAAGTGGATCCTTAACGGAGCTAAAGTGTTCATCACTAACGGAGGCTATGCTGACGTTTTCGTAGTTATGGCTATGACTGACAAGAAAAAAGGAAACCACGGAATCTCTGCATTTATCGTAGAAAAAGGAGACAAAGGTTTCTCAATTGGTAAGACAGAAGATAAGATGGGTATTTGCGCATCTTCAACTACAGAACTTATTTTCCAGAACTGCGAAATCCCTGCTGACAGACTGCTTGGCAGCGTTGGTGATGGATTTAAAGTTGCAATGTCAACTCTGGACGGCGGACGTATTGGTATCGCTTCACAGGCTCTGGGTATTGCACAGGGTGCATTTGATGTAACAGTTGAATACATGAACGCAAGAAAACAGTTCGGTAAGAAGCTGTCACAGATGCAGGCACTTCAGTTCGGAATGGCTGATCTTAAGACTAAGATCGAAGCTGCAAGACTGCTGGTTTACAGAGCTGCTGATATGAAGGACAAACACCTTCCTTATGGCGAAGCAGCTGCAATGGCTAAGTTATTCGCTGCAGAAACTGCTATGGAAGTTACAACTAAGTGTGTACAGTACCACGGCGGTTACGGATATACTAAGGATTATCCAGTAGAAAGAATGATGAGAGATGCTAAGATTACTGAGATCTATGAAGGAACTTCAGAAGTTCAGAGAATGGTAATCGCTGCTAATACTTTCAAGAAATAAGATTGTAGGAGGAAATTGAAATGGCATTTAAGATTATCGTATGCGCAAAACAGGTTCCTGATACAAATGTTATCAAGATTAACCCTAAAACAGGAACATTAATCAGAGATGGCGTTCCATCAATTCTTAACCATGATGACGCTAACGCTCTGGAAGAAGCATTAAAGATTAAAGATAAACACCCAGATACACATATTACAGTAATTTCCATGGGACCTCCTCAGGCTAGCGATTTGTTATTTGAATGTATCGCTAAAGGCGCTGATGAAGGTATCCTGGTATCTGACAGAGCAGTAGGTGGTTCCGATACATGGGCAACTTCAAACACTCTGGAAGCTGCTGTTTTGAAATGGGTAAAGGAAAACGGACCTTACGACATGATTTTTGCAGGCAGACAGGCTATCGACGGAGATACTGCTCAGGTTGGACCTCAGCTTGCTGAAAAATTAGGACTTCCACAGGTTACATATGTAGAAGAATTCCAGATTTCTGATGACCTTAAGGAAGTTACAGTTAAGAGACAGCTTGAAGACGGTTATGAACTGATTAGAGTACAGAACCCTTGCATGCTGACTACTATTAAAGAATTAAATGAACCTAGATATATGAATATGAAGGGTATCTTCGGCGCTAAGGACATCAAAGTTTGGAACGCTAAAGACATAGAGGTTGACCTGACTAAGGTTGGTCTTGAAGCTTCCCCTACAAACGTATTCAGATCCTTCACTCCTGCTCCTAAGGGCAAGGGCGTTGTACTTGAAGGAGATACTGAAAAAGAAGTTGCAAAGAACCTTTTAATCAATCTTAAAGGTAAACATGTAATCTAGGGAGGAGGAAGAAGAACAATGGCAATTAAAATTTTAAATGATAAATGTAAAGGATGTTCCCTTTGCGTAAAGGCTTGCCCGTTCGACGCTTTAAAGCTTGAAAACAAACTTGCAGTAGTTGACGAAGGCAAATGTACAAACTGTAATGCTTGTATCTCAAAATGTAAATTTGACGCTATCGAAGCTGCTCCTGAAGCTGAAAAGGTTGACCTTTCTGCTTATAAGCATATCTGGGTATTTGCAGAACAGAGAAACGGCAAATTAATGAACGTTGCTCTTGAACTTATCGGCGAAGGTTACAGATTAGCAAAAGAAATCAGTGATGATACTCAGGTTTGCGCAGTGTTAGTAGGTGATGGAATTGACCATTTAGCAGACGAATGCTTCGCATATGGTGCTGAAAAAGTTTACATGATTCAGGATCCATTACTTAAGAACTACACAACTGATGCATACACTAAAGTTCTGAAACAGGCTATCGATGAATATAAGCCTGAAATCGTTCTCTATGGTGCAACTCACATCGGTAGAGACCTTGCTCCAAGAATTGCAGCAAGATGTAACACAGGTCTGACAGCTGACTGTACAAGACTTGACGTTAAGGTTTCAAGCTACATAGAATATGCTGAGAAGAATACTACTCTTGACACATCAAGCCTTGACCCTAACGATCCTTCAACAGGAATCAAGCAGACTCGTCCTGCATTTGGCGGTAACTTGATGGCTACTATCATTTGCCCAAGAACTAGACCTCAGATGTCAACAGTTCGTCCTGGCGTAATGCAGAAGAGAGAAAAAGTAGAAGGCGCTAAGGGTGAAGTTGTTAACGTTAAGCCTGAAATCAGCGCAGACGATATCCATATTCAGATTGTAGATATCGTTAAGTCCGCTAAGGAAATGGTTTCTTTAACTGACGCTGATATCATCTGCTCCGGCGGAAGAGGTCTTGGCGATGCTTCCGGATTTGAACTTATCAAACAGTTCGCTGACAAGGTTGGCGGAGTTGTAGGTTCATCCCGTGCGGCTGTAGATGCTGGCTGGATTGATCATTCACACCAGGTAGGTCAGACAGGTACAACTGTAAAGCCTAAGATTTACTTTGCTTGTGGTATTTCCGGTGCTATTCAGCACTTGGCAGGTATGCAGACTTCTGACATTATTGTTGCTATCAACAAAGATGCAGACGCTCCTATCTTCGAAGTAGCTGACTACGGAATCGTAGGAGACCTTTACAAAGTAATCCCTGAAATCATTGCTGAATGGGATAACGCAGAAGCTCTTTACGATGCAGCAAACAAATAATCAATGATTATTTTAGAGGGTGTCACTTGGCGCCCTCTTTGTATTTTAGAAAAAGGAATTAACTATGGATAAAAAAATCTTTTCGGTGGGAAATATACGCCCGCCATTTCATGCAAGCAGCTTGCTTTTACAATTTACAGAAAATTGTCCTTGGAATAGATGTAATTTTTGCACCTTATACCGAGGCGGTAAATTTAAAATAAGAAGCGTAGAAGAAATAAAGGCAGATATAGATGCTGTAACATATTATAGAGATCTGATACTTGAAAGATTAAGAGATAACGATAAATATACGGTAAAACGTATGGGAGATATATCTTCTTCGATTTCATGTGAAGAAAAGAGATGCTATTCCATGGTTTTGAACTGGATTGTAAATGACCATATGAAAACAGTATTTTTACAGGATGCTAATACTATAGTAATGAAGAAAAATGATTTGTGCGAACTTTTGAAGTATTTGAGAGAGAAGCTACCATCACTTGAAACAGTTGCATGTTATGGAAGGGCAGACACACTTACAAGACTTAGCTTGGAGGATTTCAGGGATTTAAAAGATGCAGGTCTTACAATGCTTCATTCAGGATTTGAGAGCGGCTGCGACGATGTGCTTAAATTGCTGAATAAGGGCTCTAATCGTAATCAGCAGATAGACTGCGGCAAGAAAATAAAAGAAGCAGGAATAGAGTACAATGTGTTTTATATGCCTGGTGCAGGAGGAAAAGCTTTAAGCGAAAGAAATGCAAAAGAGACTGCCGATGTGGTGAATCAAATAAATCCTGAGTTTTTGAGAATAAGGACTTTTGTTGTAAAACCCGGAGCCCCGATGTGGGATATAGCAAGTAGTCCTGATTTTGAAGAGTGTACTGATATAGAAAAAGTCAGAGAAATCAGAACGATGATAAGTTTACTTGAGGGAATTGACAGTTATATTATAAGTGACCACATAATCAATCTGCTGCCTCAGATTGAGGGATACGCAGATAAAGATAAAGGAAAAATACTTAATTATATAGATGAGTTTTTAGCTTTGCCTGAGAAAAAGCAAAGGGAATTCCAGCTTGCAAGACGTATGTGCGCCAATGTGGATTATATGGAGATGTCATTGCTTCCCGATAGATATATGGATCAGATAAGAGGTATGATAAACCGTACAGATACAGATGAAAAGTGGGAGGAAACGCTTAGATATTATCTGCGAAAGTATATATAGATTATATTTTTTTCTTTAGATATATCATATCTTTAAGTTGAATACCGTTTTCATATATGGGATGATCATAATTGTTTATAAAAAAGTCCTCTATTTTGTGTGAAATTTTGAATCCACATTTTTTATAAAAGGGTATAGTTAGAGGGCTGTTCCCTGTTCCTACTTGTAATGTGTGGAATTTGTTTTTATAGTTGTTTTTTATATATTCTATCATATAGCTACCATAGCCTTTTCTTTGACTGTGAGGCTTAGTTGCTATATTTTTTATTTCTAATATACCGTCGCCTTCATTGGTTACAACGCATATTGCTTTTAGACAATCATCAAATAAAGCATACATTCTTCCTCTGTCTAGGTATTTATCAATTGCATTTTCTTGTTCGTCTCCTAATAAAAGTAAATCCATGTATTGCTTTTTATTTGTAGTAATTTCACGTATTTCCAAATGATTATCCTAACCTTTAAATAAATATAAAAAATTATATTACATAATTATTAAAAAATCTATTGATATGAAGAATATTTTAGTAACAAGAAAGTTTTCGATGCATATTATGATTTCGTTAAGAACAAAATGATGATAGTTAAGAAAGAATTAATTTTTAATAAATTAGCTTGAATTAACTAAATAAAGGAAGTAATATAAATTATTGCTCAAATGAGTACCCTTAAAAAGGGAAAAAAGTGTGTCAATAATGTGAGGTAATATTGTGGAAAACTATGGATATTTAGTCAGTGTTGCAATCATAATGTTGTCGACAAAGGTTTTGGGAGATTTAACTAAAAAGGTAAGCATGCCTCAAGTTGTGGGTGCATTACTTGCAGGTGTTCTGGTAGGACCTACTTGTTTTGGACTTATTACAGAAACTGAATTTATATCATATACGGCAGAGATAGGCGTTATACTCCTGATGTTTTCGGCAGGACTGGAGACTGATATAGACGAAATAAAGAAAAACAGCGTGGCTTGTATGGTAATTGCAAGTATAGGCGTTATTGTACCGCTTATAGGCGGAACGGCTTGCTATTACTTTTTCTTTGAGGCGGGAGAAACGTCATTTGAAGGAATATTAAAGGCTGTGTTCGTAGGCGTAGTACTGACTGCTACTTCTGTAAGTATAACTGTAGAAGCGCTTCGCGAAATGGGAAAACTGGAAGGCAAGGTAGGTAATGCCATCTTAGGAGCGGCAGTTATAGATGATATAATCGGAATTATAGTTTTAACTGTAGTATCGAGTATGAAAGACAGCGATGTATCTATTGCTTGGGTACTGATTAAAATTGTCTTGTATATGATAGTAATGGCTTTGATTGCTCTAGTTCTTCATAGATATAAAAAATATATCGATGCAAGTTTCAGAAAACAGAGAATTACTACTTATGTAGTTGCGGCTTGTTTACTTATAGCTTTTGCCTCAGAGTACTTCTTTGGAGTTGCAGATATTACAGGCGCGTACCTTTTAGGTCTGTTTTTATCAAAGCATGCAATAAAAGGGGAAGTAGAAGATAAGATAAGAAGACCGTCTTATCTGTTCTTTTCACCTATATTCTTTGCCAGCGTAGGGTTAAAAGTAGAACTTGAAGGATTAACAGGTTCAATGCTTATATTTTCTCTGTTGCTTTTGATAGTAGCAATTTTGACAAAAATCGTCGGATGCGGACTTGGCGCTAAATTATGTGGATTTACGAGACGTGAGTCGGTACAGGTTGGAGTCGGCATGATATCAAGAGGTGAGGTAGCCTTAATTGTAGCACAAAAAGGTTACACCATGGGACTGATGAGCGCAGCGCTCTTCCCGCCGATAGTACTTGTTGTAATTGCAACTACTATAATTACGCCTATAGTATTGAAAAAGATAATGTAGATATGTAAGCCTCCCGGAAGGGAGGCTTTTTTATTGGTAAAGAGCAGGGAGGCAACCAAAATTGGCAAAAAGCGTATCCAAAATCACAAAAATTCAGGTTTCTGGATACGGAATATAATTTAAAGATTACTTGAATATAAAATGAGCATTACTTTTGAAGAGTATTGATATTATCAAAATTCTAATTTATAATTAATATATGAAACTAAGAGATAAAAAACTTTATTTGCTTGATATGGACGGCACTATATATTTAGGGAATCGTCTTTTTGACGGTGTGCTGGAATTCTTGAATTATATCAAAGCCAGCGGAGGTAGGTATATTTTTTTGACCAATAATTCATCAAAGAGTGTAAGAGACTATGTAGATAAACTTTCTCGTCTTGGTATTAATACAGAAGCCTCTGATTTTTTTACTTCTGCCCGCGCTACAGTAGCAGTGCTTAAAGAATTGTATGGTGAAGCTTATAGCTCAAAAAAGATGTATGTGGTAGGAACTGAGTCTTTGAAAAGTCAGATGAAAGAGTCAGGATTTTTAGTTGTTGAGGAGCTCGAAGCAGATACGAAAATATTGCTTATAGGATTTGACAGGGAGCTAAATTATAAAAAGCTGGAAGATGCCTGCATTTTGCTCGGGAGAGAAGTGGATTACTTTGCGACTAATCCCGATTGGGTTTGTCCCACAGAGTTTGGATCAGTTCCTGACTGCGGAAGCATATGTCAGATGCTTGAACATGCTACGGGGAAAATACCGCAGTTTATTGGCAAGCCCAGACCTGAAATGGCATTGATGGCAGCAAAAGCATGTGGCGTTGCTCCGGAGGATACATTGCTTATAGGCGATAGGTTATATACTGATATTGCATGTGGTGAGAATGCAGGAATTGATACATGTTTTGTGTTAAGTGGTGAAGGAACTGCAGCAGATTTGGAAAAATCAGAAGTTAAACCCACTTATGTGTTAAAAGACATAAAAGAGCTTTTTAGGAGAATTAAAAATGAAGCTTGATAATAAAAAAACCATAACAGTCGGATTTGCGTTTTTAGCCATAAGTGCGTTTTGGCAAGTTTACGACAATATAATACCGCTAATATTAAAATATTTTTTTGAAATTGGGGATACACTTTCAGGCGCTATAATGGCCCTTGATAATATATTTGCTCTTATAATGCTTCCACTGTTTGGGGCATGGTCAGATAAGGTTAGCCATAAACGAGGAAAAAGAACACCGTTCATATTTGTAGGTACTGTTATGGCTTTAGTGTTCATGCTTTTATTACCTATAGCGGCAAATGGACGGAACCTAATATTTTTTATAGTAGTCCTTTTGTTGACTCTTATATCCATGAGTATTTTCAGGTCTCCGGCAGTATCTCTTATGCCTGATGTGACGCCTAAGCCTTTAAGGTCAAAGGGAAATGCGATAATTAACTTAATGGGGGCTATAGGAATAATTCTGGCTCTCGGTCTTATTATGGCGCTTGTAGGAGAGGGGCAGACACCGGACTATGAACCTTTGTTTATAGCCATTGCAGTAATTATGATATTGTCACTTCTCATAGTACTGTTCAAAGTAGATGAAAATAAGATGGTGGCTGAGCGTATTGAAATCGAGCGACAGTGGGGTATCGCAGATGAGGAGGAGGCTTTTGAAGAATCAGACGGAAAAATGCCTAAGGATATCAAACGAAGCTTGGTGTTCTTGTTGTTATCAGTGGCATTTTGGTATATGGCATATAACGCTGTAACTACGGCATTTTCCAAGTATGCAACTCAAATGTGGGGTATGGAAGGAGGCTCTTTTGCGGGAGCACTTATGGTGGCGTCTGTTGGAGCGCTGGTATCTTTTATACCTGTTGGTATAATATCAAGCAAGTTTGGCAGAAAAAAAGTGATACTTTTTGGAGTAGCCCTTTTGGCGTTTAGTTTTTTGTCTGGAGTTTTGTTTGAAAAACCTAATTTTGCCATAAATATAATGTTCTTTTTAGTTGGAGTAGCTTGGGCATCTATCAATGTCAATTCATATCCTATGGTTGTAGAAATGTGTAAAGGCAGTGATATTGGAAAGTTTACCGGAATGTATTATACTTTTTCTATGGCAGCACAAGTGCTTACGCCGGTTCTTTCAGGAGCATTTTTGGAACATGTGGGATACTGGACGTTGTTTCCGTATGCTGCAATATTTTCGGCGACAGCATTTTGTACTATGCTTATGGTAAAGCATGGAGACAGCAAACCAGATGCTATTAAGAGCAAGCTGGAAGCTTTCGACATAGATGATTAATTGTTATTGTGGGGTTAAAATGGATAAGGGAGAGATATTAAAATTATTGTGTGGATTTCGTTATGCACACAGAGGGTTTCATGACAAGCCCAGAGTGCCTGAGAATTCAATGGGGGCATTTAGCAGGGCAGTGGTACAGGGGTTTGGTATAGAGCTTGATGTACACTTAACTAAAGATGATAGGCTGGCGGTTATTCATGATTCTAACTTAGAGAGGACATGCGGCGTTGATGTTAATATTGAAGATATTACATTAAAAGAAGCACAGCAGTATTATTTAGAAAAAAGTGTAGAGAATATACCGGATTTTGAGGAAGTTTTGAAATTGGTAGACGGATATGTTCCGTTGATTGTAGAGCTCAAAACCTCCGGCGGCAATGAAGACAAGTTGTGTAATAGGGTTTTGCAGGCACTTGATAAATATAAGGGGATGTATTGTATAGAGTCTTTTGATCCAAAGGCGGTGACATGGCTGCGTAAAAATCGTCCTGATGTTATAAGAGGACAATTGGCGGGAGCTTTGAGGAAAGATAACTTTCCAATTTCACTTGCAGCAGATTTTTTGCTCAAAAATTTGTGGGTAAATGTACTCGGAAAGCCAGACTTTGTTGCATATAAGTTTGAAGACAGAGAATCGTCTGCTTTAAAAAAATATAAAGGAGCGAAATTTTGCTGGACCATACGCAAATATTCAGACATGAAAGAAGCTGAAGAGATGGGGCTTGTACCTATATTTGAAAAGTTCAATCCAAAAGATTATGAAAAAAATAAGGAGTAACTGATGAAATTTGATCCACTTAAGTATGAATATCCTTCAAAGAGAAATGTGATTTACGGAAAAAGAGGTATGGTGTGCACCTCACAGAATTTAGCAGCAGAAGCAGGCCTTGATATACTAAAAAAAGGCGGAAATGCCATAGATGCTGCCATTGCAACTGCAATATGCCTTACAGTTGTAGAGCCTATGTGTAATACTATAGGTTCTGATTCTTTTGCGTTAGTATGGGTTAAAGATGAAATGCACGGGCTTAATGCAAGCGGACCGGCTCCTATGCTGGCAAGTGCAGATAAAATTAAAAATATGGGATATGATGAAATGCCTTTTTATGGCATGACACCTCTTACAGTGCCTGGAACTGTTTCATCGTGGATAACTTTATCTGAAAGATTTGGTAAATTACCTTTTGAAGATTTGTTTGAACCGGCTATACGATATGCAGAAGAAGGCTTTCCTGTTTCTCCCGTTACAGCTCACGTATGGAAAGAATGTTTTGATAATTTCAGCAAAGTATTTAAAGATGAAGAATACAGAGGCTGGTTTGAAATGTTTGCGCCGTCAGGCAGGGCGCCAAGACCAGGAGAACTGTGGAAGTCAAAAGACATGGCGGAAACTCTTAGGATTATTGCAAAGACTAAAGGAAAAGCCTTCTATCAAGGTGAGCTTGCAGATAAGATTTCAGACTTTTGTGAGAAACATGGTGGCTTTTTGAGAAAAGAAGACCTTGCAGGATACAAAGCCGAGTGGGTTGAGCCTATTAAAGTAAACTATAAAGGATATGATATTTGGGAACTTCCTCCTAACGGACATGGAATAGTTGCTTTAATGACATTGAATATATTAAATAAATTTGAATTCAATACTCGAGACTGTGCGGATACATATCATAAACAGCTTGAGGCCATGAAACTTGCTTATTCTGATGGAAAAAGATATATCGCAGATCCACGATTTATGAAAGTAAGCGTACAGCAGCTTTTGTCTGAAGAATATGCAGATGAAAGACGCAAGCTGATAGGTTATGAGGCGCTTACTCCGGAGCCTGGCAAACCTGACAGGGGCGGTACTGTGTATCTTTGTACAGCTGATGAAGAGGGAAATATGGTTTCGTTTATACAAAGCTGTTATTGGAATTTTGGATCGGGTATTGTGATTCCCGGCACCGGAATTTGTATGCAAAACAGAGGTGCAAATTTTTCTCTTGATGAAAAATCTGAAAATTGTATTGCGCCTGGCAAAAAATCTTATCATACGATAATACCTTCTTTTATGACTAAGGATGGCAGAGCGATAGGACCGTTTGGCGTCATGGGAACGTATATGCAGCCTCAGGGACATGTGCAGGTTGTAATGAATACAGTTGATTTTAATCTGAATCCTCAAGAAGCTCTTGATGCGCCTAGATGGCAATGGGTTGAAGATAAAGAAATTTGGGTTGAAAGAGGTTTTCCATACGCAGCTACAGAAGAACTTGTAAGACGTGGTCATCAAGTTAAAGTAGCGGCAGATTCACTGGACTTTGGAAGAGGCCAAGTGATATGGAGGCTTGAAAACGGTATTTATGTAGGAGCTACTGAACCCCGCGGTGATGGATGTGTAGCAGCTTGGTAGTTTGAATAATATAGTAAAAGGGCTCTTTCAAAAAATGAAAGAGTCCAATATTTTATATCTTGTAATATACTATAAAAAATCCACAAATACAGGGCCAAAAACTGATAAGGTATAGATTATTAATCCAGCTATTATTAAAGTTGAAATCAGCATACCCTTATAATTTGTACCTGTTTTTAATTTGCCTAAAAGAGGTTTTATAAAAGCCTCAAAGTCACCGATGCTGCCTATGGTAAATGAATTTTTAGGAATTCTAAAAGCGGAGGACTTTTCGATGTAAAGATAGAACATATCTTTGTCTTCACCTAGCTTACCTATTTGGTTATAGTCTATTTCCAACTTTTGAACGCCATTATAAACTTTAAGTTTGTCCTCTAAAAAGTCAAATTTTATTTGCCATCTATCAGTTCCTTGAATTTCACGTATCGCTTTAAAACGCCTTTTTGAATTTATACGGTTAGAAAAAAATAGGAATGCTGCTATTACAAAGAACACAAAAGCGTTGAGAAAGGTCATAAAACCGGCTGAAGTGCTTATAGCAACTGCAAACATCATACATGAAACCAGCAATAATATTATTGAAAGCAGCAAAACTATAATTTTATATATATAGTTAAGCTTTGTCAGCGGACGATTCTGCTGTGAAAGCAGCCATTCCCAATTATATTCGTACTCTGCACTAAAAAGAATATTAGGCTTATTTTCAGTTTCCATTTTTTGCACCTACTTTTTTAAAAGATCTCTTATTTCAGTCAGAAGTTTAATGTTCTCGTCAGGTTCTGCCGGCTCTTCCTTAGGCGCTTCTTCACATTCCTCTTTTTTGCGGTTAAATGAATTGAAACTCTTTATTATCATGAAAAGTACCAAAGCGGTCAATAGGAAAGTTATAATTGATTGTATAAAGTTACCTATCATTATTGCTTCCGAGCCTACGGTTATGGATATACCGGTAAAATCAATTCCTGCAAGCAAAAATCCCAAGATAGGCGTGATAATATCTGAAACCAATGAAGTCACTATAGCTGTAAAAGCTCCGCCTATTATGATACCGACTGCCATACTCATAACGTCGCCTTTTGATATAAATTCTTTAAATTCTGCAATAAACTTTTTCATATTTTGTCTCCTCTTTTAAAGTAATTTCAACTCGTTTTCGATTCTGTTCCAGGGGAATCCAACTACATTATCATAATCTCCTTCGATTTTGTCAATGAATTTGGCGAAATGTCCTTGAATGGCATATCCTCCGGCTTTGTCGTAAGCTTCATCAGAATCTAAATATTCGAGAAGCTCTTCGTCTGTGTAATCTTTAAAATAAACTTTTGTTATGTCAGCAAAGACCCTAGCATTTTGATTTTCTGATTCGACAAGGGCAACGCCTGTAGCCACATAGTGGTGAGTGTTTCTAAGCTCTGACAGCATACGAAAGCCATCATTTTTATCTGAAGGTTTTCCCATTATTTTATCTTTATAAACTATCGTATCAGCAGCTATTATAATGCTTCCCTTAGGAATTTTATTAGAGCCCAAAGCTTCAACAGATTTTGCCTTTTTTAACGCCAGGAACATAACTGTTTCTTTCATTCCTTTTATTGGCGGAATATTTTCTTCTATTTGTGCAGGTATGATTGTTGGATTTATACCGTGCTTTTTTATTATATCAATACGCCTTGGGGATCCCGAGGCTAAAATGTAGTTTTTGTTTTCCATAAGCAGTCTCCTTTAAAAGAAGTTTATTACATTATTGCATAAATTTTTAAAAATGGAAATACTAAAAATGAAAACGAAAGGGGGACGAAACACATTATGACGAATGTAAATGGCGAAAACAAGCAGCCTGAAAAGAAAGATATAGCAAAAGCTTATGGTAAGTATGCAAAACAGTTTACACCTAAGCCAAGCTATTTTGCTAATTGTCTTAAGGCTTTTATTGTTGGAGGCGCATTATGTACTTTAGCATTATGGTTTCAAAATACTTTAATAGATACAGGTGTGTCAGAAAAGGATGCAGGAACGTTTGTAACTATAACGTTTGTTATGTCAGCACAATTTTTGACCGGAATTGGAGTTTTTGATGTTATTGCGCAATTTGCAGGGGCAGGTGTTATTGTGCCCATTACCGGGTTTGCTAATTCAATGGTAGCGCCTGCAATTGAATATAAAAAAGAGGGTCCTGTTCTTGGAGTAGGAGCTAAAATATTCAGTGTTGCGGGGCCTGTTTTGGTGTGTGGAATCAGCAGCTCGATGATAGTAGGAATAATATACTGGTTTATTGAAAAGTTTTAGGAGGAGTAGATGGTATATAAAAAAGTAGGTAATCAATCAGTCATATTTTCAGAAAAACCTTTGATTAGAGGAAGAGGGACTGTTGTAGGCCAAAAGGAAGGTGAAGGACCTCTTGCTAAAAATTTTGATATAATTTTAGATGATGATATGTATGGAGAAAAATCATGGGAGAAGGCTGAAAGCAAAATGCTTAAGGAAGCTATGATGAAAGCCGTGAACAGAGCAGGAATAACAGAAAAAGACATAGATGTTATGCTCAGCGGTGATTTGCTGAATCAGCTTATGTCATCTTCATTTATGGCCAGAGATTTGCATATACCGTTTTTAGGGTTATATGGAGCCTGTTCTACCATGACAGAATCTTTGGTGCTTGGTTCAATGCTTATAGACGGAGGTTTTGCCAAAAACGTTTTGGTAGGAGCTTCCAGTCACTTTTGTACGGCTGAAAGACAATTTAGAATGCCTGTGGAGCATGGAAATCAGAGACCGCCCTCAGCTCAGTGGACAGCCACTGCGGCAGGCGGTGTAGTAGTTTCTTCTGCTTCTGACGTGGCTTTGTGTTCTTCAGCAGGACAAAACAGAATAAGAGTTGAATCAGCCACTGTTGGAAAGGTTATAGATGCAGGAATAAAAGATGCAAATCAAATGGGAGCGGCTATGGCGCCTGCTGCCGTAGATACGCTTTTGAACCATCTGGAAGATACTCAGAGAAGTTTAGACTATTATGACTTGGTTGCTACAGGAGACCTTGGATTCATAGGAAAAGATATAATGATGGATTTGCTTGCAGGAGCAGGTCTTAATAAAAAGATGATTTTTTCTCATTATGATGACTGTGGAACGATGCTATTTACCAAGGAACAGGATGTTCATGGTGGCGGAAGCGGATGCGGATGTTCAGCGTGTGTATTTGCAGGACATTTGCTCAAAGAAATGGAACAGGGAAAAATCAAAAAGTTGCTTTTGATGTCAACTGGAGCAATGCTTTCAACTATATCACCGTTTCAGGGTGAAAGCATACCGGGGATAGCGCATGCAGTATCATTGGAGGTGGAATAAATGGAATATGTTTGGGCATTTATAGTAGGAGGCGTATTTTGCATAATAGGGCAGATTTTGATGGACACTACAACTTTGACCGCTCCTAGAATTTTAGTGATATTTGTAGTAAGCGGTGTTGTTTTGCAGGCACTTAACTTATACCAGCCTATAGTGGATTTTGCAGGTAACGGTGCGACGCTACCCCTTCCGGGATTTGGATATTCCCTTGCAAAAGGTGCGATGGAAGGTGCAAAGGATGGGTTCCTGACTGCGATAACAGGTCCTCTTGAGGCTACTGCGGCAGGAATAGGAGTTGCGCTTACATTTGGATATATAATCGCTTTATTGTTTACGCCAAAATCACCTAAAAAATAGTTGAAAACCAATAGAAACGTGTATAATAGCTTTTGCATGCTTTGCATGTATAAGTTATTTCATATATGAGGCTCGTCTTTTCAGGCGGCCTCTTTTTGATTGTGATATAATCAGACCTTTCTAACTTTACAAGTATGGCTAAATGTGATAAACTAAAATACTGTAAAAATGGGGATTTTTCACAGTTGATGAAAAGGAAAGAGAATAATGAGCAGAACACAACGCAGACAGCATGATAAAAAAAAGGATGAGGTCTTTTTGGGTCAAGCTGAGAAAAAAGAAAAAAAATTAATTAGATTTAAAAATTGGTTTAAAGGATTAGATACTTGGAAAAAGGTTCTTTTTATTGTTGGGATTTCAATTCTTGTAATAGCTCTTGTGGGCGGAACTGTGGCATATTGTTATTTTAATTCGATATTCGAAGATATTCATGAGCCTACACCTGAGGATTATGACCTTTCTTTGGTGGATGTGGATGGCTACTATAATATATTACTTCTAGGTGTAGACAGCCGTGATATGGATGATATATCGGGTACAAGAAGTGATGCAATAATGATGGTTAGTATTAATAAGGATACTAATGATGTAAAGATACTGTCAGTATACAGAGACACGTATATTAAGATGGGCGATAATTCAACTTATGATAAGATTACACATGCATGTTCTTATGGCGGACCTGAGCTTACTATGAAGACTATGAACCAGGCTATGGATTTGAATATAAGTAACTATGTGGTTGTGAACTTTAAGGCTGTAGCAGATTTGGTCGATGCAGTAGGCGGAATAGAGGTAGACGTACAGGATTATGAAATAAAACAATTAAATAAATATACCATAGAGACTGCTGAGAATATAGGCAGAAAGAATTATAAATTGGTAGAAAGTCCCGGCGTTCAGACACTTGAAGGAGTTCAGGCTGTTTCTTATGGAAGAATAAGAAAAGGCGTGGGAGATGACTTTAAACGTACTGAAAGAATGCGTACAGTAATTTCTCTTGTAATGGAAGAGATGAAGGACATGTCATTTAAGGATTTAAAGAAAATTATAAAGATGATGACTCCGCAGGTTCAGACTAATTTATCGAGAAATGATATTTTGGGGTTAGCGATAAGACTTCCTCAGTATAATATAGTAGGAACTACAGGATGGCCTTATAATGTCAGCACCGGATATATAAACAAGGTGTCTTATGTATTTCCGGCTAATCTGGCAGAAAACGTTATAAAGCTTCACAAAGAATTTTTTAATCAAGAAGATTATGTGGCTTCTGCAATGGTAAATAATATAAGTTCTACGATTATACAGAGAATAGATGCGGCGAGAGCATCCAATCAGCTTAAAAATGAACAGAGTCAAATAGAACCTAATAAGCCGGCAACGTCTGAAAAGCCAAAGCCAAGTGAGCCGTCAAAGCCAACTGAGTCAAACAACCCAGGAGGAAGTACACAGCCAAGTAATCCGGGAGGAACGACAAATCCTACTGATCCGACAACGCCTGAAAATCCAGGAGGAACGACGGAGCCTGAAAATCCGGGAGGAACGACTCCTACTGATCCGACAACGCCTGAAAATCCAGGAGGAACAACAAATCCGAGTAATCCCGGCGATTCCGGAACAGAAGGAAACTCAACATCTGATGTTTCCGGTCAAGCAGCATAAAGTTTTGTGATAATAATAATGAAAGCAACCTAAAAATAATATTTTTCAGGTTGCTTTTTTAATGTTAAATTAAGGTAAGGAGAAGAGTTTTTTGTAATAAAAAGGTGAATTTTTAATGGTAATTTGACAAATTTCGGCAAAATTAGTCTAAAAGTTATAATGATTAAAACCATAAGATTATTCAACTATTAGAATAAAAAGTTTAACTTTAAGGATAGATTAATATTTTCTTTTACGTAACCGGAGAAGGAGGAATATTAAATGTCTGATGAGTTAAAAGAATTAAATCAAATTGCAGTTGGAAGAAGGATAAGAACTATGAGAGAAGCAAGAGGTATGAGCAGAGAAGCTCTTGCAGAAATAGTAGATATTTCACCACAATTTATTGCAGATATTGAATATGGTAATAAAGGAATGTCTATAAGAACTTTATTTTTTCTTAAGCAGGCTTTAGGCGTAACTTCTGATTATATATTAGCCGGCAATTTATATTCTGTGGATGAAGATACTGAAGCTGCCAGAGCATGTGAAGATATCATAGCAATTTTACATACTTGCAATACATCGCAGTTAAAAGATTTTAGAGAGATAAGCAGGATATATGCAGATAATGTAAAGCGAAACAAATAACATATTTATGAGTAAGCTATGATACGAACTTTATTAAAGCTCAAATATTCCTTCATATATTGCTTTGTTATTTGTTGATGATGCCCAATAAGAGTTCCCGTAATCATAATGCCACCATTCTGAAGGAAGATTGGAAAAGCCTGCTATGGTCATTGTATTGTAAAGCAGACGTCTGTTTTTAAGTATTTCTATATAAGAATTATTGTCTGAATCAGGAATATTGTTTTCAAAGTATGATGTATTTGACATTTCACCGAAAAAATCAAAGTTGGTACCCATATTAAGCTCACATCCGTCGTCTAATAGGAAGATTGTCAAATCTATGGAACCTCCTGTAGTATGTACGGGAGGTGTCTTATGAGCGTGAATTGGAATTGATACATATTCATTAACTATTGAATCAATTTCTTCATTTGATTTATTGAAATATCTACTTGCTATGGTTTCTCTGTATGCATAATACAGAGATTCTTGTAATTTAAATGGACGCCATGCATCAAATATTTTGAAACCGTATTGTATTGGAAGCAAATCGAGGGCATTAAATAGTAGTTTAGCTGTTCCAAGACGCATTTTACAGCAGTCTGTTGCATAAGGCAGCTGCATATTAAAATAAACTGGATCATAAATAATACGATCTTTATAGCGTTCGTAGTTGCTGATTTCCGTTAATACGATTATCGGATCATCAGTCAATTTGTATTGTACATTATGACTTGGAAACCTTTCATCTGGTATTGGTTTGTTATAATTATATTTAATACGATTCATTCTTTTCTCCGTAATAATTATACATAATAATAGTATTTTATGGTAAAAAAACTGATAAGTCAAATTTGTAATAAAACTCCAATACACAGTATATAGTATGAATTGCCCCATATTTGAATAGTAAGAATAGCATATATTGTTGATTTTTAAAGCGTTATAAGAGTTTTGTCGTATCTTGACAAGAATATACGGGGGGGGTATAATTATTA
>CAJUQR010000013.1 GCA_910588185.1 uncultured Peptostreptococcaceae bacterium
CTGCGCCGATGATACTTGGTGGGAAGCTGCCTGGAAAAGTAGGTCCTCGCCGGTTTATATGGCCCCATGGTCAAGCGGTTAAGACATCGCCCTTTCACGGCGGTAACTCGGGTTCGATTCCCGATGGGGTCACCATTTGTTTGAGAAAGGAATCTCTGATTCCTTTTTTTCAATCGTATTGATAAAATTATATATGCGCGATTGGCGGAATTGGCAGACGCACTAGACTTAGGATCTAGCGGGCGACCGTGGGGGTTCAAGTCCCTCATCGCGCACCATCGGAATGGAGATGTCTTTTGACATCTCCATTTTGATTGGTGTGCATATAAAGAAAGGGACTTGAACCCAGAAGGGTACGAGCGTAAATGAGAATGTCTTGAATACATTCGAATAAACAACATCATTAAAAAGCGTATCCAAATTCCGAAAAAAATCAAAATTTGGATACAGAGGCTTGGTTAAGCTCCTTATTATCCCTATAATGTTGAAATAACCACCTGATTTTGGTATCATATAACTTAAGTTAAGACAGCAGATAAAGCTTCGAAAGTTTAGAGCAGAGTAGTAAGATGAGCAGTAATTTTTTATTTGATGGATCTAAAGAGTCCAAGAACATGCTAAAATTATTCGTATTATATAGTGACGAGGAATTTAAAATTTCTCCTCCAAGCTATTTGGCAGATTTTTTTATAAGCGAAGATAAAAGTGAACCTATTGGTGATTTAAAATCTCTCGATAAATACGAAAAACAGTTAGACAATGTAATAGATTTTGTAAGCAATAATACATTTTCTGAACTTAAAAACGATGATTTTAAGCTTATAAATCGTTTTGTGGACGAGTATGTTGAGTTTTTTAAGAAATCGCCTGAACATGAAGATAGTGCCCTTGAAACAGGCGAATATGGATTGACGTACATGAATCTTATAGTGCCCCAATTTTTAGATGTTTTTAAAGACCAAATTGACGAAATGAGACTCAATACTTTTAAATACATGCTTTCTGTTAACAATGCCTTTGCTATAACTTCTGTTATGGAGCCTCAGGATAACATAATAGTAACTGAAAAAAGTCGTAAAATAATAGAACAGTTTAACTGTAATAATGCGATTAGTTATAATTTATCAAAACCTTTAAACAGAGCTACTGCAATTTTACTTCCAAATTACAGTCAGCTTTCACTTACTGACACTATGGAATTGAAACTTAAAGCAGAAGATGAGATCGATGAGATGACATATTATCTTGCATCTTCATTGTATGATTTTGACGGAGATATTGAGAAGTTTGAAATTTCACTAAGAAACAAGGTTGAACCTGCTATAAGACAGATAGAAGCTAAGATAAAGAGCTTGCGTTATAATACTGCTCAAAAAGCATTAAGGGAGCTCAGAAATCCCATGTCATATACGCCCCTCGTATTGAGTTTGATTCCTGACATACCAAAAGCAGGTGCGGTATTGGCATCCGTTGCGCTTGTAACTTCAGAAGTTGTTCTTGATTATCTTAAAAATAAAAATGCTATTAAGGCAGAACCTTTATATTGTATTTATAGACTCAGAAAAATGGGAAAGGTAAAATCATGAGTATATTTATCGCAGAAATTGCAGGAAAAGACAGCATTGCATCAGTGCGTAAATTTATGAAAGAAAACAGGGGAGCAACGATTATACCAACGATAGTATATACCGGCACGGAATATGGAGATAGGAAGTCATATTATAATTCGATTGAGTTTCTAAAAAGTTTTGCAGAAGAGGACGGAGTTGATTTTGCTGATACTATAGAAATTAGTGATGGCCCTTTGTGGAATTTGATTTGTGCCAAATATCAATATTTAATAAATAAAAAATATGGTTTTTATACACCATGTATTGGATGTCACATGTTTACACATTTAGTTAGAGTTCCTGTTTTTAAAAGTCACAACGCTGATGGAATAATAACTGGAGAGAGATTTTCACATCAAGGCAAATTAAAAGCCAATCAGCATCCAAGTACTATTAGATGTTTTCTTGACATGTTTAATGAGAAAGGAATAAACCTTGTTCAGCCTCTTGTAGACATAAGGGATACCGACTTAGTCAACGAATATATTGGTAATGATGAAATAATACGTCACGCCAACGATGTGAAGTGTGTATTATCCGGAAATATGCATGGATTTAAACTTGAGGAACATGTGAAAGATTTAGAGCATTATTTGGATGGTTTTATTAAACCTGTTGGAACGTTCTGTCTTGAGTGCCTAACAGGCGGCGTCAGTGTATCAATTGAGGAACTTGATGAAGAGATAAAGGAAATATTAAAATGAGTGACGAAATAGTATACAGAGGAAAACTTTTTCAGGTAATAAACAGGACTAAAGAAAACACTTTTTTAGTGGATGGAAAAGAGATAACAAAAAATTTGACTTTCGAGCTTGTAAGAAGACCTCCAGGAGTAAGAGCCTTGATTGTTCAGGGTGATAAACTTATGCTTAACAGAGAATATCGCTATGAACTTGATGATTGGGACTATAGGTTGCCCGGCGGAAAAGTTTTTGATAAGCTGGAACAGTTTGAGAAAGCGCTTGCCAATGATAACATAGAGAGCAGTGTAGATGAAAAGCTCAAAGAGGAATTGAGAGAAGAAGCTGACATAGAAGTTCTTGGATATAATTTATTTGGCGTATCAAAAAGCGGTCTTACAGTGGATTGGACTTTGTATTATTTTTTAGTAGATAAGTTTAAGATATTGCCGTCATTTTATGAGAAAGATAAGCAAAAAAGTGAATATGAATATATTCAACATGTTTGGGTAAATTTTGATGATGTGATGGACTTGTTCTTAAATGATAAGATAAGCGAAGACAGAAGCGCTGCAATGATATTAAAATATATACTGAGGAAAAAATAGATGGAAGAATCTTTGATATATGAAATTTTATCTGTAGTCGAAGAGATTCCTGCCGGAAATGTAGCTACATATGGGCAGATAGCATGTTTAATAGGCAGAGAAAAAAACTCAAGACTTGTAGGAAGAGTTTTGAGTATGGCGGAGTTTTATGGCAGTTATCCGTGTCACAGAGTAGTTAATCATGCAGGCAGGCTTGTTCCCGGCTGGTCTGAGCAAAGACAGCTGCTCAGAGAAGAGGGAATTACATTTAAAGATGAAAATCACGTGGATTTGAAAAAACATAGATGGGATTATTAGATAAGGAGAAATGGCAAATGAGAGAAACTGAAAATTTAGAAGTACTTACAAGAGAATAGCTGATAGAGCTGGTTCAAATCTATGAAAAGGATTGGCTTGCCATCGATGGAATATGGTTTCAGTCCATAGAAGCAAAATATGGCATGGATGAGGCAATGTGTAATGATGTAGAGGTTTGGAAGAAATTTACCGTTACAGAAGCGCGCAGAGTTAAAAAATTTTTAAAACTTGAGGAGCAACCAGGGCTTGAAGGGCTTGCAAAAGCTTTTAAGTATCGTCTGTATTCCAATATAGGAAGAGAGAAAATCACATTAGAAGGAGATTCTCTTATATACAGAATGGTGGAGTGCAAAGTGCAGAATACAAGACTACAAAAGGGACTGGATCTTCATCCATGCAGGCTTGTAGGCGATGTAGAATATGCAGGCTTTGCAAAAACTATAGATGATAGAATAAAATGTGAATGTTTGAGTTGCTATCCTGATATTAAAGATGACACCATGGAAGTTTACGCTGGAAGAATAAAAATGAGAATTGAGAGCAGTCTTATAAAACTGCTCTTTTTTTGTGTTAAATTGCCTAAAAAGCGGCAACAATAATTGTAATAAAATTATAAGGAGTAGTGAAATGGCAAGTAAAGAAACATATGATACAATTGTTGTCGGTGCAGGTCTGGCAGGGCTTTCATGTGCACATGAACTTTCTAAAAAAGGGAAGAAAGTTTTAGTTCTTGAAGCTCATCCTTATGCAGGAGGAAGAACGTCGTCTTTTGCCGACAAAGGAATGAAGGTAGAATCAGGACTTCACAGATATATAGGGTATTATACTGCGCTTCCAAAACTTTTGAAGGAATGTGGTCTTGAAATAGGTGATATCGTTACATGGGAAGAAAAAGTGGATGTGCTTGTAAAAGATAAGAACAAGAAGATGGTGCTTGGCGTTGCTCCGTTTTTTGGCCTTAAAAAAGCGATAAGAGGAGTTTTGGAAAACGAAGACACATTGTCATGGAAAGATAAACTTTCGCTTGTACCGTTTTTTACTTGCGGATTTGCAAATTATGCTGTGTCCTTTGGATTAGATGATTATTCTGTCGCGGAGTATGCCAATAAGCATAACGTTACTGAAAATGCAAAGAGATTTGTGCTTGAACCTTTAAGCAGCGGAATATTTTTTATGCCGCCGGAGAATTATTCAGCTTATGCATTTTTTGGACTTTTTGCGCCTGCAATTCCTAAATTTTATAAGATGAGAATAGGAGCGTTTTTAGGTGGAATGACAGAAACTATGGCAAATCCCATAGTAAATAAAATAAGGGACGAAGGCGGAAAATTTTGCTTTGGAGAACCTGTAAAGGAGGTAATTGAGGAAAAAACTAAAGTAGTAGGCGTTAAGACTAAAAACGGAAATGAGTATTTTGCACAAAACACAGTAATTGCTACTGCCTTGCCGGCTGCCAAAGAAATATTATACAGTATTAAAGACAGAATTGAGATGAATAAACTTTTTAATCTGCCGTGTATGTCATCATGTACCGTTCAGCTTGAGTTAAAGAAACCTGCGCTTAAGAAAGATGTAACCACTTTTGGTCCCGGGACAGATATGGTCAGCTTTGCCGAGCAATCCCATTCAACTTTCAGAACATCAAAAGGCAGACTTTCTGTAATACTTGGAAACCCGGCAGAATATGCCAAAATGAAAGCTGAGGAGATTTTACCTATAATAATTAAGCAGATGAAAAGCCTTGGAGTAGGCCTTGAAGGCAATATAATTGATGCACGAAAAGTGGCAGAAGAAAACGAATTTTATTCATTGGATAAGGGCAACCAGCTAAAAAGACCCAGACAAGATACGGGAATAGAAGGACTTATATTGGCAGGCGACTATACCAGAACTCCATCTTTTGCTACAATGGAGGGGGCAGTAATTTCAGGGAAAAAAGCTGCTAAAGTTTCACTGAAAATGTGATAAAATAACTTATGAGGTGATAACTATGGATGAAAAAACTAATGTTATGAGGATATTAGATCAAAAGAAGATACCATACGGACATTATTATTACGGGGATACTGATGCCATAAGCGGAATAGAGGTTGCCAAAGTCTTAGGCCAGTTGCCGGAGCATGTGTTTAAGACTCTTGTTACACAAGGAAAAAGCAAAAGATATTATGTGTTCATAATTCCGGTTAATAAGGAACTTAATCTAAAAAAGGCGGCTAAGGCAGTAGGTGAAAAATCCATAGAGATGATAAAGTCAAAGGAATTGTTGCCTTTGACTGGATACATACATGGGGGCTGCTCTCCCATAGGAATGAAAAAATATTTTCCTACTACCATAGATTCTTCAGCTTCCGATTTAGAAAAGTTTTGTATAAGTGCAGGAAGAATCGGATATCAGATAGAACTTTCTCTGGCTGATTTAAAAAATGTAATACGCATTGAAATTGCAGACTTGACATAGTCTAAAAAAGATGTATTATGTACTTAATGCTAGAATGAAAGGACGGTATTTTATCTGATGTATAGATATGGAGTAGGATACATAGGACAAGCTTCGTCATATAATTTTATGTCGGCTTATTTTGTGGTTTTTTTGACTAATTGCGTTGGAATAAGTTCATCTATTGCCGGTACTATTTCTTCGGTTGCTCTTATGGTTGAGGTAGTAGGAGGAATGATATTCGGAAATTTATCTGACAGTTGCAGATCTAAGATGGGTAAAAGAAGGCCGTTTATGTTGATCGCCGGAATAGTTTTGCCTATAATATTGATTTTGATTTCGTATACGCTTCATGCGTCTGCAATAACGACTTTTATTTATTACATGTTTTTTGCCGTTTTGTTTAGAGTATTCTTTTCATGCTTTGAGATTCCCAATAATGCGTTTGGCTCAGAGATTTCAACCGGATATGATGAAAGAACCAAGCAGAGAACAGTTTGCAGATGGTTTTCAATAACAGGAAGCGGTATAGGTACTATAGTTCCGCTTTTAATTCTTGATTTGTTTTCTGATGATCAGGAGGCAGGGTGGCAAACAGCAGGAATAATTATTGCAATAGTTACTTTTGGTGGAATAATCTCTTCATTTTTATTGACAAAGAAGTATAGTGTTCAATATATGGGAGAGAAAATATCAAAAGGCAAACATAATGTAATAAAAGACATATTTGTAAATTACATTGAGCTGTTTAAACTAAAACCAATGAAGCTTTTGATTATATATAAGGGCGCATTTGCATGTGCATTTGCTTTATATAATATTGCAACTTTATATTTTTTGCAGTATGCTCTAGATCTTGGAAATAAATATTCATCATACGTTTATGCATTTACAATAGCTATATTTGCAATTATGACTCCTATAGTCGATAAGATGGCCATAGCTACAGGTAAAGCAAATCAACAGATGTATACTATGCTGGCATTTGGAATTATGGGAACTTTGATATACATATTCGCACCAAATACATTAATAGGCGGTGTGCTTTATGTAGGAGGATTTGCAGTTGTGCAGACAGGCTTTTGGCAGCTAAGCAGTGCTATATTTTATGATGTAATAGAAGTTGATGAATATGTAAACAACAAGAGAAGAGGCGGAGACATCATGTCTTTGGTGTCTGTTCTAGGAACTCTTGTAACGGCCATAATGGTACAGATGTTTGGTATTTTTCTTGATATGTCAGGATTTGATCCGCAGCTGACCAGTCAGCCTGACTCAGTAATTTCTTTCCTTGATATAGGGTACATATTGGTTCCAAGTATATGTTGTCTAGTGGGATTTTTGGCGCTTAAGGCATTTCCTATAAATAAAAAGACTTTTGCATCGCTGCAAACAGCGCTTGAGCTCAGAAAGCACGGTGAAAGTTATGATGAATATATGGATGATATAAATAAATTGATAAAGTAAGAGGTATGCATATGGATTTTACAATGGATAGTGAACTGGATAAAGAGCTACTTGCTCTTAAAAGACATGCTGAATGGAGAGGAAAGCTTGCAATTGAAGTGAAATCTCCTATAGAGACTCAAGAAGACTTATCTCTTGCATATACGCCCGGTGTTGCTCAGCCATGTCTTGAGATTGCAGAGGATGAGAAGCTTGCATATACATATACCGGGAAATGGAATACCGTTGCAGTGGTAACTGATGGTACAGCTGTTTTAGGCCTTGGAGATATAGGCCCTTCGGCAGCCATGCCTGTAATGGAAGGCAAATGTGCTTTGTTCAAGAGTTTTGCTGATATAGATGCAATACCTATTTGTATAGATTCAAAAGATGTAGATGTCATAGTAGATACCATATATAATATCTCGAAAAGTTTTGGTGGTATAAATCTTGAGGATATAAGCGCACCACGTTGTTTTGAAATAGAGAAGAGACTTATAGAAAAGTGTGATATTCCTGTATTTCACGATGATCAGCATGGTACTGCCATAGTGGTTTGCGCAGCATTGCTCAATGCGATTAAGGTTACTGGCAAAGAAAGCGGACTTTTGAAAATTGTTATAAACGGGGCAGGTTCTGCAGGCATATCAATAGCTAAGATGATAATGCAGATGGGCTTTGGAGAAATTATATTGTGTGATCGCTTTGGGGTAATATACGATGGAGCTTCGTACAATAATCCAGCGCAACAAGAGATGGCTAAAGTTACTAATAAAGATAAAGTATCAGGAGATTTATCTGATGCTCTTAAAGATGCAGATGTGTTTATCGGCGTATCCAAGGGCGGAATAGTAAGTGAAGATATGATAAGAAGCATGGCAAAAGATCCTATAGTATTTGCAATGGCTAATCCTGTTCCTGAAATAATGCCTGATGAGGCTAAAAAGGCAGGAGCGGCAGTAGTTGGAACTGGAAGATCGGACTTCCCTAATCAGATAAATAATGTTCTTGCTTTTCCGGGAATCTTCAGAGGGGCGCTTGATTCAAGAGCTTCAAAGATTACTGAAGAGATGAAGCAGGCGGCAGTGAGAGCTATTGCAGCAGTAGTTGATGATGAAAGCCTTGATGCAGATCATATCTTGCCCGATGTATTTGATCCTGATGTTGTAGACAATATAGCTAAGGCCATAATAGAGACGGTTCATGATTTTTAGTTAGCATAAAAAAACAAGATGTATTAATACATCTTGTTTTTTTGGTGACTCTATCGGGATTCGAACCCGAGTTGCCGCCGTGAGAGGGCGGAGTCTTAACCACTTGACCATAGAGCCATGACTTATTTAATATAACACAAATAAATTACATAATCAAGTCAAACATTTAAAAATGATAAAAAAGGTTCCATGATATCATAGTATATTGACAGGACAAACTGTACTGTTCATAAAGGAGCTTAAGAACTTCTTGCCAAACATGTTGGATTCCAAATAACAGGTTTCGGAACCTCGTGTTACAAGTAAAAAATCGTTTATACAGCAAGGGTATTTCTTTAAATCGTCGAAATTATCAAAGTAAAGTTTTAAGTTTATAAAAGAATTTCGCTTATGTCTGTCAACAGGCATTTTGAAGGTAAAACTCCCATCATCGCAAAATTCGCAGGAGTAATATTGATAAAAAGTATCATATGCTATGTAAGAAAAAGGTTCTCCGTAATACTTGCCTTCTATGGTAAATTCCCTGTTGGTAGCTTTTGATCTTGTGACATTTAAGCAAGGCCATCCGTTTTCTCCGACCACAGGGAAGCCAAGACAATTCATAGCTTTGTGAAAATCGACTTGCCTAAGTATAGGTAAAAGTTTATATAGTTGCAGTAAATCATCATGATTATGCAGCAAAACTTTCTCCATAAGAGGTTTCTTTTCTTTGGCAGTTTTACATTCTAAATAATCTTTATACAGATTCACGCTATCTGCTCCCGAAATTAAGTCGTCTCTGCTTTGAGTAAGCCCCATATAATCTTCGACAGTCTTTTGACGTATGTTTTTAAGCAAATATTTTATTTCACTGTAACCGTTCAGCACAAGATATAAATCAAGATTATAAAAATTGTAGTGAAACGGAGCAAGGTTACGAATTTTGGCTCTTTTTTCTATGAAAGGCAGGTCAAAGTGTCTGCCGTTATAAGTAAAAAGATAATCTATAGTTTCAAGATCTTTGCGGAGGGCTTCGATTATTAATATTTCGTCCTTGAGTTTTTCTGCAAAATATTGCGTTATGCGACATTCTCCTGAAGGTTCTATAGTAAGCATTCCGGATAGAACCATGGGATAAAATTCCGGATTAAGTCCCAAAGTTTCAATATCAAATACGCCTATACGCATTCCTCCAAAATATTGTTCTAATAATTTTGATTCATAAGGTTCAACTTTATAAAGCTTTGTTATGGTTTTCATAAGGTATCTCCTGTATATGCTGTTTTTGACAGGCTATAGCATGTTATAACAAAATAGACTGCAGGGGAGCAGTCTATTTTGTTCAAAAGGGGTATTTTGGATTTGAGATTATGAGGTTATCAGGGGGGATAACCACATACATATAATACTAAAATAAATGTAAAAAAGCAAGAGGTAATGTGAAAAAAAAGTGAAAAAAGTTGTTAAAACAGTGAATTTGTCGAATAAATTATGTAAATACTCGATATAAACTAGGTTATAATTGATTTATCTCACAACCCGGGTAAAGAGATACAAGCTTTTGATAAGAGTATTTTACAGGAGGAACAATAATGGAAATTTTAAAAGTATCAGCTAAATCAAATCCTAATTCAGTAGCAGGAGCGCTAGCAGGTGTCTTAAGAGAAAAAGGCGGTGCTGAAATTCAAGCTATAGGCGCAGGTGCATTGAATCAAGCAATAAAAGCAACAGCCATAGCCAGAGGTTTTGTAGCACCAAGCGGAATAGATTTGGTATGTGTGCCAGCTTTTACCGACATACAAATTGAAGGAGAAGAAAGAACAGCAATTAAACTCCTTGTAGAGCCGAGATAAGTACATAAAGGGTTCTGTCAGACATGATAATCTGGCAGAACCCTATTTATATGGTGATGTAATTATGGTATAATGAACGCACGATTATATTTACGGCGTTGCCGCAAAGAAGCGTTCATTGAATCATAGCAATATATCCTTATAGCTATGGTATAATAACCTCACGGCGCTAGCAAAATCAAAGATTTTGGCGCCTGAGAGAACATTGAACCACAATTTCTGTGCTTTCAGCACAGGCAGCTACCGCTGCTGCGGCATAAATGCCGCAATTATGGTATAATAATTAAAATTGTTGACAAAAATTAGAATTTTCAAGAAATTTTACAATTTTAAAGGGTTAACTGTGTCGAAGCTTGTCGAAAACAGCATAACTGTTGGCAAAAGTTCTGAAAATAGCATTAAAAAGTCAACAAAACAGGCGAAGTGTTGTAAAAAACTATATAAAATGAATATTTTTGTCAAGTCTGATGAGTTAAGATAACTAAAAACATACTATAAATAATGAATTATTGAAATTTTTGTAAAAAAAGAATCATTTTGTCAACATTATCATATTAAACTTTTTATCCATTAAAGACCAAGGACAGCAAACATAAATTAAAAGGAGACATTCTAATGACTTTTGAAGAAAAAACCATATCGAGTGAAAAAATCTATGACGGAGCTATAATAAATCTTAGGAAAGATAAGGTAACTGTTCAAAATGGCACATCATACAGAGAAATAATAGAACATAACGGAGGTGCAGTACTTGCAGCCCTTACTGATGATGGTAAAATGGTCATGGTAAGACAGTACAGAAAGCCTGCCAAACGTGTTATGCTTGAGGCTCCTGCCGGTAAAATAGATCAGGGAGAAGAAGCACTTGCTGCTGCGGTTCGTGAACTAAAAGAAGAGACAGGCTATACAGCAGGCAAAGTGCAGCTTTTAACAGAATTTTATCCATCGGTTGGTTATTCGGAGGAAGTTTTGTACCTTTATATTTGCACAGATTTGACACCGGGAGAAACCAACTTTGATGAAAATGAGGCTCTTGACATAGAGGAAATGGATATAGACGAACTTTTCTCTATGGTTATGAAAGGCGAGATAAATGACGCCAAGACTATAATAGCTATATTGATGGTTAAAGAGAAAATTGCATCAGGAAAGCTTCAAGTAAACAAGAAATAAAGATTAACAATGCGCCGCCTCCATAGTACGTCAAATATAACCTTGCATCTGAATGCAAGGTTTTTTTAGTGGTTTTACTCATTGATAGACCTATAAGCATGCAGAGTATGGGAATTTGAAGCAGGTTTTGCGGCAATATGGTAGATATTATATACCAGCTTCCTTTTATACCAAATGTTTCTACTAACATTGTTGCAGAGAATCCCAAAGTGAGTCCTTTAATCATAGGCAGGAAAGGGCATATTACGGCAAAGGGAGGCACATAAGGAACAACAAAAATGATGAGAAGCATGATTAGCCATGTTCTGAAACTGTTCCAAAATATGGAAAAAAAGCTTCCTGAAGGACTGCCTGAGAAGAGGCCTGAAATGATATCCATAAGCTGCGTCTTACCGCTTCCTTCCATGTAAATTTCAAAGAAAGCGCCGCTGCATAAACCTACGGCAAATATAAATAACATTATAAAAGTTACCTTTTTATTTATTATCATAATTTGAACTCCTCATATAAATTTTGTTGAAAAACGTAAAAATACGTAATATACTAAAAATATCAAGCTATGGAGGAAAATATGAGCAAGGATTTATTCATAACTTATTTGACGGAAGAAAAAAAATCAGCATATAACACAGCACAAGCTTACGGAAGAGATATAGAACATTTCGGCGAATTTTTGAAACAGCGGCAAATCTTTGATCTTTCATTGGCTACTAATGCTGATGTTGTGGCATACTTAATTGAACTTAAAGCTCAGAATCGCTCAAAATCTACGGTCAACAGAAAGCTTGCCTCCATAAGGACTTATTATAACTTTATGCAGAAAAAGATGGGACTTGCACAAAATCCTACAGAAAATATAAAATCTCCTAAAATTGAGAAAAAGAAGATAGAAATTTTACAAGTGGAAGATATTGAAAAGTTGATGGAACTTCCGGACGACAGCCATAAGGGGATAAGGGACAGAGCAATCCTTGAGATTCTTTATGCTACAGGAATAAGAGCCAGTGAACTTATAGATATGAAATGTGAAGATATAAACTGGCGTATGGGATTTTTGACTTGCATGGGCGAGAACGTCCGGGCAAGAATAATTCCTATAGGAAAAATGGCAAGAGAAGCGGTGGAAAGATATATGGAAGAGAGCAGGAAACTGCTTGTTAGAAATAGTCAAGATGAACAGCATTTATTCGTCAATTATCACGGCAAGCCTATAACAAGACAGGGGCTTTGGAAAGTTCTCAAGGAATATGGCGATAAGGCGGGACTTAAAATTAATTTGACTCCTCAAGTTATAAGGAACTCTTTTGCAGTTCATATGCTTCAGAACGGAGCAGATGTTAAATCGCTTCAGGAACTTATGGGACATGAAGATATTTCGGCTACACAGGTTTATCTGGCTTTTACTAAAAATAGAATAAAGGATGTCTATGACAGAGCACATCCGAGGGCGTAAGTATGGAAATGATTATTTTTTATACTTGTATTTAAGTCATACATAATCATATAAAACAAATTAAATTGTATGATGCTACCCTGATTTTTAACCCCCCAAAAGTGCTTTTGTATGAATTTTGCAAAGGGATTATATTGAAAATACCAGCTCATTTAAAGATGAAAAGCATAAAAACCATAATAAATCACTAATAATATTAAAATATGTATGAATTAAACCATACATATTTCAGTTTATAGATAAAATGAGTATGATTACGAGAAGAGTCAGGATTTTTTTGACAGTTTTGTCTTGCAAAGAAACATTTTATATGATAAAATATACAAGTTATTACGGGCGGTCCTCTGGACATTTAATATACCATGAACGTCTTGGAGGGAAGGAGGAAAAAAACATGGATGTTATGAAATCAATTGCTCAGGAATATATGAAGAGCGATATCCCTGCTTTTGGTGTGGGTGATACAGTTAAAGTTCACATCAAAATTAAAGAAGGAAACAGAGAGAGAATCCAGATATTCGAAGGTTTTGTACTTAAGAAACAAAACGGTGGAGTAAGTGAGACTTTCACTGTAAGAAAAATTTCTTCAGGTGTAGGCGTTGAGAAAACTTTCCCATTGCACTCACCTAAGATCGAAAAGATCGAAGTAGTAAGAAAAGGCGATGTTAGAAGAGCTAAGCTTAATTACATGCGCCAGAGAACAGGTAAAGCTGCAAAAATTAAGACCAAGGAATAGTTTGGCATGGGAATCCGTCAGGATTCCCTTTTTTGCTAATTGAGTTAAAAAGAGGAGAATGATACTATGAATAATATAAACTGGTATCCCGGTCACATGAAAAAAACCAGAGAGCTTATAGAAGCCAATCTTAAGATGGTAGACCTGGTCATAGAAGTAGTAGATGCCAGAATCCCCGTTTCCAGTAGAAATCCAATAATAGATCAGCTGGTTTCGGGTAAAAAAAGGATCATAGTTTTAAATAAAAGTGATTTATCTGATACAAAGGCCAACGAAAAATGGACGGAATATTTTAAAAAAGACGGCGATTTGGTAATTCAGATGAATTGCATGAAAGGACAAGGAGTTAGTCAGCTCTTTAAAGTGCTTGAACAACTTCAAAAGAAGAAGAATGAGGATAAGGCTCTGAAGAAACCTCTCCGCATGATGATAGTCGGCGTACCTAATGTGGGTAAATCTTCGCTCATAAATAGAATGACCGGTAAAAAGAGCGCTAAAACAGGGGACAGGCCGGGAGTGACTAAAGGTAAACAGTGGCTGGCATTGCAAAACGGTATGCAGCTTTTAGATACACCGGGAATTCTTTGGCCAAAGTTTGAAGATCCAAAAGCAGGGCTTAATCTTGCTTTCTGTGGTTCAATAAAAGATGAGATACTGGATGTGGCAGATTTGGCTCTTGAACTTATTAAAGTTTTACAAGCGGAATACCCTGATTTTTTGAAAGAAAGATATAAGCTTAATGAACTTGAAGAATCGCCTCTTGAAAATATGGAGGCCATAGCTTTTAAGCGTGGATTTATATTGCCGGGCAAGAGGATAGATTACGAAAGATGCGGCAAGACAGTTTTGGATGAATTTAGAAGCGGAGCCATAGGAAATATAACTTTAGAAAAGGTGCGGTAATGACAAGAGAAGAGAGAAAGCAAATGCTTGAAAAAAAGCTTCAGGATATGAAGGTTTTTGATTTGGAATTTTGTAAAGATGGAATGTTGGCAGGTATAGATGAGGCAGGAAGAGGACCGCTGGCAGGTCCTGTGGTTGCAGGTTGTGTAGTTCTTTCGAAAGATTTTGATGTTATAGGTGTAGATGATTCAAAAAAGCTTTCCGAGAAAAAGAGAGAAGAACTTTTTGACGTAATAGTTGAAAAAGCTCTTGCTTACGGAGTAGGTATAGTCGACAATAAAATTATTGATGAAGTAAATATATTAAATGCAACTAAACTGGCTATGAGAAAAGCCATAGAACAGACTTCAGCAATGCTTCATGAAAAAAGCGGACAAGATATAAATATACTTCTTCTTGATGCTGTACATCTTGATGATGTTGATATACCTCAAGAAGGAATAATAAAGGGAGATGCGAAGAGCCTTTCTATCGCAGCAGCATCTATTATAGCTAAAGTAACCAGGGATAGAATTATGGTTGAGTATCATAAAGAATATCCTTATTATGGATTTGACAAGAATAAAGGGTATGGAACAAAGATTCATTATGAGGGGTTGAATTCTCATGGTATAGCGCCTATACATAGAAGAACTTTTTTAAAAAATTTATAATAATTGAGGAGGTCAAGAGATGGAATATAAGAGCGATATTAAGATAGCACAGGAATGTGAA
>CAJUQR010000014.1 GCA_910588185.1 uncultured Peptostreptococcaceae bacterium
ATGATTGCAACCTTGCGGCAACGCCGATATAATTAAATCTCAGCAATCATTATAACATGACTGCAGAATATGTCGTCATGTTTCAATGAACGCTTCTTTGCAGCAAAGCTGCAAATATAATCGTGCGTTCATTATAAGCCAGCTGTAAGAATATGTCGCTGGGTTTCAATGATTGCTACCTTGCGGCAACGCCGACATAATTAAATCTCAGCAATCATTATACCATCATACCTGTAAATTATCCAGCTTTGGTTCAATTTTTCCCTAAAAATGTTACTTTGACACCAGGCTAAAAATAAAATATACTATGAATTAAAGGGGAGGATTAACTTATGAAAAAACATTTAAAAATTTACATACTTCTAATATTAATATTATCTATTTTTTCCCTATATGGCTGCAGCTCAGAAAATGCATCTTCAGATGTTCCTCCTGATGACTCGTCACAAACTGAAGAACCATCAGATAACCAAGAGCCTGAACCAGAGCCTAAACCTGAACCGGCCCCAAATAAACTTCCTAACAAAGATGTATCCGGACTTCCCGATGTTATAGATACCCTTGACAAAGACGATGGGAATAAACTGGTTCTTGTAAACAAGCTTCATACCGTATCTTCCAGCTATGAGCCCACCGATATGGTTGCTGTTGACGGTTCACTTTCCACTAACCAAGGTTTATATTTTAAAAAAGAAGCTTATGACGCATATTTAAAAATGCTGGCAGACGCAAAATCTCAAGGTATAGAATTCTGTATATGCTCTACATACCGTTCATATTATACGCAAGAAGCAATTTACAACGGTTATGTTTCAAGAAATGGCGCAGAGTATGCTAATACCATCTCAGCATACCCGGGAAGAAGCGAGCATCATACCGGATGGGCAGTTGATATAACTTCAGCTTCTATGGGTTATGACCTTAAACAAAACTTTATAGAATATCCTGAAGGTATCTGGATAAACAATCATTGCAGTGAATACGGTTTCATCATTCGTTATCCTAAAGACAAAACCAATATAACAGGGTATTCGTATGAGCCATGGCACTTGAGATATGTAGGGGTAGATGTTGCAAAAGAGATAACTGCAAAAGGCTTAACCTTGGAAGAGTACCTTGGGACAATGTAGGTTTGATAAATAATAAAATGTTTAAATGCGCATTAAAGGAGGCTTAATATGACTCTTGAAAATAAGCTTAATATAGCTAACTCTGCTGAGCTTGCTCTTGAAGAAGAGAAAATAAGTAAGAAAAAAGCAATCGCACTATTTCAAACTAAACTATTTGATAAAAACGAGATAGGTAAATTTTCTTCACTTAAAAAAATCCATAAATTTCTTTTTGAAGACATTTATTATTTTGCAGGTCAAATTCGTAATGTAAACATTTCAAAAGGTAATTTTCGTTTTGTACCTGTCATATATTTGGAAGCTGCTCTTGAAAAAATTGATAGAATGCCGCAATCTAATTTTGAAGAAATTGTCGAAAAGTATGTGGAAATAAACATAGCCCATCCCTTCAGAGAGGGAAATGGACGCAGCACTCGTATTTGGTTAGATTTTATTCTTAAAACAGAAATTAATCAAGTAATTGATTGGAGCAAAATAGACAAAGAAGATTATCTGCTTGCAATGGAACGCAGTCCTATTAAAGATACTGAAATCAAACTTCTTTTAAAATCTGCACTAACTGATGAAATCAACAACCGTGAAATTTATATGAAAGGCATTGACCACAGTTATTACTATGAAGGATATTCAACTTTTAAGTCAGAAGAATTATAATATATCAATAATCTGAAGTCGCACAAAAACAAAAGAGAGCCAAAAGGCTCTCTTTTTGTATATCAAACTTATTTTTCGATGATAAGAGTAGTTCCCATACCGCCGCCGATGCAAAGAGTTGCAAGACCATATTTAGTCTCAGGTCTTCTGAGCATTTCATAAAGAAGTGTGATAAGAATTCTGCATCCGGATGCTCCGATTGGGTGACCAAGAGCGATAGCTCCGCCATTTACATTTGTCTTTTCAGGATCAAGACCTAAATCTTTTCTTACTGCTAAGGACTGTGATGCGAAAGCTTCGTTTGCTTCTACTAAATCGATATCTTCAATAGTTAAACCAGCTTTTTCAAGAGCCTTCTTTGATGAAGGAACTGGACCAACACCCATGATTGAAGGATCAACACCTGCTGAAGCGTAGGATTTAATTGTGCACATAGGCTTAATTCCTAATTCTTCTGCTTTTTCCTTTGACATTACTACTACAGCAGCACCGGCATCATTGATACCTGAAGCGTTAGCAGCAGTTACGATTCCGTCTTTCTTGAAAGCAGGTTTTAATTTAGCAACCTTGTCCATAGTAGTTCCGAATTTAGGGTATTCATCTGTATCGAAGATGATTGGATCTCCCTTTCTCTGAGGAATTTCTACAGGAACGATTTCGTCTTTGAACTTACCTTCTTTAATAGCAGCTTCAGCTCTATTCTGTGAAATAACAGCAAATTCATCTAACTGTTCTCTTGTGATTCCCCACTGTTCAGCTACGTTTTCTGCTGTGATACCCATGTGGTAATTATTGAAAGCGTCAGTTAAACCGTCATTTGTCATCATATCAACGATTTTATTATCGTTCATTCTTGCTCCCCATCTTGCTGATGGAATAGCATATGCAGCAGCGGACATGTTTTCAGCGCCACCTGCTACTACTATGTCAGCATCTCCTGCTTTGATAATCTGTGCAGCTAATTCAATAGCTCTAAGACCTGAACCGCATACTTTATTAATAGTCATTGCAGGAACTTCCTTTGGCAGACCTGCATCCAATGTCATCTGTCTTGCTACATTTTGTCCAAGAGCACCCTGAAGAACTGCACCCATGATAACTTCTTCTACCATTTCAGGCTTGATTCCTGCTCTCTTAATAGCTTCCTTAATAGCGATAGCACCTAATGTTCTTGTAGGAACACTCTTTAAAGAACCACCAAAGCTTCCCATAGGTGTTCTTACAGCACTTACAATTACAGCTTCTTTCATTTTTTATGTATCCTCCTTAGATAATATTAATGTACTCTAATATCGTGCTTTAACTATAACATGTTTGCACAACATCATTTAAGCACAAAAAGTAAAAGAAAGCAACAGTTTTAGTTAATTTTTTAACAAAATTCTAAAAGCACTCTATTCTTATTGATATATTCATTCTATCACAACAAAACTCAAATTCAAATACCTCAAACAAAAGTAGTTAAATTAACAATCCGAATCCTCTGAAATCTTACAAAACTGCTATTTAAATATAACTGTATACTTCTGAGCCATTTTAAACGGCTTGTATGAAAGCTTGGTCTGGCGCAAATTTTCCATACCCATATCTTCTTCGCGATTTACATATACAGTATCTTCCGGCAGACGTTTGCAAAACTCATTATTTATGGCCTGATAAAGTCCTCTTATTCTGTCATCTGCCTTTTCAACATGGACAATCACGGTCTCTTTGCTATTTGTATTGGCGAATTCTCCCAATGTTACCGCCTCGATTTTACCGTTTATCCTAATTACACCGCTCAGAAGTCCTTTGCCTACAAACTTCAGAAGTTCCGCTATAGCTATATTCTCCATCTCTAATATATTTTTCCACTCTTCAGGAGTCTCCCCAAGCTTGTACTCATTTTTACTATAAATATAGCTCATAATTTCCGGAGCTGTTTCCTGCGTAGCCTCTTCATATGTGAAATCGTAATTTCGCAGAAAATAATTGAGATGATTTTTCTTATTATGAAGTTTACGTCCGCCCAAAGTAACAAGATCTTCTTTTAGATACACGTAATCGTCATCGTCTCTCTCATGTTGTACGTCGACTTCATCTCCAAAAGCATCTTTTAGCACAGGAACTAAAGTCTCAGGTACCAGTCCCATCTCAAATCGTTTCCCTTTTTCTCTAAATCTCTCACGTGCCAGTTCAATAGTACGTCTTACTTCATTGCTTTCATAATTTCCATTTTTAGTCAGGGGAAAAGACATAAAGTACTCATCTTCATCTATATCAACATTACCAAGACCTGCAATGAACAGATACTCACCTATAACCTCCCAGGAAAGCTTGTGAGTATCTCTCCAAATGTAATTGGCTTTAAAAGTATGCCCTGACGACTGGTAATCATATCCGTCAAAATAACTGTTAAGAAGTTTTATATCATCTTCTGTTAAATTATTAAAATCATTTTTAAAAATCATACTTATCTATTTCACTATAGCAGAAATTGCTTTAAACTCAGGAGCTTTTGCACTTTCCATCAAATCAAATAAAATACTTTCAGCACATGTTATAACTACTCCGGCAGCAGACAGAGTAAGAACTGATGCCTTTATACTCTGTTCGTGTCTTGAACTTACACAATCAAGTGCAAGCGCAACATCATAACCTGCTTCAACCAAATCAAGAGCAGTTTGCTCAACGCATACATGACTCTCAACTCCGGCTATGACTACAGTCTTTCTTCCTGATTCTTCAAGAGCTGTTCTAAAATCTTTATCCTTATAAGCGCTAAATGTAAATTTATCAAACAATTTATATTCATCTAAAGCATTGCTCACTGATTCTATAGTTTGTCCTAATCCTTTAGAATATTGTGTAGTAACTATTCTTGGAACACCAAGAACCTCCATGCCGGAAGCCAGTTTAACAGTCTGCTTCTCAACACTTTCTTTTTCATACATTGCAGGCATAAGTTTTTCCTGCACATCAATTACCACCAATATTGTTTCCTCTTTTTTAAATCTTATAATTTTGCTCATATCTGTACCTCCCATTTGTCTATTTGCATATTACCATGATAGTCGTTTTGATCATATTTAACCGATGAAATAGTCGCATATCCTTCACGAATTAGCTTTGCATCTGTATCATCTGTCCAGTGATCAAGCTCTGTAGCAACACCGGAATATGTATATGTAACTTCTCCATCCTTTTCATTTATTACATTGAACCATTCATGATATCTTATATCACCAAGTCTGGCAGTTTTAACACCTTTTATCTGACTAACAGGCAAATCCGGTGTATTAATGCTTACAACTCCAAGATTTTCTTTATCTTTTATAACTTTTGCGAGAACATCTGCTGCCAGAATGCATGCACCCTCAAAATGCTGTGCTTCATGACTGTTTACAGAAACTGCTACTGCCGGCAATCCTCTGAACAACCCTTCTGCTGCCGCTGAAACAGTTCCTGAGTACATCGTGTCAGTTCCTAAATTTCCACCGTGATTTATTCCTGAATAAACTATATCTATATTTATTCCCTTCTCTTTTAAAACATATAATCCCAGCTTAACGCAGTCAGCAGGGGTTCCGCTGACTTCAAATGCCATAGTTGCATAATCAAAATCAACTTTTTTCATAGTTATTTTATCATTTACACTGAGTGCATGACTGCTGGCACTTCGCTGGGAAGCAGGCGCAGACACATATACATTTGCCTCTTTGCTGAGAGCTTTAACCAGCTCTTTGATACCTTGTGCCTGTATTCCATCGTCATTCGAAACTAGTATATTCATTCCTTAATTTCCATAACCTTTCCTATATAATCATTTATAACTAAGTCAGCCTTGCTGTCATAAGGCGTAGATTGTTTATTTATCAATACTAAATTATTCCCCTTAAAGTAGCGAATCAAACCTGCTGCAGGATAAACTACCAAAGAAGTTCCTCCTATGATCAACGTGTCTGCTTCTTCTATAGCTTTAATGGCAGCCATCATGCAATCTGAATCAAGAGCCTCTTCATAGAGTACTACATCAGGCTTGACAATTCCGCCGCACTCTTTACAGTGAGGAATTCCTGAGTCGCAGTTCTTCTCATCCATTATATATTCTAAATCATAAAATTTGCCGCATTTCATGCAATAATTTCTGAGTACGCTCCCATGAAGTTCAAATACATTTTTATTGCCCGCTTTTTGATGCAAGCCGTCTATATTCTGGGTAACGATTGCTTTGAGCTTTCCTTGGTCTTCCAAATATGCAAGCGCTTTATGGGCTTTGTTCGGTTCAGCATCCACATAAATCAAATTTTTCTTATAATAATCAAAAAATGTTTCTGTTTTATTCACAAAAAAAGTATGTGAAAGAATTTCTTCTGGCGAACAGCCATACTCTTGCTGCGCTTGATATAAGCCTTTTTCAGACCTGAAATCCGGAATATTACTTTCTGTAGAAACTCCTGCTCCTCCAAAGAATACCACAGACTTAGAATCTTCTATAATTTTAGCTAATCTTTTATCCATAATAATTATCCTTTCACAAATTCTTATATATATTTTGTAATTTGCGTCTCTTTTGCCTCGTAATATTGACAAAACTTTCTCTTTTTGAAGTAGAATGTCAACAATCCATTAAATATAGTACATAATATCATGCTTTATCGTTATAACGTTGACAAAACTGTTAATATTACAAGGAATTTTACAACATTTTAATCATTTTGTTGACTTTTTGAATATTATTATTTAATTTTTGTCAACACCCTCTCAATATCTGGCAAATCTCCACGCAATTAACGCTTACTTGCAGCGAAGATGTAAAAAATGCTTGCGTTCATTTTAACATAATTGTAGACTTTTTGCACCAATTTGGATATATTAAATTAATAAAGAAAATGTATTTTGGAGAAATATTATGGCACAAAAAAGCAACAAGACTGCCCTGGTTTTAAGCGGAGGAGGCTCACGAGGAGCATACGAAGCAGGCGTATGGCAGGCACTTTCAGAAATCGGTATAGAAATAGACATAGTTACAGGAGCTTCTGTAGGTTCCATCAATGGAGCTATGGTATGTCAAGGCGATCTTGACTCTACCATATCCCTGTGGAAAGAAATCGAAACTCACATGATTTTTGACGTCCCAAAAGGAAGCCAGCCTTTAGATTACGCAAAAGAAATCATCTTCAACAAAGGCGCTGGAACCTCCGGCCTAAAAGAACTTCTTACTCAATATATTGACGAAGATAAAATCAGAAAATCGCCAATAGACTATGGTTTGGTTGTAGTTGAACGCAGTGGTCTTAAGCCTCATTTTCTCTTTAAGGAAGACATTAAAGAAGGTCAAATCATAGATTATATAATGGCAAGTTCCTCTGTTTTCCCTGCCATACATGCCTATGAAATCGATGGCAAAGAATACATCGACGGAGGATATGCAGATTTGCTCCCTATCAATATGGCATTATCAAAAGAAGCTGACAAAGTAATTGCAGTTAAACTTGATGCTCTTGGAATAATAAACAACGAATCTATCAAAAAAGCTCCTAATTTAACAATCATAGAATCTAAATGGAATCTGGGTAATACTCTTATATTTGATGTTAAAAATTCAAAAAGAATTATGCGCCTAGGTTATCTTGACACTATGAAAACCTTTGATATTTTAACAGGCGAATATTATACATTTGCAAAAGGCGCCTTCAATAAAACTGACACCAAAATGGCAGACGCATGCGCACATGTTTTTGACATGGATCCTGCATTTATATATACAGAAGATACCTTTATAACAAAGCTTAAAGATGTCGCCCCAAAGGCAAGAGAAGAACTTTCAGAGGCTCTCTCCTCATTTAAAAAATCTAAGCTAAAAATCATAGGCGCTGCAGAGCTTATTAAAGATTTAAAAAATATTTCAAATTCTCAGTTGATATGCTTTATTATAGCTGAAAATCTTAAAGAAAAAGGCGCTGAAAGCATTTTTCTAAATCGCAGCATGGTCAGACTTTTTTCAGAACAAATACTCGCTGCAAGATTTTTAGTTAAATATAATATTATATGATAATTGAGCCGGTCTAAGCAGAAACTTTAATAGTGTTTAGGTCATACATCGTCATACAAAATTAAAACAATCGTATGACGATACCCTACTTTTTTATTTAAAATTTGTGTTTCTGTATGACTTTTGCAAAGGGAATATATGAAAAACATCGGTTTATTTAGTGCTAAAAGGTATAAAAACCATAACAAATAGTCAATAACGTTAAAATATGTATGAATTAAATCATACATATTTCATTGTGTAGACAAAAGAAACATGATTTAACGTAAAGTTAAGCCTTCCTTTATTTATAATAATCCACCGGCATAGCCGGTGGTTTTTCTTTATAACAAAAAACATGCCCCATCATGGGACATGTTTAAACTATAAACAAACGCTGTTTTAATCATCTCATTTCATCAAGTCTATATGCAAAGTATCTTTTGGCTGGAGTTTTATACAAAGCCATAGCCAAGATAGTTGCAAGCACCAATCCAACAGCAAATTGTATTATGTTAAACGGCGCTCCTAAGAAACCCGAAATCATGTTTCCCGCAAGTGCTCCATCCACAATAGCATATCCTATAACCATTTCTATCCCTGCCAAAATCATTCCTGCAATCTCAATTAAAGGAACCGAGCCTATCTTTGCATTATGGTTCTCTTTTTTTATACATACCTCTATAAACGCACCCATTATTATCGCCATCAATGCTTTTATTAGCAACGTCCAAGGTGCATATGCCGCATATCCTCCCAAAACATCAGCAAGAGCTGAACCTAATCCTGCCGCCAGCGCCCCTCCTTTTTTACCCAGCAGCAAAACAGAAAGAAATATCATCGCATCCCCGAGATGAATATATCCTTGTGTAAAAGGACTGGGTATTCTTATACTCAGCGTAGCTATCATAACTAGGCATATCATTAATGCTATCATAACTAATCTATTTGTTTTTTCTGTTCTTGTCATATATAAAATCCCCTTACTTGCCTTTTTTTACTATTAATATTATAATACTATGTAAATGTAATTATTGAAACACTCAAATATATTTATTTTTATATATACAGTTTAAGGAGATAATAAAAATGAAACCTATAATTACAGAATTGAATAACAGTTTATCTGCCCCGTTATATATACAGTTATATGAAAACATCAAAAATAGTATAGTTGCCGGTGAAATTCAACAGGGCGAAAAATTACCTTCTCTTAGGTCTATATCTCAAAATTTTGAAATAAGCATAACTACCGCACAGCTGGCTTATAATCAGCTTCTAGTCGAAGGATACATAGTAAGCAAGCCTCAGTCAGGATATTATGCAGCTCAAGGCGTTTACGGAAACAAAATTGTTTCAGAACCAGCCAAACACAGTAATATGGAAAATGACAAATCCTATCATGAAAAATACCCTTATATCTATGATCCTAACTGCTTTGACTTTAATAAATGGAAAAAATGCAGTTCAACTGTTTTTAACGAATATCATGATCAACTTCTGTACGAAAGTAATCCTCAAGGGGAATACTCTCTAAGATTTGAAATATCAAAATACCTCTATTCCTCACGAGGTGTTAAATGCACTCCCGAGCAAATAGTCATAGGCGCCGGCACGCAGCAAATTACAAGTCATCTATGTCGTATCTTATCCAAAATCGGCGTTAATCATGTTTCTCTTGAAAGTCCAGGCTATCTGCCTGTACAAAGTATGTTTCAAGACAGCGGCTTTGCTATTTCCCACATCCCCGTTCATAAAGACGGAATAGAAATTTCCAAATTGCCGGTTAACATACCTTCAGCAGTGTATATAAGTCCATCCAACCAGTTTCCTACAGGTGCAGTTATGCCTGCAGGAAGAAGATATCAACTTTTAGAATGGGCAATGTCCAATAACAGCATAATAATTGAAGATGACTATGACAGCGAATTAAGATACTTTGGCAAACCAGTACCTGCATTGCAAAGCCTAGACACAAATAACAATGTAGTTTACTTAGGTTCTTTTTCTTCTACCCTTTTTGCCGCTATAAAGATATCATATATGGTGCTTCCTGATTCTTTAACAAAAATATTCAGCCAGATAAAAAGTCAATATACTCAAACGTGTTCTAAAGCAGAACAGCTAACTTTAGCCCTGTTCATGGAAAAAGGCTTCTATTACACAGGTATACGAAAGCTCAGAAATTTGTATTCTCAAAAGCTTCAGCATGTCACCCAGTCGTTTTCACGTTACTGCGGTCAGAATATAAAAGCCACCAACACACAATCCGGTATCAACATAATTATACGGGTTCACTCTTCAAAGCCAGCTGATGAACTTTGCTTACTTGCAAAATCCATCGGACTCCAAATGGTTCCTGTAGCGGATATCTCAGATCAAGATACCAGTTCTCTGATATTCTATTATAATCAACTTCCGTTGCCTGAGATAGATAATCTAATCAAGAATCTTTCAAAAATATGGGATATAAAAAACGAAAAAATGTAGGCATTATTTTACCTACATTTTTTGTTCAAAGTTTTCTACATTTATAGCCGTTACTTCTCCATCACTATCTACGAGAATAGCCCCAACATCTTTTGTTTTTTCTATCAGGCTTACAGCTTTCTCTTTGCCTAGTGCAAGACAAGTGGTGCTAAGTCCATCACAATCTGCGGACGCACCTCTTTCACCTACTATAGTCACAGCAAGCAAATCTGTTTCCACAGGATAACCGGTATCAGGATTTAAAACATGATGATAGCGAACTCCATCTATTTCAAAATATCTTTCATATGTCCCGGATGTAACTATAGTCTTATTGCTACACAAAATCGTTCCAAGCAACCCGCCTCTATCAGAAACCGGTGAAGCAACTCCAATAGAAAAGTCCACGCCCTCACCGTCTTTTATACTGCTTCCCTTTTGTCCTATAACCACGATATTGCCGCCAAGGTCAACTACAGCGCTGGTTACTCCGTTTAACTCAAGATATTCTGCGACCTTGTCAGCTATATATCCTTTGGCTATTCCTCCAAGGTCTATGTTCGCATCAGAATCTTTCAGCCTTACTTTGTTTCCTTCTATTTCTATGTTATTGTAATCCACATGCTTTGCCGCTTCACTTAAAAGATTTTTATCAGGCAATTCTCCTGTTTTTTCTCCGTCTTCATCTTCTTTATGAAAATCCCATAGGTCTGTTACATCTCCTATAGTTATATCAAAAGCCCCGTTTGACACATTGCCATATTCAATACCCTTTTTAATGGTCTCAGCAGTAATTTGATTTACATCAACCCATTTGCCATCTGCATTATTTATATTGTAAATATCACTGCCAACTACAGTTTTGCTTAATATCTTTTCATACTCATCACAAAGTTTAAAAGCATCGGTCATTAAATGAAAAGCCTCTTTTTCAAGCTCTTCTTCCGATTTATTTTGTGTATCATCCATAGAATATATGGTTATGGTACATACTGTGTCAAGATGAAAACTGGTTTTGCTTACGCCTTGATTATTATTTGGGACTTTGGCATTGCAAGCAAGCTGTGGTATAATAAGTGCAATCATCAAAAACAATATCGAAAAAATTTTTTTCATATAATGTGTACCTTTCAAAATTGGAGTATCTTATGATTAAAAAAGCGGATATCACTCTTTTCTTTATAATTTTAATAATAGGTCTTGGAATCTCTTACTTCACATTGACCGGAAGTCAAAGCGGTGATAAAGTAAAAATTTCCGCTGATGGCAGTGTCTATGGTATATATGACCTTAACGAAGATAAAGAAATAAAAATAGCTCAAAACGGCCACCTAAATTATATTATCATAAAAGGCGGCTGTGTTTCAATGGCTTCTTCTGATTGCAAAAATCAGGTTTGCGTTCATGCAGGCGCAATTTCGGAAACAAAAGACTCAATAGCCTGTCTTCCTAACAAAGTCTTAATCGAAATTGAGTCAGATTCCAAAGGGGGTGATATTGATGTCATCACCGGCTAAGTCAGATAACAGATATGCACTTAAGACTAAAAGGCTGGCTTTAAGCGCAATCTTTGCCGCATTAGCTATGATATTTTCGTACATTGAAGCCCTTTTGCCACTGCCTGTTCCGATTCCGGGAATCAAACTTGGCCTTGCAAATCTGATTATAGTAATAGCTATCTACAGATTAGGCTTTAAATATGCTTTTATAATTAACTGCATTAGAATTTTTGCTGCCGGACTTCTCTTCACAGGAGTTTTTGGAGTAATCTACTCTTTTGCAGGCGGCATATTGAGTATAACTGTTATGTACTTGTTATATAGAACCAATATCTTCAGTATAATTGGCGTCAGCATGGCAGGCGGAGTTGCTCATAACCTGGGACAACTGATAACCGCATGCATAATAATGTCCAATATAAAACTGATGTCATATTTTGCAGTTCTTTTATTTTCAGGTATGATAAGCGGAATCTTAATAGGTTTTGCTGCAAGCTTGATAGATAATAAAATTCCTCATTTAAAGGTGTAATTATGAAAAAAATATGGAAAATTTATTTCAGTCCCGTAGGAACTACTCAAACAGCAGTTTCAGCCATATCAGAAGCTTTGAGAACAAAATTCAGCTTGCCCATGGAAGAATACGATTTTACTCTTCCCATAATGAGACAAAACTTTCCCAAGATTTCCGCAGAAGACATTGTAGTGTTTGCCGTGCCTACTTATGCAGGCAGAGTACCAAACGTGCTCCTAAAATACTTAGATACAATTGAAGGAAATGGCGCGCTTGCCGTGGCTATGGTAACTTTCGGAAACCGTAATTTCGATAATTCTCTTATAGAACTTAGAGATATCTTAAACCGTCATAGTTTTCATACAATTGCAGCTTGTGCTGTAAGCTGCCAACATTCTTTTTCTCATGTTTTGGGAAAAGGACGTCCCAATTCTAAGGATTTGGCTCAGTTACAGAATTTTTCTGCACAAATATATGATAAACTTTGCACTGGAGTGCCCACGGGGTCAATTATTGAACTCCCAGGCAACGCTGATAGTTACGGCGGCTATTATAAACCGCAAGACAGAAATGAAACTCACATAGATATAAGAAAGGTTACTCCCAAAGTATCAGACGCTTGTACACACTGTGGTTTGTGTGCATATGTGTGTCCTATGGGCTCCATTTGTGCCGATGATATTAGTCAAATGCAAGGTATCTGTATAAAATGTAATGCCTGCTACAAAAAATGCCCTGTTTCCGCACGCTACTTTGACGATCCCGGTTATATTTATCATAAAGAAGAGCTTGAAGCAATGTATCAGAGAAGAGCTGAAAATAGTTTTTTCATATGAAAAGACAGGTGCTTTGACAAAACTTATCGAAGTCAATGCAAAAATCCAACAAAACAACAAAAATGTTGTAAAAACAGATATTAAAAGATTATTTTTGTCAAAATTGCTATAACATCAAACATAAAAGTGTACTAAAAAAGAGGTTTCGTTGACAAAAAACTTGATTTATCAGCATTTTTGTCAACGCCCTCTCATATCACTAAATCTATAACTTATTTTTCTCTAAACATGGCAAACATTTCTCTGCCGGTTCCATAGCTATCTGTCCATATAATTTCACGTGAAATTCTGTCTCCTAGAATGTTATACCAGCCATCAAAATCATGTTCGTCATCGGGGTATGCGAAATATTGCTGGCCTTCTTGAGGATTATATTTAAGACCTACACTTCCGCCTTTTCCTGCCTCAAGAATAAGAAAATCCTTTCCCGCGCTTAAAGGCACATAACCTTTTATATACCTTAAAGGATTATCAGTGCAATCTAAGATTTCAATCTTTTTATTCTGCAAAAGATCTATTTCCTCAAGTCTGTTATTCTGTATATAAAGCTCCGTAATATTTTCGCCTTTTGAAACATCCAGCTTTGCCAAGTTATTACTGCTAAAGTTAACTTTCTCCATAACTTAACCTCTCTTAAGGAATGCAGTACAACAATGTATAGCTCCAAATCCCTTCATTACCTCATCAAACTCTATCGGTATTACCTCTATTCCAT
>CAJUQR010000015.1 GCA_910588185.1 uncultured Peptostreptococcaceae bacterium
TAACGTTTGAAAATGGATTTCATTGCATTAATTCTTTAATAAAACATACTTATCTTGAAAAACTCAATGGAAATATCAGAATGCGGGTCATAGTCAACGGCAGTTGCATAAAGGTCGAGAACTTGGCGGTACATCACTTTTTCAGAACTGCGGATGTCGCGTATGCGGTCAAGAAGCTCACGCCAGTAAGATCCGCCCCCATTACCTTTCAACCGTTCATCATCCATAGTGAAGCCCTTGATTATATACTCTTTCAATCTTTCCGTTGCCCATCGTCTGAAATGAGTAGCGATAATAGACCGAATCCTATATCCCAAAGAAATAATCATGTCAAGATTATAGAATGGGATTTCACGGGAAACTTGCCGAGTGCCTTCTTGCCGAACCTGTAAGAAATTCTTACAGGTTGCCTTCTCCTCCAATTCTCCATCCTCATAAATGTTTCGGATATGCTGGACTATGTTTGGGCGAGTTGTCTGATATAACTCTGCCATCTGTTGTTGCGACAGCCATACAGTATCACCTGTAAACTTAACCTCTATACGGGTTTCACCATTCTCCCCTTGATATATGATTATCTGATTGTTGTCGTTCATTATGGTTAAATATAATTAAAGAAGTTATGTAAAGGGGAAACTTAGTGGGAATCGCTATTATAGCCTCCTATCCTACATATTGTCTTGATTCTATCATCTTTCACTTCTAATAAGACCAATAGATAAGATAAAATTATAAAATTTAATTTAGATGCTGCTTTTTTATATTCCTTCAAAGAATAACAAGGTTGTTGATTTGCTTGTGGATGAATTATGTTATGTCTTGTATTAACTATTTTTACAATGAAATCAGGTTCTAAATCCAAAGGTATATAATCTTCTATTGCATTAATTAATTTAGAAAAACGTGTTTTAAGTTCTACTCCTGACGTGTTTAAGAAACGACTCTTCAACTCATTGGAATCAGCATTAGATATTTTATATTTATCAATAATTCTTAAAAGATACTTAGCTCGGTTCGTTGTTAAATCAATAATCCCCTTTGCCCCTTTTAAATTCTTAGAAAGCGTATCAATTGTAGAAATATAATTCTTAATACATGATGCAGGTGAATTATATATATTCGTCCGCGTTTCAAAATAAGAATTAATTGCATCGCTATAATTGGGATACAATTCAATCCATTTTTGAAAAATAGATTGAATCTCACATTTAGAGAAATCGTTTAACCGACTATGTGGTTCGATATCAGAACTATTATTTATATACCTGTATAAAACAGAATCATTTGCCTTATAAAAGAAAGCATTCATAATGGTTTCTACATAGAGGTAATCGACCGGGAAAATTTGATTGGTAAGTGTATAAAATAGATATTGAATTTGATTTACAACATATAAAGCCTCGTGGAAAGAGCATCTTTCTTTAAATGAAATATGTAAAAATGCCTGTTGTTTTACACCTCTATTTATCCCTCCTACAGTGTAACTATATGGAAAGAATAAATAAGTTGTCATTCTCTCATTATTCAAGAGAAGATAGTGCTGCGGAGGTGTATGATAAATCACATGATGACTATGAGGAATTTGTTCATAGGGAATTTCAATGTAGGCAGCTCGTAGAACATTAGCAGCCCATTCATCTAAGATTATCGCACGAACATTTACCGAACCAACCATATCCTTACAAAATGCACCCTCATAGATAAATATATTTGAAACAGTGTATTTATAGTGCCATAATTTATCTCCATGATGAATCCACTTGTTATAATTTAATCCTTCAACGGTTATATTCACAGCGTACTCATGACCATCATTGTCAACTGCACAAACGCATCCATAAAGGGTATCAAGGTGTTGAGGAAAATCAGAATTATCAGGCTCAAAATATAATTCAAGCCAAATGTTTTGATTTTCGATAAACAATGCGCCTGACAGCTTTTCACTGGGCCGTTCAGGGCGATGCCACCAACCTATATAATGGGATTGAAATCTAAATTTATTTTTCTCTAATGGCATAAATATAATGAATTTATCAAATAGCTTATTATGCAAAAAAATAATTGCTATAAGGTAGAGATTTAATAAAAATTTCCATAAAATCCCAATCAGGCATTCCGGATTCATCCGCAGGTAAAAGGATGGTAGTGGATTTCATGGATTCAAGTACCCATTTATCCATAAAAGCATAGTTCTGACCAACATGACGAATAATGGAGGTTAGAAACAAAGCGATATATAGATTTATTTTAAATTTAGGGGTTAGAATGTTTACATCATCGGATGCCCAGTATGGTTCTGGTTGGAAAAAAGATTGTCCTACGGATCCATTATAACTAACTGTAATAGTATTAGCCTCATTTATTTCATTGTCATTCCCTATTAATGCAGTAACTCCATTATTGAATGCTGATGCACCAATATAATTGATATTACCGTCAATCATATCCGTTTTGGTAAGTCGTTTGCCCTTGCTAAGTACAAACAAATCTTCAAGTTTATACTCATGCCAATTCGAGAAATCAACTTTTTCGTTTTCCAAAGGAAAGTTTTCCTTCAAAAAATCATAAATATCTGGTATAGGTTCCCCATATAGGAGAGATGGAAGTATTTCATCCTTAAATTCGGTTTCGTCTATACCTCTACTGTACAGTATATACTTGAAAAGAGATTGATTAAAATCAGATATAGATATATTGAAAGGTTTAGGAGGAAGTTTATAGCTTAATCTTTCTTTAGGATTAATCCATTGAATTGTTTCATTCCCTGATTGTTTATATATAATATCAACCCAGTAATCCTCAATTCCTTGCCAAACACCTCTAATGTCTTGACGTCCTTGGTTCTTAATTGTAACAAGACCGTCATTCTCAATGTAGCAAGCAAAAATAGGTTTATTTGCGTGAGGTTTCCCAGAGCGGAAAATAAATATAGAGGTAGTAACTCCAGAAAAAATTTGCTCTGGGAGTTTGATTATCTTTTCAAGCGTGTGATTGCGAAGGATACGGTGAGCCAATCCTGGGTTTTTATCTAATTTATTATCCGGCAAGATAAAAGCACAAACAATATCTTGCGGAACGCTATCTAAAACATTCTGAACAATTTTAAGGCACTTGTATTTGTTTTCAAAAGGTGGATTCATTAACACTTTCGTAATCCCCTTGCTTTTAATCCATTCTTTAGCATCCTCTGCTGAAGAATCCATTTGTTCAAGATTGGTTTTACCATCCTTATGAATTAACATATTTGCACAAGCGAGTGCAAATATTTCTTTGTCCCATTCGATTCCAAATAATTGAGAAGACTTAATGTCAGTGGCTTGAGAGGTGCGAACACCACCAGCCTCTTTAATCATATTACACATGGATTTGACAAGGAAAGCTCCCGATCCACAAGCTGCATCAAGAACTTTATCAATCATAGAAGTCCCCGTAATACGATAAATTAATGATGTAATATGGTCTGGCGTAAAAACTTGACCACTTTCTGATTTTTTCTTATAACGGTTAAATTCATTAAAGAAAATAGCCATGACATCCTCTCCATTCCAAAAATCAGAATTAAGATTATCAGAAAGGATAGAAACACAATCAATAAAGTCATCAATAGCTTCTTGATTATTATTGATATTCATTTTGATACCAGCATAAGTTTCAAGAAGTATATCTAATTTTTGATTTTGTTTTATTGCTGATTCATACGACTTTGATAGAGTATCACGAATGGATTGAATAAAAGAGTTATAAGACATCCCCTTGACAAGAATGGCACCATATCTTTTAGCAACTAAAGCGCAAGCAGTAAATATCATTCGATGATACAGATTTTTGATGCCAAATTTAAAATGCAACGAGTTGTTTATGCGTTTGGTGAGATTAAAAATACGTTGCTTATCTATTTGGTTTTTCTCAAATAATCCAAAATAATACTCTTTTGGCTGTAAGGTATTACTTGCGTCAACTAACACGCCATTCTTGAAGACCTTAATATCTTCTCCATTCCATAATATGCCGATTACCTTGGTATAACGAGAAAGTAATATATTACAATTTTTTACAATTTCATCTACCTGTGCTTTTCGCAAAGGCGTTGCATTAGATTTAAATTCTGCAACTATTGCCGGAAAAGTTTCGACTTTGGGAAGATACCAACCATCGGGTGCACCTTGCACGTTCTTAAAACCAAGTTTCTTCCAACTGGTCAATTGACCTACGCCCGAAAGCGCAGTCTCGGAATCTTGAAATCCGAGTATATCTCTTGCTCGGTCTCTTATTTGATCTTCTGATAAATAGTCCATAGAAGAAACTAAAAACGATAACTCCAACGTAGCTATGCGAGGCCGACCAAAGCCTTTAAGCAACTACGTTGGAGCTTCCAATGTTTTGTTTACGGCTTTCACCGTTATGTCGTTATGATATTCTGGGTCATTTCGCATCAAATGCTTAGACTACAAAGTTACACATTTTCGGCGAGATTCACGGCATCCAATCTTCGAATTCTGCGACTCGTCCGCGAAAATAAGGTAAATAAGGTTCGAAAATAAGGTTTCGCGGGTGTTCAGTTAGAGGTGGGGCGGGCGATTGGAATGAGAATCGGAGTGATGATAAGACAGCGTTATGGGTGGAAATCATGACACACCAAATATTCCACGAATACTTCTTATAGGGTAAAAAGAGGCAAATTAGCGCAATTAAAAATCCTTAACGGGTGATAAATATTCCAAATCCCTTTGTCTGCGGTTTCCACTAACTTCTTCAAAAGTACACTATTCGTACACCGTAATATAAGAATTTAATTGATTATCAGTATAGTTATGCGCGACAATATAAATTTTTCCAGATTCCATCAGGAAATTATGATACACTTTCATTGACACATTCCCATCACCGCACGAAGCACCGCCTGCGCTTTCTGTCAATCACCTGTATTTATCTGAATCACAAGCCGGGAATCAGAATTGCAGGAATCAGTCAGGAGGTTTATCCGCTTTACTCGGAATCAAGGCGCTTG
>CAJUQR010000016.1 GCA_910588185.1 uncultured Peptostreptococcaceae bacterium
CATGACTCTAACAAACTACGCTCGCGCTATTTGACCTTAAGTAAACAGCATTGGGCCGCGACCTGTCGCGACCGCAATTTACAACAGGCCAAGCATCTGCCCCCACCTGCGTGACCACCAGACAGCAAATACTCCATCATAAGACATTTTCGCTACAGAATCAATATTTTTCAGTTACAAAAAAGATTCTATATTCCAATATATTACTTTTGCACAGACCGTTAACCAAACACGTTCTCAATCACTGCCTGTGATAAACAGCATCATAACAACCCAAATTCAATCCAACCTTATGAAAAAATTTTTACCCTACTGCTGCTGACCATTTCGCTGCTCCAGGCCGTAGCGTTCGTAGTGCCTGTGAACCCGTCGCAGCGTCAGTTCCGCGTCAGCTCATCCCTTTCAACGCTCCCAACCCGAACTCAGGTAGCTGACGAAAGCGGGATTACCGTCACTTACAACTTCTCGGCGCTTTCCGTAGTGCCTGATTCCATGCTGTATCCTGACTCATATTTTTTGGGATTTCAAGGATGGTTCAACACACCTGTGGCAGGCACACCATCTCTACCCGAAACCCATGACCTTTTCCTACTACCTCCAGGCGCCAGCGACATCTCGGTTGAGGTATTGGAAAATGAAGCTTATACCCACCCTTACAAACCTACTCCAGGTAGGACATGGCTATCCAACGAGGTTACTGAATCTTACACATTCGACAATGTTCCTCCAATCGACAACAATCTACTTTCTCAAACCTACACCCCAGTCCGTATCGAATACATGGGGAAAAAGCGCAACGATGTATTGGTAGCCGTAACAGTCAGCCCTATTTATTACAATCCTGCTGACTCCAACATCCAAGTCTCATCAACCCTATCGTACCGGTTGAAATACAATCTTCAAGATATTCCTCCACTGCGCTCACGGGGTTCTATTGAACCCGGGTTACCCAAAGATACAATAACCCCATACCCTCCATACCCTCCATATCCCGGAGGCATCTTACAAGAGATGTGGAAATGGGAGCAGGCTTTGGCAGCGACTAATGATTCCACACTTCGCAAAGCTGATGATTACCTGATCATAACCACGCCCAAATACAAAAAATCCCTAAAAATATTTGCAGCTTGGAAGAAAAAATGCGGCCATCGAGTACATATATTATATGATGAAGAATGGACACCTGAAAAGATTAAATCGTCAATTATTGAGACATATGAGCATAATCCGTATCTTAAGAATGTTATTTTAGCAGGAACAATAGAAGAAATACCTGCTGAAAATTCATATGAAAATTTTTCTGATTATCCGTATTGCTCCTTTGATACATCGTATCTATCACCTTGCGAAGAAAAAGATGTATTACGCGACTTATATTCTGGTCGATTTTTCGCTTCTGACGAAACGGAGATGATTACCATCGTCAATAAAATTATAACCTACGAGCGTGAAGGAGTAAGTGATAAATCCTTTTATAATCGAGCTTTTCACGTCGGTTTCTTTCAAGATGGGCAACCATATGAGCACCTTCCGATCATATCTGCGGATGGTATAGAAGATACCCGAATGACGCAAACCTGTGAAGAAATCAGGAATTATGTATTAACAAAGAACAAATCAGTCAAAAGGCTCTATGGTGTATGGCCATACAGAAGCAATCCTGATTATCACTTTATCTGGCCTCATTCCTGGAAAAACGCTATAAATGGTTACGGAGACTATCAAGTCACCCGAATGCCTGATGATTTGCAAAATCCTAAATTCTGGGTCACTTACGACAGAACACATATCACTGACGCCTTTAATGAAGGAGCAGTTTATGGTTTAGAAATCACACATGGAGATTCAGATCGATGGACTGACCCAAAATTCACTATTGAAGATATAAAGAATCTAAAAAATGGGGATAAGCTCCCTATAATATTTAGCACTGGATGCATGACCGGAGACATGACTCAAAAGGAGTCATTTGCCAAGACATTATTAAACCATCAAAATGGAGGCGCGGTTGCTGTATTAGCTCATAATTTAAAAATTTATATCCATTATGCTCAAGGAATGGGAATTGGGTATATCAATACCATTTGGCCATATCCCGGGGTTAATTCGACATTAAATTGCCATGGAAATAATCCTCAATATCCCAATATGGATTATTCTTATCAATCCATCTCTGATGAAGACAGATTGACTTTGGGAAACATTCTTGAAGGTGGAATTTTACATAATTGGAGGTTATTTGGGAATAGCTCAGTTGATAGTGTAGATTTCCAACGAAACAAAGACTCTTTAAATAAAGTGGCTCATTTATCACATATCTTCGGAGATCCAGGGATGCTGTTTCCCACTGAAGCAGTCGAGCCAATTCCCGAAGATTCCGTTTCGGTTACCTATAAAATATCTCCGGATATGTTTATAGCCGATAAGAGTCATAAAATGATAATTAATATTTCATTACCTTTTGAGGCAAAGATAGGTCTTTATAATAAAACAACAGGTAAAATAGAGCGCTATTACGGTAAGAGAGCGTCTATATACGCACCAAGTACCAAACATGAGTATGTACTATCTGTTGTAAAAGCAAATAGACTGCCATTCTTCCTCAATATAACGGAAAGCACCCCCAAATCGGGAGCAAATGCCGTCTTACCACAACTTACTTCTGCCTCGCAGCAACCTGGGAACGCTTCTGTAGACATCACTGTGGATTTCCAAGACTGCATGACTGAGCACGCTGAAGTTACCATTTCCGATATGTATGGGAATAATATAGGAAACTCAGTTGTCTCCCCGGATGAAAACTCATGCTCAGTGAAAATCACACAACCAATAACCGGGATCGGACTTGTTACATTGTCTGTTGACGGAACTGTAATTGACGCAACAAAAATAAACATTGTAAAATAACAGCTTATGAATACAAAGAAATTGTTCGGTATATTTCTGCTGCTGACCATTTCGCTGCTCCGCGCTGCGGCTTACGACTGCGAGGTTGACGGCCTGAAACATAACATCCATACATATCATGGAAAGGAGTTTGCCTTATTGGCAACCCCCGATGAAATGGGCACAACTTTTCCGGAACGTTATTTCAGTCCCGATCTTGGCGATGTCCCAGAAAACCGGCCGGTGATAAGCGAAGGAAGGAAAAGTTACGGTGTCAAAGAACTGATTCCGCCAAGAACCATAACTTATGAAGGTAAAACCTACGACGTCAAAGGGCTGGATTATGGAGCCATAATGTATGAAAATGATCTGGAACGAATTATTGTTCCAGCCGACGCAATACTGGAGGTGAAGAGCTACAATTTCCTTGACTGCCCCAAATTACAGGAAATTGTCAACATCAATTCCATCTCCTCAATATGGGACGGTTGCTTCATCAACACCCCCTTGCTACGCGGAGATTATAACATGCCTCATGAATTTGACTCGGAGTATAATAACGCGAGTTCGGGATAAGGAACACCATAAAAAAGTTGAATCGGCAGCT
>CAJUQR010000017.1 GCA_910588185.1 uncultured Peptostreptococcaceae bacterium
CGAAAGAAATCGACGAGGAGACAGGTATGTACTACTACGGTGCTCGTTACTATGATCCACGTCTCAGTCTGTGGATGTCAACGGATCCAATGGAAGAAATTTCGCCCGATATATCCAGTTATACTTTTTGTCATAACAATCCGATAAATCGTGTTGACCCATTAGGATTAACTGACTATTTTAACGAAAATGGAGCATATATTCAAACCATAGATGATCAAAAAGATGTCAGGGTAATGGTTTTTATAACGAAGAAGGATAAGGATAAAGCTGCACTCGCAGTCAGCGAAGGCAAATGTATGGCTGTTCCATCAAGAGAAGTTGTAAAGACCATGAAAGAAACATATGATCTAACCGAGAAAACCGGCAATGAACATGGTTTCCGGGTTGGAAAAAACGGCACGATTTCCCCAATTGTTGAGGGAGAGGGCGATGTTGTTAACGATGCTCACTGGAAAGATGCAATTGACGCTCTTGTCAACGTTGGAGACAGGGTTTCCTATGATGTGCATTCTCACCCGCAGTTAATCTTCCATGAAGGTGATAGCAAGTTATTATACAATAATTTACCCTCTCAAACTGACATAGATAATACTGTTGGAGATAGTCCTAATGTAGTATTAGGTTATAAGATGGTTCAGCTTCCTAATAATCATAATACAATTGGTGGTTCACCAAATGTAACCGTTGAAAAACGAATACGATTCTATAACAGGACTGGGGCATTGAACTCTGACAATTACAAATTCTCATCATTTGAGAGAGCTGTAGATAAGATTCATAAATGGAAACCAAAGACAAAATAGCTATTAAATTAGCAATTATGTTAATTGGTGTATGCACCCTGATTTCTTGTAAAGCAATTATCTCCCCCAACACGAATGGGGGAGATGATTACTCTCTCATAAAAGTATTAGGATATGCCTATGCCAATCCAAGTTCTGGTGATACAATTAATACCATACCATCATATTCTTTCAATTTGCCTAAAAAAATGGTAAAAAGGGTGGATTATGATATGGGGATAACTGTTGTAGAACTCAAAGATTATCAGTACATTTATATCATATATGAACCAAATAAGTTTTCGGATTATAGTGAACTTATTAGTCATCTTAAAGTTTATTTGGAAGAGTCGGACAATTCTCGATTAAATAAACTTAGCAATCACATTAATCTAAATAAAAACACTAAGCGTTTAAATCGTTTTTACAGAAAAGATAATTTTGAAATTGGCATACTCAATGTCCTTCCTCAAAATTACGAGGACCTTTTTAGTGTGATTGAAAACTCGTTTAATGTACAGTATCGAAGCCATAATTAGGTCATCACGAAATTCTCATATGAGTGTTTGGTGAGATACGATTGATAGATAAACAGAGTTCAATAAAATTCTCTTAGAATTGAGGCTGGAATCAGGTTTTTACTAAAACTGATTCCAGCCTCATAATATAAATGTTTGTCGTTAAGCGTGACGTTCAGAAAATTAAACTATGACAAAATCTTTTAGGTGAATTAAAATTGGAAAATCTATATGCGGGTAGAATTATAATTTTGTACATCAAAATTCGCCCCTTGAAATTAAATTCACAAAAATTATTCCTATGTTTTTAATATACCTTCGAAACATATCTATTTGGTATAATTCACAACATCGGTTATTTCGCTCATAGAATCAACCAATCAAGAAAGAACAATGTTATGGGATGTTTAACATTTCCAAAACAGAAAAAAGGCATATTTGTTTTGAGTATGGTTTTGTTGTTTAATATAGTGATTCAAGGAATATTACGCCCGCAGATTGAGCATATACTTTGCCTAAATCTATGTGAATTGCATTATTCCCCTTTATAATTTCGCTTATTTCTGCTATCTCGCGTTTAATCTCATTGCCAATTATCTGACAAAATCCCTTATAATGATTTTGAGCCTGAATAAGAATATTGAACAGACCTCTTGATGGATCATCGAGATTATAATTGGTTTTGAGGTCTAAATAAACCCGCTCAAAAGGAGTTTTATACATCGCGAAAAAGGTATGGGTCGGACAAGTGCTAAGATGATTTTTATCGGTTTGACTCAATTTGAATACCGGAAAAAACAATTCATCAATCATATTTATAAACAAATCTTCCTTGTTCTTATTGAAATAGAAGATAGCACCTCTTGTCTGGCTTATGTTTTTCTCCAGCATAGAAACGGATATGGCATCCCATGTTCCGGTCGCCATAAGCCGATAACAGTTACGCAGGATTTCAAGTCGATTTTGTTCCGTCTTTAATTTGCTCATCTTCATAACAAAAGTGCGGGAGAACGTGTCACATGCGAAACCTGTGGAAGTGGTTGAAGAAATGACACAGCTCCCCCGCACCTATATACGGAGTGAGCAATCATATCCATCCTCTTTCTTCTTCAAAAACTTCCACATTTTCGCACAGAAAGATGGACTAATGACTCCTCTATTTTACAAATTTATTTTCTGCAAAGATAGTAAAAATTTACCGAATGAACGTTATCTACAAGTCAATAATGCTATCCCATATCACGGCTCTTTCATTTAAGATTTCGTCTCATTCTCGACAAATGTGTTGTTTTATA
>CAJUQR010000018.1 GCA_910588185.1 uncultured Peptostreptococcaceae bacterium
AAAATATGGATAAAAACCGTTACTTCCAAATACGGACTGGAAAGTGTTAAAACAGAAAAATCGCTGATATACAGCGATTTTATTCTAAATGGTTATGGTTGCTTATGGCTGTTTCCAAGCCATCATTTGCCGATGCAGAAAATATAAATTGATTTGTAATATATTGATATTTAGTATGCTTTTCCCTATTATTTATATGAAGAGGGACAAACTGGGGACAAAATTTATACAAAAATAACACTAAAAAAAGAAAACATAATTTTTTGGAACTAAGTAATTCTCAAAATCGTATGCTAACCAAAAGAAAAAGGAAGAATTCTCTGCATAGTTATCATAATCTGATACCTAGTAGTATTAATTCTAACCCAGATTCAAGATGCATAGAGTGCCGTTTATTAGAGAAAAGAAATTATAGGTTTAGTCTAGTATCTTGTATATTTAAAAAGGTTCTAAACCAAACATTATACAACTTCATAATGACTGATATTGGTTAATAGAATCTTGTATTTTCTCTTTTCGCCAGCAATATTATTTATCTTGATGCCTTTCTTTATTTTTAATGCGTGAAATTTTCACGTGAAATTTTCACATTTCTGGTTGTTTTAATTATCTTTGCATTGAGATAGGTTAATGTCTCATTGATATTACTGTTTGATTATTTTATTAAATAGGGTGTCCAGTTTAACGTTCCCAATTTAGCCTACATTTTTAAGCTGTTTGGTACGTTCTGTAACCCAGTTTATGGACATGTGCTTCTTTGCAAAAGCATCAATGTCCTTTAGTTTAACATTACATAATCGCTCTTTGAAATTAAATGTTTTAGTGGCAGAATCGTTCTTGAGTTTTGCGTGTAACGGTATAAACAGGACAAAAGGAGTAATGCCGTACAATTTGTTTGGCGACTTTTTTTGTTTGAATACACCGAATGTTGATTCAATGATATCAGAAGAGATATTGTGTGCTTCATAAGAGCTCTTCAACTTCTCTTCTTGCTGCTTAAGGTACTCTAGAACCCTGATTCCAAACATGGCTCTACGGTTGTTTGCATTGCCTATTACGTGCTGGGTGATATATCTCTTGCGCTTCTTGCAGTTAGCAAGGTTAAAACCTTCTGTTTTACAGATTGTTTCTATATATTCAACTGCATCAACAGCAATTTTCAATTCAACCAACAGTTCCTTGTAGTCGGGAACAAAAGAATATGCGTCCTGCATTTCCTTTGGGAGATTGCCAAAGCAGCCAAGCATTTTGTTACCCCAGTCCACCCATGAATTCAAATTCATGAATCTGGCAATACTACGCATATTGGGCGGTAAAAGATAAGCTTTATCTGTAAGATGATATTGCAATCTGACCTTTCCAAGAAGAGTAGTAAAATCCACAAAATCAGGCTCGTTGCCATAGGCATGCTTAAAGCATGTACCCATGGCATGACTGATGTCGATATGGTGCAACAACTCTGATTGCGAAATTCCATTTGTGAGATTGTGAGCCTGATCGCTGATTACATATTCAGGTTTAGCCTTAATCTCCTTAATGGATTTCTCAATCTCTTGCTTGATGTCGTCCCCTTTAAAGCTACCGCCGGATTTCATACTGACAACCGTCACATCCTCATGCTTAAGAGGTCGGCCGGGATGTTCAGCAGGAACACCAAGAATTAGAAGAAGTTTCTCTCGATTAACCATGATGCTTTCGTCAATGATATACGCAAACTTTTTGTCTGTAGGTTTGCTGTCATTCTCATAAGCGGATAATCCAAGTTTCTTCATCCAGTTCTCTACGGTGTTATAGCATGGTACTTTTCCACATTTTCCTTCAAGCACATCATTGAAGATTTCAAGTATCTTCACTACAGTGCGAAGGCCGCAGTTGGTACGAATGTAAATCAATACACAAAGCTGAACAATCAGAAGAGAGTATCTATGTCCGGGAATAGGGTCGATAACAATTTCATTTGTTCTTCGGTCACAGTCACGGTCTTTACGTCTTTTTTTTAAAGTTCCTTCCTTGTCTCCTTAAGCTTAGCCTCTTTGGCTGCTTTCTGAGATTTGAGTTTGGCATTTTCTTTACGAAGGCGTTTAACCTCTTCTTCCAGGGTTTCTTTATGGGGTTTTGAATCTACTTTTTTCATTGCTTTTAGTTCTAAATTATTCAACTAAGATACTAAAAATCAATGAAATATACAAACTTTCAAAGAGCAATTTTGCTTATTAAAGCATTGAATTTAAGAGCATTGTATTAACAATAACGAGGGCGTTTTGTACTACGTTTTTAGGAACGTAGAACTGGACACCCTATTTATTAAATACTATTTTATGATACTGCGTGTTATATTGAAGAATTTTCTGTCATTCAATGATGAGGTTCAGTTTGATATGTTTCCTAATATGAAAAGGACAACCTTGTCTAACCATATTACTATGCTTAATGAGAAACTGCCTGTATTGAAAATGGCTGCTATATATGGAGCCAATGGCGCTGGAAAAGTAACTATTCAGCGAGAACAAAGGATACGAAGAATTAGCCCGTCAGTTTAGACG
>CAJUQR010000019.1 GCA_910588185.1 uncultured Peptostreptococcaceae bacterium
GCTTGAAATAGTCGATGATATAGACGCTCTGATATGTGGAGCGGGAAAAAGCCTCTGCCGAGCGGATATATTCATCCACCCGGCTGTAATCAAGATCTTCGGGGAGTTTGACCTCATTATCAGGTATGAAGAAATCGTCTGTCGTTTTCATCTGCAAACAGTTCTCCAATAGCAAAATTACAACAAATCTGCGAGCAATCGACTATACTTAACTGATTATCTTTTGCCCAGAGCCTTAAATTGTAGCTCATTTTTGGTTTGGTTCGGGCTTTATATATGCCCGATAAACTAAACCTGTATATATGGCTGGGCAAAAAGAAAAAATCATAGATGAAAAAGTAAGGTCGTACCAAATTAATTTGACACGACCTTACTTTTACAATAGTTCGGTAAAATTTGCATATTCAATTGAATATCAATAAGATGCAACAACGATTCAATATCAATGCAAACTATTGTGTATCAGTGCGATACATCTATGCCTGCTCAAAAATTACCGAACTGTTGTTTTATGTTACTTGCTTTTATTTGTTCTTTTCGTTTAAAGAAACAAAATTAATAGAAGGCAAAATAATTGAATCGTAACCTGATTGGAGGGTTAGATTTGAGATATATGCTCTAATGTATGGAAATGCAATTGCTGGGGCATTAATTTTAAGAAAGGATGAGTCTTTAAAATTCTCATCAATTTTAGAATCCGTTTCAAAAATAAATGCCATTTCCAAGGCAATGCTAAACATGGTCTCATTTATCTCAATCTTAAATCCGATAATAAATTCTTGCGGATTAACTGGGTCCAACGCATGTCCAAAAGACAATTGAAATTTATTATCATTACTTTCAGAGAACGAACTTTCTTGTTTTGATGTTAAAACAAGATCTTTAACCCTCCATTCTTTTAATTGAATTTTCATAACTATGCAGCAAATGACAATGAGTAAGAGAAACATGAGTCATCATTGCTCACAAACTCATACGTATTATGCGGCGGAACCACTTTAGCGATTTCGCTTATGAACAAATCTTTTGTTTGTATAGGTTCATAAGTAATGTTATCAAGTTCTACCAAAGCATTTCCGCAGTCAATATCAGACTTCAATGAGGATAAATCAATATCATATACAATAGGCATATGATAGTTATTGGTAAGCAGATTAAAGAAATCCTCTTCTGAAATGCTATCAAAATAGGAATCTATAGTTGCTTTTATGTCTTCTAGTTTCATATTCGTCCTATTTTAATGTTCGATATGTTAGAAATACAGTCTGGGTTATAAACTGCGCAAATCGTAGAATTAGGGAACCTTGATTGGAATAGGAAGCGTCGTTCTTCTTTTGAGAGTTTTATGAAGACATCTCCTTTTACTACATCAAATTGTAGTCCCATTTCCTTTCTTCCTAGATTTATCAAATAACCATCGATAATATTTACTCTTCTCATACGTTTAATCTTTTCCACACTTTTACGTTTAATGTATTCGAAGATTTCAAGACCATTTGGCTCTGTTAAATCAAGAAAATTCGATTCTTCTACTGATATTTCCGTCTTTAAAACGCTAAAATAGTCATATTTGTTTGATTGGGAAACCTTATCCCAAGCTTGTAATATTGCCCATTGTTCAGCTTGTGTTTCGGGATGATTACTTTTTCCTTTTACGAAAAAATAAATTCCATCTCCAAGCCAATGCGAATCATTAACAGACAGATTAAACCCAGTTTTCAATATACTCCTAACATGAGCATTATCAGTTCCGTGGTAGCCGTCGAAATTAATCATTGCTCATATTTTGACGCAAAGTTAGTATAAAAAAGCGACATTACAAACTTTTGATTGAGTCATGCTTATACCTGTCTTTTACTTAAGTAAAAGACAGGTATAAGCATGACAGGAACAAGTAGCTAATTATCAGCAAATTGAGCGCAGAAACAATTGATTCCCAACTTTTTCTAATCCATTAGCTGTGTTTAACATATTTTTAAATTATTTAACATTTAAAACAAGAGGAGGTAACTATTCAGCGGACACACTACGGCAATAATGTTGAATCGACATCACACCTATAATGGTTTAATTAAGGTGCGCCGGCCGTCACGGCTCTTTCATTTAAGATAAAAATAAAGACATATTTTCCCTTACCCGGTTT
>CAJUQR010000020.1 GCA_910588185.1 uncultured Peptostreptococcaceae bacterium
TGTGTTTAAGCTATCACTTTGTGTAACCACCCCGATTTAGTAGAAACCGCTTCACTAAATCGAGCAAGAGGGAACTGGACAAGTCCTGTTCTTCCCTCTTGCCCTGCGGGGCAAAGCCTTCGGCTTTAGCGTGTTACAAGAGCACGCTGTAATGACACCTGTAATAAGTATTTTATTTATAATGCTTATTATCAGCAATTTATCTATTCATATTTCTATAAAAAAGTAATTACCATGCCAAACAGTGGTCGGAAAACGATATTCACTACCATTTCCATAGACAAGGAAACGGCAGCTTTGGTAGAGAAGATATGCAAACGCTATTCACTGAAAAAGAGCGAAGTTGTAAAGTTGGCGTTCGGGTATATAGATAAGGCACATATCAACCCATCCGAAGCACCGGAATCTGTAAAATCAGAACTGGCGAAAATAAATAAGAGACAGGATGACATTATACGTTTTATTCGTCACTATGAGGAAGATCAACTGAATCCCATGATACGGGTAACAAATTCTATCGCTTTGCGCTTCGATGCAATCAGCAAAACTTTAGAAGCTCTTATTCTCTCCCAACTGGAAGCCAATCAGGAGAGACAAACAGCCGTGCTGAAAAAGTTAAGCGAACAGTTCGGCAATCATGCCGATGTGATAAACAATCAATCCAAACAGATTAACGCACTTTACCAAATACACCAACGGGATTATAAAAAGTTGCTTCACCTGATACAACTCTATTCGGAACTTTCTGCTTGTGGTGTGATGGATAGCAAAAGGAAAGAGAAGCTGAAAGCAGAAATCAACAATCTGATAAATACATAGGGTTATGCACATAGATTTTGCACCGCCATCAAACGGGACATATAATAATTCTGGAAGTAGCCGACAGCTAGCTAATTACCTCGAACATGAAGATTTAGAAAGGATGGAGAAAGGTATTTATACCGAAGGCTTTTTCAATCTGACAGAGGATAACATATATAAATCAAAGCTCATAAAAGATATAGATAGTAATATCGGGCAACTCCTGAAAACTGATGCAAAGTTTTATGCTATTCATGTCAGTCCATCGGAAAGTGAACTTCGGGCAATAGGAAACACCGAACAAAAGCAAGCCGAAGCCATGAAACGTTATATTCGTGAGGTGTTTATCCCTGAATATGCCAAAAACTTCAATAAAGGGCTATCCGAAGTAGATATAAAGTTTTATGGTAAGATTCATTTTGACCGCAACCGTTCCGATAATGAGTTGAATATGCACTGCCATTTGATTGTGAGCCGAAAAGACCAAACTAACAAAAAGAAACTATCACCACTCACCAATCATAAGAATACAAAGAACGGAATAATAAAAGGTGGCTTTGACCGTGTAAACTTGTTCCGACAAGTAGAACAAGGGTTTGATAGATTGTTCAACTACGATCGCCAGCAATCAGAATCATTTGACTACCACAATACAATAAAAAATAGTTCTATCTCTGAACAACTTAAAATACAGGAACAAGAATTTAAAGCCAATAAAAGAAAAATAGAAATCAATCAGGATAGAAATCCGGATTACAACCAATCATCAAATCTATTCCTATCTTTTATTCCATCAGGAGCCGACTTTATCCTCAATTCCAAAGAACAGACTCTCAAACATAAAAAGGGAAAAAGAAAAAAACGCAGATTGTAATCAGTAATGTTCTTCTTGCGGGAATAAAGAAAACATTTAGTCATTCACTAATCCTAATTCGAAAAATGAGTATAGCTGAACAATCTAATCTCAAATGTATCTGCAAGATCCATAATCTATTGATATGAATCCAAACAGTGTCTTTTTTTGTTTTTGCTCCCAGTACATCCGCTATGTCACGGGCTACGGAAGGT
>CAJUQR010000021.1 GCA_910588185.1 uncultured Peptostreptococcaceae bacterium
ATGCAATAGAGGATACTTATGTCAGGGATTTAATGTCAATAACGTCATTTGCGGAGCCTATTGCCACATTAGAAGGTTATGCTAATCCGTCAGATGGAAAAAGTAAGATGCTTCAGGTTGGTTTACCCTCAGGTGTAATGCCATACATTGATGAGGTCGTAGATGGCTCACCTCACAAAACAATAAGAGCAAAGAAATTAGTCTCATCTCAAGCTGTAAAAGGTATAATTGACCATATAAAATCTACTTTATTGGATTTTATAATAAAGCTTGATAGAGAGCTTGATTTGAATATCGATATAACTTTGGCTGGACAAGAAACAATTTCTAAAATTATGAATACTACTATAAATGCTAATATAGTTCATACTGGTACAGGCAATATTGATGCAACAAATAGTAATATCATTAGTGGAGATAATGCGACTATAACCCTTTCATCTGAAGTTAAACAGAATATACAAGATCTTATAAGACTCCACAGTCGCAGGAAAAAGGCATCCATTTTCGAAGGCAGAACATTTTCAACCTTTTAAAAACCATGATATTTCCAATATAAAATAGTGATATTCTCAATACCCAATTCTGACAGCCCCTCTTTCGCCCCTGTTAAAAAATACAACCTTCACCGCCCTTTATGCGTTACTTCACAATAACCAATTATATTTTATGATATGACACCAAAATCATTATCTCCGAAATTATACCTAAGAACGGATAAAATGGATAGCGAGGGGCGAATGCCCTTGTTCATGCGTTTCCCTAAAATGCACGGAAAAGAACCCAAGTTTGCAATAAATAGAGTCCGATTATCATTGGACGAATGGGACGAGGTGTCCAGACTTCCCAAAGAGCCGTCTTTGAGATTGAGAGTGGAAGATGAGTTGTTACGAATAAAGCGTGACTTGTATCATCTAATTGAATATGACAAAAAGGAAATAACCTACAGTGTACTTAAAGATGTTGTCAAAGACAAGAAACCATCCGACCCTCTAAACTCTTTATTCCTTGACCATTATATGGAATATCTGTCAAAGAAAGAGAAAAATGGCCTTATCGGCCCAAGCACAATGCGTAGCCATATTACAACAATGACAGCATTGAACGAATTTGATAAGAATTTGAGGTTAAAGGATATTGATGAAACCAAGATTAGAGAGTTCATAGCTTTCCTTAGAAATCGAAAGATTAAAAAGGGACAGGACGCAAGCAAATTGACATTCGGTAATCGCCTAATTCAAATTCGCGCAATTTTGAGATATATAGCCGCCAAAGGCATAGCGGTCAAAAATCCATTTGACAGCCACGATATTTATATTGCGCCATGCAATAGGAATGAAACCTATCTCAATGAGGTTGAACTGTCAAAAATGGTCAATTGTAATCCGCAAAACGAAGCGTTCAAAATTAGACAAGTTTACACGCGCTAACTGTCTAATGATTTAAGAGCCATATTTTTTTGTATTTCAGTATATTACATCATATTTGCCGTGTTAAGCGTTCCGAAGTGAACGATAAAACCATCAATTAATTAGATGTCTAATAATCAATATATTACAAATTTAGAAACAGTTAAATAAAACGAAACGTTCTGTTAATTTATGTTTAATAACTCGTTTATGAGGTGGTATTCCATTGGGAAAATTCGACTTTTTGACCAATTGTAATAAGTCAGCGGAGCGACAAAAAAGCCGCTCCGCCTCCTGCTACGAATCGGTAGTCATTAGCTACGGAATCGTAAATTTGCCTCACAGCTTGAAGTTATCGCGCCTTATCGGAGGTCTTGTGCAGAGGTACAAATAAATATTTGCCTGTCAAAAATACGGCAAAACCAACGGTGATCACATACAACTCATAAAGTGAAGTAG
>CAJUQR010000022.1 GCA_910588185.1 uncultured Peptostreptococcaceae bacterium
GTATAATAATTGGTTGTTGGATTATTACACTTTTACCATATCGAATGGCATCTACAATATCCGGTTCGATTTAAGGAAAACATCTATATCATCTTTTGAAATATGCTCGTTAGCAACCAAAGATAGTATTTCTTCGGCTAAATTTCGGTCGAATGCAGGAGGCTCATCGAGACCTCTGATCTCCATAAATACCTTGACCAAATGTTCCAGTAGCATATTCTCTTTATTTTGTGGAGCCGATACCTGCTCCAGTGTTTTACAAAAATAGTCATCAGCAGCTTCCATAAGTGCCATGGATTTTGCCAATTGCCTCAAAATTACAGGGTCGTTTTTATAGGGTCCTTTATAAACATTGTCATGGCTTATCTCCGCATAAGCGTGTTGCAAGAGTGTCCGGACTTGTATCTCGCAGGTTAATTGTTTCAGCCTAAAAGAACCAGAGGCAAAATTACAACAATTATCCTTAGGAGTAACAATGTAATGAATGGATTGATAGCCAAACTTGTCCGGCACTTCCCAGGATTCAGGTTTTACACTTGAATCCTTTTTTCAAATATAGTAATAAATTGGTTAAATATCAAAGCCCAATTCCAAATAGGTTGGTACCATTTCTTTTCAATTTCGTTAATGGCCAAATAGACAGATTTTTTCAGTGCATCATCATTTGGAAATGATAGCTTATTTTTGGTGTACTTTCTAATTTTCCCATTCAGATTTTCAATAAGATTAGTGGTATAGATAATCTTTCTAATCTCGACGGGGAAATCAAAGAACACGGTCAGTTCTTCCCAATTATTTCTCCATGAGCGTATCGCATATGGATATTTAGCACCCCATTTTTGCTCAAAGTTATCCAATCCCCTCTCAGCAGCTTCTTTAGCAGGTGCATTATAGATGTTCTTCAAATCGGCGGTGAATTCCTTTTTTTCTTTCCAGACGACATAGCGACAGGAGTTTCTAATTTGGTGTACCACACATATTTGAGTAGTAGAAGCAGGAAATACACTCTTGATGGTTTCTGTAAATCCATTCAGGTTATCAGTGACTGTAATCAGAATGTCTTCTACACCACGGGCTTTGAGATCCGTTAAAACGCCCATCCGGAAAGCGGCACTCTCATTTTTGCCAATCCACATACCCAATACTTCTTTCAAACCTTCCTTATTCAGACCTACACATAGGTAAACAGTCTTGTTGATCACTTTGCCGTTTTCTCTGACTTTGAATACGATACCATCCATCCAGACAATCATATATAAACTGTCCAAAGGACGATTCTGCCACTCTGTTGCAGCCTGGCTAACTTTATTGGTGATAATGGAGATAGCGGAGCTGGAAAGGTTAATGCCGTATATTTCCTGCATTTCCGACTCGATATCAGCGACGCTCATACCTTTGGCATAAAGAGAGATGACAAGACGCTCGATTGATAAGCCGCGGGATTGATGCTTGGGAACAACAATAGGCTCAAATTCTCCTTTCCGATCACGAGGAACCTGAATAACAGATTCACCCATCTCGGTTTGAATCTGCTTCCTATAACTACCATTGCGGGAGTTGCCACTATGATCGCCTTGATTGGAGTGTTTTTCGTAACCTAAATGGTTATCCATCTCTGCTTCCAGCATTTGTTCATAAACACGAGTATGAAGCTCTTTCATGAAAGCTGTCACATCTTCGCCTGTCTTAAACTGGGACAAAAACTCTTTACTTAAAAATTCTTTAGGAATGTCCATAAAATCTGATTTTTACAAAGTTAATACATAAATAAAAAAACTACGAGAGAAACAC
>CAJUQR010000023.1 GCA_910588185.1 uncultured Peptostreptococcaceae bacterium
ATTGATAATTAAATGCTTAACAATAGAATTTTAATTTTTGTCATCTACTAAAGGAAGAACTTTCTGATGCTAATGGTGATATAGCTTATCTATATCGGAGTTTTTTTGAAAATTCCTTAATGTTATCACAATTAAAGGCTGACATTTTACGTTTCGAATCAGCAAATGACAGATACGCTAGATTACAGCAACATTTTCCTGAAATAACTAGAAGAGCACCTTTGACAATGATTGCTTCATATCTTCAGATGACATTGGAAACATTAAGCAGAGTACGTGCATCAATAGCTAATGCTGAGAGCAAATAAAGCAAACTAACTATTAGGACTTAACTAACATCAAAAACAGGTCAGGATATAGCGTCCTGACCTGTTTCTTTAATAAACTTAAAAGCTATGGATTAATGAGATGTTAGTCATCATCATCGAATTCATCCTCATCGTCGTCATCATCATATTCTATTGCTTCACTTTCTTCAATAATGTTACTAAAAGCTCCTGTTAAATCAAAATGATAGTTCTTTTTATTGTTAAAAAATTCATACGTGATAGAGCCGAAAGTATTCATAATATGTAACTGATGTTTATGACTCACTCATTTTATTCGAAAAATAGGGGCAAACTAAAAAGTGTATGTTTACTATATTGAAGTCATATCTTTTGAACGACAAAAAGTAAATACTTATATAGAACAACTTCCAACATAATAATCACTTTTTAGCATGCCGCATACATTGTTAACCTTAAAAATCTTTTTACCTGTTGCAAGTAAATCTTACATTTACTATGCATAAACTAAACCCTATTTACTTTCCTCTCTTGCTTGACTTTAAATTATAAAAGACAGGGATTATACCAGTGGGGCACAAGTAATTTATTCTCAAACTATTGTTATCAACTATATTAGTCATTTTTACAATCTTTTTTATACCTTTAGCTGTTAAGCTCTTTAATGTAAAAAGTTGGTTAATACTAATTATAATTGGTGATTGCCGTAGGTTCTATTATTCCATTAGTCTTGATAATACTTGATCTGATGATGGAATATTGGATTCATCCCGGTTGGACACCAAAAGTTGATATTGTTGCAGTCGTTGGCATTCAAATTAGTAGGATGATTTGAAAATATTGAACCAATATAAACTATAATCTTTCTCATACCTATCTGAATTAGTCTCTCTAGTTTCGAGAGAACGTTAGTACTACTGAGCTGCCAATTCACAGCGCTCGATTATTATAAAATTCTAATGTGTCTCAAATTCATTTACTTTGAAAATCACAAAAGATGGGGGGCATCCCAGTCGGACACCAAAAGTTAATCTTATTACACTTATTGGAATTTGCACTATTATTAGCAAACACAGTACTTAAAAACATTTCAATCTTTTTCATACCTTTCCAAATTTAGTTCCTCCGAAGAGGGGTTTATACTCACTTTTTTCTTTCTTTGACAATTTGATATTATTATCCTAACAATCACCAATATTTGTATATTCAAATCGTCATTTAATAGTCATTATTTATGACTTTCTTTTTATTTTCTGTTATCCTGTTTTGTTTTTCTGGTGCAAATGTATGTCGATTTAGAATTACAGACTGCAATAAAAGTGTGAAAATTTAAATTTAAGCAGATTTATTTGGCATTTATCAAATCATGAATTATGTTTGAAATGATATTGAGATAAAAAACTAAGATATGACTCTTTAAGAGCCTGTTTAAAAATGACTGAAATCTTTTTCTAAAGAGGTTTCCGTATCC
>CAJUQR010000024.1 GCA_910588185.1 uncultured Peptostreptococcaceae bacterium
GGATAGTAGAGGGAAAGATTAACCGGAATAAAATATCTATGCCGGTCTTGAAAGAAAAATCCCAAAAACTTATAGGCGAGTTAAAAAGATATCAGATAGAATATACAGGCTACTCATTGGAAGATATGTAAGGCATGGAATAAAGGTATTCACACTTCTGGCGTATTTTATATTTTATGATACGACTTTCAGCACCCAATTGCCATAAGGATACGACATTCATATATCCGGCTTCAATATCGTCTTTCATTACATTGGTTTTTCTATACAGTTCTTCTTTTATATGTTGAAGCATCAAAGTGGTTTTGCCTACTCCTCTAGGACCGGTAATACCTATCATACGGCTGTTCCAATTTATCTTGGAATACAGATAACGATGGAAACTCGTATTTGTTCTCTTAACAATTTTTCGAAATGCTCTTGTGACTTTTTCATGCTATATTGACTTTAACATGCAAATATGGCCTGCACTCTGGCGGTGCATCTATTTGTCTATTTTACGCTATCAAAGTGCATTTTAAGCTAATCGAAGACCTTCCATGTCCTCAATAAATGTAATTATTCGTGCAAACTGTCCTCCGTTGATAACATATAAAAATCTATTTAGATCTTCTATAGATAACCAATAGACGGAATGGTTTTTTATTTGGTGGTTACATCGCTGATTTATAACGATATAAGTCTTCTTTTGTTTCCGGCACGAATACGACCTACCTGAGTAATACGGTGAACAACTACTTCGGCTGCAACTTCAAGCGGTTGATAAACTCCTACAGGGTTGCCCGCGCCAAGGAGCTGCTGGAGGGTGATGAGTGCCCTGTGAGCGAGCTTTTCAGCCGTTGCGGGTTCGCCTCCAAGAGCGTGTTCTATGTGGCGTTCGGGAAGATGGTCGGCATGACTCCCCTGCAATATATATCGCAGAGCCGGAATCCTTTTGTTGTCCAACGCAATTAAGTCCTTTTATAACAATAAACATTTTGAGTTTTTAAATTTATAAATTTAAAGTTTTTCTATTATGAACAAAAAATTTTTAAGTGCAATCCTGTTCGGTGCCTTGATGGTGACCTCGACAGGAACGTTTGTATCTTGTAAAGATTATGATGATGACATCGATCGTATCGACAAGGAGTTGACCGATTTGAAGTCACAGATTGCAGCTTTACAAAGCAAAATCGATGCTGGTAAGTACATCACCAGCGTAGATAAGACAGACAAGGGTCTTACCTTTACTTTAAATGATGGCTCCAGCTATGAGGTTACCAATGGAGTCGATGGCGAAAAAGGAGAGAAAGGTGACGGCAATAAGTTGACTATTGATAAGGATGGTCAATGGCTGATTGATGATGAACCCACAGGATGGTATTGTGCCAAAAAAGGAGAAACTGCTACTGTAATTGTTCCTGAAGTGGGGGCAGACGGCTATTGGTATTTTGTCAACAAAGAGACAGGCAAACTTGAAAAATCTACTTATAAAGCTGCTCCTGTTACTGCTGTCGAAGCGGATGGTATCTGTACATTGACTGTTGTTAATCCGGATGGAACTACCTCTGTAGTTAAATTGCCTACTACTGCTGCTTCCATTACAGAAATCGAATTTGTTGGTTATACAGATGCAAATGGTGATTTCCATGCATTCTCTGCTGCTGGTCAAGATATGGC
>CAJUQR010000025.1 GCA_910588185.1 uncultured Peptostreptococcaceae bacterium
ATTGACTGATGCTTATTTATTATTCACATTTGTTTTTAAACAAGCTCTAAAAAATTAGGCAAATTCTCATTGATTGGGTATAAGTAGTTGTTAGCCAGTGTTTTAATGATGGTATTAATGCTGTGTGGCTATAAAGAGTTGTTTTATAGATGATTATTAAAAAAATGATAAGAATTTATCAGCATGTTTGGATTGCGAAGCCATAATCTTTGCCTTGACTCTTTTTTTTCGAGAATACACAGTTGTGATGGTCACATCAAGAAGCAACATTATAGAATAATTAGAAAATCCGCATACAAGGTAGAGGAAAAGCATATAGTCATCCTCTTTCAAATCGGGGAAATCTTCTTTGAAACGACTGGCCATACCGTCAAAGTAAAGGTCTACCAGTTCGATTAGACGTTTGTTGATTTCGTTGCTCTCAAATGAATTCAAAATACGATCTACTTCTTCATAAATCTTCTGTCGTTCTACTTTTTTACCTTTATGAGCAGAATATATAGCGAGGAGGGAGTCGATAGTTTTGAAGCGTTCACCGAATAATCTGTTTAAGGTTTGTCCAAGGGTGTTGTTTGTAGTTTTGAGGGAATTTATTTCCTCAATCAGTAATTGCGCCCTATTTACAAGTGCATTTATAGCCTTCTGATTTTCCTCTTTCCTTTTTTTCAGGATAAATAGAAGTGTGAAAATAGCGCACAACACGGTTATGGTACCAACAATGAGCCAGACTTTTATGGTTGCCCTTTCATTATCTTTTTTATTCAGCTCGTTGATGTGATATTCGGTATCGGCTATGGTCAATTCCTGCAACATATTGGCACGAAACCATTTCCAGTCGTGCTCTGCTTCTTTCTTACCTGCCAGATATGCCTGTTTGAAATCCCCTTGGCTTTCATATATATAAGATGGGACAAATCCAGCCGAGTCAGCGAGGATATGATTCTTCAGAATTGAGTCCGCTTCATCTTTATTCCCCGATTGTATGGCGGTATAAAGATGATTATTAGCAAGTTGTAAAGTGTATTCTGAAGGGAATCGGCTCTTGAGTTCGTTAAGAAGTGAGTATGCTGAATCATTGTTGCCTAAAGTATAATGACAGATAGACAGCAAAATAATCGATTCACTTTTAAGATTGACGTCTTCATTAATGAGTGCAGTTTGGGAGAGTATTGAGTCAAGGATGGGTATTGCTTCGCTATGACGGTAGTTGTTTATCAGTGCTCTTGCTACTTCGCACTGTCCCCATAAGGTATAATCGGGATGATTCCAGGGTTTCAGGATTTCATAGGCTTTCCGGGCATATAAAAGTTCTTCTTTGACACAAAGAACCTCACCATATAGTATTGCAAGGTCACCGTAAATCTGACTTATATAAAATGTGTCGCGGAGTTCGATACTTTCATATTCGGCTTTACGGTATTGTGCTATCGCCGCTGTTTTTTCTCCTTTGTTCTTCAATATTCTGGCGTAATAAAACCGGGCAAGCATCATGTGATGTTTGTCGGGGAAAAGAATCTCCTTGATTATATGTGTGAAATTATTGAGAGATATTTCCCTCGGTGACGGGGAATAAGAGCTTGTTTAAAAACTATTGTTAACGGAAGTGAGTTTCCTGAGAGTAA
>CAJUQR010000026.1 GCA_910588185.1 uncultured Peptostreptococcaceae bacterium
AGCGTGACAAAAAGGACTCCGTCATTTTCAAAGGTGAGGATAACTCTTATTATGAAGATTTGCCTGCTAGCTGGTCTGTTTCCTCATTATCTGAAATCACAACCAACTTGATTTTAAATGATGGTGATTGGATTTTATCAGATAATATGGTTTCTTCAGGTGAAATAAAACTTGTTCAACTTGGTTCTGTAGGCTTTTTGGAGTATGTTAATAAAGGCTTTAAATATTTGACCCCTGAAACATTTAACGAATTAGGCTGTACAGAAATTCATTCAGGATATATGTTAATAAATCGAATTGTAAGCGATAAAATGTGTGCCTGTATATTGCCTAAAATTGAAGGTAAAAAAATTACAACTGTAGATACTTGCTGGATTGCGCCAAAAGACAATTGGTATAACTTAAAATACATCCTTTATGCTATTTCATCTCCTTTATTTCAATCTTTTGTTATGATAAACAGCTCAGGAACCACGCGAAAAAGAATAAGTAAATCAAATTTAGTTGCCTTACCTCTTCTTTTCCCACCTCTTGCCGAGCAAAAACGAATTGTTGAGGCTATTGAAGCAGTGTTTACAAAACTTGACGAAATAACAAACTCCCTATCATAAAATCAGCCGTCCTCAAAATGAGGGCGGCTATGTTTTTACCAAGTCACTATTTTATCAACCAATGCCTGTTGCTCACTTGCGGTTCGGCGTAGATATATTCTTGTGGTTTCAATACTTTCGTGCCCCATAAGGTCGGCAAGCAATGCAATATCGTTATACTTTTCAAGAAAATTCTTTGCATATCGATGACGGAAAGAGTGAGGGTAAACGACTTTTTTATCAAGTCCGTATTTGTCGGCATAGTTTTTAAGCTGCTGTGAAATTCCACGGGTCGTGATACGATTCCCGTATCGGTTCAAAAACAAATAGCCGGAGGAACGGTGCGTTTCATCCAGCCATTCAAGAGTTTCTGTTTTAAGTTTCTTCGGTATGTAAAGCCGCCGTAACTTACCGCCTTTTGTGTATAAATCGAAATAGCCTATTTGGATATGTTCGATTTTAATTTGTATCAATTCGCTGACTCTTGCTCCAGTGGCAGCTAAATACCATACTACAAAATACCATTCCATATTTCCGTCTTTCTTCAGTTGCTTTTTCAGGAAGTTATAATCGGCGTTGCTGATTACATTCTCCAAGAAGTTCTTCTGTTGAACTTTTACTGCTTTTAGCTGCAATCGTTCCTTGCCGAGATACTCTAAATACTTGTTCATCGCCTGAATTCTCAGATTGACAGTTTTTGGCTTGAAGAATTCCATCAAATACCCCTTGTATGCCAGCAGATTTTCTTTGCTTACACTGTCGTAATGGGATTGGTAGTAGTCTACTGTCCATAGGTACGATGTAATTGTGTTTTCCGAAAGATTGTCCTTTCTCAAATGTTCCTCAAATGTTGTTTGCGTCTTCATAGTAAGACACCTCCGTAAAATATTCTGTGGTTTTCCACATAAATATTATAACGGAGAACATTTAACTATCTCTTATTATGAGAAGAT
>CAJUQR010000027.1 GCA_910588185.1 uncultured Peptostreptococcaceae bacterium
GTTGGGTGCTACGGAACTTACGATAGCGCATGAAATTGGTCATGTTTTAGGATTAGGGCATTTCTGGAAAGGTATAATGACAAGGACTTCATCTGATCCGAACAGATCCCCGTCTATCTCTTATGAAGAAATTTCACATATAATTAGTAGCGGATTGCGAGGAAATCCATTTGGAGGCGATCCTTCTAATCCGCCAGGTCGAGGTTTTTTTCGTTATAATATCTATACTAAATCGATATATGAAATTATAATGAAAAGCATGATAGATAGTTATTTCCCGTCAAATTATTGATAGCGAATACAATGAATACAAAAAAAAAATGTGGATTATGTATAGCCAATCAGTTGATTGTGTGTTTTATGATCATGTTGTGCGCTTGCGCTTCTCCTCAAAAAAAGGTTGCGAAAGTGCCTTACGATGTAACACACAAAGGAGCATATACCTGGACGCCATATATGGATGAATCGAGATGGAATCTTTCGTTGTTCATGATGGATACTGTAAGTTATAGGCATCCGGTTATACTTACTGATAGACATGGAAGTTTCTTTGTCCTTTCTCGAGAAGATTTTGGGAAATTGAATTATGACGCCACTCTGTCAGATATTCTCTCACAGCCTTCGGGCGCACTAATGTCTGGTCCCAATGGAATATCGTCTTATTGGGGTGGGTGGTCAGAAGACAAAATGAAATCCTTAAAAGATATTCCATCATCTGAGGATGTTAGTTTGTCAACTGAGATTGATGATATATATGAGGGGCAGGATCAAAAGATTGAAAAGTTGAAAAAATTTGATGTGATCAATTATGATTCCAACTCATTATTTTTTGAAAAATATTTAATTCAAGGCGGCCAGTTCGACCGTTATGCTCCTAATAAGAACTCCATTATAAGTTATAGAGAATCGACTGAAATTCCTCTTGAGGATATCCCCGTGACTCTACCCTTCAAAGATCCAAATGCATACTACTGGATGTGTGAGCCGATAGGAATAAGGAGCAGAAACACACCGGTTAATCATGTGAATCTGGACGACAGGGATTGCTATGATGCTGATACAATCTATATTAAAAAACCTGTGGTATTGCGAAGTAAAAAGGGATTGGAGTTTGTAATGCCGCTTAAAACTGCGATTAAACTCAAATTTGGTTTTACAGAGAGCGATCTCATCGGTCGCCATGGTGTGAACATACTGACCTCTAATGCCGATTCGCTGGCAGCAGACTATAGGTTAGTACCATTATTAAAAAATTTTGATTTGGTAATGTGCGATAATCGCAATCATTCTTTCAGAATGTGTCTCGCAAAACTGAAAAGAATCTCTGATATCAGTGGTCTTAAAATAAATCTGACTGACAAGCTTGACTCGATAGGTTATTATCGTTTTGTTTATCCAATGTAAATAGCTGCTTTATCTACAATGAAGGTCGCAACTTCTCCATTTGTAGTAGCCATGAAACTGTTAGAGCTTGTTTAAAAACTATTGTTAACGGAAGTGAGTTTCCTGAGAGTAA